>NZ_JBIWFV010000005.1:0-615113 GCF_044763255.1 Streptomyces sp. NPDC096176 | reverse complement strand
TACTGCAGGGGGGACCCTGTGGGAGAGTAGGACGCCGCCGAACAATCATTGTGGGAAAGCCCCGCACCGTCATGGTGCGGGGCTTTTCTGCGTTTCAGGACGCTTTCACCAGCTGGGTGTCGTACGCCAGGATGACCGCCTGGACCCGGTCCCTGGCCCCCGTCTTCGCCAGGATGCGGCTCACATGGGTCTTCACCGTCGACTCCGCCAGGTGCAGCCGGCTCGCGATCTCTGTGTTTGTCCAGCCCTGGCCGATCACCGTCAGGATTTCCCGCTCCCGTTCCGTCAGCCTTGCCAGACGTGCGTCGACGACGGAAGACGCCGATGTGCCCGGACCGGTTTCCGGAAGGTGTTGGACGTAGGTGTCGAGGAGGCGGCGGGTGAGGCTCGGGGCCACGACGGCGTCGCCTGCGGCCACCGCGCGGATGCCCGAGAGAAGTTCCTCGGGCAGCGCGTCCTTGATGAGGAACCCGCTGGCGCCGGCACGCAGGCCCTTGTACGCGTACTCGTCGAGGTCGAAGGTCGTCACGATCAGCACGCGGGTGCGGGAGCCGGAGGCGACGATGCGGCGGGTGGCCTCGATACCGTCGAGGCCGGGCATGCGGATGTCCATCAGGACGACGTCCGGGTTGAGTTCGGCTGCTGAACGCACGGCCGCGGTGCCGTTGCCCGCCTCGCCCACCACCGTCATGTCGTTCTGGCTCTCCAGAAGCATCCGGAAACCGAAGCGCTGCATGGGCTGGTCGTCGGCGATGAGCACGGTCGTCACTGGTCGGTTTCCTTCGGGAGGTGGAGGTGGACGCGCCAGCCTCCGGGAGGCCGGCGCAGCGGACCGGCCTCAAGTGTGCCGCCGTACATGCTCGTTCGTTCCCGCATCCCGGCCAACCCGCGACCGGCAGCGGCCGGCCGGGCAGAAGCACCGGCGCCGGTGTCCGTGACCGTGGCTGTCACGCCACCGCTCCCGTACGCCAGATCCACCGTCGCCGTCGCCTGCGGTCCGCCGTGCTTCAGGGTGTTGGTGAGGGCTTCCTGCACCACCCGGTAGACGGCGAGCTGGCGGCCTGCGGCGAGTGCCTCGGGACCGCCCTCGACGGTGAGCTGCACGGGAAGGCCCGCCGCCCTTACGCCTTCGACCAGTTGGGCCAGGTCGGCGAGGGCGGGCTGTGGCGAGAGCTCTGCGGCAGCCGAGGTCTCGTCCCGGAGCACGTCGAGGAGCCGGCGCAGTTCTGTCAGGGCCTGGCGGCTGGTGGTGCCTATGGCCTCGAGTGCCTGGGCGGCGCGTTCGGGGGAGTTGGCTGCCGCGTAGGAACCGCCGTCGGCGAGGCCGGTGATGACGGAGAGGTTGTGGCCGATGATGTCGTGCATCTCCCGGGCGACACGAGTGCGTTCGGCGGCTGCCGCGAGCCGTGCCTGCTGGTCGCGTTCGACCTCGAGCTGCCGGGCCCGCTCGACCAGGGAGGCCGTGTACTCCTGTCGGGAGCGTACCGCGAGGCCCAGCAGTGCCACGAGGGCGAAGCTGTACAGCATCGGTACGAACTGCTGGTCCCAACTCCCCACCGGGTAGCACGTCGCCCCCACTGCCAGCGGCACGAGCACCGTGCCGAAGCAGACCGCCAGGGTGCGCAGCGGCAGGCGCAGCGCGATGTTGAAGACGGCGATCATCTGCAGGAACGAGGCCTGCAGATGGGCGCCGCTCGCGCCGTTCGCCAGGGAGAACGGCAGCATCAGCAGCAGCACGGCGAGCGGATGGCTGCGCCGCCACAGCAGGGGCACGGAGAAGCCGATGCTCATCGCGACGACGAGCCACAGCGGCACGTCGAGGTTGAAGGCGACGTTCCGCCAGCCGCCCGTCGCGTCCACCATCGCGGCGAGCACGAACGCACAGGTGAGGTGAAGGTCCCAGACCAGCGGGCGGCGGTCGTCGAAGGCGCGCAGTCGCGCAGTCAGGCGTTGCAGTCGGCGTGTGAGCGGCTGGGCGCCCGTCGACCAGCCCTCCGGGGCGGGGCCGGACGTCGGTCGGTGGTTCTGCTGAGCCATGCGCACTCCCACATCCTCGTACGTCCCCCGGCTCGTACGTCCCCGGCTCAGACGTCCCGGCGCCTCAGCATCGCACCGGCGACGGCCAGTGCTCCCGCCGCCCAGAGGGTCAGCGCGAGCAGTGCCGCGCCCGGAGACGCCGCACCTGGCACGGCCTCCGCCGAAGTGAGAGCTTCCAGAGCATTGACCGGGAAGTACTCCACGGCGTCCGCCACGACATCGGAAGGGATCATGGTGACCACCTCGGGGAGGACCATGACGCCGCCGATGAACGCGCCGATGGCCCCTGGAACCGACCTCAGCAGCGCGCCGAGCCCGAGGGCGATCAGCCCCAGCAACGTGAGACCGGTGGAACTGCCCACCAGGGCGCGGAACACGCCCGGGTCGCCGAGTGATGCCTCCTGGTCGGTGCCCGCGAAGAGGAGCTGCGCCGCGGGGAAAGTGACGAAGGCTGTGACCAGGCTGACGGTGAAGGTGACCGCTGCGAATACCGCTGCCTTGGACCACAGCACCGGAAGCCGGTGCGGCACGGTGGTCATGGAGGCGCGGATCATGCCGGTCGAGTACTCGCCCGCGGTGACGAGGACGCCGAGGACGGCGAAGGCGATCTGCGCGAGCTGCAGCCCGATGAGGGTGAGTACGACGGTGTCCACGTCACCGTCTCCGCCGCCTGATTCGTAGGTGCCGCCCATGAGCAGCCCGATGCCGAGCGTCAGGGAACTCGCCGTCAGCAGCGTGATCCAGGTCGAGCGCAGCGTCCACAGCTTGTGCCATTCCGAGCGCAGGACGCGGGCGGGAGTCAGTCGGTACGTGTTCACGCTGCGGCTCCTTCGAGCGAGTCGGCTCCTGCGACAGGAGCGGCCTGGTATTCGACCGCGTCGTGTGTGAGGTCCATGAAGGCCTGCTCCAGCGAGGCGGTGACGGGGGTGAGTTCGTAGAGGGCGATGCCGTGCGCGGCGGCGGTGCGGCCGACTGTCCCGCTGTCCGTGCCGTGTACGAGCAGCTCGCCGGGACCGGCTGCTTCGACGTCGACGCCGGGGCCGGCGAGGAGCGCGGCGAGCGAGGCGGCGTCGGGGGAGACCACCTTCACGGCCGACGCGCCGGAGTCCCGTATGAACGCTTCGACAGTCGTGTCGGCGAGCAGCCGGCCGCGGCCGATGATGACGAGGTGGTCGGCGGTGAGCGCCATCTCACTCATGAGGTGGGAGGAGACGAGGACCGTGCGGCCCTCGGCGGCCAGGGACTTCAGCAGAGTCCGGATCCAGAGGACGCCTTCCGGGTCGAGGCCGTTGACGGGTTCGTCGAGGATGAGCGTCGTCGGGTCGCCGAGGAGCGCGGCCGCGATGCCGAGACGCTGCCCCATGCCGAGGCTGAAGCCCTTGACCCGCTGTCCGGCCACGTCGGTCAGTCCGGTCAGACCGATGACCTCGTCGGCACGGGCGGCCGGGATGCCGTGGGTGTGGGCGAGGGCGAGCAGATGGTTGCGCGCGGTGCGGCCGGGGTGGATCGATCGGGCCTCGAGCAGGGCGCCGACCTTTGTGAGCGGTGCCGGGTGAGCGGTGTAGGGGCGTCCGCCGATCGAGGAGTGGCCGCGGGTGGGGGCGTCGAGGCCGAGGAGCATGCGCATGGTCGTGGACTTGCCTGCGCCGTTCGGTCCGAGGAAGCCGGTGACGGAGCCCGGCCTGACAGAGAAAGTGAGATCTGTGACGACGGTCTTCGCGCCGTAGCGTTTGGTGAGTTCGACGGCTTCGATGCCGTGGGGCGTGGTCATGTCGTCGACGCTACGAAGCAGCGGACGGCCGGGCGTCCGACCGGAGTCGGCAGAGCTGGCCGGGCGTAGTACCGGGGTACGACGGGGAAACGGCGTTGCTCGGTGGTGCACGTCAGGGCCAGTATCAGGGGATGGAACACGTCATCCGGCGCGTGCGCGCCGAGGAGTGGGACCGGGCACGGGACCTTCGGCTCGCGGCCCTCCAGGACCCCCTTGCCCCGATCGCGTTCTACGAGTCGTACGAGCAGGCAGCCGCGCACCCCGACTCCTTCTGGCAGGAGCGCACCTCGACCGCAGCGGCCGGGGAGGACGTCGTCCAGTTCGTCGCGGAGGCGCCGGGCGGCCGGTGGGACGGCACGGTGTCCGTGCTCGTCGAGCACAAGGGCGAGTCGCGCATCGGGAAGCCGGCACCGGTCGAGCAGACGCACGTGGTGGGGGTGTTCGTACGGGCGGAGGCGCGCGGGAGCGGGCTCGCGGAGGCGTTGTTCCGGACAGCGCTGGAATGGTCGTGGGGGCTTCAGTCGCCGCCGGTCGAGCGGGTGCGACTGCTCTTCCACTCGGACAACGTGCGGGCCGCGGCGCTCTACCGCAAGGTCGGTTTCGTCCCGAGCGGTGACACGGCTCCCGTGCCGGACGACGAGATGGCGCTCGAGTACGAGGTCCGGCGGTAGGGACAGGCCGGCACCCGGACCGGGCAGGCGGAGGAACGGACTGCCGGACCGCGGCTCTCAGGACAGAGGCAGCGGCCCGGACCAGCGGGCGCGGGCCTGCTCGGCGGAGCGGAGCAGGACGATGGCGGGCATGCCCTGGTCCCGGCCCGTAGCCAGCAGTTCGGGGAGCAGGGGGAGCGGAGCGACGGCCGCGACGTCGTCGAGCACGAGGGTCATTGGTGGGTCGAGCCGACCGTCGGATGACCGTGCGGCCATGCGGCGGCCGTGCTCGACCACGTCTGAGGCGAATGCCGTCAACAGAGGCATCGCTCCGGGGTGGGTGCGAGGGTCCTCGATCGGTTCCCCCACCACATAAAGCGTGCCCGCTTCTTTCGCGAATGATTCCAAGGCGAGCGAATCGGTTCGGTTCGGCGCGCACGCCTCGCGGATGTGGACCGAGGAGAGCGCCGAGAGAGCACGGATCACCAACTGCTGTGCGACCTCACGCCGTTGCGGATACGCGGTGAGTGCCGACTCGAGCAGGCCGGCGAGTCCGGCGGTGGCCTTGGGGTTCGTGCGGAGGATGCGGACGGGCTCGTGGGCGCCGCTGCCCTGGGCCCAGCGGTGGACCTGGCGGAACGGGCGTTTGTCCACGGCCGCGGCGTGCAGCCAGCAGCGCAGGAGCGTTTCCGCAGTGTCCGCCATGGTGGCGTCCACGAGTGCCCTGGGGCGTACGGGAGCGAGGAGGGCGGCCGCGCGGGCGGCCGCGGACCGGTCGTCCTCGCAGTGGGCGGTCGGCGACCAGTGGAGGCGGGCCGGTGTGTCGCACAGATGCCCGGGGTCGTAGACGAGCACGGGGCCGAGCTTGGCGCGGGCGTCCTTGGTCTCGGCCCACACCGTGGGGTCGGAGGTGACGACGAGCGCGGGACCCTCGGCGTCCAGGAGAGCCTGGAGGGCGGCGGGGCGCCGGGCGGCGGGGTCGCCGTACAGCACACGGGGCGTACGGGCACGGGGAGCGGGGACGGTCGCGAGCGGCGCTATGGGGGGCGGCGCTGTGGGCGGCAGTTCCCCCGCCCGCGTCTCGGGGGCCGTCGCCACGACCGGGCCTGGGGCGGGCGCCTGCTGTGCGACGGCACGCTCCTGCTGCATGGCAGGCAGGTCAGGTACGCGAGGCCGATACGGTTCCGACCCCGGCTCGCGTCTCCCGCTGCGTACGTCCTCGCCCTCCCGTGCCGCTGCGCGGACCGCGCGCCAGCGGGCCACCGTGCCGAGCGTGAACACCGTCAGCACGATCAGCACCATCAACTGACCGATCAGCAGGCCCCAGAACAGCCCGTACCCGGAGAGCTCCGCCGGTGGGGTGGCGGGCCAGGCGCCGACCAGGTCGTGCGGGGCGGAGACCAGTGCCCGCATCGCTGGGGGCGTGTTGGTGAAGGTGACGCCGGTCGGCCACGCGCCGTGCGCGAAGAGGCCCGCGAGGCCCGTCGCCGACCACACCAGCACCGTCAGGCCGAGAAGGAAGCCGAGCAGCCCGACCAACAGACCGTCGGGGACACCCCCGCCGCGCCCACGCTGCACCCGGCCCCGTTCCGGACGGCCGCCTTCGTACATCTCAGGCCACCGTCGACTCTGACGACTCGTCCAACTGCTGCTGTTCGATCAGCTGCGCCCGCTGCTCCGCCTCCCATTCCGCGGCCTGGACGTGCTCGGGCACCGCCGGGCCCGAGGACTCCGTCATGGCGCGGTCGGTGAAGACGAGTGGTCGCTCCGCCTCGGTCACCAGGTGTTTGACCACCTGGACATTGCCGTTGACGTCCCACACCGCGATACCGGGCGTGAGCGTCGGGATGATCTCGACCGCCCAGCGAGGCAGCCCCAGCACCCGCCCGGTGGCCCGGGCCTCGTCGGCCTTCTGCGCGTAGATCGTCCGGGTGGACGCCATCTTGAGGATGGCCGCCGCCTCCCGCGCCGCGGCGCCGTCCACCACGTCGGACAGATGGTGCACCACTGCCACGAACGACAGACCCAGCCGGCGCCCGAACTTCAGCAGTCGCTGGAAGAGCTGCGCGACGAACGGGCTGTTGATGATGTGCCAGGCCTCCTCCACCAGGAAGATGCGCTTCTTCCGGTCGGGGCGGATCCAGGTGTGCTCCAGCCACACGCCCACGATCGCCATCAGGATCGGCATCGCGATGGAGTTGCGGTCGATGTGCGACAGGTCGAAGACGATCAGTGGTGCGTCCAGGTCGATACCGACGGTGGTCGGCCCGTCGAACATGCCGCGCAGGTCGCCGTCGACGAGCCGGTCCAGCACCAGCGCCACGTCCAGGCCCCAGGCGCGTACGTCGTCTATGTCGACGTTCATCGCCTCCGCGGACTCCGCTTCCGGGTGCCGCAGTTGTTCCACGATGTCGGTGAGGACCGGCTGCCGGTCGGTGATGCTCTGGTTGACGAACGCGTGCGCCACCTTGAGCGCGAAGCCGGCCCGCTCGTCGAGGCCGTGGCCCATGGCGACCTCGATGATGGTGCGCAGCAGCGCCAGCTGGCCGGTCGTGGTGATCGACGGATCGAGCGGGTTGAGGCGGATACCGCCGTCGAGGGCAGTCATCGGGTCGAGCCGGATGGGGGTTATTCCCAGCTCCTGCGCGATGAGGTTCCACTCGCCGACGCCGTCCTCACCCTGCGCGTCGAGCACCACCACCTGGCGGTCGCGGAACCGCAACTGCCGTAGTACATAAGTCTTCTCGAGCGCCGACTTGCCGTTGCCGGACTCGCCGAGCACCAGCCAGTGCGGGGCGGGCAGCTGCTGCCCGTACAGCTGGAAGGGGTCGTAGATGTAGCCCTTGCCGCTGTAGACCTCACGGCCGATGATCACGCCCGAGTCGCCGAGGCCGGGCGCGGCGGTGGGGAGGTAGACGGCCTGTGCCTGGCCCGTGGAGGTACGGACGGGCAGCCGGGTGGTCTCCACCTTCCCGAAGAGGAAGGAGGTGAAGGCATCCGTGAGGACGGACAGCGGATCTCGCATCACACGGGCCCCTATCGGCGGATGCCGGTCGCGAACGGCAGGGTGTTCACAAAGGCCCTGTGGTGCTCGCGGTCGCACCACTCCAGCTTCAGGTACGACTTGCCGGCGGAGGCCCTGATCGTGCGCTTGTCCCTGGCCAGGGCCTCGGGCGAACGCGACGACACAGTGATGTACCCGACGATGTTGACCCCCGCCGCACCGCTCGCGAGATCTTCACCCCGCTGGTCGAGCCGACCGTGCGCGGCGATGTCGCGAGGGTCGACGGTCCGGTTCATCTTGGCGGCGCGGCTGGCATCCGCCTCGTCGTTGGTCTTCTCCGTGAGCATCCGCTCGATGGCGACCTCGGTGGGCTCCAGGTCCATGGTGACGGCGACCGTACGGATCACATCGGGGGTGTGGACGAGCAGCGGGGCAAGGAAGTTGACGCCGACGGGCGTCATCGGCCATTCCTTCACCCACGCGGTGGAGTGGCACCAGGGGGCGCGGGTCGACGACTCGCGGGTCTTGGCCTGGAGGTAGGTGGGCTCGACGGCGTCGAGCTCGGCCGGCCAGGCGTTCCGTTTTGTCATCGCCTGGATGTGGTCGATGGGATGGTCCGGGTCGTACATGGAGTGGACGAGGGAGGCGAGCCGGGACTGGCCGAGCGGCTGCCGTACCCGGATGTCGGCCTCCGCCAGCCGGGCGCAGATGTCGGTGAGTTCGCGCGCCATGACGACGGCGAGACCGGCGTCCTTGTCGAGCCGCTTGGCGCCGGACGCGTGCCGGGCGGCGCGGGCCATGGTGTGCGCCTCCGCGGCCAGGTCGCGGGAGTAGTGCATACAGGCGACAAGGTAGGCGCGGTGCTGCTCGCTGGACGTCGACACCATCGACTGCAGCTGCTCGTAGGACTGCTGGAGCCAGGCGGGCGAAGCGGCGTTGCCGCGCTGGGCGACGTCCTTGGCGTGCGCGTCCGGGTCGGCGGGGAGCGTACGCGCCAGCACCTGAAGACGCGTCACGAAGCCGTCACCGTTGGCGACATGCTTCAGCAGCGTGCCGAAGCGGTCCACGAGGGCCTCCTGGTCCTCGCTGTCCCGCAGCCCGACGCCCGGGCCCTCGATCTCGATCGCGGCGGTGACCGTGCGGCGGTCCGCGTGCAGCAGAACGGCGATCTCGTCCGGGCCGAACGGCGCCGCCAGCCAGTTGATACGGCCGATGCCCGGCGGCGGCCCGACCTCGACCTCCCGGCCGTCGAACCGGGTGCCCGCCTCGACGGCACCGGAGCGGTAGAGCGTGCGGCCACCGCGGAGCGAACGCTTGTAGCTGCGGTTGATCTCGAACCATTTGTAGAAGGTGCGCTGCTTGTAGGGCACGTACACGGCGGCGAGCGCCAGCATCGGGAAGCCCATCAGCAGAACGATCCGCAGGGACAGGACGGGGACCAGCAGCCCGCTCATCATGCCGAGGAACGCGCCGGCGATGATCAGCGCGATCTCGCCGGTCTCGCGGTTCTTGCCGATGACCGCATTCGGCCGAGCCCGGCCGATGAGGTACGTGCGGCGGGGCGTGATCGGTTGGGACTGGGTCGTCAACGCCGGCCACCTCCTGTGCTGTTGCGATTGCTGTGCGGGGTGCCACTGGTCGGGGCGCTGTTACGCGGCGCGGGCGCGGCGGCGCCCGGGTTCGCGGTGCGGCTGCTGTGGGCGGCCACGCCGCCGCTGACGGCGTTGGCGGGGCGGGGACCGCCACCGCCGTCCCCGCCGGTGTTCTGGTTGCCGCGGGTGCTGTGCGTCTTGATGCCCTGCGACACGAGCGCCGCAGGAGAGCTGATGACGGCGGCCGCCTTGCTCTCGGCGCCGTTCTGGATGCGGTTGTTGCGGGACGCGGCGATCTCGTCGCCGAAACCGGGGACAAAACGGTAGATCATCGCGGAGGCGAAGATGGCGAGGAGGATGATCGCGAGCCCGGAGACGACGGCGGAGAACGAGTTCGGCCCGTCGTCGGCGGAGAGCGCACCCGCGAGGCCGAGCACGATCACGATCACCGGCTTGACCAGGATGATTGCGATCATGATCCCGGCCCAGCGGCGGACGTGCCCCCACATGTTCTTGTCGACGAGCCCCGCGTAGACGACGACGCCGAGGAGCGCGCCGACGTACAGCAGCACCGCACGGATGAACAGCTCGAGATAGAGCACACCGGCGGCGAGGATCGTGACGAGCGAGACGACGATCAGCATGATCGGCCCGCCGCCGATGTCGTCGCCCTTCTTGAGCGCGTCGGCGAAGTTCCCGAAGAACATGTCCGTCTGATCGGACGAGCCGCCGGCGATGACCTCGGTGACGCTGTCGGTCACCGAGACGATCGTGAAAAGGATGAGCGGCGTGAACGCGGACGCGAGAACGGTCAGCCAGAGGAAGCCGATCGCCTCCGAGACCGCGGTCATGAACGGCACACCCCGGATCGCCCGCTTGGCGACGGCCAGCAGCCACAGGATGATCGTGAGGATCGAGGCAGCGGCGAAGACGATGGCGTAGTGGGCGAGGAAGGTCAGGTTCGTGAAGTCGACGGTCGCGGTCGACTCCACGGCCTGGGACAGCTTCCCGATGGTCCACACGGCGGCGTCGGCGCAGCCACGAGCGAGGGAGGACAGGGGGTCGAGGGCGGCGGTGGGGTCGTCGAGGGGGGACCGCCCGGGGTTGGCGGGGCCTTCCCCGTCTTCGCAGTAGTCGCGGGCGGGGCCGACGATCAGGTCGCACTTGTCCTGGTCGCTGGGTGTGGGTGTTGGTGTCGGGGCCGCGAATACGCGCGTTGCCGTGAGTACTGTTGCTGACTGGATCGCGGCAAAAACGGCTGCGAACGAGAGCGCGCGCCGTGGGCTACCGGGCATACGTGAACCCTCCGTACTGCTCGACCGCCTTGGCGATTTCGTCGGCATTGGAAGCTGTACGGTCCGCGTTCACCGGTGCGGGGCCGTCTTTCTGGGAGAAACTCTCGACCTTCCAGTCCGCCTCGGTCCAGCGCAGCTTCAGCGTCATGGTGAACCAGTCGTTGGTCACGGGGTTGGTGGAGCTGACGCCGGCGGTGCCGAACACTCCGGTGCACCACACCTCCACCGTTGCACTTGCGCTGGAGTACGCGGTGACTTTGGTTCCGACTGGCGAGGTACGCGACACGTAAGTCATGCCGGGGGCAGCGTTGCCGTTCGCGTCGAGGCCGAGCTTGTCCAGAAACGGCTGGTCGTAGGCCTGATCGAGGTTGGCTTGCAGCTCAGAGACCTTCTCGGGCAGGAAGAGCTGATGCACGATCTCGCGACGCCGGTCGGGCTTGAGGATGTCCGCCGAAACAAGCGCCACCGCGTAATTCGCCGCCGCGCTCTGCGCCCCCTGCTCGTCCCGCGCGTACCCCGTCGGGATGCCGCCTTCGTTGCCCTTCACCGGGCGGACGCCCGACGCGGCCGTCGGCTGGGCCGACGGGCCCTTGCCGCCGGCCTCGCCGGACGCGCCGTCGTCCGTTCCGCCCCCGCCCTGGTTGGCGAAGGCGATCGCCGCGATCAGCAGGACCACCACACCCACCACCGCGACGAGCGACCGCGAGCTGCCGCGCCCGGTGCGCCGTGCGCCGCCGTAGATGTCGGTGTCGGTGTTGCCCGGGAGGCGGGTGCGGGTCTGGCCCGAGCCGCCGAAGTCCTCGCTCGTACGGCCGCCCGGCGCGCCGCCATAGCCGTGATCGTCGCCGAGGCTCATGTCGCCCAGGCCCCCTCAACCAGTGGTGGACGTACTGCTTGCCGTGTCGGCGCGGTGTGGTGACTCGACATCAGGGAGACGCAACCTCGAACGGTGGGCCCGGGCATGCCCGGAGAGGACTGACGGGCGCTTAGACAGCCATCCCGTAGACGATGGTGAACAAGGTCCCCAGTGAGCCGATGATGAAGACGCCGGTCAGACCGGCGACGATCAGGCCCTTGCCCTGTTCGGCGCTGAACGTGTCGCGAAGTGCCGTCGCGCCGATGCGTTGTTTGGCCGCGCCCCAGATCGCGATGCCGAGGCACAGGAGGATGGCAATGGCCATCACGACCTCGATCATCACTCGCGCCTCGTTGCCCAGGCTCCCGAACGGCCCCCAGTTCGGGGCGATTCCGCCGATGATGGTGGTGATGTCGCCTTTTTCGGCTGCCAGGATCATGTAACTCACCGCCCCTGTTGGGTTGTTCGCCGCCCACGCCCCTCGGCGCGGGCCTGGTTCTATCTTCGCTGATGAAACCGCCCGCGTATGCCGACTTGGAGGGTCTCTTTACCCGATCTCCGCACGTATGACCGAACCGGCTGCCCTGACCTGCGGCGGCGCGTCCCGTGGCCGTGCGAGTGTGTGCATGGTTACTCTGTGTATCACGGAGGGTGACTTCGAGCAATGACTGTCGTTGTTCCACCTTTGGGGTGGTTCGCGCCGGATGCGACGACGGCGGCGCGGATCCGTCCGGATCCGTGCCGCCGCGTTACTCTGCCGCCTCCCTCTGGAGGGTCGGCCCGCAGGGTCAGCCGCTGGCCACCATGTAGCCGAGCAGACCCAGGGCGAGGGCGAGCAGAGCGATGAACGTCACCGTTGCCGCCATGCCGCCGGAGTCGCCGCCGCGGCGTTCCGTCTCTCCCCCGTTGCGCGCGTCCTGTGTGGCGGGTGCGTCCGTCACGCTCGCAGCGTTCTTCACGTGGTGCTCCTGTGGTGCTGTGATGCCGGCCCCTGCCGTGGTCACCGGAGGGGATCTGATCGCGGCCTTCCGGGCCGCGTGACACAGGGTAGCGGCTACTGGTCCAGACCAGTTCCGCGGGGCGTCAGGCGTGAACCCCGGTCGGCTCAACCCTGTTGTACCAAGGCGGAGTTGCCTACGCTGCGGCGGGTGACCGACAACGCGTACACAGCCGCCCGCATCGACACCACGCGCCCGCACACCGCCCGGATCTGGAACTACTGGACCGGCGGGAAGGACAACTATCCGGTCGACCGCGCGGTCGGTGACGAGATCCGTGCGCTGCACCCCGGCATCGGGGACTACGCCCTGGCCGACCGGAAGTTTCTGGGGCGTGCCGTGCGGTACCTCGCCGCGGAGGCGGGGATCCGGCAGTTCCTCGACATCGGCACCGGACTGCCGAGCGCCGACAACACGCATCAGGTCGCCCAGAGCGTCGCGCCCGACGCGCGGATCGTCTACGTGGACAACGACCCGCTCGTCCTCGTCCACGCCCGAGCACTGCTGACGGGCACGCCGGTAGGCCGCACGGACTATCTCGACGCCGACCTCAGGGACGTGGACGCGATCCTGGCGCAGGCGGCCAGGACGCTCGACTTCTCCGAGCCGGTCGCACTGATGCTGCTGGGGGTCGTCATCTTCGTCGAGGACGACGAGGAGTCGTACGGCGTGGTGCGCCGCGTCATGGACGCGTTGCCGTCCGGCAGCCATCTTGTGCTGTCCCACACGATCACCAGCCCGTCGATGCCGGACGTGGACGCGGCCGTGGCGTTCTGGAACGAACACGGCACTCCTCGTCTGACCCAGCGCACGCCGGATCAGGTGGAGCACTATTTCGACGGCCTGGAACTCCTGCCGCCGGGCGTGGTCTCGTGCAACCGGTGGCGCCCGGACGCGTCCGATCCGTCGGCGCCGGACGAGGTCGCGATGTACGGCGGGGTGGGCCGCAAACCGTAGGCACGAGGAGCGCGACGGTGGCGCGACGGTGGCGCGGGCCCGGGGAGTGCGGCACGGAAGTACCCGCTCGGCGGAGCGATTCGGTCACCGGGCACGTATCACACCCCAACCGCCCTGTCGGCAAGGAGACTTCCATGGCCACCGTGTCCCCGCCCTGGACCTACGCCCTCCAACTCCCGCACGACCCCCGCGCCCCGGGCGTAGCGCGCCACACCCTGCGCGCGGTGCTTCACGCCCACCGCCTCGGTGCGCTCGTCGAGACCGCGGAGCTGCTCGCCGACGAACTCGTCACCAATGCGCTGCAGCACGCCGAGGGCACCTGCGGTCTGCGGCTCCGCGAGCCCGCGCCGGGGCGGCTGCGGATCGGCGTGTGGGACGCCAACCCGGAGATCCCGCCCCCCTTCAAGGGCGACCCGACCGCCCCGCCCGATGCGGACGCCGAGCGCGGCAGAGGCCTGCGCATCGTGGAGATGTGCGCCGACAGCTGGGGGGCGACCACCCTCCATCAGGGAGGCAAGCTCCTGTGGGTGGAGGTGGTCGAGGGGGACTGATCGCCGCGTGCGGCCGGCGTGCCGGGATTCAGTCGGCCGTCCGTTCGGCAGTGGAGTCGTAGCCGGCGAGGACACGCCCGCACTCGGCGTACGCGTCGACGAACAGGTGGTCGTGGAGTCGTTCCGCTTGACGTGGATCGGGTCGCGAGTCCTCGGATGCCGGAAGGTGCAGCCCAGCCTCTGCGACAGCAGTTGCGGGGCGGGGCTGGGAGCTGACCCACGACTGGGACCGCGAAAGCTCCATGTTTCGCACCGCGTCGCGGACCTGGCCCGCCAGGTACTGCTCCCCATCGAGCTGGGCATCGTGCAACGCCTGGAACGGGCCAGGGAGTTGCTGGAGGAGTCGGACCTGCCGGTCGACCGGATCGCCGAGCAGGCGGGGTTCGGCACGGCGGCCAATCTGCGCCAGCACTTCCCCGCGGCGCTGGGCATCTCGCCGAGTGCCTACCGGATCACCTTCCGCGGCCCCGGCGGCGTCCCGCACCCGTGAGGTGCCTCCCGCGCACCTCAACGGAGGCGGGCACGGCGAAGACCGTGGGGCGACTCGAGACGCCGCCCGCGCCGGCGGGTCGAACGGTCGTCAGGGACCGGTCAGTGATCACATGCCGCGGGGTGCCTCTCTGGAGACGCGGGTGGGGTACAGGTCGATGCGCGGGGCCGCCGGCATCACCCTCGCCGGCGTGACCCGCCGCCTACACTGACGGCGGGTGGACTACCAGGCGTCGAGAGGTGGTTGACGGTGCGTAAGGCGTGGCTGGTCGCTGGGCTCTCGATCGGGTTCTGTCTCTGCTTCGTCGCGCTGCTTGTCGTCGGTACGTATTCGGCGGCGTCCGGGCTGCTCGGAGGGAACGGCAAGAACGGTGCCGTGGACCTCGCCAAGGGGGCCGTGCCCGCGCGGTACCAGCCGTTGGTGCAGAAGTGGGGGAACCTCTGCCCGGCCATCAACCCCGCGCTGCTCGCTGCCCAGCTGTATCAGGAGAGCGGCTGGAACCCGAGGGCGCAGAGCCACGCAGCGGCGCAGGGCATCGCGCAGTTCATTCCGGGCACCTGGGCGACGCACGGAATCGACGGGGACAAGGACGGCGACCGCGATGTGTGGGACCCGGCGGACGCGATTCCGTCGGCGGCCTCGTACGACTGCGAACTGGCTGGATATGTTCGCAAGGCGCCGGGCGACCCGACCGACAACATGCTCGCTGCGTACAACGCCGGTGCGTACGCGGTCATCAAGCACGGGGGTGTTCCTCCGTACCGCGAGACCCGGAACTACGTGAAGGTCATCCGGACTCTCGAGAAGAGTTTCGCCCGGCCGGCCGGGCGGGTGGAGCCGTCGCGGCAGGCGGCCGGGGCCATCTACTTCGCGCAGCGGAAGCTCGGCACCAAATACCTGTGGGGCGGTAACGGAACGCCGGAGCAGGGCGGCCGTTTCGACTGCTCGGGGCTGACGCAGGCGGCCTACCGCACCGTGGGGATTGAGCTTCCGCGCGTGGCGAACGACCAGTACAACGCGGGGCCGCACCCCTCGCGCGACGAGTTGCTGCCGGGCGATCTGGTCTTCTTCTCCGACGACTTGGTCAACTCGCGGGCGATTCGGCACGTCGGGCTGTACGTCGGCGGCGGATACATGATCAACGCCCCGTACACCGGCGCGCTGATCCGGTTCGACAAGATCGACACCCCGGACTACTTCGGCGCCACCCGCGTCACCGAGGACGGTGCGCGGGCCCTGCCGACGGATCTGCCCGAGGCTCCGAACGCGTGAGCGGAAGATGATCGAGTGGCCGGAATGCGACGGTCCCGGCAGGGCTCTGAGCTGCGGTGACGTGTCACTCTTCGATAACGTCATCGTGATCGTTCGGTGGAGAGTGGAACGCAACCACCGATGACGTCGTTCCCTGGGCAGGGAAGGCCGCACTGACCATGCAGCACACACCGCACTGACCACGGGGGTTGATAGGGCGGCGCACAGGCACGTGCGTCCAGGTACAAGGCAAGGGGCCGCAGCAGATGGCTGGACTCGCAACGGACGGGGCGAACCCGGATGTCAGCCTGCTCTACGACATCAACGGCCTCGCCAAGGAAGCGCCCACCTGGCTCGACCGCACGATGGAGTTCGTCGGCGAGTACGGGATCATGCTCGCCATGGTGCTGGTGGTGCTCTGGTGCTGGTGGAGCGTGCGCCGGCGCGGCACCGCGGAGGACTCGGTCTCGGCCGTCGCCGGGCTGATCTGGGCACCGCTCGCCGCCGGAATCGCGCTGCTGATCAATGTCCCCATCCGCGGTTTCGTCGAACGGCCGCGGCCGTTCCTCGATCATCGGGGACTCGAGGTCCTCGTCGCCGGCAAGACCGACTACTCGTTCGTCAGTGACCACGCGACGATGGCGATGGCGATCGCCGCCGGGCTCTTCCTGGCCCACCGCGGATTCGGCCTCGCGGCGTTCGGTCTCGCCGTCGCGGAGGGCTTCTGCCGGGTGTACATGGGCGTGCACTACCCGACCGATGTCATCGGCGGCTTCGCGCTCGGCACGGCGGTGGCGCTGCTGCTCGCCCCGCTCGCTCTCGCGCTGCTCACCCCGCTGGTCTCGGCGATCGCGGCCTCGCGCCACCTCGGCCGGCTCGTGAGGTCGAAGCGGGCCGCGGCAGCCGGTGCGCTGCAGCCGGAAGCGCTGGACATCCCGGAGCCGAGGGCCGACGGCCACGGCGAGAACGGCCTCGCCGCCTGAGCGCATCGTGGCCGCTGCCGGGGCATGAGCGCGCGCACCGAAGGGGTGAGAACTGCGATGCCCACGATCCTGGTGACCCGACGGCACCAGAACGCTCGGCCGGCTCGTCACCGAGCGGTTGCGCGCTGACGGGGCCGAGGTGCGGATGCTGAGCCGGCACTCCCAGCCGTACGCCGTGGACCTGCGCGGGGGCACGGGACCGGCCGCGGCCGTCGACGGCGTGGACACCGTCGTGCGCGGCGCGAGCTCGCCGCGCGGCGGCGACGAGCAGGCATCCTGCGCGAGGCTGACGACTGGGCGGCGCGCGGAACTCGCCGCCGGAGAAGGGGCTTGCTCGAGCCGACCCGGCCCATGGACAGGGTGGGTCTAGAGCGCCTGGGGGTAGTCGAACAGCCGGTCCGGGTCGTACTGCCGCTTCAGGCGGGTGAGTCGGTCGAGGGCCGGGCCGTAGTAGGCCCGGCGCCAGTCGGCCAGATTCGGGTCGGCGTAGTTCTGGTACGCCGCCCCCGATGCGTACCGCCGCATCGCCGCGTGGCTCTCCTTCAGCCAGCGCTGCTGGGCGGAGCCGCCGGTGCCCGGCTGCCAGGCGGCGATGTACTGGGCCAGCATCCGCGAGCGCCGGTGCACGAACGACGTCGCCAGCGGATCCATTCGGTTCACTGCGCCGCCGAGCGCGGTGAGCGCGATCGAACCGGCGCCGCCGCCCACGTTCGCGGGGATACGGGTGAACGCCTCTGCCGCCGCGATCAGCGCGCGCCGTCCGCCCTCCGGGAGGTCGCGGTCGTAGAAGTCCGAGGCCGATGCGTACGTCTCACGGGGCAGCGCGCCCTGCCGGTCGCGGCCCGGCGTGGTGCCCGGCAGATGGCACTGGGCGTCGGTCAGGGACAGGCAGTTCGCGTAGCCGAGCATCGCGTCCCGGTAGCTGCGGGGACGCAGCGCGACCGACGACGCCGGTGAACCGACTGCGTCCGCGAGCCGGTCGACCGCGTTCCGCAGGTCGCTCTCCCGGCCGAGAGTGAAGGCGGAGAACGAGAGGGTGGGACGGGAGCCGCCGGGACCGGCGGCGAGATGGAGCGAGGACCAGATCTCGTCCGGCTGCTCCGGTCCCCAGCGCTGCCATGCGGCGAGCACCGACTCCGCTTTGGCCCAAGGCCAGTTGAGGAAGGCGGTGACGGTGTCGGGTGTGGGGTGCGTACGGAACCGGAGCCGGGTCACGACACCGAAGTTGCCGTTGCCCGCGCCGCGCAGCGCCCAGAAGAGGTCCTGGTTCTCGTCCGCGCTCGCGGTGAGCCGCCGGCCGTCGGCGGTGACGATCGTCGCCTCGGTGAGGCTGTCGCACGTCAGGCCGTAGGCGCGGGAGGTGACGCCGTGGCCGCCGCCGAGGGTCAGGCCGGAGACGCCGACCGTGGGGCAGGAGCCGGCGGGGATGGTGCGCCCGTGCCGGGCGAGGGTCTTGTAGACGTCGACGAGTTTGGCGCCGGCGCCGATCGAACCGTCGGCCTCGACCCGGTCCAGGGAGGAGACGTCGATGACGAGGCGTCCGTTGCCGGAGGACCAGCCTCCGTAGGAGTGGCCGCCGTTGCGGATGGACACCGGGGTGGCGTGCGCCTTCGCGTAGGCGAGGCACTCCTTCACGTCGTTCTCGCCGGCCACATAGGCGACGGCGGCGGGCTTCAGCGAGTCGAAGCGCGTGTTGTACAGCTGCCGGGCGCTCGCGTACGCGGCGTCCCCCGGCCGGATCAGCTGCCCGTCGAGACCACGGGCCAGGGCGGCCCAGTCGGGAGCCGAGGACCCGGTGGCGGAGGGACGGGGCGGGGTGAACGTGGTGGCGGTGCCGCTCGGCGCGGCCGCTTTCTCGCCCTTGCCCGTACAGCCCGTTGCGGCAGTCGCGGTGAGGGCGACAGCGGTGGTGAGCAGCGCACGCCTGTCCATGGAACCTCCTGGGGAACGAGACGGCTCCCGGGGCACGCAGGTTCCCCCGCCGGTGAACTCATGCGCACTGGTACGGGCGGATCGCACGGGGCGATCAGGCCGTGGGCGCATGGGCGTGGGAGCGGGCGTCGGCTCGGGCCCGGTCCCGTGACCGTCGTGCCGGGCCCGCCCATCCGCAGGTGCAGCGGGCGAGCGCGAACGAGCCGCGTTCGACGGTCGTGGTCACGTGTGGCGCTGGAGCGTCGGCGGAGGGGTCCTGCTGGGGCACGGCTCCACCGTACTGCTGCCGAAGAGGCCGCAAAGCCCGGGCCCGGCGTGACGACGTGACGAGGCGGTCGTTATGCGAATGGGTGTCCCCGGGCTCCCTCTGGCTTGAGGGGAAGGGCGGGGGCTCGCACAAGCAGCGGTCCGGCGTTGGGGGTTGGCAGGCGATGGTGGTGCAACAGCACATGCGCAGGGGCGGGGCGTTCGCCGTCGCGGCAGCCGTGGCCGTGGTGACGGCGACCGGATGCTCGGGCGGCGGCGCCGCCGCGGAGGAGGGCAAGAGTGGTGCGGGCGGGGCCGGCGGCTCGGCCGACGAAGTGCGCAGGGCCGCGGACACCCTCGCGGGAGCCGGGACCTCCAAGGCGCGTACGTCCCTGGAGATGGCGAGCGGCGGCACCCGGGTCAGCATTCGCGGCGAGGGCGAGTACGACTTCGAGCGCGGCATGGGGCGGCTTCGGGTGGTCCTTCCGCCGGACGCCGCCGGCGAGGACGAGCACAAGCCGATCACCGAGCTGCTGACGCCCGGCGCCCTGTACATGAAGAACCGGGGCGCGGGCGTGCCGGCGGACAAGTGGGTCAGGGTCGACACGACCACCCTGGACGACGGGAATCTGGTCACGGGAGGCGCGACCGACCCGCTCGCCGCGGCGGCGCTGCTGCGCGGCGCGGACCGGGTGACGTACATCGGCGACGTCGAGCTCGCCGGCCGGAAGGTACGGCACTTCCGGGGCACCACCGACATCGGGCGGGCCGCGCGGGTCGCGGAACCGCATGCCAGGGCGTCGCTGACCGCGGCGGCGAAAGGGTTCGTCCAAGGCGCGGTGCCGTTCGACGCCTACCTCGACGACCAGGGCAGGCTGCGCAAGGTGAAGCACCGTTTCACCTTCGCCAACGAAGGCAGCACGGTCGACGTGACGTCGACCACGGTCCTCTTCGACTTCGGGTCGCGGGTCGTGGTGCGGCTCCCGGACAAGAGAGACATCTACGCAGGCAAAATCGAACCCTGAGGCGCGGCACACGGCGGCCCCCGCCGGGGAGGCCAGGGGGATCTGAGCCGGGAGAGTCAGGGCCGAAATGGTCCGGACGTGCCATGCGCGGGGCGTGCACCGCTCCCTACGCTAGGAAACCGACACCGGCCGGAAGAGGTGAATGCGCGTGGCTCCGCCCAGTACGACGACCGTCCAGGACGACCACGTGGCCCTCGCCGAGATCGAGCTGTGCGGCGAGTTGATGATCGCCGCGTCGGCCGCGCGTGAGGAACGCCTCAGCGCAGACCGTATCGACGAGGTGCTGATGGTGGCGGCCGAGCGCAGCCGCCGCCAGTGACCGGGGAACGCCCCGGACCGAAAAGATCAAGCCACACGGCGTGCCCATCGGGGCGCGGCGACCGCTGGGAGCAGACGGGGATCGGGGCGGGTGCGGGGTTGGCGAGTCAGGTGCGGAGCAGGCGGGCGATCGCCTTCGTCGCTTCCTCGACCTTGGCGTCGACCTCGTCGCCGCCCTTCACCGCGGCATCCGCGACGCAGTGCCGCAGGTGCTCCTCCAGCAACTGGAGCGCAAACGACTGCAGGGCTTTGGTGGACGCCGAGACCTGAGTGAGTATGTCGATGCAGTACACGTCCTCGTCGACCATCCGCTGCAGCCCGCGGATCTGGCCCTCGATCCGCCGCAGCCGCTTGAGGTGCTCGTCCTTCTGCTGGTGATACCCGTGCACGCCGCGGTCGTGGTCGGTTTCTTGGTCCGTGACCGGGGGGCCGGCCGCCTCGGTGGTCGTCATCGCGTCCTCCCGTTGTCCAGAAAGGGGGTCTATACCCCTCGTGGGTATATGTTAACGAATCGTGCGGAATCCGGTGGGGGCCCGTGCTGCTCGCCTTGCCCCATGGGCGACACTGGGATACTGCCGGTTAGCCGTGGCCGGATGATGCACCTAGCATCAGCCTGACCGAATCCAAAGCACCCCGAGGACCCCACGTGCGATTTCGTCTGACCCCCAGGGAGACGAGCTTCTACGACATGTTCTCCGCATCCGCGGACAACATCGTCACGGGCTCGAAGCTCCTGATGGAACTGCTCGGAGCGGAGTCCTCCGCCAGGGCCGAGATCGCGGAACGGATGCGGGCAGCCGAGCACGCCGGGGACGACGCGACCCACGCGATCTTCCACCAGCTGAACTCCTCGTTCATCACGCCGTTCGACCGCGAGGACATCTACAACCTCGCCTCGTCCCTCGACGACATCATGGACTTCATGGAGGAGGCCGTCGACCTCGTCGTCCTCTACCAGGTCGAGGAACTGCCCAAGGGCGTCGAGCAGCAGATCGAGGTCCTCGCGAGGGCGGCCGAGCTGACCGCTGAGGCGATGCCGCACCTGCGGACGATGGAGAACCTCACCGAGTACTGGATCGAGGTCAACCGGCTGGAGAACCAGGCGGACCAGATCCACCGCAAGCTTCTCGCCCACCTCTTCAACGGCAAGTACGACGCCATGGAGGTCCTCAAGCTCAAGCAGATCGTCGATGTGCTCGAGGAGGCCGCGGACGCGTTCGAGCACGTCGCGAACACGGTGGAGACCATCGCGGTCAAGGAGTCCTGAACCTCGTGGACATCCTTGCCCTGGTCGTGACCATCGGGGTCGCGCTCTTCTTCACGTACACCAACGGCTTCCACGACTCCGCGAACGCGATCGCGACGTCCGTCTCCACCCGGGCACTGACGCCGCGCGCGGCGCTGGCGATGGCCGCGGTGATGAACCTCGCGGGCGCCTTCCTCGGACAGGGCGTCGCGAAGACCGTCAGCGAAGGACTCATCGAGACGCCCGTCGGGGCGCGCGGCATGGGCATCCTCTTCGCCGCGCTGGTCGGAGCGATCGTCTGGAACTTGATCACCTGGTACTTCGGCCTGCCGTCGTCCTCGTCGCACGCGCTGTTCGGCGGCATGGTCGGCGCTGCGCTCGCCGGCGGGACCGAGGTGATCTGGACCGGTGTGCTCGAGAAGATCGTCATCCCGATGTTCGTGTCGCCCGTGGTCGGCCTGATCGTCGGCTATCTGGTGATGGTCGCGATCATGTGGATGTTCCGCAAGGCGAACCCGCACAAGGCGAAGCGCGGCTTCCGTATCGCGCAGACCGTCTCGGCGGCGGCCATGGCACTCGGTCACGGTCTCCAGGACGCGCAGAAGACCATGGGCATCGTGGTGATGGCCCTGGTCATCGCCGATGTCGAGAACGCCGGCGACCCGATCCCGACGTGGGTCAAGATCGCGTGTGCGGTGATGCTGTCGCTGGGCACGTACGCGGGTGGCTGGCGCATCATGCGGACACTCGGCCGCAAGATCATCGAACTGGATCCGCCACAGGGGTTCGCGGCGGAGACAACGGGTGCGTCGATCATGTTCGGCTCGGCGTTCCTCTTCCACGCGCCGATCTCGACGACACATGTGATCACGTCGGCGATCATGGGCGTGGGCGCGACGAAGCGCGTGAACGCGGTGCGCTGGGGCGTCGCGAAGAACATCATCCTGGGGTGGTTCATCACGATGCCGGCGGCGGCGATGGTGGCGGCGGCGAGCTATGGCGTCGTCTACATGATCTTCGGCTGACGGGCGTGGCGGGTCGCCTGCGGCGGGCTGTTCCCCACCCCACCCCCGCCACTTCCCGAACCGGGGCAAGCCCCGGACCCCGCATCGCTCAGGGATCCGGGGCTGTCCCGGGCCCCGCACGCCCTCGGCGCGGTGCCCGCGCATTCCCCTGCGGCCTTGAGGCGCAGCGGGGCGCTTCCTACGCCGGCCGCCGTTCGGGTACCCGCTGGACGGCGGATGGTCGCTGCGCGTCAACGTTGTCTCCGGCACGTCTCGCCTTGCCGGCGGCCGGGCAGGTTCAGCCTCGCCGGCGTTCGAGGCGCGGGGTTCGGGGCGGGCCCGACGAGGTCGGCGGGTTCAGCCCCGCCGGCGTTTGAGGCACCTCGCGTCCGAGCTCCCGGCAGGTTCAGCTCCGCCGGCGATTGAAGGCGCATCGCACCGGGGCGGCGGGGACGGGCAAGTTCAGCTCCGCCGGCGTTCGATGCGCACGGTGTCGGGGAGGTGGCCCTGGCAGGTTCAGCCTCGCCGGCGTTTGAGGCGCGAAATTCGGCGTGGTGCCCCGACGACGCCGGCGAGTTGAGCCTCGCCGGCGTTTGCGGTGCACGGCGCCCGGGTGGTGGCCGCGGCAAGTTGAGCCTCGCCGGCTTTCGGGGCGGGGCCCGATGAGGCCGGCAGGTTCGGCCCCGCCGGGGATCGAGGCGCACGGGGTGTGGGGGCGGTGTCCCCGAGGCGGGAGGAAAGGGGTGGGCCCGCCCCCCGGGAGAGGAGCGGGCCCGTCGTCTTGCGGGTGGCACCGCCATGCAGCACCCGAAGACGCCTTATCCGAAGCGCCCCGAGATGTAGTCCTCGGTCGCCTGGACGGACGGGTTGGCGAAGATCCGCTCGGTGTCGTCGATCTCGATGAGTTTGCCGGGCTGCCCGACCGCCGCCAGGTTGAAGAAGGCCGTGCGGTCGGAGACACGCGCCGCCTGCTGCATGTTGTGCGTCACGATGACGATCGTGAAGCGCTCCTTCAGCTCACCGATCAGGTCCTCGATCGCCAGCGTCGAGATCGGGTCGAGCGCCGAGCAGGGCTCGTCCATCAGCAGCACGTCCGGCTCGACCGCGATCGCGCGGGCGATGCACAGACGCTGCTGCTGTCCGCCGGAGAGGCCGGAGCCGGGCTTGTTCAGTCGGTCCTTGACCTCGTTCCAGAGGTTCGCGCCCTTGAGGGAGCGCTCGACGATCTCCGCCAGCTGGTTCTTCTTGTACGAGCCGTTCAGCCGCAGGCCCGCCGCCACGTTGTCGAAGATCGACATGGTGGGGAAGGGGTTCGGCCGCTGGAAGACCATGCCGACCGTGCGGCGCACGGCGACGGGGTCGACGTTCGAGGCGTACAGGTTCTCGTCGTCCAGCAGGACCTTGCCCTCGACGCGGCCGCCGGGCGTCACCTCGTGCATGCGGTTCAGCGTCCGCAGGAAGGTGGACTTGCCGCAGCCGGAAGGGCCGATGAAGGCGGTCACCGAGCGGGGCTCCACGGTCATGGAGATGTCGTCGATCGCCTTGTGGGAGCCGTAGTAGGCGGTCAGGCCCGATACATCGATTCGCTTGGCCATGGTGGTTCTACTTTCCGGTCTTCGGGGCCTTCCAGCGGGCGATGCCGCGGGCCACCAGGTTGAGGATCATGACGAAAGCGATCAGGACCAGGGCGGCGCCCCAGGCGCGCCCGATCGAGGCGTCCGTGCCGACGGCGTACTGCTCGTACACGTACAGCGGCAGCGAGGACTGGGCGCCTTCGAAGGGGTTCGGGTTGATCAGCTTCGTGCCGAAAACGAGCAGCAGCACCGGGGCGGTCTCACCGGTGACACGCGCGACGGCGAGCATCACGCCGGTGGTGATGCCACCGATCGCGGTGGGCAGGACCACCTTCAGGATGGTGCGCCACTTGGGCACGCCCAGGGCCAGCGAGGCCTCGCGCAGCTCGTTCGGGACCAGCTTCAGCATTTCCTCGGTGGAGCGGACGACCACCGGCATCATCAGGATGGCGAGGGCCATGCCGCCGGCGAAACCGGAGGGTCCGAAGCCCAGCATCAGGTTCCACGTGGCGAGGACGAACAGTCCCGCGACGATCGACGGGATGCCGGTCATGACGTCGACGAAGAAGGTGACGGCCTTGGCGAGCTTCCCGCGCCCGTACTCGACGAGGTAGATCGCGGTGAGCAGGCCGATGGGGGCCGCGACGACCGCGGCGATGAGGACCTGCTCGATGGTGCCGAGCAGGGCGTGGTAGATACCGCCGCCGGGCTCGGCGTCGAGGACGCCGTTCATGGAGTGGCTGATGAAGTAGCCGTCGACCACCTCCATGCCCTTGCTGATCGTGACCCAGCCCAGCGAGAACAGCGGCACGACGGCGAGGACGAAGCACACCCAGACGAGGCTGGTGGCGACGCGGTCCTTGGCCTGGCGGGAGTTCTCGACCTTCGTGGTGATCACGTAGGTGGCGAGTACGAAGAGCAGGGCGGCGATCATGCCCCACTGGACGCGGCTCTGCCAGCCTGCGGCCAGGCCGATGGCGCAGCCCGCGGCGATCGAGCCGACGGCAATGGCGGTCGGGGCCCAGCGCGGGAGGCGGGCGTGGGAGAGGGGGCCGGAGCGCACGGGGGTCACCGGACGGTCCTTGACGAGCTGGCTCATGCGTTGGCCCCCGAGTACTCCTTGCGGCGGGCGATGATCGCGCGGGCCGCGCCGTTGACCAGCAGAGTGATCACGAACAGGACGAGGCCGGAGGCGATCAGCGCGTCACGGCCGAATTCGTCCGCCTCGTTGAACTTCGCGGCGATGTTCTGTGCGAACGTGCCGCCGCCCGGGTCCAGCAGGTGCCCGGAGATGATGAAGCTCGGCGAGAGGACGACGGCGACGGCCATCGTCTCGCCCAGCGCACGGCCGAGGCCCAGCATGGAGGCGCTGATGATGCCGGAGCGGCCGAAGGGCAGCACCGAGATCCGGATGACCTCCCAGCGGGTGGCGCCGAGCGCCAGGGCGGCCTCTTCGTGCATCTTCGGCACCTGGAGGAAGACCTCGCGGGTGACGTTGGTGATGATCGGCAGGATCATGATCGCGAGCAGGATGCCCACGGTGAACAGGTTGCGGGCGACGCCTTCGCCGGTCTTCTCGAAGATGTACGTCCAGCCGAGGTACTCGTTGAGCCAGCTGTTCAGGCCGTCGAGGTAGGGGACCAGGAACATGGCGCCCCAGAGGCCGTAGATGATGCTGGGCACGGCGGCGAGCAGGTCGACGACGTAGGCGAGTGGGGCGGCGATCTTCCGCGGCGCGTAGTGCGAGATGAACAGCGCGATACCGACGGCGATCGGTACGGCGATGACCATCGCGATGACCGAGCTCACGACCGTGCCGAAGGCGAGTACGGCGATCCCGAAGACCGGCGGGCTGCCGGCCGGGTTCCACTCGGACGTGGTGAGGAAGTTGGCGTCGTCCTTCGAGATGGCGATGCCGGCGCGGTACGCGAGGAATCCCGCGATCGCGGCCATGATCACCAGAAGGGAAATGCCCGCTCCCCGGGACAGGCCCAGGAAGATGCGGTCACCGGGGCGGGGCTTGCCGCGGCCGGTGCGCTCTTCTCGAGGCGCGCGAGGCGGTGGGACTGGTGTGGTGGTTGCTGTATCCATCGGGGTCTCCGGTCTGCGGAGCCGTCGGGCTCCAGGCGGCGGTGCACCGGATGCCGGGGCCGGTCCGCGATGGCGGACCGGCCCCGGCCGGACATCAGGACAGGGTGGGGACGATCTCGCGGACCTTGGTCGCGATCTCGGCGGGCAGCGGCGCGTAGCCGGCGTCGGCGAGGACCTTCTGGCCCTCCTCGCTGACGGTGTAGTTGAGGAAGGACTTCAGGGTCGGCAGCGTCTCCGCCTTGTTGCCCTTGTCGCAGGCGATCTCGTACGTCACCAGGATGATCGGGTACGCGCCCTCGGCCTTGGTCTTGTAGTCGAGCGAGAGGGCCAGGTCCTTGCCGGTGCCCTTGACCTTGGCGGCGGCGATGGCCTTGGAGGCGTTCGCGCTGGTCGCCTCGACCGGGGCGCCGGCGCCGGTGTCGACCTTGACGGCGGGGATCGACTGCGAGGTCGCGTACGACAGCTCGAAGTAGCCGATCGAACCCTGGGTCTGCTTCACCTGGGCGGCGACGCCGGAGGAGCCGTTGGCCGCCTGGCCGCCGGGGGCCAGCCACGACTTCGACTTCGGGTCGTGCTTCCAGTCCGTCGGAGCGGCCTCGCTGAGGTACTTGTGCAGGTTCTGCGTGGTGCCCGACTCGTCGGAGCGGTGGAAGGCCTGGATGGCCGAGTCCGGCAGCTTCGCGTCCGGGTTGAGCTTGGCGATGGCCGGGTCGTTCCACTTCTTGATCTTCGAGTCGAAGATCTTCGCGAGGGTGGGGGCGTCGAGGACGAGGTTGTCCACGCCCTCCAGGTTGTAGCCGATGGCGACGGGGCCACCGACCATCGGCAGGTTGATGCCCTGGCCGCCCTTGCAGATCTTCTTCGACTCCTCGACCTCCTCCGGCTTGAGCGCGGAGTCGGAGCCGGCGAAGGCGACCTGGCCCTGCGTGAACTTGGTGATACCGCCGCCCGAACCGATGGGCTGGTAGTTGACCTCGACGCCCGAGCACGCGGCCTGGAAGTTCTTGACCCACAGGTCCATGGCGTTCTTCTGTGCGCTCGAGCCCGCCGCGAGGATCTGGCCCTTGGCGTCGTCGCACTTGATGTTCGAGGCGGCGTTGGTCTTGTCGCCGCCGTCACCGGGGGCCGTGTTGTCGTCCGAACCACACGCCGTGAGGACCAGGGCGCCGGACAGGGCGAGGGCACCGAGCGCGGTGGCGCGAAGCCCGTTCTTGCGCTGAAGCTTCACTTCGGGTGTTCCTTCCAGTGGCCGCCCGAGTTGGCGGCGTGCGTCGGGGTGGGGGGACCGGCTCCGTGCCGGTCACCGTGTACGGCCGAAATTAGGCAGATGAGATGAAGCGGCCGACGGGAGAGAGTGAACGCAAGGTGAACCGTGCCCGGCGACACGGTGCTCGCCCGTGCGTTCACCCGTTCGGCGTATCTGGGCTGCTGGCGAGGCATACCGGACGCTTCCGTCGGGTCACGCTGTGTGCAGTGCCTGCAGGAGCGCGTCGACGAGCGCACGGTCCCGCGGATGGGTGAGCCGGATGCGGGCGGCGGCGGGCGGCAGCCACACGATGCGATCGACCTCCGCACCCGCGGCGAAGGACCCGGAGGTCGCCTCCGCGGCCCAGTAGGTGACCTCCTTGGGCCGGCCGTTCGCGAGGTAGCGGGCGGTGGGGAGACGGGCGCCGGGGACACAGCGGTGACCGGTCTCCTCCCGGACCTCCCGCATCGCGGCGCCCAGGGTGTCCTCCCCCCGCTTGAGCTTGCCTTTCGGGTGCGACCAGTCGTCGTACTTGGGCCGGTGGACCAGGCAGATCTCGATGCCGCCGTCGCCGTACGGGGAGCGGCGCCAGAGCACGCATCCCGCGGCGAGCACGGTGTCGCCGCCGCTCATGGCGCCGTGACCGCCGTCGTGACCGCCGGCGAGAGCGCCGACGTGGCGTGCCGCCACTGCTGCTGGAAGGCGAACCTGGCCGCCTCGACCTCGTGCCGCTGGTCGGCGTGCAGCACACCGAGGGCGTACGCCGTGGCGGGCGCGATCCGCGGTGTACGGGCTGCGGTGGCGGCCGCGGTGGCGGCCTCCGCGGCGTCACGATGCCGGTCGAGCATCAGGCCGGCGTGGCACAGCACCGGGCTGCTGCCGGGGCGCAGCACCTCCTGCGCGTAGCGGTGCAGGCGCAGCAGCCTGCGGACCTCGTGCCAGGGCGCGTCCTGTGCCTCACCGGCGGCCGCGGCGGCGAGGCCGTTGACGAGGGCCTCCGCGTTGTACGGATGGGCGGCCCGGCCCAGCGGCAGACCGGCGACCGCCTCCAGCAGCCGCCGTTCGGCGGCCTCGGCGGGCAGCGCCAGCGTCTGTGCGGCGGGGCCGGCGGCGGCCGGGCCCAGCGGGAGGTCGGAGGCCAGTAAAGCGACGGCGTCGGCGACGGCGTGGAAACGGGAGGAGCCGAGTGCCTGGAGTGCGGCGGAGTGCGCGCGCGTCCGGGCCAGCGTGAGCTGCCGCTCCAGCAACGCCCCGGCCCGCGCGGCCCCGACGGCGAGCACACCGCCGCCGCCTGCGGGTGCGCCGCTCCGACCGCCCGCGCGGGCGGGTTCACGCCCGGTGCCGGTGCCGGTGCGGCCGTCGTTGCCCGCGGCGCCAGGAGCGCCCGGTCCGGCGAGTTTGCGTTCATGGCCGTCGGGGGCGCCGGGCACGGGGTCGTCCCCCGCCCGGGGTCGGCCCGTCGTTTCGTGCGCGCCCGCGTCGGTGGTGCCTGCGGCGCGGAGCGCCTGTGCGTCCTCCGCGGTGCTCGACCCGGCCGTGGTGTGGGCGGACCGGTGGTCGGAGCCCGTGCCGGAGCCGCTTGTTCCGAGGGGACCGGCCGGCAACCCGAAGCCGTCGAGCGGCGGGCTGTCGCCGCGGGCGGCCGGCAACGGGGCGGTGCCCGACAGGCGGGACAGTGCGTCCAGCAGCCGGGACAGCCGGGACGTGTACGCGTGTTCCTGGGCCAGGGTCGTGGACAGCCAGGCCAGCTCCGTGCGCAGGCCGTCCGCCCAGGCCGGGTCCAGCAGCGGGCGGAATGTGTGCAGCGTCCCGCTGATGCGGCGGGACGCGGCCCGCAGCGCACGGGCCGACTCCGCCACCGCCGCCGTCTCGGCGCCGCTCTCCCCATGTCGGCGCAGGCTGCGCAGGAAGTCGCCCGCCTGCGCGTGCAGATAGTGGGCCACCGCCTCGCCCGCGGTGCTGGCGAGAACGGTGTCCGGCCGGGAAGGTTCAGGGCTGTGCACGCCGGCGCCTCCGGGCGTCTATGAGCATCTCCTGTACGTTCCGCAGCGGCTGGCCGTCGGAGTCCGTGGCATGCCGGGTCCACGCGCCGTCCGGGCCGAGGTGCCAGGAGGACGTGGTGTCGGACATGCCGGTCTCCAGCAGCCTGGTGAGAGCCGCGCGGTGGGCCGGGTCGGTGACCCGTACCAGCGCCTCGATCCGGCGATCGAGGTTTCTGTGCATCATGTCGGCGCTGCCGAACCACACTTCGGGCTCGCCGCCGTTGCCGAAGGCGAAGACCCGGGAGTGCTCCAGGAAGCGGCCGAGGATCGAGCGGACCCGGATGTTCTCCGAGAGGCCGGCCACGCCGGGGCGTATCGCGCAGATGCCGCGCACCCAGATGTCCACCGGCACGCCCGCCATCGCGGCGTGGTAGCAGGCGTCGATGACCGCCTCGTCCACCATCGAGTTGACCTTGATGCGGACGTAGGCGGGGCGTCCGGCCCGGTGGTGGGTGATCTCCTTGTTGATGCGGGAGATCAGCCCGTCCCGCAGCGACTTGGGCGCGACCAGCAGCCGCCGGTACGTTTCGCGCCGCGAGTAGCCGGACAGCCGGTTGAACAGGTCGGAGAGATCCGCGCCGACCTGCGGGTCCGCGGTGAGCAGCCCGAGGTCCTCGTAGAGCCGGGCGGTCTTGGGGTGGTAGTTGCCCGTCCCCACGTGCGAGTAGCGCCTCAGCGTGTCGCCTTCCTGGCGGACGACCAGCGACAGCTTGCAGTGGGTCTTGAGACCGACGAGCCCGTAGACGACATGGCAGCCGGACTCCTCCAGCTTGCGCGCCCACTTGATGTTGGCCTGCTCGTCGAAGCGGGCCTTGATCTCGACGAGGACGAGGACCTGCTTGCCCGACTCGGCGGCGTCGATCAACGCGTCCACTATCGGGGAGTCGCCCGAGGTCCGGTACAGCGTCTGCTTGATCGCGAGGACGTCGGGGTCGCCGGCCGCCTGCTCGAGGAAGGCCTGGACGGACGTGGAGAAGGAGTCGTACGGGTGGTGCAGCAGCACGTCCCGTTCGCGCAGCGCCATGAAGATGTCGGGCGCGGACGCCGACTCGACCTCGGCCAGCTCACGGTGGGTGCCCGCGACGAACTTGCGGTACCGCAGCTCCGGCCGGTCCAGTGCCGAGATGCCGAAGAGTCCGGTCAGGTCCAGCGGGCCGGGCAGCGGATAGACCTCGGCCTCGGACACCTTCAGCTCGCGCACCAGCAGGTCGAGGACGTAGGGGTCGATCGACTCCTCGACCTCCAGACGCACCGGCGGGCCGAAGCGGCGCCGCATGAGCTCCTTCTCCAGCGCCTTGAGCAGGTTCTCCGCGTCGTCCTCCTCGACCTCCAGGTCCTCGTTCCTGGTCACCCGGAACATATGGTGCGCCAGCACCTCCATGCCCGGGAACAGCTCCTCGAGGTGGGCCGCGATGACGTCCTCCAGCGGCACATACCGCTGCGGCGAGGCTTCGAGGAAACGGGAGAGCAGCGGGGGGACCTTGACCCGGGCGAAGTGGCGATGGCCGCTGACGGGGTTGCGGACGACGACCGCGAGGTTGAGCGAGAGGCCGGAGATGTACGGGAACGGGTGCGCGGGGTCCACGGCCAGCGGGGTCAGCACCGGGAAGATCTGCTGCCGGAAGAGCGTGAAGAGGCGGGCTTGCTCCTTCTCGGTGAGATCGGGCCAGCGGATGAGGTGTATGCCCTCGTCGGCCAGGGCCGGGGCGATGTCCTGCTGGAAGCAGGCGGCGTGCCGGGCCATGAGCTCACGCGAGCGGGTCCAGATCAGGTCGAGGACCTCGCGGGGCTGCAGACCGGAAGCCGAACGGGTGGCGACGCCCGTCGCGATCCGGCGCTTGAGGCCGGCCACCCGGACCATGAAGAACTCGTCCAGGTTGGACGCGAAGATCGCGAGGAAGTTGGCGCGCTCCAGAAGCGGCGTGGCCGGGTCCTCCGCGAGCTCGAGGACCCGCTCGTTGAACGCGAGCCAGCTGCGCTCCCGGTCGAGGAACCGCCCCTGCGGGAGCTCGGTGCCCAGCACCGCCTCGAGGTCCTCCTCGTAGGAGTCGAGATCCGAGTCGATGTCGGGTTCGAGGTCGGACACCGTGGCTGCGACGGTGTGCGGCCGGTGCGCGGCTATGGAAGCGACGGACGGCTGGGGGTGCTGGACCGGTACCTCGGCGGGCTGCTGGCTCATGGGCCCATTGTTCCGCGCGGACGGTGTCACCGGCGCGTCGGAAAGGGCGCGAGCGAGAGGATTTCTCCCGTTGGGGGAGGCGGTCACAGCAGGCTGCATTGGCTGAGGGTCGCAAGGGCGTCTGAATGCCCGGTAACAAGGATATGACGTGAGGGAAAGCGTGGCGCGGCCCCCGGGGGTCGCTTCGTTCCCGGGGGCCGTTGGTTCCTCCGGCCGGTCAGGCGTGCCGGCGGCTGGTCAGGCATGCCGGCGGCGGAAGATCCGGAACGCCGCGTACGCCACGGCGGCGGTCAGGGCCAGGACGATGCCGGTCTCGACCAACTGGAGCGGCCACAGATGCGACGGCGGATGGTAGTCCCACCATCTGTCGACGACATCGTGCTCCGTGAAGCAGGCTGCGTCCTGCGGCACGAAGCACACGCTGTCGGGGAGCCGCTCTCCCGACGCGGTCAGCAGGCCGCTGTCCAGGATGAACTCGCTGGATCCGAACTGCATGCTGTCCGGGTCGGAGCTCGTGGCGGTGGCGGGCGTCCACAGACGTCCCCACACGGCGAACATGACGGCCATGACGATCCCGGTCGCCAGACCCGCGACGGACATCGCGATCATGGTGCGGCGTACCAGCAGGCCGGTGAGTGCGCCGACGGCGACCGCGAGCAGGCAGTGGGCGGCCAGTGTCGGCCCGAGGGTGAGAAACACCTGCCGCTCCTGCCAGCCCAGCCTGTAGTCGCTGACCACCGGACCCCGCAGGATGTGGAAGATGCCGGTCAGGCCCACGGCGACGACGCCCATGGCCAGTGCGGGCACGGTGACCTTGGCGGCGAACCACCGGGTGGGCGGTATCGACTGCGACCGGACCAGCTTGTGTGTTCCGCTCTCCAGCTCCCGGGCGATCACCGGTCCCGCCACGACTGCCGCGACGAGCAGCGGCAGGAGCACGGCCGCGCTCGCGAGGAAGTCGGCGAGGGCTGCGAGTCCGCCCCGGTAGGCGGAGCGTGTGAAGAGACCTTCGGCGTTCTCCTCGTACGGGGTCAGTGCGAACGCGATCCGCAGGCCCGACGCGACGACAGCCGCGATCACCAGCAGTGCGGCGGTGGTGGTGATCAGGCGGCGGTGCTGCCGGACGACGACCCAGGTGACTCCCCGCAGACGCGGGCGGGAGGTGGTGAGCGAGCTCATGCGGCCGCCACCTCCGCGCTCGGCGTGAACAGCGGCGGGGCGTCGGGGCTGCGCAGATGTGCCATGAGCAGTTCCTCCAGGGAAGGATGAGCGGTCCGCCAGCCCTTGCCGACCGCGCCGGACCCCCGTACCAGCGCGGTCAGCTGACGGCCCGTCGTGCGGGATTCGACGACGGTGTGGTCGGGCAGGTCTGCGACCGGACCCGTGAGGAGGGTGTGGGCCGCGATCAGGTCCTCCGTCTCTCCGGCGAGGCGTACGCGGCCCTCGTCGAAGAGGAGTACGTAGTCGCAGGTCGTCTCCAGCTCGGACAGGATGTGCGAGGAGATCACGATGGTGGTGCCGTGGTCGGCGGCCCGGGTCATCAGCGCGGCCATCAGCCGGTGCCGGGCCAGCGGGTCGAGGTCGGCCATCGGCTCGTCCAGCAGCATCAGTTCCGGGCGCTTGCCGAGCGCGAGGGCGAGCGCGACGCGGGTGCGCTGGCCGCCGGAGAGGGTTCGGATCCGGGCGCGCGGATCGAGACCGCCGCCCTCCGCGACGATCCGTTCGGCGGTGGCCGCGTCCCAGCGGGCCGGGTTCAGCTCACGTCCCAGTCGAAGCGTCTCGCCGACCGTCAACTGCGGGTACAGCGGCTTGTCCTGGGCGACGTACGCGATCCGCTCGCGTGCGTCCGACGGTGTGCCGTCGAGCACCCGCAGCGCGCCGTCGGTGGGCCGGAGCAGTCCCGCCGCGAGGGCGAGGAGGGTCGACTTGCCGGCGCCGTTGGGGCCGACGAGGGCGCAGACGCGCCCGACGGGTACCCGGAACGAGCAGTCATACAGGGCCGGGCGGCCGCGCCGCCCGTAGTCCAGGCCGAGGCCGTTCGCCTCGATCGCGGTCGCCGTCATGCGCCGTCCCCCTTGTGGTCGTCCTGCGCGCGTTCCTCCAGTACGGAGGTGAAGAGCGCGGTGATGTCGTCCTGCTCCAGGCCGGCCTGGCGCGCCCGGTCCACCCAGTCGGCGAGCTCGGCCCGCAGGGGTGTGTCGGCGGCCTGGCCGCCGAGGGTGCGGGTCACGAACGTGCCGAGGCCTCGGCGGGCCTCGACGAGGCCGTCGCGTTCGAGTTCGCGGTACGCCTTGAGCACGGTGTTCGGGTTGATCGCGGTCGCCTCGACGACTTCGCGAGCCGTCGGCAGCCGGTCGCCGGGCTCCAGCAGGCCCAGTCGAAGCGCCTGTTTGGTCTGCTGCACGATCTGGAGATATGTGGCGACGCCGCTGCGCCGGTCGATACGGAACTCGACCATGCCGCTGCACCACCCTTTCACTAGTTGAGTAGTGGAATGGTGCAGCAAGAGAGGGGGCGGCGTCAACGGACGCCGCCCCCTGGTCTGTTGACCGGTGCCGCCTGTCAGGTCTCCGTGCGGTACATCAGATCCACCTCGTGGGTGACGAAGCCCATCTGCTCGTACACCCGCAGCGCCGCCGGGTTGTCGGCGTCGACGTAGAGCATCGCGGTCGGCAGCCCCTGTGCGGCCAGGTGCCGCAGGCCGGTCGCGGTGAGTGCCTTGCCGAGGCCGCCGCCCTGGGCGGCGGGGTGGATGCCGAGGACGTACACCTCGCCGAGCTGCTCCTCCGCGTGCACCTTCGTCCAGTGGAAGCCGATGATCTCCCCCTCCCGCTCGGCCAGGAAGAACCCCTTCGGGTCGAACCACGGCTCGGCCTTGCGGTCGTCCAGGTCCCGCTGGGTCAATGAGCCCTGCTCGGGGTGGTGCGCGAAGGCGGCGGCGTTCACCGCGAGCCACGCGGCGTCGTCCTCGCCGGGCCGGTAGGTGCGCACGGTGACGCCGGCCGGGTAGGCCGGCTCGGCGATGCCCTGCAGGCTCAAGGGGCGCCGCAGCTGGCGCAGTTCGCGGAAGAGCGTCAGGCCGAGGACCTGGGCCATGTGCCGAGCGGCGGACTTGCCCCCGTGCGCCCACATGCGCAGCCGCTTGCCCGACGCGTCCAGCAGCGTCGTGCCCAGCGCGCGCCCGTGGCCCCGTCCGCGGTGGCTCGGGTGCACGACCAGTTCGGCCGCGGGGGCCTCGACGGGGTCCGTGTCCTCGAGCTGCGCGTAGCCGATGAGCTGGTCGCCGACCGTGAGCAGGAAGTGCCGCACGCCTTCCCGCCGTCCACCGCGCAACTGAAGCCGCCCCTGCTCGGAGACGGCCTGCATCCCGTCGGACCGTGCAGCCTCCGCGAGTACCTCGAGCACGGCCTCTGCCTGCTCGGGAGTCAGCTCGTCGAGGGACTGGATCTGCCGGCCGGGCTCCGGAATCACTGCGTCGATCGTCATGGCTCGAGGGTACGGCGGGGGAGCGCGACCCGGGGTGGCGCACGACTCGTCGGGAATGGCATCGGACGGGTGATATACGGCTGATCGCCCCTTCGCGGCCGATGGCAACCAGGTCGTAACCCGCATCCCCCTGTCGCGCTACGCGCGTTGACTCTAGGCTGCGGCAGGACGCTGCCGGGGGATCAAGGCCGGGCAGCCCCAGGGCCGAGAGGCTCCGACCCTCACACCACGCTGGAACTGACAAGGGGACAGATGTCAGCGACACCTCCCAACCATCGCGCGGCCCGGCGGAACCGTCGCGTTCTCGCAGCCGCCGCCGGGCTCGCGACCGTCGGCGCGCTCGTCGCCGCGCTGCCGGCCGGAGCCACCTCCGAGGACCGGCACGGCCACGGCCACCACAAGCCGCGCACCGTCGATGTGCAGCTGCTCTCCTTCAACGACCTGCACGGCAACCTGGAGCCGCCGGCCGGTTCCGCCGGCAGCGTCCTTGAGACCCAGCCCGACGGCACGGTCAAGTCGATCCCGGCCGGTGGCGTCGAGTACCTGGCGACCTCGCTGCGCACCGCGCGCAAGGGCAACCCGTACTCCGTCACCGCGGCCGCCGGAGACCTGGTGGGCGCGAGCCCGTTGCTGTCCGGTCTCTTCCACGACGAGCCGACCGTCGAGGCGCTGAACAAGCTGGACCTCGATGTGACGGGCGTGGGCAACCACGAGTTCGACGAGGGCGCGGTCGAGCTGGCCCGTCTGCAGAAGGGCGGCTGTCACCCGACGGACGGCTGCTTCGAGGAGGGCAAGGAGTTCGAGGGCGCGGACTTCCCGTACCTGGCGGCCAACGTCACCCAGGAGAAGACCGGCAGGCCGATCCTCAAGCCGTACTCGGTCTGGCAGAAGAACGGCGTCAAGATCGGCTTTATCGGTGTGACCCTCGAGGGCACGCCGGACATCGTCAGCGCCAACGGCATCAAGGGCCTCAAGTTTCACGACGAGGTCGAGACGATCAACAAGTACGCCCGTGAGCTCGACCGCAAGGGCGTGAAGTCGATCGTCGCGCTGATCCACGAGGGCGGCTCGCCGGCGTCGACGTCGTACAACTACGACTGCGATTCGCCGGGTGCGGGCGACGGCATCTCCGGCCCCGTCGCCGCCATCGCCAAGGGCATCACGCCGAAGGTCGACGCGCTCGTCACCGGCCACACCCACCAGGCGTACGTGTGCACCATCCCGGACCCGTCCGGCAAGCCGCGCATGGTCACCTCGGCGTCCTCGTACGGCAAGCTCTACACGGACACCACGCTCACCTACGACCGCCGCACCAAGGACATCGTGCGTACGCAGGTCAGGTCGGCCAACCACGTCGTCAGCCGTGACCAGGCCAAGGCCCAGGACATGACCGACCTGATCACCCGCTGGAACAAGCTGGCGGCGCCGATCGCGAGCCGCCCGCAGGGCTTCATCTCCGCGGACATCAACGGCCGTGGCGCGACCACTCCGGAGAAGCCGCTCGGCGACCTGATCGCGGACGCGCAGCTCGCGGGCCTCGCGCCGGCGGACAAGGGTGGAGCGCAGCTGGCGCTGATGAACCCGGGCGGTATCCGTTCCGATCTGGTCTTCAAGGCGTCGGGCGGCGAGGGCGACGGTGTGGTGACGTACGGGGAGGCCTTCACGGTCCAGCCGTTCACCAACATGATGAACATCGTCGATCTGACCGGTGCTCAGCTGATCACCGCGCTCCAGCAGCAGGTCAGCGGCCCGAACGAGGCCTCGCCGAAGATCCTCCAGGTCTCCAGGGGCTTCACCTACACCCTGGACCTGACGAAGACCGGAGCCGACCGGATCGTCGTGGACTCGGTGAAGCTGAACGGCGAGGTGATCGACCCGTCGAAGACGTACCGGGTCGCGATGAACGAGTTCCTCGCGGGCGGCGGTGACGGCTTCGCGGTGCTCAAGGAGCACACCAACAAGCTGGTCGGCGCCTCCGACCTCGATGTCTTCAACGCCTACCTGGCGGCGAACTCCTCGGCCACCGCGCCGATCACGCCCCCGGCGGCCGACCGGATCACGGTCGTCCAGTAGGGACGTCGAACGGTGGGGCGGTGGGCCGACGGCCTGCCGCCCCACCGGCGTTACCGGCCCGGTACCGATGTCTGGTGAACTTGACGCGGACGCGACATACTCCGCTGCCATGGACCGACGGAGATTCCTCATGGGCGCCGCGGCTCTGTCCGCGACCGCCCTCATCGGCGCCCCCCACGCCACCGCCGCACCGGCCCGCACCCTGTCCACGCAGGACTGGATGGCCGGTGCCACCGACTCGACTCCCCTGCAACGGCTGACGATTCCCGGCACCCACGACTCGGGCGCCCGCTTCGGCGGACCGTGGAGCGAGTGCCAGAACACGACCATCGCCCAGCAGCTCGCCGGCGGAATCCGCTTCCTCGACATACGGTGCCGGGTCACCAGCGGCTCGTTCGCCATCCACCACGGCCCGTCCTACCAGAACATGATGTTCGGCGATGTCCTCGTCGCCTGCCGGCAGTTCCTCGCCGCGCACCCCTCGGAGACCGTGCTCATGCGGGTCAAGCAGGAGTACTCGCAGGACAGCGACGCCACCTTCCGCGCGATCTTCGACGACTACCTGGACAACCGCGGCTGGCGGCCGCTGTTCCGGATCGGCGACGGCATCCCCGCACTGGGCGAGGCGCGCGGCCGGGTCGTGCTCCTCGGCGACAACGGAGGTCTGCCCGGCGTCCGTTACGCGGACGGGGAGCTGTTCGACATCCAGGACGACTGGAACGCCCTGCCGAACCCCAAGTACTCGAAGATCGAGTCGCACTTCCGCAAGGCGGTCCAGCAGCCGGGCAAGCTGTTCGTCAACTACGTGAGCACGTCGGCGTATCTGCCGCCCCGCTGGAACTCCGACGACCTCAACCCGCGCGTCCACTCCTTCATCGACGGCTCCGAGGCGAGCGGCTGGCGCGGGCTGGGCATCGTGGCGATGGACTACCCCAACACCCGTGCCGGCCTCGTGGAGTCGCTCATCCGCCACAACGGCTGAGCGGTCTTCCGCGGGCCCGGGGCCCGAGCCCAGTCCCCGGCCAACCGGCCCCCGGACTGGTTGTCGCCGACCACGCCGGCCTTCTCGCCCGGGCGGAGGGTGAACGACACGCGGCCAACCGGCCCTCGGCCAACCGGCCTGCGGACTACAGGTCGTCGCAGATGCCGTGGGCGGTGGAGATCTCCTTCATCGCCCGGTCGTCGAACTCGAAGGGCTGGGCGTGCACGTCCGCGGCCCGGCGCAGGGCCGTCGCGAGCGGCTTGTGCTCCGGGTCGCCCGCGGCCGCCGCGGCGGACAGGACCACGGCCCCGTTCCACCGGTTGAGGGCCACCAGGCCCTTGTCGCCCTTCTTCATGAACTGCGACGGCTCGAAGCCCGCGAGCGCGTCGCATGCGCCGCGCGCGTCGTCGGCCGCCTCACCGGAACCGGAACTGCCCCCGACCAGCGCCCAGGTCGCGCCCCCACCGCCGCCGATCAACAGCCCGACGACCAGCGCGGCGACCAGTGGACCGGTGCGGCGCGGGGCCTGGCCGGACGGGCGGTAATGGGAGGCGTGAACGGCTGCGGGTACATGGCCCTGACGCTGTCGGGAGTCCAAAGCGTTGACAGTGTCAGGTCATCCTTCCCCGATGAGCGGGAGTTCGGGGCCCTCGAAACGCGCCCGCATCCGGCGGTCGTGGGTGACCGCGACCAGCGTCCCCGCGTACCGGGCGAGCGCCGCCTCCAGCTCTTCCACGAGGTCGGGGGAGAGATGGTTGGTGGGCTCGTCGAGCAGCAGCAGATCGACTGGCCCGGCGAGCAGCAGGGCCAGTTCGAGCCGCCGCCGCTGGCCCGTGGACAGGTCCCGCACCGGCCTGGTCAGATCCTGCGACCGGAACAGGCCGGTCGCGGACAGCGTGTCCGCCCGCTCCACGCCGTACACCTGAAGGACCGTGCGGCCGTCGGGCACCGGCGGTGCCGTCTGGCGCAGGAAGCCCACCCGCCGGGGCCGTGTCACCGAGCCCGCGGCGGGGGTCAGTTCGCCGGCCAGGACCTGGAGCAGGGTCGACTTGCCGGCGCCGTTCGGCCCGGTCACCAGCAGCCGGCCGCCGGCGGGCACCTCCAGTGAGTCCAGCGACAGCCTGCCGGGCACCCGGACACCGGTGAGCACGATCCCGCCCGCGGCCTCGCCCTCCACCCGGGCGGCGAACCGCAGCGGCACCGGTGGCGGCGGCACCGGTGCCGCCCGCAGGCGCTGCACCTGCTCGCGGGCGCTGCGGATACGGCTCATCGCGCCGTGCGCCCGCGAGCGGGCCCGGAACGCTCCCGCCCCGCTGAACGAGGCCGGCGCCTTGCGCGGGATCGCCGACAGCAGCCCGATGTTGGTCTCCGCCAGCCGGGAGTGCCGCTCGATCTCGGCGCGCCACTCGTCGTGCTCGCGCACCCAGCGCGCGCGGGCGGCGGCCTTGGCCGTGAGGAACCCGGCGTAGCCGTTGCCGTAGCGGTGGACGGTCCTCAGGTCCCGGTCCGCCTCCAGCACCGTGGAGGTGACCCGGTCGAGAAACGCGCGGTCGTGGGTGACCGCGACGAGTGTGCCGCGGTGGGCCCGCAGATGCTCCTCCAGCCAGGCGACGGCCTCGTCGTCGAGGTCGTTGGTCGGCTCGTCGAGCAGCAGCAGTTCCGGGGCCGCGGCGAGGGTCGCGGCGAGCGCCAGGCGGGCGCGGCGTCCGCCGGACAGGGTGCCGAGACGCCGGTCGCGGTCGAGGGGGGAGCGGTCGCCGAGCCGGTGCAGGGTCACCTCGACCCGGCGGTCGGCGTCGCCACCGCCGCGCGCCTCGAACTCGGCGAGCAGTCGCCCGTACGCCTCGGCGCCGTCCTCGCCGGTGCGGTGCAGCGACGCCTCGGCGGCGCGGATACGGCCTTCCAGGGCGCGCAGCGGGGCCAGCGCGAGGTCGATCGCGTCGCCGACCCGGGCGGCGGCAGGCAGGTCGAGGGTCTGGGCGAGGTGACCGGTGCCGCCGGGCGCGACCACGGTGACCGTGCCGTTGTCGGGCTGCTCCGCGCCGGCGAGCAGGCGCAGGAGCGTGGACTTGCCGGAGCCGTTGTCGCCGACCACGCCGGCCTTCTCGCCCGGGCGGAGGGTGAACGACACGCGGTCGAGGACGATCCGGTCGTCGTAGCGCTTGGTGACGTCGGTGAGGGTGAGCTGGGAGACGGCGGGGGCGGTGGCGACTGGGAACAAGTGGCGGCCCTTCCGTGGGCGACAGGGGATACCCATGATCAAGACGATACGGTCCGTCTCGTTTGGGTGACCGTAACGCACCTCCCGGGCGTCCCGCAAGACGTTTCGTCTCGCGAGGGCGCCGGGGTGCTTCAGGGCGGTGGGGCCCTCTGTGGGGCCGGCCGGTGGTGGTGTCGCGGCGCAGTCAGGTCGTCGGCGGCGGGGTCCCCGCGCCGGGCAGCCGGATCACCGCGCGGGTCCCTCCGTCCGGCGCCGGAGCCAGCACGATGCTGCCGCCCGCCTGCTGGACCGTACGGGCCACGATCGACAGCCCGAGGCCCGAGCCCGGCAGCGACCGGGCAGAGGGCGAACGCCAGAAACGCTCGAAGACGTGCGGCAGGTCCTCCGACGGGATACCCGGTCCGTGGTCCCTGATGGTCAGCTCGCCGTCCCGCAGGCCCACTTCGATCCCGCCGCCCGGCGGGGAGAACTTGACCGCGTTGTCCAGGACGTTGACCAGTGCCCGCTCGAGGGCAGCCTCGTCACCGCGCACGTACCAGGGCGCGAGATCCGTGGCGAACTCCAGCTCGGGCCCGCGCAGCCGGGCCCGGTCCAGCGCGCTCCGCACGATCTCGTGGAGCGCCACCACCTGCACCCGGGTTCCGGCGGCGGCGTCCGGGCGGGACAGTTCCTGCAGATCGCCGATGAGTGCGGCCAGCTCCGTCATCTGCGCCTTCACGGAGGCGAGCAGCGCCGTGCGGTCGTCCGGTGGGATCGCCCGGCCGGTCTCCTCGCTCCGGGCGAGCAGCTCGATGTTCGTACGCAACGAGGTCAGCGGGGTGCGCAGCTCGTGCCCCGCGTCGGCGATCAGTTGCTGCTGGAGGTCGCGCGAGGAGGCCAGCGCGGCGGTCATCGCGTTGAACGAGCGCGACAGCCGGGCGATCTCGTCCTCTCCGTCGACCGGGATGCGCACGCTCAGATCCTCGGTGCGGGCCACATGCTCGACCGCGCCGGTCAGTTCGTCGACCGGCCGCAGACCGGCGCGGGCGACCCAGGCCCCGGCCGCGCCCGCACCGAGCACACCGGCGCCGGCGACCAGGGCGAGCACCAGCGTCAGATCGCCGAGGGTGTCGTCGACCTCGCTGAGGGGGCGGGCGACGATCACCGCACCCGCGTAGCCCTCGATCGGATACGTGAAGACGCGGTACTCGTCGCCGTTGGAGGCGGTCGCGTTGTGGAAGGAGGACTCCGACCGGCCGTCGGCGACCTCGAGGTCGGCGTCCGTGATCTCGACCGACTCCTCGCCGAGGACGACGCAGCTGTTCCCCTCGCGGTCCAGCAACTGGATCGTCGACTTGAAGGGGTTCGTGTCCGGCCCGACGGGTGTCGCCCTGCGGCACTGGCCGGACGGGTCGACGAAGACGAGCGCCTGCCGCGGCGCCATCCGGTTGGAGCTCAAGGCGTTGTCCAGCGAGTCGACCAGCGCGCTGCGCACCACCAGCCAGCACACGCTCGCCGCCGCCGCGACGGCGATCGCCACCGCCGTCGCCACCAGCAGCGCCAGCCGGGAGCGCAGGGGCAGGGCGCGGAACCTGTTCGTCACTCGGCGCCGCCGGTGCGCAACGCGTACCCGACGCCGCGCACCGTGTGGACCAGACGCGGCTCGCCGGCCGCCTCCGTCTTGCGCCGCAGGTACATGACGTACACATCGAGGGAGTTGGAGCTCGGCTCGAAGTCGAAGCCCCAGACGGACTTGAGGATCTGCTCCCGGGTGAGCACCTGCCGGGGGTGCGCCAGGAACAGCTCCAGCAGCGTGAACTCGGTGCGGGTCAGCTCGACACGGCGGGTGCCGCGGGTGACCTCTCGGGTCGCTGGATCCATCCGCAGGTCGGCGAAGGACAGGACGTCGTCGTCGTCGGCCCCCGCGCCGGCCCCGGTCGCGTACGAGCTGCGCCGCAGCAGCGCGCGGACACGGGCGAACAACTCGTCGAGCTCGAACGGCTTCACGAGGTAGTCGTCCGCGCCCGCGTCGAGCCCGGTGACGCGGTCGCCGACGGTGTCGCGAGCCGTGAGCATCAGAATCGGCACCCGGGATCCGGCGGCCCGCAGCCGGCGGGCGGCGGTCAGGCCGTCCATCCGGGGCATCTGGATGTCGAGCACGATCAGGTCGGGCGCGTACGCCTCCGCCCGGGCGAGGGCGTCGACACCGTCGACGGCGACCTCGGTGCCGTACCCCTCGAACGCGAGGGAACGCCGGAGCGCCTCGCGCACGGCGGGCTCGTCGTCGACGATCAGGATGCGCTCGCCTTCAGTCATGGACCCAGCCTCGCACGCGATCAGTTGCCGTCGCCCGAACGCAGGCCGTCCAGGTCCGCCTTCACGGTGTCGATGGGGATCGCGAAGCCGAGGCCGACGCTGCCCGCGGTGGAGCCGGTGGCCGAACTGGGCGAGTACATCGCCGAGTTGATGCCGATGATCTCGCCGTTCATGTTGATCAGCGCGCCGCCGGAGTTGCCCGGGTTGAGGGAGGCGTCGGTCTGGATGGCCTTGTAGGTGGTGGTCGAGTCGCCGGTGTCGCCGTTGAACTGCTCTCCGCCGAACTCGAAGGGCCAGTTCTCCCGGGGATCCGGCTGCTGCCGGCGGCCCTCGTCCTTGGCCACGGTGACGCCCCTGTCCAGGGCGGACACGATGCCGCTGGTCACCGTGCCGGTCAGGCCCTCCGGTGAGCCGATCGCGACGACCTCGTCGCCGACCTTGACCTCGCTCGAGTCGCCGAGCGCGGCGGCCTTCAGTCCGGACGCGCCCTTGAGCTTGATGAGGGCGAGATCCTTGTCGGGGTCGGTGCCGAGGACGTCCGCCTCGTAGGTCTTCCCGTCGCTGAGCCGGACCTTGATCACCGAAGCGCCGGAGATGACGTGGTTGTTGGTGACGATCTCGCCGTCCGACGTGATGATCACGCCGGAGCCGGTGGACTGGCCGGCGTCGGACGTGGCGCTGATCTCGACGATGCTCGGCGACACGGCCTGCGCGACGCCGGCGACGGTGCCCTTGCTGCTCTGCGAGACGTTGGTGCCGGCGACCGTGCCGGAGCCGCCGCTGCCCGCGTCACCGGTGAGCTCCCCGACGAGCGCGGAGGCGCCGCCCCCGATGGCCGCGGCGACGATGGCGACGGCGGCGATCAACGCGACGGGCCGCTTGGCCCTCGTTTTCGGCTGGGGGGCGGGGTGGTGGGCCGGGGGCGGCGGGTAGCCGCCGCCTGCGAGCGGGGCGCCGTACGGCTGCTGGAGGTGCTGGTCGCCGTACGGCTGGGGGTACTGGGGGTACTGGTGGCGATCGTCGGTGTCGTTGCCGCTGCGGTAGTGGTCCGTCATGGAAACGACTGTCGGCGACGTAGATGAGAGCAGTCTGAGGCGGCTCTGAGAAGCCCGGCAGAACCGTGTATGCCCCATATAAGCGTGAGGGCCCTGAGGGGCTCAGCCTCCTGGATTCGGGGCGGTATCGCTACTCTCCGCAGCCGCACGAGCGGCGGACCACCAGCCCCGAGGGGAACAGCTTCACCCGCTCACGCCGCGACCCCATCACCCGCAGGCCGTCGTCCAGGACCAGATCCACCGCCGCCCTGGCCATCGCCGGACGGTCCGAGGAGATCGTTGTCAGCGGCGGGTCCGTCAGTGCCGCTTCCTTCACGTCGTCGAAGCCCGCCACCGCCAGCTCGCCCGGCACGTCTATCCGCAGTTCACGCGCCGCCCGCAGCACACCGAACGCCTGGTCGTCCGTGGAACAGAAGATCGCCGGCGGACGGTCCGGTCCGGCCAGCAGCTTCAGGGCGACCTGATACGCGTCGTAGCGGTTGTACGGCGCCTGGAAGAGACGGCCCTCGGTCGACCGGCCGGATTCGAGCATGGCCCGGCGCCAGCCCTCGACGTGGTCCGCCACCGGGTCGCCGACGGCGGGCGTCGACTCGACGCCGCCGAGGCAGGCGACGTACTCGTGCCCGTGCTCCAGCAGGTGCCGCGTGGCGAGCTGCGCGCCGCCGATGTCGTCGGTGACGACGGCGACGTCGTCGATCGCCTCTGGGCGCTCGTGGAGCAGTACGACCCGCGCGTCCCACGCCTCGATCTCCGCCGCGGCCCGCTCGCTGGGCCCCTGGCTGACCAGGATCAGGCCTGAGACCCGCATTCCGAGGAAGGCCCGCAGATAGTGGACCTCGCGCTCGTCGCGGTAGTCGGAATTCCCGACAAGGACCATTTTCCCGCGCTCGGCCGCGGCCTGTTCGACCGCGTGTGCCATTTCAGCGAAGAACGGCTGCCGGGCGTCCGGAACGATCATTCCTATGAGGTCGGTGCGCCGGGACGCCATCGCCTGGGCGACCCGGTCGGGCCGGTACCCCAGCTCCTTGATCGCTGCGAGTACCCGCTCGCGCGTGGCCGGTGCGACCGGCCGGGGTCCGTTGTTGATGACGTAGCTGACGACCGCGGTCGACGTCCCCGCCAGTCTTGCCACATCGTCCCGCGTCACCTTGGCCACGCGCGAAGTCTACGCGGGGTGACCTACCTCTGGGCAGGCCGTACGGCGGCTTCCTCCACCTCGGAGGTGTCCTCCGGACGGACGACGGCATCGGATGCCTTCGCCTTGGCCTCCTCGGCCGCGCGTTCGACTTTCTCCGGCGCGACGAAGCGGTAGCCGACGTTCCGCACGGTTCCGATGAGCGACTCGTGCTCGGGGCCGAGCTTGGCGCGCAGTCGCCGTACATGGACGTCGACCGTGCGGGTGCCGCCGAAGTAGTCGTAGCCCCAGACCTCCTGCAGCAGCTGGGCCCGGGTGAAGACCCGTCCGGGGTGCTGTGCGAGGTACTTGAGCAGCTCGAACTCCTTGAAGGTCAGGTCCAGGACCCGGCCCTTGAGCTTGGCGCTGTACGTCGCCTCGTCCACCGACAGATCGCCGTTGCGGATCTCCATCGGGGAGTCGTCGACGGTGATCTGCTGGCGACCCGTCGCGAGCCGCAGCCGTGCCTCGACCTCGGCCGGTCCGGCCGTGTCGAGCAGGACGTCGTCGATGCCCCAGTCCGCGGTCACGGCCGCGAGGCCGCCCTCGGTCACCACCAGGATCAGCGGGCAGCCGGGGCCCGTGGACCGCAGCAACTGGCACAGCGACCGCACCTGCGGCAGATCGCGGCGGCCGTCGACAAGAATCACGTCGGCACCGGGGGTGTCGACCAGGGCAGGGCCCTCGGCAGGCGCCACCCGTACGTTGTGCAGAAGCAGGCCGAGGGCGGGAAGCACCTCCGTCGACGGCTGAAGCGCATTGGTCAGCAACAGCAGTGAGCTCATCGTGTCCCACCTGCCCTGATCGTCCTGCGTTCGTCGTTCGTGGTTCGCTCGTCCATGACGTCGGTTCCTCCTCGGTCCCTGCGAGGACGTGCACTGCTTCGTACAACAGCTCTCTCGCGCCTCGAGAGCCTTGTGAGCAATTGTTCACCAGCCCGTAACACCGGCCGGAAAACACAAAAGGACCCGGGGGCTGCTTTGCCCGGATCCTCTGTCAGCAGAATAGCCCACATGAGATCCGGGGGAGAGGGCCGATTTCACACTGTGGACGTATCCAAGATCACGTCCGGTCCCCGGCGTGCCATTCTCATGACATCCGACGGTGTCCGGATCGAGGCCCTTTTCGAGCCGTCCGCGGCCGGTCCCGCCGACACGGCGATCGTCGTCGCGCACGGTTTCACCGGCCCTCGACCGGCCCGCCGTGCACCGTGCCGAGCGGACGTTCCCGCAGTACGCGGACGTGATGACGTTCTCGTTCCGCGGGCACGGCCGCTCCCGAGGGCGCTCGACCGGTCGGCGACCGCGAGGTGCTGGACACTGGCCGCCGCCGTGGAGTGGGTCCGCTCTCTCCGCACACGAAGGTGATGACGGTCGGCTTCTGGGGAGCTCCCACGCCGAAGGCTGTGGGGGAGGACGGCTCCGTGGTGCTGCGACACGCGGCGCTGTACGGGAAGCGGATGCACGAGGGGGCGTACGGAGGCACGTACGGACGCAGTGGTCGCCGTGAGCGCCCCCGCCCGCTGGTACGACCGCGGTACGGCGCCGATGGGGCGGCTGCACTGGGTCGTCACCCGGCCGACGGGCCGGCTCGTCGGCCGCTACGGATTCCGTACCCGCATCCACCACCAGGACTGGGACCCGATCCCTTTCTCCCCCGTGGACTCCGTGCCTCTGATCGCGCCGACACCGCTGCTGACCGTGCACGGTGACCGCGACCCCTGCCTCCCGCTCGACCACCCCCGCATCCTGTCCGCGGCGGCTCCCGAGGGAGCGGCCCAGCTGTGGGTGGAGCCGGGCATGGGACACGCGGAGAACGCCGCGGACGAGGCGCTGCTGCGGCGCCTGGGGGACTGGCTCACCGGCCGATAGCCCATCATGGTGAGCGGCGCGCACATGAACGAGAGGAGTGCCGCTATGGCAGCGGGAACCATCCGCTACTGGGCCGCGGCCAAGGCGGCCGCCCAGGTGGCCGAGGAGCCGTACGCGGCGGACACGCTCGCGGAGGCGCTCGACGCCGTGCGCGAGCGGCACCCGGGGCAGCTGACCCGGGTGCTGCAGCGGTGTTCGTTCCTCGTCGACGGCGACCCCGTCGGCACCCGCGCACATGAGACCGTACGGCTGGCCGAGGGCGGCACGGTCGAGGTGCTCCCGCCGTTCGCAGGAGGGTGAACCGCACAGCATGAGCAGCGATCAGCAGTATCCGCAGTATCCGTCCGGGCAGCAGCAGCCGTACCCGTCTTACGAGGACATGTACGGCCAGCAGCCGCATCAGGGCGCCGGTGAAACGCAGACCTGGCAGGGCGAGACCTGGGACACGCAGTACCAGCCGGTCGTGCGGCCGGCGCAGCCCGCGCCGGAAGGGGCGACGGCCTACGGCAACGTCGTGCCGCCCGCGGCAGACACCGCATACCACCCCGTAACACCGGTCGGCGGCGGGCCGCTGCCGCCGGAGGCTCGTACGCCCGGCGCCCCGTACGGTCACGCCGACGCGTACGCCCCCGGCGCGGCTCCCGACCCGGATCACGCGCACACGGCTGCGTACGCCCACTCCGAGGAGCAGGCGCATGCGGCATACGGACCGGCGGCCGCGCAGACGGCCGCCGCGTCCGAACCGGCGGCCGACGCCACCGGCTACAGCACGCCCAGCATCGGCGGCAACGCCCGGATCACCGACGCGCAGCGCGCCCGCGCGGAGGGCCGTTCGCCGATCATCGCGCCCGGGATGCAGCCCGCCGGACTGACCGCAGTGCTGGCACTGCTGCTCGTCGGCGGCGCGGCACTCGGCCCGTACGCGCTGCTCGTACCGCTCGTGCTGCTCCAGGCCGTGACGGCGGCCGGCTGGTTCCGGCTCAACGGCATGTGGCCGGCCCGGCAGGGCATCGCGCTCGCCTTTCTGGGCGGCGTGGCCGCCGACACAGCGCTGCTCGCCTCCGGGGAGGGGAACGCGGCCGCCGCGATCGTCGGCACGCTCGGTGTGTGGGTGCTCCTCACGCTCGTCCTCCAGCTGCGCAGTCAAGCGGGCCCCGACGAGAGGATGCAGGGCCTGATGGCGACCGTCGCCTCGGCGGCCCTGGCGATCCTCGCGACCGGCCATCTCGCCGCCGCGGGCGACGCGGTGGTCGTCGGCGCCGTCGCCGTCGCCGTGGCCACGCTCGCCCGTGCGCTGCCGCTTCCGGGACCGGCCTCCGTCGTCCTGTCCCTGCTGGCCGCGGCCGGTGCCGGCATCGCGGTGGGCGGGCTCACCGACCTGGGCGCCGAGGGCGCGCTGCTCGGCCTCGCGGCGGGCGGATGCGCGCTGATCGGCCTGCGGGTCGCCTCCTACGACTACCCCTCCCGCTTCGTCCACATGACGGCGGGTGTGGCGCTGCCCCTGACGGCGGCGGCTCCTGCCGTCCATCTGATCGGCCGCGCGCTCGCATAGCCCCACCCCCTCGCGGGCAGGTGCGGAACCATCACAGGCCGCCGGACGTCGATCATTGCGCAGGCGTCGTCCGGACGGATTCGGGCTCAACGGGCGTCCGTGCCAGACAGGGTGGGGGACACCGAACACATGCGTGCACTGCGAATACTGACCGTCATCGTCGTCGTCCTCGGCGCCCTGTTCGTCGCTGTGGACCGGATCGCCGTCAACATGGCCGAGTCGGAGGCGGCTGAGCGCATCAAGGTCCAGGAGGGGACGGCCGATTCGACGGACGTGTCCATCAAGGGCTTCCCGTTCCTGACGCAGGCGATGGACAAGACGTTCGACGAGGTCACGATCAGCCTCACCGGCATAGAGACGCGGGCGGCGGGCCGCCCGGTGCGGATCGAGGAGATGACCGCGGACCTGTTCGACGTCCGCGTGTCCGACGGGTACTCGAGCGCTACGGCTGCCCGCGCCGAGGGCACCGCCCGGATCTCGTACGCGGACCTCACCGAGGCGGCCGACGACGGTGTGAGCGTCGCGTACGGCCAGAACGGCAAGGTCAAGGTGACCGGGTCCGTGACGCTTCCGGTGTTCGGCAAGATCACGCGCAGCGTCGTCTCGACCGTGAGCATCGTCGACGGCGACACGATCCGGGTGCGGGCCGACAAGGTGCCCGGCGAGGGCATTCCGGGGCTCGAGGGCGAGGTCCGCCAGAAGACCGACTTCGACCGGAAACTGGGCGGGCTCCCGGAGGGGCTCGAGCTCACGAAGGTCGAGGCCGGTCCCGACGGCGTCGTGATCACGGTCACCGGCAAGGACGTCCGGCTGGCGGGCTGACCCACGGGGGCGGTTCGGCCGAATGGTGAGACGACTGTGTCCGCTGGGCAGAAAGGCTTGTGGCCCAGGTCACGCCGACCGTCTGCGTCGCGCCACTCGCATCCTTGCTGTTTCGCATAGTGGACGATCGCGTCTCACCATGCGACACGCCGGTGACACGGCGCCCGACTCGTCCCTACGATCGGTCCATGAAGCAGCGACAGGCGGATCTCACGAAGCGGCGGGCAGTAGACCTGTGCCGCGTCGCCGCCATGCTCTGTCGCTCCATCTGAGCGGGAGCCCTGCCCCGTATCCCCTGGCCCTTCGACCTCTTGTCAGGGCCGCCCCGTGCTGATCGACGCGACTTCCGCGTACCCGCACACCTCTCGCGCACAACCCCTCGCGCACCACCGCCGCACACTGCCCCGGAGGAGAACCACCATGAGCCGCAGCGACGTCCTGGTAGACGCCGACTGGGTCGAGGCCCACATCGACGACCCGAAGGTCGTCATCGTCGAGGTCGACGAGGACACCTCGGCCTACGACAAGAACCACATCACGAACGCGATCCGCATCGACTGGACCAAGGACCTCCAGGACCCGGTCCGCCGTGACTTCATCGACCAGGAGGGCTTCGAGAAGCTCCTGTCGGCGAAGGGAATCGCGAACGACTCCACCGTCGTCCTCTACGGCGGCAACAACAACTGGTTCGCCTCCTACGCCTTCTGGTACTTCAAGCTCTACGGCCACAGCGACGTCCGCCTCCTCGACGGCGGCCGCAAGAAGTGGGAGCTCGACTCCCGCGACCTGGTCGCCGAGGTGCCGGTCCGTGAGGCGACCGAGTACAAGGCCAAGCCGCAGGACAAATCCATCCGCGCCTTCCGCGACGACGTCGTCGCCGCGATCGGCGGCCAGAACCTGGTCGACGTGCGTTCGCCCGACGAGTTCAGCGGCAAGCTGCTCGCCCCGGCGCACCTCCCGCAGGAGCAGTCGCAGCGCCCCGGCCACGTGCCCAGCGCCCGCAACATCCCGTGGTCGAAGAACGCCAACGACGACGGCACGTTCAAGTCCGACGAGGAGCTCAAGGCCCTCTACGAGGACGAGCAGGTCGACCTGTCGAAGGACACCATCGCCTACTGCCGCATCGGCGAGCGCTCCGCGCTGACGTGGTTCGTGCTGCACGAGCTCCTCGGCCAGGAGAACGTCAAGAACTACGACGGCTCGTGGACCGAGTACGGCTCCCTCGTCGGCGTGCCGATCGAGCTCGGCGCCAACAAGTAACCCGACCGACCTTCTGCAAGGAGAAACAGCATGTGTGGAGCGCAGGTCGGTGGCCCCGACGCCTCGACGATCAAGCCCGGTGAGACCACCATCCAGGGCCAGGTGACCCGTGACGGCGAGCCGGTGACGGGCTACGTCCGTCTGCTGGACTCGACCGGGGAGTTCACCGCCGAGGTCCCGACCTCGGCGACCGGACAGTTCCGCTTCTACGCGGCCGAGGGCACGTGGACCCTGCGTGCGCTCGTCCCCGGCGCCACGGCGGACCGCACGGTCGTCGCACAGACGGGTGGCCTCTCCGAGGTGGCCATCGCCGTCTGATTCATTGACCGGCCGAAGGGCCGCACCTCCTGGGGGTTGGACGCTTACCGGGAACGAGGTGCGGCCCTTCGGTCGTGCCCGGGTGCGGTCGTGCGCTTCGGACGTGTCCGGGCGCGGTCGTACGCTGGAGGCATGTACGCCCGGCGCCGTCACGCCTACTTCCTGCTGATGGGCGGCTGTCTCGTCCTCTTTGTTTCCGCCTGGGCCGTGGTGCGGCTCTGGTCGGTTCCGGTGGCCGTGGGCATGTGCGTGGTCGCCATGGTCATCCCCCCGATCGCGGCGATGGTGGCGAACCGGCGCGGGCCGGACGACCGCTGGTGGGACGACCCTTCCGGCGACCCGAAGTCCGACGAGTGGTGGGACGAACTCGACGGCAAGCGCCGGCCGCGGCAGTAGGCGCGGGGCCGCGTCGGTGGACGAGGTCAGGGGGCGAAGTCAGTAGACGAGCGCCTGCACGTCCTCCGGCATGATCTCGCTGACGAACACCTGCGCGCCCGCGATCCGTACACCTTCGAGGGTGTCCTTCTCCGTGATGTCGCGACGTGCCGCGCACTGCGTGCACAGGGTGATGAGCCCGTTCGCCTGGATGGTCTCGATCAGGTCGGGCAGCGGCGCCGCGTGCGGCAGTTCGAACTCGGCCGCCCGTCCCGGCAGCGCGAACCACGCGGACTCGCCGGTCAGCCAGAGCGAGACCGCCACACCGCTGGCCGCCGCGACGGCCGCGACCGTGAAGGCCTGGGAGCAGCGCTCGGGTGCGTCGGCACCGGCAGTCACCTTGATCACGAGCTTCTTCGCCATATGCCGAACTGTAATGCGCGGCCCTACAACCCGGATCACCCACTGTGAGTCAGCTGTGTGCGCGGATACGGAATTCGCGCCTCAGGTCTCGTGGGGGGACCCCTTTGGAAAGTCAGGACAGGCAGGACAGCCCGGACGGGCGGGACGGGCGGGACGCTGAGGCGGCGCAGGCCGACGCCTTGGGAACGCCACCGGACGCGACCGCGCAGCCGACGCCGCCGGTGGCCGTGCGCCGTCCGGTGCGGTGGGGGCGGGGTGCACTGATCGTCGCCGTGGCCGCCGTGCTCGGATGCGTAGGCGGTATCGGCGTCGGTTACGGCGTACAGGCCGAACGGGAGCCCACGCCGCTCGGCCCGCTGGCGCAGCAGGGGCTCGGGTACCCGGACAAGCCGCTCCCGGCCGGCCAGGAGCCCGAGCCGCTCTCCGCCGTGGAGGACCGGCAGGTCAAAACCGACGGCGATCTCCGCAAGCTCCTGGTACCCAGGCCGGACGGTGCGCGAAAGAGCGACCGCGTGCTGCTGGAGGAAGGCTGGGTGAGCCTCGCGTCCTACGCCCTCTACTTCGAGAGCGAGGACTACATGTTCGAGACGCTCGTGGCGGCCGACGTCCGCCGCATCGCGGCGACCGCCTGGGAGCAGGGGCAGTACAAGCGCACGAACATCCACCTCGTGCAGTTCCACTCGGCCGCCGGCGCCAGTGAGCACGCCGTGGGGCAGCACAGTTACATGCCGCAGGACGAGGACGGCGCAGGGAACGAGGGCGACCCGCTCAAGGGCAGCGGCAACGGCCGCTACTACGTCTACGACGTCGAGCGGAAGGCGGGCTACCTGCCGCTCTACCGGGCCAGGGCCGTCGTCCAGCGCGGGACGGTCATGGCCGACATCAACATCTTCGACACCAAGCCGATCGGCAAGACGGCCATCCGCACTCTCGCCGAGCGACAGCTGGAGCGCCTGTGAACGACGACCTGACCGCCGCCAGGCCTCCGGTTCCGGCCGAGCCCCCGGCCCTGCCGCCCGTCGTCCCGGACGACCAGCCGGTCTCCGCGCCGCCGCAGGCGGCACCTCGCGGCCGCCGGATCATCGGTGTCGTACTGCCCGCCGTCCTCGTCCTCGGGGCCGTCGGCGGAGGGCTGGCCTACACCAAGGTCACCGTCGACAACGCTGACCGCACCTCGCCGACCGTCGTGTACGTGGAGCCGGAGCCCCACGAGACCCCGGCCAAGGATCCAGCGGGGAACGTCGGCCGGGGCCGCGCCTCGACGCCGCTGAGCAAGCTGCTGCTGCCGGTACCCGAGGGCTACCGCCTGGGGCCGGACATCGAGTCGCACGGCAATGACGCCGAGCTGAGCGGCAAAGAGGCCGCCGCGCTGATGAAGGAGGACGGCCGCGGTCTGTCCGGCAAGGAGCGCCGCGAGTTCGAGAAGCGCGTCGACAAGCTGGGTGTCGGGGGCATCGCCGTGCGTTCCTTCGCCACGAACTCGAGCGACCTCGTCGTGGAGATCGAGATCACGCGGATGAACGACAAGAAGTACATCCACGACGCGTACGAGCTCCAGACGGAGCTGCTGGGTGGTCTTCTCGACCTGCCCAAGGGCCCGAAGATCACGGGCCACAAGCGGTCCGCGTGCTTCCTCATGCCCCAGGAGAGGGACCTGAAGGACAAGGAGAAGACGAAGCTCGACGGAATGGTCTGTACGGCCTACGAGTCCGAATTCCTGGTGAGCGTCCGCGGCTTCGGCATAGAACCGTTCGAGAAGGCCCAGGTGGCAGAGCTGGTGAAGGACCAGCTCGACCACATTTCGTCCCCGGGGGAGTACATATGACCGAGCCGACGACCCTCCCCGGCCCGGAAGCCGAGCCGGCGCCCGAGCCGGAGTCCGCGGCCGAGCCCGAGCCTGCGCCTGCTTCCGAGCCTGCGCCCGCGCCAGCTTCCGAGCCCGCGCCTGCTTCCGAGCCCGCGCCTGCTTCCGAGCCCGCGCCTGCTTCCGAGCCCGCGCCTGCGCCTGCGTCCGCACTCGAGCCCGCGCCGGCGGCGGCCGCTGCCCAGCCGACCGGGGGCGCCGCACCCAAGCCGCCCCGCCGCGTCCTTCGGGCCGTCGCCCGCTGGGCCGTCGCCGTCCTGGTGCTCGGAGGAGTGGGGGCCGGAACCGCGTACGGCATCACTTCCATGGAGCGTACGGACGTCCCCGGCCTCGCGACGGAGCACGACGGCCGCTGGGACTACCCGAAGCTGTCCCTCCCGGCACTCCCCAAAGGCACCCCGCGGCCCTTCACGGACGGCAATCGCGGCGAGATCCACCACGCCGACCTGCGCAAACTGCTGCTGCCCGCGCCCAAGGGCGCGACGCCCGACAAGAAGCTGAACGGCGGCTGGGTGAGCGAGGACCGGTTCGTCGAGGAGTACGACAAGGAGAGCCACGCCGAGCTGCGGCAGGCGCTGGCCGACTACGCCGTACGGCATGTCGCGGCCCGCGGCTGGACCATGCCCGACGGCACCCGCACCCACGTCTACCTGCTCCGGTTCGACTCGGCCGACTCGGCGGAGACGTTCAAGGACCGCGTGCTCGACGTGGGCCTGCGCGCCGGCCGGTCCCTGGCGGGCAAGCCGGAGGTCCAGTTCGACGACCGGTGGAACAACTCGGGCGACGTGCCGGACACGGCGGCGTACGTCTACAAGGAGCAGAAGCCGTACGGGGCCGAGCAGACCCGCGGGGCGTATCTCGCGGCCGGTGACACGCTCGCCCTGATCGTGCAGAGCCGCAAGGGCGAGGCGGCCCAGGTCCCGTTCCACCAGACGGTGATCCTGCAGAACCAGTTGCTCGGCTGACGCGGGACCTCACAGAACGGGCCGGACCCGGGCCCACTAAGCTGGGGTCCGGCCCGCTATTGCCTTCACGCTCATTCGAGGAGCACCCCGTGATCGTTTTCTTCGAAGCTCTGCTGGTTCTGGTCTGCGTCGGCGTCCTCGCCTTCGCCGGTCTGACCGTGAAGAAGCTGTACCAGGGTCAGCGATAGTCCCCCATATCACTACAGATCGACAGAGCTGCTCATGATCGAGATCCCGTCCGACCTGAATCCGGACCTCGTCCCCCTCGCGTTCCTCCTCGGTACGTGGGAAGGCGCGGGCGTCTCCGACTTCCCCGGCGCCGAGAAGTGCAACTTCGGCCAGTCCGTGACCTTCAGCCACGACGGCCGGGACTTCGTCGAGTACGTCTCGCACTCCTGGGTGCTCGACGCCGAGGGCAACAAGGTCAAGCCGCTGGAGAGCGAGAGCGGCTACTGGCGCATCGACAAGGACCGCAAGGTCGAGGTCGTCATGGCCCGCGACCAGGGCATCGTCGAGATCTGGCACGGCGAGCTCGCCGACCAGAAGCCCCAGATCGACCTGGTCACCGACGCTGTCGCGCGCACCGCGGCCTCCGGCCCGTACACCGGCGGCAAGCGTCTCTACGGCTACGTCAAGAGCGACCTGATGTGGGTGGGCGAGAAGGCCACCCCCGACGTGCCGCTCCGGCCGTACATGTCGGCGCACCTGAAGAAGGTCGTCACCCCGGAGCAGGTCGAGTCCTGGGCCAAGGACCTGGGTGACCTGCCGGACGACGGGATCGCCTTCTTCAAGTAGGCCGTCTCCTTCGAGCATGCCCTCTCCCTTCACGTGGGCCGCTTCCGAACGGTCCGTCGGGGCCGGGGGCGCGGCTGCCTACACTGGGGGCGTGGTGAGCACCGACTGGAAGAGTGATCTGCGGCAGCGGGGTTACCGGCTGACACCGCAGCGCCAGCTTGTCCTCGAAGCCGTCGACACCCTCGAGCACGCCACCCCGGACGACATCCTCGTCGAGGTGCGCAAGACCGCGTCGGGGGTGAACATCTCCACCGTCTACCGGACGCTGGAGTTGCTCGAGGAGTTGGGACTGGTCTCCCACGCCCATCTCGGGCACGGCGCACCGACCTACCATCTGGCCGACCGGCACCACCATCTCCACCTGGTGTGCCGGGACTGCACGGACGTGATCGAGGCGGACGTCACGATCGCCGCCGACTTCACCGCGAATCTGCGCGACACTTTCGGCTTCGAGACCGACATGAAGCACTTCGCGATCTTCGGCCGCTGCCGGGACTGCACAGTGAAGGCAGCGGAAGCCGAGTCGTAGGCTGGGGCCATGTCATCGACCAGCCCTCTGTTGTCCCTGCCCGGCGCGGTCCCCGCCGAGGGGCGTGACGAAGGAGTCGCCGCGCACTACGGCGACCTGTTCCGCGAGCAGCGTGCCCTCGCCGACGGCAAGGGATTCGTCGACCTCTCGAACCGCGGCGTCGTCACCGTGACCGGCGAGGAACGGCTTGTCTGGCTGCATCTGCTGCTCACCCAGCATGTGAGCGACCTCCCCGCCGGCCAGGCCACGGAGGCGCTGATCCTCTCCGCCAACGGCCACATCGAGCACGCCCTGTATCTCGTCGACGACGGTAAGACGGTCTGGGCGCACGTCGAGCCGGGCACGCGCGAGGCGCTGGTCGGCTATCTCGAGTCGATGAAGTTCTTCTACAGGGCCGAAGTCGCCGACCGCACCGACGAGTTCGCGGTCGTCCATCTGCCGGCCGGGTCCATCGCGGAGGTGCCGGAGGGCGTCGTCGTACGGGAGACGGCGCACGGCCGGGACCTGTTCCTGCCGCGGTCCGACCTCGAGTCGTACGCGGAGAAGGCCGGTCCGGCCGTGGGCATCCTCGCGTACGAGGCGCTGCGGGTGGAGAACAGGCGTCCGCGGCTGGGCTTCGAGACCGACCACCGCACCATCCCGCACGAGCTGGGCTGGATCGGCAGCGCGGTCCACCTCCAGAAGGGCTGCTACCGCGGCCAGGAGACCGTCGCCCGTGTCCACAACCTGGGGAAGCCGCCGCGCCGTCTCGTCTTCCTCCACCTGGACGGCAGCGAGGTGCACCTGCCGCCGCCCGGAACACCGGTGCGGCTCGCGTCCGACGGGGACGAGGGCCGTCAGCTGGGCTTCGTCACGACGTCCGCCCGCCACTACGAGCTGGGTCCGATCGCACTCGCGCTGGTGAAGCGCAATGTGCCGGTGGACGCCGAGCTGCTGGCGGGCTCGACTCCGGCCGCCCAGGAGACGATCGTCGAGCCGTAGGGCCGCGAGCGAAAGGGCCCGGACCTCGGCCCCGGCGGGCTCGAGGTCCTGGTCCCCGGCTCAGATCTCGATCAGCACGGTGATCAGATCTCGATCAGCACGGTGAACGGGCCGTTGTTCGTGAGCGAGACGCTCATCCGCGCTCCGAACCGGCCCGTCTCCACATTCGCGCCGAGTGCCCGCAGCTGCGCCACCACCTCGTCCACGAGCGGCTCGGCCACCGGGCCGGGCGCCGCCGCGTTCCAGGTGGGGCGGCGGCCCTTGCGGGCGTCCCCGTAGAGGGTGAACTGCGAGATCACCAGCAGGGGCGCGCCCACGTCCGAGCAGGACTTCTCGTCCTCGAGCATACGAACCGACCATAGTTTCCTGGCCAGTTGGGCCGCTTTCTCCGTGGTGTCCTCGTGGGTCACCCCCACCAGCACACACAGCCCTTCCCCGACGATCTCGCCGACGGTCTCCGGTCCCGATTCACCGGGCACCACGACGCTCGCGCCGTCCACCCTCTGCACCACTGCACGCATACAGGCCAACCTATCGGGGCCGTCCGCACCGCCATTCAGGGCCGAACGGGTGCAGAGCGCCTGCGACGGGACGTATCGGAGTGGCACCATGCACCAAGGCGGTGCAACCCCTCGGCCCTCCGGGCCTGGGGAGGCCCATGCACCGGTCGAGGGGACGGACTACGCAGATGAGCACTTCTGGCGCCGGGCAGTCGCTCGGTCCCGTACCGATCCAGCAGCAGCGACCCGTTCCGGCGAACCGGCCACCGCGGCAGCGCAGCGGCGCCGAGTTGCCGGAGCACCCGGAGCACGACCTCGGCGCGCTGCGCCTGCCCGAGCTGCGCACGCTCCGCCGCGACTCCCAGCGCGACGAGGCCGATCTCAGCTATGTGCGGCGGCTCGTCCAGGGCCGCATCGACATCCTCCGCGCCGAGCTGGCCCGCCGTACGACCCCCGGCACGCCGGTCGCGGACGAACCGACGGTCGACCGGCAGCTCGTCGACCGGCTGTCGGAGATCCTCGCCGACGCGCCCTCCCGGCGGGGCTCCTCCGCCCGCCACGTCACGCTCTCCACGCCACACGGCGAGGAGTACCGGCGGCTCGCCTCCGACATGCTCGACGAGGTGGAGCTGTCCGACCTCGACGCCCGCACGGACGAGGAGCTCCACGCGGCGATGGGACGGCTGCTCGGCTATGAGCAGCAGGTCTCGCACCGCCGCCGGCTGCTCCAGCGGACCGCCGACGATTGCAGCGCGGAGATCGCCCGCAGGTACCGTGAAGGCGAAGCACAAGTAGACGACCTGCTCACGTGAAGCGATCCTTCCGGCGCGGGTCCCCTGCCCCGGAAGGCCGCCCATGTCCGCCTCGTCCTCCTCCAGCACCCCCGCGATACCCCCGGTTCTCGCGGAGGTCGTCCGCTCCGGTTTTGTGGAGGGCCGCCACCGGGGCTCGCTCGTCGTCCTGGCGGCGGACGGCAGTGTGGAGCTGGCGCTCGGCGACCCGTCCCTGCCCGTGTTCCCCCGCTCCTCCAACAAGCCCATGCAGGCCGCGGCAGTGCTGCGTGCCGGGCTCGACCTGGACGGGGAGCGCCTCGCGCTGGCCGCGGCCAGCCACTCCGGCGAGAGCTTCCACCTCGATCTTGTGCGCAAGATGCTCGCCGAGCACCGGCTTTCCGCGGACGAGCTGCAGACCCCGCCCGACCTGCCGCTGGACCCGGCCGAGGCGGAGACGTACCTGGCGTCGGGGCACGTACGCGACAAGGTCGCCATGAACTGCTCGGGCAAGCACGCCGCGATGCTCGCCGCCTGCGCTGCCAACGGCTGGGACCGCGCGAGCTACCTCGACCCGGCGCACCCGCTGCAGCAGCTGGTCCACACGGTGGTCGAGGAGGCGGCCGGCGAAGCGGTGACGGCCGTCGGCACGGACGGCTGCGGCGCGCCGCTCATGGCGATCAGCCTGACCGGCCTGGCCCGCGCCTTCCGGCACTTCGTGCTCGCCGCCCCCGGCTCGGCGGAGCGCCGTGTCGCCGACGCGATGCGCGCGCACCCCGAGTACGTGGCCGGTATGCGCCGCCCCGACACCTGGCTGATGCGCGGGGTGCCAGGTGTGCTCTCCAAGATGGGCGCGGAGGCGGTGCAGGCGGTGGCGCTGGCGGACGGCAGGGCGCTCGCCTTCAAGGTCGAGGACGGGGCGACGCGGGCGCTGGGGCCGGTGCTGGCGCGGACGCTGCGGCTGATGGGCGTCGAGGCGCCCGAGCTGGACCGGATCGGAAGCATGCCGCTGCTCGGTGGGGGCGTCGAGGTGGGATCGATCCGGGCGGCGTTCTGACGCTCCCCGGGGCCGATGGGCGGGGCCGGGAGAAATCCGGGTGCGGGGCCTGGGCGGGTGCGCCTAGCGTGTCGCCATGACCGTCGAAACGCGCCTGATCGCCGAGTCCGAGTACCCCGACTGGCTGAGGGCACTGGCCACCGGTTTCCTCCGGCCGCCGGTGATCACGGACGAGGAGGCCGCCGAGCGCCGGGCCGGTACGGATCTGGGCCGGGTCAGGGGCGCGTTCGACGAGGGCCGGTGCGTGGCGACGCTCCGGTCCTTCGCCCAGCAGCTCACCACGGTGGGCGGAGCCCGGCTCGCCGCGAGCGCCGTCTCGAACGTCACCGTCTCCCCGACCCACCGTCGGCGCGGCCTGCTCAGCCGGATGATGGACGCCGAGCTGTCCGAGGCCAAGGAGCGCGGCGAGACGGTCTCGACGCTGATCGCCGCCGAGTACCCGATCTACGGCCGGTACGGCTACGGCCCGGCCACCACGACCACCCAGTGGTCCGTCGACGTCCCCCGTGCCGGTCTGGACCCGCGCTGGTCGGGCCCCGACGACGGCGGCCGGATCGACCTGGTCGACGGCATGGACGTCCGCAAGCTCGGCCCGGAGCTCCACGGGCGGCTCGAGGCCGCGCAGCACGGCCTGGTCGACCGGGACGAGCGCTGGTGGCACCAGGCCACGGGCCTGACGCGGCTCGCCTCGCACCCGTGGACGGAGCCGTTCCACGCCGTCTACCGCTTGGCGGACGGCACGGTCGAGGGGCTGCTGACGTACGCCGCGGACGACGAGTGGGGAGACGCCAAGCAACCCCTCAACACGGCCACCGTGCGTGATCTGATCGCCTTCACCCCGGCCGCCGAGCGCGCGCTGTGGCGTTTCGTCTGCTCGATCGACTGGATCACCACGGTCCGCTCCGGCTACCGCGCCGCCGACGATCTGCTGCCCCACCTCCTGCCCGACCCGCGCGCGGCGCGCGTCCTCACGCACGCGGACTTCCTGTGGCTGCGTCTCCTCGACGTGCCGCGTGCGCTCGAGGCCCGCACCTACCCGACGTCGGCCACGCTCGTTCTCGAGGTCCCCGACGCGGCCGGCCTGGCCGGCGGCCGCTTCCGCCTGGACGCCTCCCCGGACGGCGCGACCTGCACGCCCTCCGCCGAGTCCCCGGACCTCACCCTGGGTGTCGGTGAGCTGGCCACGCTCTACCTGGGGGACGAGTCCGCGACGCGCCTGTCGGCCCTCGGCCGAATGGACGAGCACCACGCCGGGGCGGCGGTACGCGCGGACGGCCTCTTCCGTACGGGGCGGCGGCCCTGGTGCCCGGACGTGTTCTGAGGGCGCCCTGGACCGGGCCTTTGCGGGCACGGCCCAGGGTGTGGTCAAACGATGCAGGCCAGTGAGAGGTCACTGGCCCGGCTGGGTCAGCAGCAGGACAAGAATGATGGAGCCGATGGCGGTGCAGGTCGCGCTCCTGGCCTTCACCCCGATGGTCAGCATGGCCAGACCCACCACGCCCATGGCGCCGAACTGCCACTGGACGAGCTGCTCGAAGCCGAGGGCGAAGGTTGCGAGTACAAGGGCGAGCAAGGGCATGGGGGTCCCCTCCTTCAAACGGCGGGGAGCGCCCCCTGCCCGCACGCCGTTGTAACCGGCCAGGGCGCCCCGTGGATGGTCGCTCGAGCAGTCAAGTACCGGACAAATAAGGCCGGTTGACCTAGCATTTGTCTTCCCGCTGGATGTATGCCGGTAAACTTGTATGACTATTGTCTGGGGCGGTTGACTGGAAATTGCCCGGTCTTGCCGAAGTGGGCCGGTCCTGGCTGATTCGACAAGGCAATTACGCCTGGCCTCGCCCTAGTTGTACGGTGTAGCGGTGCCAACACGCGGACAAGCAGGTGACGACGGCAGGAAGTACGAGTACGTCGCGGAGCAGTTGAGGACCCGCATCCGGAACGGCGCGTACGGAGTCGGCAAGCTGCTGCCCACACAACGGGAGTTGGTGGACGACTTCGACGTGTCACGCGCGACGGTCACCACCGCTCTGCGGCTCCTGCGGGACGAGGGTCTGATCGAGTCCCGCCAGGGCAGTGGCGCCCGCGTGCTACCTGCTCGGACGGGCTCCGCCGGCGCCTCGGCGCCGGGCCTGCCCGCGATCGCACGTCCGGCGCTGGAGACGCTCCACCCCCACCTTCAAGCCGCTTTCGAGGCCGAGCACATCACTATGGATGTGTTCTCCCTGACGTCGGAGACGATGAATCGGCACCTGGGGGCGCAGATCACCCGAATCCACGACGGCGAAATCCAGCCACAGAGCATCTCGCTGCGCCTGATGCTTCCCGACCCGAAGATCAGGCTGGCGTTCCCCACGTCCCTGGACGATCCCGAGGACGAGCGGCCGCGCCAGCGACACCGTGACACGTTGATCCAGTGTTCCCGGTCGTTGCGGAACGAGTTGCGTAGTCTCAAGCGACAGCGGCTCGTCGCGGAGGTGTCGGTGCGGATCAGGACCGTGCCCCTGACGCCGACCGACAAGATGTACCTGCTGAACAAGGACCTGCTGCTCGAGGGCTACTACACCCTGGAGGGCACGGATCCGGATCAGGTCGAGGGCGAGGAGCAGGAGGGCACAACCCTCAACTCGCTCGGACTCGGCGCCACGCTTTTTCCGTACTCCAAGCCTGACCAGGCACTGAAGGTGGAGACAGCGCAGTCCTTCTTCGACTCCTATTGGGACCTGCTGGCCCAGGATGCGGACTTCGTCAACCAACCGTGACCACAGAAACCTCCACCTCCACCCCGCCATGGGGTCTGCTGTCCAGTGCGTCCCTCGTCGTGTGGGACTTCGACGGCCCCGTGTGCGATCTGTTCGCCGGCAACGCAGCCTCGGCCATCGCCGAGAGGCTGTGCGCGCTGGTAGGAGCGGACGCCTGCGCCACAGCCGGAATCACCGGTGAGCGCGACCCGCTGGAAGTGCTGCGGCGGGTGGACGCCACCCATCAGTGCCATGCCCCCGACGTGATCAGGGCCGTACGCAAACGGCTGGACGAGGAAGAGACAGAGGCGGCGGAGACAGCCACCCCGACCCCGGGCGCGCGGGAGGCCATGGTCCGGCTCAGGCGTGGTGGCGCGCGGATGGCCATCGTCTCCAACAACTGCGAGGCGGCCGTGCGCGCCTATCTCGACCGACATGAGCTCTCCGGGTTCTTCACCGCCGGGCTCGTCGGCCGGCCCGAGGATCCGTCCTTGATGAAACCGCACCCCGACGGGCTGCTCCGGGTGCTCCGAGCGAGCCGGACGCGGGCCGCGGACGCCGTGATGATCGGTGACTCGCGGGCCGACGCGCGAGCGGCGCGTGTGGCAGGTGTCCACTTCGTCGGAGTGCACGCCGATCCGGGCAGATGGCAGGACACGGAGCCGGGCGACGTGGTGCACGCCGTCCCCGACATCGAGGCACTGCTCCCCGACTTTGTTGCATCGCAAGGGGTTTGAGGCTCCGGCTGCACTTGGGTATGAAGTCGATCGGCGGTAGGTGACGACCCGTCCGTGACTTCGGCCTCGAGAGCGCAGGAGCCGCATGCCCGATGTAGCGCGCAGCGACTCCGGCCGTGTCGTGGACAGTTGGGAGTCGCTGTACCGGACGGCAGCCGAGGGCACCCCGCTCACCGGCTACTACCACCGCAACTACTGCGCGCGGCTTCCTCCCGCGCTGGCTCGGTCCGTCGCCTTGCCGTCCGGCGCGATCGTGAAGCTGAGGGCCCCGATCACGGACGCCGTCCAGCTCAATCTGCGGATATGGCCGGAGGATGAGGTGCTGGGCGCCATCAAGGGCCGGGTGGCGGACGCTCCCCGGGTGCTCGCCGACCGGCCCGGCTTCACCGTTCATTCCTTCGCCGCGGGGCGGACGCTGGCGGACCTGGTGGGAGACAGCGGTGCGGTGGGCGGTGCGTACATCGAGTCCCTGGGAGAACTGTTCCGGCAGATGGCCGCGGTGCCCCCCGCGCTGCTCCCGGCGTGCCCGGACGACTGGCCACGCGACGGCGACTGCGCCGGCTTTCTGCGCACCCTTGTCGATTTCACCGAGACCGAGGTGAAAAGGCGGCACGGCAAGGACCACAAGGCCCTGTTCTCGGCGCTCCAGGTGCCCGACGACGCCTTCGCACGGCTGCTGGAACGCGCCGGCTCGCTCGGGGAGCGTCCGTTCGTGCTCCTGCACACGGACATCCATCGCGGCAATCTCATCGTCGGTCCCGACGGGCGGCTGTCACTGATCGACTGGGAGCTCGCACTCTTCGGCGACCCGGTGTACGAGATCGCCTCGCATCTCTCCCGTATGAGGTACGCGAAGCCGGCAGAGCGACGGGCGGTGGGCGGGATCTGGCGGGCGGCACTGCGTCACAGCCACCCCGCGGCGCTGGCGGGCCACCGCAGGGCGCTGAGGATCTACCTGGACTTCGAGCGGCTGCAGTCGGTGCACATCGATGTGATCAGGCTGGCGCTCGGCTTCGCGACCTGCCCGGACCCGGCCGGTCGTGAGCAATGCGTCGCCGGCATCGAGGCCGTACTGCGGGCGGCGCGCAGGCCGCTCGGTATGCGTCGTGTGCCGAGCCGGCGGCGGATAGCGCAGGCGCTGGCACACGCCGCTCCCGCCGCCTAGGGCTCTCCGCCACTTCATGACGTCCGCGCCTTGAACAGCATTCCCGACACCCCCACCGCCAAGGCCAGGATCCCGCCGCACCAAGCCAGGGCCAACCATGGTGCCGAGCCGACCGGTTGGGCGTGGAGGAGGCCGCGGAGGGACTCGATGAGCGGGGTCACGGGCTGGTGGTCGGCGAAGCCGTGGAGCCAGGTCGGCATCGTGTGGATGGGGACGAATGCGCTGCTCGGGTAGGGCAGGAACATCATGAAGAAGGTGAAGCCCGCCGCCGCCTCCGGCGTTTTCGCGAGCAGGCCGACCGCCGCCGAGAGCCAGGACAGGGCCACCAGGAACACGATCAGGATGCCCGCGGCGGCGAGCCAGCCCATCGGGGTGGCCGAGGGACGGAAACCGATCAGTATGCCGACGGCGAGGACGAGTGCGGTCGAGAAGAGATTGCGCACGGTGCTGGCCACCACATGGCCGGCGAGGATCGACGTGCCGCCGACGTCGAGGGAGCGGAAGCGGTCGATGATGCCGCCCTTCATGTCCTCGCTGACGCGCACCGCCGTGCCGGAAGAGCCGAACGCGGCGCACAGGACGAGGATGCCGGGCGCGACGTAGTTGACGTACTGCGTACCGGTGTTGATGGCGCCGCCGAAGAAGTAGACGAAGACGAGCATCAGCATGAGCGGCAGCACCATCGAGGTGATGACCGCGTCGACGTCCCTGCGGCTGAGGCGGATGCAGCGGCCGGTCATGGTCAGGGCCGGGGTCAGCAGGCCGGTGGTGCCGGGTGCTTCAGACATGGGCGGGCTCCTCTTCGGTGAGGGCGCCGGGCCGGGTGAGGGACAGGAACACGTCGTCGAGCGTCGTCGTGTGCAGCGAGAAGCGGGTCACGTCGCTCCGGGCCGGGTCGATCTCGTCGAGGAGGGCCCGCACCTCGGCCGCTGTGCCGCTGGTCGGCAGGCCGAGCGTCAGGGTTTCGGGGGAGCGGTGCACGGCACGCGGCTCGTGCCGCCGGTACGCCGCCGAGTCGGTGAAGACCAGGTCCAGGCGATGGCCGCCGACCCGGGCCTTCAGCTCTGCGGCGGTGCCTTCGGCGATCACGCGGCCGCCGTCCATGACGGCGATGCGGTCGGCCAGCCGGTCGGCCTCCTCCAGGTACTGGGTGGTGAGGAAGACGGTGGTGCCCCGGTCGGAGAGGTCGCGCACCACCTGCCAGAGCTCCTGTCGGCTGCGCGGGTCGAGGCCGGTCGTCGGCTCGTCCAGGAAGACGATGCCGGGGTCGCCGACGAGCCCGGCGGCGAGGTCGAGTCGGCGGCGCATGCCTCCCGAGTAGGTCGCCGCGAGGCGGTGGGCGGCGCCGGTGAGGTCGAAGCGTTCCAGCAGCTCGGCGGCCCGGCGGCGGGCCGCGGTGCGGGACCGGCCGCTGAGGCGGGCCATCATGCGGAGGTTCTCCTCGCCGGTCTGCTTCTCGTCCACCGCCGCGAACTGGCCGGTGAGGCTGATGGCCCGCCGTACGCGGCTCCGCTCGTTCATCACGTCGTGGCCGGCCACGCGGGCGCGCCCCGCGTCCGGCGTGGTGAGCGTGGCGAGGATCCGCACGGTTGTCGTCTTGCCGGCGCCGTTGGGCCCGAGCAGGGAGAAGACGGTGCCCTGTTCGACCTGGAGGTCGACGCCGTCGAGCACCGTCAGTTTCCCGTACGCCTTGCGCAGCCCTGTGGCCTCGATGGCCGGCCCAAAGGTGGTGGCCGGTGGTCGGTCTGTGCTCATCTCTGCGAACCCCCTTCGTCGCATGCGCCTGCGCACGCTTCGGCATGCTTCTGCGTATGCCATACGCGTTACTGCGTAAGGGTTACGCATTACTAGGATGGGCGTCAAGCGCGAGAAAGTCCGGGGCGGGACCCGAACCCGGTGGCGGAAGCGGCGGAGGCGGCGGAGCGATGGCGGGCGACGGACGTAGGCGCGGACCGGGCGGTGCGCGAACCAGCACCGGGCTGCCCGCGAGCATCGAGGCCGCGTGGGGCCTGCGGGAGCGCCCCGGCAAGGGACCCAAGCCGGGCATCGGCGTCGAGCGGATCGTCGCGGCGGCCGTCACCGTGGCGTCGTCCGAGGGGCTTGCGGCCGTCTCCATGGGGCGGGTCGCCAAGGAGCTCGGGGTCTCGACGATGTCCCTGTACCGGTACGTGGCCGCCAAGGACGAGCTCTACATCCTGATGCAGGAGGCTGCCGTCGGCCTGCCGCCCGCGCCCCCACCGCCCGGCACCGGCTGGCGCGAGGCGCTGGAGGCCTGGGCATGGGCGCAGCGCGAGGTGTTCCACCGGAACCTGTGGATGCTGCGCATCCCCATCTCCGGCCCGCCGGCCACGCCCCACTCGGTCGCCTGGTGGGACCGGGGGCTCGCCGCCCTCGCGGACACGGGTCTCGACGAAGGCGAGAAGATCTCGGTCATCCTGCTGATCGCCGGCTTCGTGCGCAACGAGGCCCTGCTCATGGCGGACCTGGGCGCCGCGATCGCGGCGAGCGGGGAATCCGCCGAGGTGGTCATGGGCCGTTACGCCGAGACCCTGGAGCGTTTCGCCGACCCCGAGCGCTATCCGGCGCTCGCCAAACTGCTGGAGTCGAGGGTGCTGTACGAACCCGACAGCGCGGACTTCGAGTTCGTCTTCGGTCTGGAGCGCTTGATGGACGGGGTTCAGGTGCTGGTCGACAGGCGCGGCCGGGCGAGCGGCCGGGGGAGCGCCAGCAGGAACGGCGGGGGCGCCGGCCCGTGCGAAGGGGGCGTCGAGGCGTGAACGGTGAGATGGGGCTGCGGGAGCGCAAGAAGCTGCTGACGTATCGCGCGATTTCGGAGGCCGCGATCGCGCTGTTCCTCGAGCGGGGCTTCGATGCCGTGTCCGTCGCCGAGGTGGCGGCCGCGGCGGACGTCTCCAAGCCGACCCTTTTCCGGTACTTCCCGGCCAAGGAGGATCTGGTACTGCACCGGTTCGCCGACCACGAGGACGAGGCGGCGCGCGTGGTGGCGGCACGGCCCGCCGGACTCTCGCCGCTCGCGGCGCTCCATCGGCACTTCCTCGACGGCCTGGAGCGGCGCGACCCCGTGACCGGGCTGAACGACGACGAGCGGGTGCTCGCCTTTCACCGCCTGCTCTACGGGACTCCCAGCCTGGTCGCGCGGCTGCCTGCTTACCAGGCCAGGTCCGAGGCGGCCTTGGCGGACGCGTTGCGGGCGGCCGGTGCGGAGGAGCTCGGCGCCCGGCTTGCGGCGGGGCAGATCGCGGCCGTGCAGCGCATCCTCGCGCTGGAGAACTGGCGGCGGATCGCGGCGGGCGAGCGTGCGGAGGAGGTCGCTCCGGACGCGGTGGCGGCGGTGGACCTGGCGTTTGCATTGCTGCGCGACGGTCTGGAATGAGTTTCAGTTAAAAATGTTACTCGGTTGCGTTATTCTCGTGGGAATGACGTCACTCGATCATGACCTGGCCCGGGAGCGGGCCTTCCACGACACCTGCCGCACCGCCATGACCGCCATGGTCGACGGGGCGGATCACCGGGTCGCCACCGGCGCCGACGTGTCCGCGTCCGGCACCGACGCCGAAGTTCTCGGCCGCCAGTTCCGCGGTCACGCACGGGAACTGCGTGAACAGCCGCCGGGGCCGCTGTTCTTCGGCCGTCTCGACCACGAGGACGGCCGGAGCCACCACATCGGCCGCCGCCGCATCAGCCGCCGCCCCGCCGACCCGCCGCTTGTCATCGACTGGCGCGCTCCCGTCTCGCGCGCCTTCTACCAGGCGAGCGCCGGCGACCCCCAGGGCGTCGCCGTGCGACGCCGGTTCGGCTGGGCGCCGGGCAGCGACGGCGACTCCGCCGCTCTGACCGGCCTGGAGGACGAGCACCTCGGCGGGCCGGACGTCACCAGTGCGTCCGCACGCGCGAGCGCGATCGTCGCCGACGAGATCGAACGGCCGCGCGTCGGTCCGATGCGCGACATCGCCGCCACCATCCAGCCCGAACAGGACGATCTCGTGCGCGCCGAACTGGCCGGCACCGTCTGCGTCCAGGGCGCCCCCGGCACCGGCAAGACCGCGGTCGGCCTGCACCGCGCCGCGTATCTGCTCTACACGTATCCGCAGCGCATCAAGCGCAGCGGCCTGCTGTTCCTCGGCCCCAACCGGACCTTCCTGTCCTACATCTCCGAGGTGCTGCCCGCGCTCGGCGAGATCGACATCCGCCAGTCGACCGTCGACGACGAGATCGCACGGCACGAGGCGCGGCGGGAGGACCCGCACGCCGCCGCGGCCGTCAAACACGACATCCGGATGGCGGCCGTACTGCGTCGCGCCCTGTACGCACGGGTCGTACCGCCGGTCGAGCCGCTCGCCATTCCCGACGGCTCGCACCGCTGGCGGGTGCCGCTCGGCGCGCTGGAGCGCATCGTCGCGGATGTCCGCGAGGAGGCGCCGCCGTACGCCGTGGGCCGTGAACGGGTGCGCAGCCGCGTCGTACGTGCCGTACAGCTCCAGGCGGAGCGGCGGGCGGGGCCCATGAGTGCCGCATGGGTGCGCAAGATCGCCAGGGCGCCGGCGGTCGGCGCGTTCGTGGACGCGGTCTGGCCGAAGACGCTGCCCGAGGAGGTGCTGGCCGAGGTGCTCACCGATCCCCGCGACCCGCTCCTGACGGCGGCCGAGCGTGATGCCCTCCGGTGGGCGAAACCCCCGCGCTCTTACCGGTCCGCGCAGTGGTCCGCCGCCGATCTCGTCCTGCTCGACGAACTCGCCGGTCTCATCGAACGCCCCGAAGGCTACGGGCACATCGTCGTCGACGAGGCACAGGACCTGTCGCCGATGCAGTGCCGAGCCGTCGCCCGCCGGGCGGGGTTCGGCTCCCTCACCGTGCTCGGCGACCTCGCCCAGGGCACCACGCCATGGGCCGCCCGCGACTGGCCGCGGCAGCTCGCCCACCTGGGCAAGGAACGTGCCACCGTGGTCGCCCTGACCGTGGGCTTCCGTGTGCCGGCGGCGATCGTCGACCTCGCCAACCGTCTCGTCGGCGCCTTGGACGTCGACGTGCCGCAGGCCCGGTCGCTGCGCCGGGACGGCGAACTCGCGGTCCACGGCGTCGACGACACGGGCGCCGCCGTGGTCCCCGCCGTACGCGACGCCCTGGCGCGCGAGGGTTCGGTCGGTGTCATCGCGGCGGCCGGCGAGGCCACGGAACACCTGCGCGACGTGCTCGCACCCCATCTGTCCGAGAAGGAGCGCGCACGGGTCAGCGTCCTGCCGGCGACGCTCGCCAAGGGCCTCGAGTACGACCATGTCGTCGTCGTGGAGCCGGCGGCGATCGTCGAGGCGGAGGCTCGCGGACTGCACCGGCTCTACGTGGCGCTCACCCGGGCCGTCTCCCGCCTCGACATCCTGCACAGCCGTCCGCTTCCGCCGGAACTGGGCGTACCTGCCTGACCTTTCACGGCAGGCGCGCCCACCCCCCTCGGCCCCGGCGACCGCCGGGTCGTCGCGTGTCAGACTCCGCGCATGACTTCACAGACGATCACCGCGGCGGCCGCCGGGAGTTGGAAGCTGGGCGACCTGACAGTCAACCGGGTCGGGTTCGGGGCCATGCGGCTGACGGCCGACGCGGACGGCAGGCCCAGTGACCGAAACCGGGCGATCGCCGTGCTGCGCAAGGCCGTGGAGCTCGGGGTGAACCACATCGACACCGCGGCGTTCTACTTCTCCCCGACACGCTCCGCCAACGAGCTGATCAACCGGGCCCTTTCGCCGTATCCGGACGACCTCGTCATCACCACCAAGGTCTGGCCCGGCCGTGATCCGTCGGGGGAGTGGTGGTGGGCGGAACCGGCGCAGCTACGGGGCCAGGTCGAGGAGAACCTGCGGCAGCTCGGCCGTGACCACCTGGACGTCGTGAACCTGCGCATTCCGCGCAGCGCTCAGACGGAATCCCTCGCCGAGCACTTCGGTGTGCTGGCCGAGCTGCGGGACGCCGGGCTCATCCGGCACCTCGGCGTCTCCAACGTCAGGCCCGAACATCTTGCAGAGGCCCAGGCCGTCGCGCCGGTGGTGTGCGTGCAGAACCCGTACGGAGTCGGCGGCGCCTCACCCGAAGACCGGGCGTTCCTGGACGCCTGCGGAGAGCAGGGGGTGGCGTTCGTGCCGTTCTTCGCGATCGCCGGCGACGGGCGGGAGTCGGGGGTGAGCGGCACGGACAACGCCGAGGTGCTCGCCGTGGCCCGCGCCCACGGCGTGAGCCCCGCGCAGATCCGGCTCGCCTGGACGCTGCGGCAGGGGTCGCATGTGCTGGCGATCCCGGGCACCGGCAACCCGGACCACCTGGCCGACAACGTGGCCGCGGGCGCGCTGCGGCTCTCCGACGACGAGATGGCCCGGCTGAACGCGGTGGGACCGGACCCGGCCCCTCAGCCGTAGCGGTGCAGGAGCGCCAGCAGATAGACCTCCAGCCGCCGGGCGAGCACGGCGCCGGTGAGGTCCGTACGCCCCAGCTCCCGCCACGGCACCCCGACCTTCTCCGCGTCGGGGGCGAACGCGAGGGCGTCGAGCATCCGCCAGTACAGATGGGCGGCCGGGTCCTGTGACAACCGGCCGCCCGCGGCGGTGTAGCGGTCGGCGAAGCGCATGCCCGCCTCGGGGCCGTGCAGCAACGCCAGCGCCGTGCAGCAGTGGGCCACGTCCAGGTCCGCCGGCCCCCAGGAGGTTTCCACCCAGTCGACGACGCCGCTGATCCGTGTCGCGTCGGCGTCGTTGGTGAAGAGCACGTTCCCCGGGTGGAAGTCCCGGTGCAGGAAGCACCCCTGGTGGCCGGGCGGATCCCGGCGGATGACGTCGACGGCGCGTCGCCAGACCTCCGGACGATCCGTGTCTGCGGGCAGCCGGACGTGGTCGGGTGACGCCCACGCCTGGTAGGCGCGCGGCCGGCCCCCTTCCGGCACCTGCACCTGGTGGATGCGGACGAGCTGGCGGGCGAGAAGACCCGCCCGACGATCGGCGCCGTCTTCGCCGAGCCGGACGCTGCCGGGCAGCAGGGTCATCAGCAGGGAGGGGTGATCGCAGTGCTCCCCGCTCGCGTCGAGGGCGTGGAACTCCGCCGCCGGTACGCCGGTCGGGCCGAGCATCGTCAGGATGTCCGCCTCGCGGGCGAGCATCGCGGGGGCGTGCCGGACGTAGAAGGGTTTGGCGAACGAACGCAGCACCAGGTCACGTCCGTTGCCGCCGGGACCGGCGACACGCAGCCGCCGCATCGACGAGGTCCATCCGCCGCGAAGCCGCTCGACGGCCTCGATCCGCTCACCCGCACCCAGCTGCTTCTCGACCCAGGCGCGTGTCGCCGCCCAGTCCTGTCCCTCGTCCCTGTCCTGTTGCTCCTGCCCTTTGCCCGTGTCCCCGTCCATGCCGTACACGCTATCGATCTCGCCGTGCCTGCCGTGGTGGTTCGGCCCGGCCGCCGCCGGCCCCCTAGTGGTGCCAGGCCCGGCCGCCGGTGTTGTGGATGAACCGCTGCAGCACCTTGAGGGTGGTCAGGTACTCCTCGTCGGATATCCCGGCGTGACGCTCGTCCCACAGCTCCTTCTGAAGGGCCGATCCCTTGGCGAAGAACTCCTCGCCGTCCGACGTCAGTTCGAGCCTGCTGCCGGCATCCTCCGCGATCCAGCCGCGGGCCACGACGGTGTCGATCTCCTCGTCGATCGCACGGTCGCCCGCGTCGAGGTAGCCGCTGAGCACGGCGATGACTTCGTCGCGGGTCTTCGTGCGACCGGCCCCTGCGACCTGCCCGAGGATCCAGAACTGGGGCTGTGTGGTGCCGATTCCGGCGAGGGCTGCCCGTATCCGGGTGACCACCGCCTTGGAGGCGGCCCAGCTCCAGTAACCGATGGGCTGCCGGAGCAGCTCCGCGTCGTTGTGCGAGTACTCCATGGCGGGTTCCTTTGTTCGCGCTGCGGATGGTTCGACGCACACGACCGTAGAAACTCAACCGGACTTGAGGTCAAGCGTTCCCGCGCCGGGAAGATCGCGCGAGCGGCAGACTGTCCGCATGAACGCAACGGATCCGAAGACCGACCTGCACTTCTACCTCCAGTCCGCCCGCGATGCCCTGTTGTGGAAGCTCGAAGGGCTCTCGGAGTACGACGCCCGCCGCCCGCTGACGCCGACCGGCACGAACCTCCTGGGTCTGGTGAAACACGCGGCCAGTGTGGAGTTGGGCTACCTCGGTGACACGTTCGGCCGGCCGTCCGGCGAGCCGCTGCCCTGGGTCGAGGACGGCGCCGAGCCCAACGCGGACATGTGGGCCACCGCCGACGAGTCACGCGCGTTCATCGTGGATCTGTACCGCCGGGCATGGGCGCACGCGGACACGACGATCGACGCGCTGCCGCTGGACACGGTCGGCAGGGTGCCCTGGTGGCCGAGCGGCAGGGACGAGGTGACGCTGCACCATGCCGTCGTGCGCGTGATCGCCGACACGCACCGGCACGCCGGCCACGCCGACATCGTCCGGGAACTCGTGGACGGCGCCGTCGGGATGAGCAAGGACAACACCAGCGTCCCGCCGGGCGACGCGGCATGGTGGGAGAACCACCGCAGCCGCCTGGAGCGCGCGGCCAAGGAAGCCGACCGAAGCACGTGACGCCGGACCCAACGCCGACCTCGGGATCGATCACCCAGCCGCGACCGGGCGGTACCGCGCGTTCACTGTGGCGGTACGGTCGTCGCCGTTGAGAAGTTCGCGTCGGACGGGGGAGCCGCCGGGGTTGTCGAACAGCCGGATCCCGTCGCGAGCAGCACCGGCGCGATGTGCAGGCCGACCTCGTCGATCAGTCCGGCCGCGAGGAGCTGTCGGCCGACTGTGGGTGAGAAGACCTCGAGGTTCTTGCCTCCGGCGGCCTCCAGCCAGACAGGCCATCACCTATGTCGAACCCATGCCGCCCATGCGGCCGCCGGTGACAACAAGCCCTGGAAGGTGGCACCTATCGCTCAAGCGGTCTTGAGCAAGTGCGTTGTGGTTGGCGCTACTGCCGCGGTTCGTCTCATGGCGCGTGTGCAAGCTCTGCAGCGGTGATGTCCCTCGGCATGCTGACGGGGGTTGCTTATCAAACGGGTCGACCCGTATGGTAAATTATCATGAGTTCCTTTCCGTCCTCCAGGGGACGTCCCAGGGATCCCCGCTCGCACGAGGCGATCGTCAGCGCGGCCTCAGAGCTGGTGATCGAGGTCGGCTACGCCGCGACATCGATCGGGGCGGTGGCTGCCCGTGCCGGCGTCGGCAAGGACACGGTCTACCGGCGGTGGCGGGGCAAGCCGGAGTTGGTCTTCGAGGCCGTGTTCGCGACCACCGACAATGCTGCGGTCCCAGACACCGGAACGCTGGCCGGGGACCTGACCGCACTGCTGCAGAGCCTGGTCGACGAGTTCCGCGCACCTGCCGCCGCGGCGGCGCTCCCGGGGCTGCTCGCCGACTTCGCCGCCGATCCGGTACTGAAGGCGCGCATCCGCAGCGACTTCCTGGCCCGGTCGAAGGAGCGGCTGCTGATCGTCTTCGAGCGCGCCGTGACGCGCGGAGAGATCGCGGCCGACACGCCCGTGGATCTGGTCCTGGACACGCTGGCCGGAGCCGTGTTCTTCCACGTCGGCCTCGTCGGGGTACACCCCGACCCTCAGCTGGCCGGCCGGCTGGCTGCTGTCATAGCCAAAGGAATCGAGACCCGATGAACGGCTGGCTTCTCGCAGCGGGCATCACGGCGTTCGGTGTGGCCGCAGTACACATCGTCGGCGGACACCGGGATGTGGTCCGCCCGCTGCTGTCCTGCGGACTCGCAGACGAACCCAAACGCGTCCTTCATGCCGTGTGGCACATGGTGAGCGTCGACCTGGTGCTCTCCGCAGCCGCCTTGGTCTACCTCGCGCTGGCGGACGATACGTCAGCGACCGGCCTGGTGGCGTGGTTCGTGGCTGCGCACTTCGTCGCGTACGCAGTCGCTTTCCTGGTCGTCACGCTGTCGGTCGGCTGGCCGAATCCACTGCTCCGGCTGCCGCAGTGGATTCTGCTCATGCCGGTCGCGGTCCTGACAGTGGCGGGCGCCGCGTAGCGACAGCCCCGGAGAGATACAGCAGAGGTGCCCGCAGGGCTGATCCGAGCCGCCAGCAGCTCCCCCGCGCCCCAGCTCAGCGGTCTCGGTGATGGGGGCTGTGGTCCGGGTATGAGGCAGGGCACCTCCCGCGGGCTTCACCCGGGTCCGGCCGTGCACCGTCGTTCTGGACAACGCCTCCGCGCACGTGGCCCGGGTCTTCAACGGGCGCCGCGAGGCACTGGCCGCCATCGGCGTCGAACTCTTCTACCTCCCCCTCGCAGCCCCGAGCTGAACGACATCGAGCGGGTGTGGCGCTCGGCGAAGTACGAAGACTGCCCAGAGCGCGTCCACACCACCGCCGAAGCGGTCGGCACCGCAGTCGATCAAGCCCTGAATCGACAACGCGCACACATCAAGGGATCAGCAGCCAACTTCACCAAAGCCGCTGAGAAGTCACAATGCGGCGGTCTGTTGCCTGCGACACTTTTGCAAGCAGGTGCTTGCAAAAGTTAGCGCTCGCGGTGCACCATCGACATATGGCATCGCTCAACGTCGGCAATCTCGGCGAGTACCTCCGCGAGCAGCGGCGCAACGCGCAGCTGTCGCTGAGGCAGCTCGCCGACGCCGCCGGGGTGTCCAACCCGTATCTGAGCCAGATCGAGCGCGGGCTGCGCAAGCCGAGCGCGGATGTTCTCCAGCAGGTCGCCAAAGCCCTGCGGATCTCCGCGGAGACGCTGTACGTGCGGGCCGGGATTCTCGACGAGCAGGAACGGGACGAGCTGGAGACGCGTGCCGTCATACTCGCCGACCCCTCCATCAACGAGCGGCAGAAGCAGGTGCTTCTGCAGATCTACGAGTCCTTCCGCAAGGAGAACGGGCTCGAGACCGCCGCTGCCGCGGGTGTCGCCGACGACGACGTGTCGAAGGACACCGCCTCGACGGACACCACGTCGAACGAGACCGACTCGAAGGACATCGCCGCTGACGGCCCCCGCACGGCCGACTCGGGCGATGCCGACCGATAGACGAACTGATCTGCGTTCCGGGAGGACCACAGTCATGGCCATCACCGATGACCTGCGTAAGACCCTCACCGACCCGACCCCCCTCTACTTCGCTGCCGGCACCGCCGATCTCGCCGTGCAGCAGGCCCGCAAGGTGCCCGCGCTGATCGAGCAGTTGGCAGCCGAGGCGCCGAGCCGTATCGAGGCCGTGCGCAAGACCGACCCCAAGGCCGTGCAGGAGAAGGTGACCACGCAGGCCAAGGAGGCGCAGGCCACCGTGCAGGCCAAGGTGGCCGAGGTGTTCGGGAGCCTGGACACCGACCTGAAGAAGTTCGGCGAGACCGCCCAGGACTTCGCGCTGCGCGGCGTCGGCGTGGCCGCTGAGTACGCCGTCAAGGCCCGTGAGACGTACGAGAAGGTCGCCGAGCACGGCGAGCAGACCGTGCGTGGCTGGCGCGGCGAGGCGGCGGAGGAGCTCACCGAGATCGCCGTCGCCGTCGAGCCCGAGCCGGCGTCCGACAAGGCAGCGGCGGACAAGAAGGCGCAGCCCGCGGCTGCGGTCGCCGCAGAGCCGAAGGACGAGAAGTCGTCCGCGCGCAGGACCACCGCGCGTAAGCCGGCCCCCAAGAAGAGCACTCCGCCTGCCTCGAAGTGAGCGAATGCGCGGGCGCCGCGGAGACGCGGCGCCCCGCACGTTCATCGCGCCGGGGGCGGACTCGGAGGTACCTTGACCGCGAGGCGACACAAACCACTCACTAGGCGGTGCTGAGGATGCTGGCTGACAAGTTCGACTTCGGGCTCTGGATGATCGTCAACCTGGTCTTCCTCGTCACGTCGGTGGCCGCCCTGGTCATGGCAGCCATGGCCCGTGAGGACGCCTACCGTGCCGCCGACAAGAAGACCAAGCCGTTCTGGCTGGTCATCCTCGGTGTCGCCGTGGCGGTGAACCTCTTCGTCCCGATGCTGTTCCTGTCGATCGCCGGCCTGATCGCCTCGATCGTGTTCTTCGTCGACGTCCGCCCCGCGCTCCAGCAGGTCTCGGGGGGTGGCGGCCGCCGCGGCGGCTCGAGCAGCGACGGACCGTACGGGCCCTACAACGGCGGCCGGTGACGCCCGTCGGAGCGGTCGCGACCGGTTTTGCGACCGGCTTGGTGACCCGCTAGGGACTTGGCACCCGCCGCAACTCAGGGGCGGGTGCCGTCCCGGCTCAGCAGCAGCACTGCCACGTCGTCCGTCAGCTCCCCGCCGTTCAGCTCGCGCACCTCGCCGACAGCCGCCTCCAGCAGGTCCTCGCCGTCCAGGCCGCTGGCGAGCTGCCGGTTGATCATGGAGACCATGCCGTCCTGGCCCAGTCGCTGCTTGGTGCCGGGGCCCTGGCGGCCCTCGATGAGCCCGTCCGTGTACATCATCAGGCTCCAGGAGCCGCCGAGCTCCACCTGCCGGCGCGGCCAGCGAGCGCGCGGCAGCAGGCCCAGCGCCGGACCGCCATCGTCGTAGGGGAGCAGCTGCGCCGCCCGGCCGTGCCGGGTGATCAGCGGGGTGGGGTGGCCCGCCAGGCACAGCCCCGCCCGCCGCCCGTCGGGCGCTATGTCGACGGTGCAGAGCGTCGCGAAGATCTCCTCGCTCTCCCGCTCGTGCTCCAGTACCTGCTGCAGGGTGGAGAGCAGGTCGTCGCCGCACAGGCCGGCGAAGGTCAACGCTCGCCAGGCGATACGCAGTTCCACGCCGAGCGCTGCCTCGTCCGGCCCGTGGCCGCAGACGTCGCCGATCATCGCGTGGACCGTGCCGTCCGGGGTGCGGACGGTGTCGTAGAAGTCGCCGCCGAGCAGCGCGCGCGAGCGCCCGGGACGGTAGCGCGCCGCGAAGCGGAGATCCGAGCCCTCCAGCAGGGGCGTGGGCAGCAGGCCGCGCTCCAGCCGTGCGTTCTCCTGCGCGCGCAGCCGGGACTCGGCGAGCTTCACCTGGGCGGTGTCGGCCCGCTTGCGCTCCACGGCGTAGCGCACGGCGCGGGTCAGCAGGCGTCCGTCGAGCTCCTCGCGCACGAGGTGGTCCTGGGCGCCGACGCGTACCGCCTCCGCGGCCAGCTCCGCGTCGCCGGACGCGGTCAGCGCCAGCACGGCGTGGCGGGGCGCCAGGCGCAGGACGTGCTCGAGCGGTCCCAGGGCGTCGTCCTGGGCGCGGCCGGGCAGCGCGAGGTCGACGAGGACGCAGTGGACGTCGTCCGTGAGCAGCCGCTCCGCCTCGGTGAGATTCCGGGCGGTGCGGATACGGACGCGTGTTCCGGAGGCGTCGAGCATTTCGGGGACGCTGAAAGTGCCCGTCGGGTCGTCCTCGATGACCAGCAGGGTGAGGTCGCCGCCGCCGGCTCCGCCGGGGGCGGTCTCCGCGACGGGGACGTTCCTCTGTCGCGGTACGGGTACGGGCATCGGTGTTGTTCCTTCCCTCCCCCCGAGGGCACGGCAGGACGACGATCGACGTCCCACCAGACGGGGACCATAGCGGTATGCGGCGGCCGAACGGAATGGCGATCAGGGAAGAGCGGCTGGCATATGCCGCGCATAGGGGCGTAGTTGGCACCTGGCCCATGACGAACGTCACCCCGACCGACCGTTTCGTCCCCTTCCCTGCGTGGCACACGTCACTTGCCACTGCGTGGCGCACGTCACTTGCGAAGGCGCCCGCGCCACGCGCGCGTAACACGCGCGTGCAAGGGTGCGCGCCGAGCACGGGTGTCGCCTTCACGGGCCTCGCGCGGCGCCCCCGGGGATGCCGGCCAGGCCGCCCTGTGGCCCGGCCGACATGTCGAAAGGCCTCACTTGTCCGGTCGTACGACCCCGAGGATCGACATCGAGCCCGCGCCCGCGATGGTCACGTTCCGCCCAGGGCGGGGGGCGTGGATGATCGCCCCGTCGCCGATGTACATGCCCACGTGGCTGGCGTCCGAGTGGTAGATGATCAGGTCGCCGGGCCGCATGTTCTTGATGTCGATGCGGGGCAGCAGTCGCCACTGCTCCTGTGAGGTGCGGGGGATACCGCGCCCCGCAGCCGCCCAGGCCTGCGAGGTGAGCCCCGAGCAGTCGTACGAACCCGGACCTTCCGCTCCCCACACGTACGGCTTGCCGAGCTGCTGCGTCGCGAACCGGACCGCCTTCAGCCCCTGTTCGCTCGCCTTGCCGCTGATGCCCTTCAGCGCGCCGGAGTTCAGCCAGGCCGTCTGCGCCTGGTACTGCGCCTGCTTCTCCAGCTCCAGCAGTCTCGCCAGCTCCTGCTCCTCGAGCCGGTCCTCGAGCTTCTGGGCCGCGGCGATCCGCTCCTTGAGCTCCTTCTTGGCCTTTTCCTTCTTGAGGCGGTTGGCCTCGAGCTTCTCCCACTGGGCGCTGGCGTCCTTGGTGTACGTCGCCAAGTCGGCCTGTGCCCGTGTCAGTTCGGTGAGGAGGTCCTTGGTGGCCTTCTGACCCTGCTCGATGCGGCCCACTCCGTCCAGGAAGAGCTGCGGGTCGTCGACGAGCGCCAGCTGTGCCTCGGGCGGCAGGCCGCCCCCGCGGTACTGGGCACGGGCGGCGGCGCCCGCGCGGTTCTTCAGCTCTTCGATCCGGGCCCGGCCCTTGGCCATCTCCTGCGCCAGCTTCACGATCTCGGCGGACTGCTTCTCCGTCCGCTCCTCCGCGAGGTTGTACGCATCGGTGGCGGACGCGGCCTTGCGGTAGAGGGCGTCTATCTCCATGCGCACCTGCTCGAGCGACTGGCCCGGGGCCGGCGGGGCGGGCGCGCCCGGCTTGGTGACGGACGCCGGGGTCGTCGGGGCCGGCTCCGGGGCCGCGAAGGCGGGTCCGGGAAACGCCAGCAGAGTCAGAGCGCAGACCAATGTGATCGCGGCAGTGGCACAGTGGCGTCGGTTCACGACTCCCCCTTCGGACGAACGCATGGCATAACGCCTGGCATACAGGGCGCCTGGAGCACCTGAATGTGATTAACCGTCAGTAACTTGTGTGTGACGTCGTGATGGTGCCATGGCACACGCGAAAACGACAGTGTCGACCGGCAGATCGGCGCGCAGATCACCCCCGTAGCTCACCCCGCCCCGCAGCGCGCCTGCCGCTCATCCCCATTCCACTGAACTGACGAGCAACACGCCCCGTGCGTTCCCGTGTTCGTTTCGTTCACTCGTTCGTGGTGACGTTCATCCCGAATTGGGGTCGAGTGCCGCCCACTTCAGCGTGACCTCGCCCTGCCGCCACCGCCTCCGGTCGTCGGTCAGCGGCCAGTCGGCCTTCAGGTCCCCCACGGCCTTGATCCAGCGCTGCCGGGCGCCCAGCGAGGCGTACGGCGCGGCTGCCGCCCACGCCCGGTCGAAGTCCCGCAGGAAGGCGTGCACCGGCTCACCGGGCACATTGCGGTGGATCAGCGCCTTGGGCAGCCGCTCGGCCAGGTCGGACGGGCGCTCCAGCGACCCGAGCCGGGTCGCGAACGTCACCGTCCGGGGGCCGTCGGGTCCGAGCGCCACCCACACATGGCGCCGCCCGATCTCGTCGCAGGTCCCCTCCACCAGCAGCCCGCCGGGAGCAAGCCGGCCGCACAGTCTCCGCCACACGGCGGCGACCTCGACCTCGTCGTACTGGCGCAGCACATTGGCGGCCCGGATGATTGCCGGCCGGTCCGGCGTCGGCACCTCGAAGCCGCCGTGGCGGAAGGTGAGGCCCTCACGTTCGTACGGCGTCGCGGCGGTGACCCGTGCGGGGTCGATCTCGATGCCCACGACCTCGCACCGGGGGTCGGCGGTGCGCAGCCGCTCCAGCAGCTCCACGGCGGTCCAGGGGGCCGCCCCGTACCCGAGGTCGACGGCGACGGGGGCGGTGGCGCTGCTGCGCAGGGCGGGGCCGTGCGTCGCGGCGATCCAGCGGTCCATGCGGCGCAGCCGGTTGGGGTTGGTCGTCCCGCGGGTCGCGGTCCCGACGGGGCGGTTCATGGGAGTGAGGGTATGCGGTGGGCCGGGGCGTCACGGACCGTGGTGTATCGGGTGCTGATCGCCCGGGTGCGCGGCGGGCGCAAGCGTCGCGGCGGCGATGGACGGCAATGATTTGGCAAAGTGGCTCCGACAGGGAAATGGAAGCGCGCAATCCGCTGTTGTGAGGCTGTGCGGGAACGCTTGCCCCGCACTTCGTCGTGCCCGCAGCGAGAGGACCGCCGACGTGAGCCAGTACGTGTCCCGCCTCGGCAGCAGTCGGATGGCACCGCGTATCCGGTTTCCCGGCGGCAACCGCAAACCGCGCCGGGTCGCGATGCTCAGCGTCCACACCTCCCCGCTGCATCAGCCGGGGACGGGTGACGCGGGCGGCATGAACGTCTACATCGTCGAACTCGCCAAGCGCCTCGCCGCCATCAACGTCGAGGTCGAGATATTCACCCGGTCGTCCTCCGGCGGGCTGCCGCCCGCCGTCGAGCTGGCCCCTGGCGTCCTGGTGCGGCACGTCGACGCCGGACCCTACGAGGGCCTCGCCAAGGAGGACCTGCCGCCCCAGCTGTGTGCCTTCACCCACGGCGTGATGCAGGCGTGGGCCGCCCGCCGCCCCGGCCACTACGACCTCGTCCACTCCCACTACTGGCTCTCCGGCCACGTCGGCTGGCTCGCGGCCGAACGATGGGGTGTCCCACTCGTGCACGCCATGCACACCATGGCCAAGGTCAAGAACGCCGCGCTGGCGGAGGGCGACACCCCGGAGCCGGCCACGCGCGTGATCGGCGAGACCCAGATCGTGAACGCCGCGGACCGGCTGATCGCCAACACCGCGGAGGAGGCCGACGAGCTCGTCCGCTTCTACGAGGCCGACCCGGCGAAGGTCGCCGTCGTCCACCCGGGCGTGAATCTGGATCTCTTCCGTCCCGCCGACGGCCGGGCTGCCGCGCGCGCCCGCCTCGGGCTGCCGCAGGAGGCGTTCATCCCCCTCTTCGCGGGCCGGATACAGCCCCTGAAGGCGCCCGACATCCTGCTGCGCTCCGTCGCGGTCCTGCTGGAGCGGGACCCGTCCCTGCGCAGCCGTATCTTCGTCCCCGTCGTCGGGGGCCCCAGCGGCAGCGGGCTCGCCAAGCCTGAAGGCCTGCAGAAGCTGGCCGCCAAGCTCGGTATCGCCGACGTCGTCCACTTCAGGCCGCCGGTGGGCCAGGATCAGCTCGCCGACTGGTTCCGTGCCGCCTCCGTGCTGGTCATGCCCTCCTACAGCGAGTCCTTCGGGCTCGTCGCCATAGAGGCGCAGGCCGCGGGTACGCCGGTGGTGGCGGCTGCGGTGGGCGGGCTGCCGGTCGCGGTCCGCGACGAGCGGACCGGTTTCCTCGTTCCGGGACACGATCCGGCGCACTACGCGGACGTGCTGGGCAGCTTCGTACGGGACGCGTCGCTGACGGACCGGATGGGCGCGGCCGCCGCCCGGCACGCGCAGTCGTTCGGCTGGGACGCGTCGGCGTCCGCGACGGCGGACGTCTACCAGGCCGCCATGCACGACCACCGCCGCCGTGTGCGGGCCACCCACCACTGACGGGCCACCCGTACCAACGGGGACGGTGCCGCAGGCTGTCGGGCGACGGTGCCGCACGCGGCCCGCGGTGCCGCCTGACGTACGCTCGCCCCATGGCTGACGTGCAGCAGGTGACGCGGGTCGTCGAACAGGCCCTCAAGGACGCGGACCTCGAGTGGGAGAGCCCTGCCGCGGGCTCGTTCGTCGTCAAACTCCCCGGCACGCGCAAGCTGTCCACGACATGTTCGCTGCTCGTGGGCCGGCACTCGCTCTCGATCAACGCCTTCGTCATCCGCCATCCCGACGAGAACGACGCCGCCGTCCACCGCTGGTTGCTGGAGCGCAACCTCAAGCTGTACGGCGTCAGTTACGCGATCGACCGTCTCGGCGACATCTACCTCGTCGGCAAGCTTCCGCTCTCCGTGGTCACGCCGGATGAGCTGGACCGGCTGCTCGGCACGATCCTCGAGGCGGCGGACGGTTCCTTCAACACCCTGCTGGAGCTCGGTTTCGCAAGCGCGATCCGCAGGGAGTACGAGTGGCGGGTGTCGCGCGGCGAATCGACGCGCAATCTGGATGCGTTCACGCATCTGACCCAGCGGCCCGCCAAGTGACCGTCTGACAAACTCCGTTTCTCCCTGCACCAGTGCCACGCGACCCCTTCCGTGGGCCGGGGTGGCGTGGCATGCTCACCGCCGACGCCGACATGAACGTCATTCACATCCGTGGAAGGTGGGCTCATGGGGACCGATTACCGTGCCATCAGCAGACGCACCCTGCTCGGCAGCGCCACGGTCGTCGCGGCGGCCCTGGCGACGGGCGGCCCCGCAGTACCCGCGGCAGCTGCCCCGCGCGCGGCCCACCGCACCGGCGCCACCACGCCCGCGCTCTGGGACGAGTACCGCCGCGCTCCCCGCAGTCACGCCCAGATCCCGTACGTGGGAAGAGCCGGGCAACGCGCCGGAGCGCGCAGCTTTCCGCGCCGGCCCGTCAAGGCCAACGTCCTTGCGTACGGGGCCAGAAGCGACGGCTCAGCCGACTCCGCGCCGGCGATCAACCGTGCCGTCGCCGCTGTCGGAGAACGCGGCGGCGGCACGGTCCTCATCCCCGCCGGTACGTACCGCGTCGACGACGTGATCCGCATCGGACACAGCAACGTCGTCCTGCGCGGCGCCGGCAGTGGCCGCACCACCCTGCTCGCCACCAGGAACCTCACCGAACTCATCGGCGCCTACGGCTCCCGCTACGGCGGCGACAAGTCCTCCTGGTCCTGGGCCGGCGGCCTCATCTGGCTCTGCCCCAAGGACCGTTATGCCTCGCTCACCGACGCCATCAGGAACAGGGCGTGGCCCTTCGAGGGCTGGACCGGCAACAAGCGTGACGAATGGACCACTATCGCCACCGTCGGACCCGCCCGCCGCGGCGACTGGTCCGTCACCGTGTCCGACACCTCGAAGCTGCGCCGCGGACAGCTCGTCATGCTCCGCCTCGCCGACGACGCCGACCACACCCTGCTCGCGTACATGGCGGGTGACGGCGAGGGCACGATCTCGTACGTCTGGGACGACAAGACCAAGCTGACGTCCTACGTTCCCTACGAATGGCCCGTGCGCGTCACGGCCGTCAAACGAGACCGGGTCACCCTCGAACGGCCGCTCCCGCTCGACGTGCGCCCCGCCTGGGACCCCCGGATCACCACCCTCGTCACCCCGCTCACCGGCTCCGGCGTCGAAGGCCTCACCCTGGAAGCCGTCGAGACACCCCAGTCGAAACACCTGCTCGACAAGGGCTACAACGGCGTCATCTTCCAGTGCTCGTACGACTGCTGGGCCGACGACATCACCGTGCGCCACGTCGACAACGGCTTCGGCCTCGTCGCCGCATCCGCCTGCACGCTGCGCCGAACCCGTGTCGAGGGACGCGGCTCCCACCACCCGTACTTCTGCCGCGAGGGGTCGCACGACAACCTCGTCGAGGACTTCACCGTCGCGGAGCGGACCCGGCCCGCGCCCGAAGGGACCCAGCTCCACGGCATCAACGTCGAGGGTCTGTCCAGCTACAACGTCTGGTCGCGCGGCGTGATGGAGATGGGCACCTTCGACACCCACCGCGGAATGCCGTTCGCATGCGTCCGTACACAGATCACCGTGAACAACAACGGCCGCCACGGCGGCGACGCGAGCGCCGGTCCGCTCTACGGAGCCCGCTTCACCCACTGGAACGTCACCGTCACCAACGAACGCGCCGGCCTGATCAGGATCGACGAGGTCGCGCCGTACAGCGCGACCGTCGCCATCAGCACGGTCCGCGAATTCGACCAGACCGACGTGCCGGACTTCACCGGCGCCCTCAACTCCCGGCTGGAGGCGTACGGCTCCCCGGGCGCCGTCCGCCCTGCCAACCTGTACGAGGCCCAGCGCGCCCTGCGTGTGTGACCTGCGGCGCGGTGCGCGCGTCCAGCCGGATGTGCGCACCGTGGCCGCCGGGTTCAGACTCGGATCATGGGCATCAGAAGGGCCCCTTCGGGCTCCAGCACTGCCGCAGGCGCCCCTGTCACCGCACGGGGTGCGCCGAACCAGACGCTCGCTCTCGCCGCGATGCTCTTCGCGGTGTCGATGACCTTCATCGACCAGACGATCGTTTCGATCGCGGCGCCAAGCATCACCGACCAGCTCGGCCTCTCCGCATCCGGGATGCAGTGGGTGGTCAACGCCTACCTGCTCACGCTGGCGGCGTTCTTCGCCTTGGGCGGGCGGCTGTCCGACATCGTCGGACACCGCCGCGTCGTGGTGATCGGCACCCTGACCTTCGTCGTCTCCTCCGTGCTGTGCGGCTGCGTGCCTGCGGGCGACTTCGCGCAGACCTGGCTGATCGTCTTCCGCGCCACCCAAGGCATCGGCGCCGCGCTGATGTTCCCGGCCGCGCTCGCCGTTGTCATCGCCGTCTTCCCTGTGGAGAAACGCGGACGTGCTCTGGCACTGTTCTTCGGGATCTCGGGCGCGCTGACGGCCGTCGGGCCGCTGCTCGGCGGCTGGCTGACCGCCTGGACCTGGCGCGCCATCTTCTGGGTCAACGTCCCCGTCGCCGTCATCGCGCTCGTGCTCATCGCCGTGGCCCGCGTCCCGGACCAGCGGCGGGCCGAGAAGCTCGATCTCCCAGGCGCGGCGCTGGTCGCCGTCGGTATGGGGCTGTGCGTGCTGGGGCTCCAGCAGGCGTCGGCGTGGGGCTGGAGCAGCGCCGCCACCTGGGGGTGCATCGTGGGAGGCGTCGCGGTGCTGGCCCTCTTCTGCCGCTACGAACTGACCGTGGCGGAGCCGCTCATCAAGCTCCAGGTGTTCAAGGACAAGGCGTTCGCCGTCGACAACCTGGTGCTGTTCTTCGCGATGCTGGCGTTCGTCCCGCTGTTCTTCTTCGTCTCGGTCTACGCACAGGTCTCGCTGAGTGCGTCGCCGAACCAGGCCGCGCTGTTCCTGCTGTACTTCTTCATCGGGTTCGCCATCGCGGCCCAGTGGGGCGGCCGGATACTCGACAAACGCGGCGCGCGGCCCGCGATCAAAATCGGCACAGCGCTCGGTGCGGTGGGATTCGCCCTGTGGGCGGGGAAGCTGACGGACCTGTCGATGCACGACCAGTGGCCGTACGCGGCCCTCGCCGGCGCCGGCATCGGTTTCCTGCTCGCCCCCGCGTCGACGGACGCGGCCAACCGCGCCATCGACGCCTCCTACGGCGAGGTCACCGGCATCACCCAGACCGTGCGCAACTTCGCCGCGGCGGTCGGCATGGCGGTGTTCGGCACGGTCCTCACGCACATCACCACCGAAAGGGTCGCGGAGACCCTGGCCGGCAGGGGAGTCCCTGACGACGCCGCACGGGAGGCGGGCCGCTCGATCGCGGAGGCCGTCAGCGGTCACCCGGACGACAAGGCGCCCACCGGTGACGGTCCCGTCGCGAACATCATGCGCGACTCGATGGACGCGATCCGGATGGACTTCGCGGAGGCCAACCAGTGGGTCTTCTACGGGATGGCCATCGCCTTGGCCGTCGCCTACCTGTGCGCGCTGCGCCACCCGGGGACGCGGGTGACGGACGACGGGGCGGAGGCGGGTGACGAACGGACGGGACGCGTGTGACGCCGCCCGTCCGGCCGCCCGTCAGGTGTTCGCGGGTGCCGTGGTCGGTGCCGTGGTCTGTGTGCTCTCCGGCATGGCCTTGGCGGCAGCCTCCGCGGCGTCCGTGACAGCCTCCGCCTCCGCCTGTCCGCCGTGCTCGGCCAGTGCGCGCCGTAGCAGGAAGGCGTACCCCGCCGCCGCCACGCCGCCGATCACCGCGCAGCCCATCCACAGGACGTCCGGGCCGGGGCCGTCCACCACCCAGCCGGCCAGGATCGGGGCGACGAAGCCGGCGACGGCCCAGGACATGCCCATGACGCCCTGGTACCGGCCACGTGCGTGTGCCGGAGCGAGACGAGCGGTGGCCGCGGCGTTCGTCGGCACGTGCACCATCTCGCCGAGCGTCCAGACGACCACCGTCGCCGCGAACACCAGAGGGGTGCCCGCCAGCGCCGTCGCGCCGGTGCCGACGGCGAAGAGCAGCGAGGACACGGTGAGTAGAGCGGCCGGCGAGCGCTTGTCCGTGATCCGGTTGACCAGGAGCTGCAGCGCGACGATCACCACGCCGTTCACGGCGATGACCATGCCGTACGAGTCGGCCGACAGCCCCTCACCGGCCATGGTCAGCGGCAGCCCCACCCAGGGAGCGGTGAAGATGAGGCACACCAGCAGGTTGAGCAGGACCAGGGTCCGGAACGGAGCGTCCTTCAACACGTCGAGCACGGTCACCTGCTGGTCGGCCAGCGCCCCCGTGGCGGCGTCCACCCGTGCCTTCGGCCGGGTCTCGGCCAGCCGAAGGAAGACGATCAGCGCACAGAGCGCCGTCGCCAGCGCGTCGACGACGAACAGCGTCCGGTAACCGAGGAAGATCGCCGCACCACCGCCCAGAGCGGCGACAGCGAAGCCGAGATTGAGCGCCCAGTAGTTCAGCGCGTAGGCCCGGCCGTGCTCCGCCTCGGGCACCATGTCCGCGATCATCGCGCTGATCGCCGGTCGCACGGCCTGCATCGCGACACCCATCAGCAGGACGACGACCGCGATCCCCCAGGCGCTGCTCACCACGGCCAGGGCGGCGGCGCACGCCGCTCCGGCCAGGTGCATCGAGATCATCGTCGGTCGCCGCCCCCACCGGTCGGTGAGCATCCCGCCCAGCGGCGAGCCGGCCACGCCGCCGAGCCCGTGGAGCGCGATGACAAGGCCCGCGTACCAGGCCGAGTATCCGAGCTCCTGCGTGAGATAGAGCGACAGGAAGGTGAGGACGAACGCGCCGGTACGGTTCACCAGCGTCGATGTCCACAACCACCAGAAGCCCTTGGGCAGCCCCGAGACGGTCTGGAGGGCTGCGCGTCTGAGCGAAGCGATGGACATACGGGAGCCCCCACGGATGTAACGACCCTTATCGGCAACCGCAACTTACTTAACCGGGTCTCCCGACCGCCACTGAATTGACGGGGACCGTCAACCGATTCCGCTCCTCGGGCAGTCGCGCGGCGCCCGGGAGGCGTCGATTAGGCTCGTCCGCATGGCCGACGCACCGTACAAGCTGATCCTCCTCCGCCACGGCGAGAGCGAATGGAACGCAAAGAACCTGTTCACCGGCTGGGTGGACGTCAACCTCACGGAGAAGGGCGAGAAGGAGGCAGTCCGCGGCGGTGAGCTGCTCAAGGACGCCGGCCTGCTCCCCGACGTGCTCCACACCTCGCTCCAGAAGCGCGCCATCCGCACGGCGCAGCTCGCCCTGGAGGCGGCGGACCGCCACTGGATCCCGGTCCACCGCTCGTGGCGGCTGAACGAGCGCCACTACGGCGCGCTGCAGGGCAAGGACAAGGCCCAGACGCTGGCCGAGTTCGGCGAGGAGCAGTTCATGCTCTGGCGCCGCTCGTACGACACCCCGCCGCCGCCCCTCGAGGACGGCTCGGAATTCTCCCAGTCCGACGACGCGCGCTACCAGACCATCCCCAGCGAGCTGCGCCCGCGCACCGAGTGCCTCAAGGACGTCGTCGAGCGCATGATGCCGTACTGGTACGACGGCATCGTCCCCGACCTGCTCGCCGGCCGCACGGTCCTGATCGCCGCCCACGGCAACAGCCTGCGCGCCCTGGTCAAGCACCTGGACGGCATCTCCGACGCGGACATCGCCGGCCTGAACATCCCCACCGGCATCCCGCTCGTCTACGAGCTCGACGCCGACTTCCACCCGGTCAAGCCGGGCGGCACCTACCTCGACCCGGCAGCGGCCGCCGCGGCGATCGAGGCGGTCAAGAACCAGGGCAAGAAGAAGTAGCACCACCTGCACAAGCCCCCTGCCTGCGGGTCCTCCGCCGGGAGGGGGCTTATTGCTGCTTCTGTGCCGTCGCTGGGCCGTAACGCTCTACGGGGCAGGAGACGGCGGTTGCGGTCGCCTCACGCCGAGACGGAGCTCAGCGTGAACCGTGGCCTGGGGCCTCACAGTGTGGTGACCATCGGCCCGCCCGCCGCCTTCCAGGGCAGGGTGATCTCGACGGGCGGGAACCGCTTGATGTGGACGCGGAAGGCGTCGGCAACAGGGCCGGGCAGCGGGACGTCCCGCAGCTTGCCGCCCTTGGGCGGAGCGAACACTGGCTTGCTCCGGCTCAGCTCGAGCTGCTGGACCACGTGCAGCGTGTGATCTGCCGGCGGACGTAGAGCACGCGCTTGTCCAGGTCGACGTCGACCCGGCGGAGACCGACTATCTCACCCCGCCGGAGGCCCATGGTGAGTGGCTCGCTCCGCTCGCCGCGCGGCGAGACCGATCCTCCGCACATGACCGACGCAGAGGAATGGATGATCTGGCCGGGCGACGATCCGCGGGGTGCTGGATCTGTGCGGGGGTGGCCAACAGGGGCGGGACAACGGGAGTTCCACTCTCAGCGGCGCCGGAAAAGTTAATATCGCCTGAGCTTCGGCGGGGGAGGGCATTGTGGCTGGCGCATCCGATGATCATTCCACTGCCAAGTTATGGGCGCTTATCGGCGGAATCGCATCCGTCCTGTCGATCCTGACCTGGCTGGGCGTGAGCAACGCGACGGAGCTGAAGGGCCTGTTGGCCGACTCGCCCCCATCCAGTTCCAGCCCAGCCCCGTACACGCCTTCGCCGACCGTCGACATCCCCGATGACCCTGACATCAGTGAGGGGGACGCCGAGGAGGCCGACCCCGAGCCGTCGACACCCACTCCGGATCCCACCGAAGAGGCGTTCAAAGCCATCTCGGCCGGCGACTGCCTGGCGGTCTACGACACGGGCCGCGGGGGCACCACCAGCATCGACTGGAGCGTCGATGTTCCGCCGGACCCCGTGTCCTGCGCCGGCGCGCAGGCGCAGGTCCAGGTGACCGCCACCGACACGGCCTGCCCCACCAGCCACGGGAAGTCGTACTGGAGCTACCAGTCCGCCACCACCGGCACCACCACGAAGCTCTGCCTCACCCGCATCCACCACGCCGGCTACTGCATGCTCGGCCGGCAGTCCGGCTCCTCGATCTCCCTCGGCATGATGACGGCCGTGGACTGCCGACGCGAGCCGGTGCCCGCCCCGTACAACCAGATCATGCACATCACAGGCGTCTACCGCGCCCCGGCGGGCGCCGACGCGAACAACTGCCGCCGGGTGGCAGGCGACCAGACGCGCTACTGGGCCTACCTGGTGGACGACGGCGCCACGCTGCTGTGCACCACGATCTACCAGGGCGGCTGACCGACAACTCAGCTTCGGCAACCCGCCTCGAAGATCGCCTATGAGTGCGGAACCCTCACCTCGACCTGATCCGGGGCCCAGGATCCTGGCAGGGCCGTCTCTGGGCCGTCCGAGGCCGATCGAGACCAGTCAACGATGACCAATGACGACCGGTCATGGGTCGTCGCGCCAGCCCCGCACCAGCGAAAACGTAGGTCGCCAAGATCCTCGGCAAGACCCAGGGCAAGAGGAAGTAAGAGCAGCGATCAGGCCCCTGATCTGCACATACGGTGCAGGTCAGGGGCCTTCGTGCGGTCCAGCGCCCGTGCACCGCTGAATCCCGCCACGGGCGAGACGGTCTAGAGCCCGATCCCCGGGAACCGCACGCAGCGAGGGCCCCGTCCTGCAAAGACGGGGTCTTCGGCGGGAGGGTGGGACGTCAGCCGCAGCAGCCCCCGCACTGGCAGGGTGCGCCGGACTGGCAGCCGCAGCCGCAGCCGGAGCCGCAGCCGCAGGCGCCGAGGACGGGCAGGAAGACCACTTCGGGTGAGGTTTCCTGTCGAGGCTCGGTCGTGGGGGATTCGGCCATGGGTCCCTCCTCAAGGGAGTACGGGAGTGCCGCCTCGCCCATTGCATGCCCACCCGGCCGGGCGCATCAACGGCGCACACGCGCAAGCGCCCCCTGTACGCGCCTGGGCGCCTCTATGCGCCCTCCACCGCGGTCTGCTGCTGGAGCTCGTCCGCGTGCTCACCCGTCACCAGGTACACCACGCGCTTCGCGACCGATACCGCGTGGTCCGCGAACCGCTCGTAGTAGCGGCCGAGCAGCGTCACGTCGACGGCCGTCTCGATGCCGTGCTTCCAGCGGTCGTCCATCAGGTGCTGGAAGAGCGTCCGGTGCAGCAGGTCCATCTCGTCGTCGTCCTGCTCCAGCTGGAGCGCCAGGTCGACGTCCTTGGTGATGATGACCTCCGCGGCCTTGGCCATCAGCCGCTGCGCCAGCTGCCCCATCTGCAGGATCGTGGCGTGCAGGTCGTTCGGGACGGCGCGGTCGGGGAAGCGCAGCCGGGCCAGCTTGGCCACGTGCTGGGCCAGGTCTCCCGAGCGCTCCAGGTCGGCGCTCATTCGCAGCGAGGTGACCACGATCCGCAGATCCGTGGCGACCGGCTGCTGCCGGGCCAGCAGGGCGATCGCCCTGGCCTCCAGGTCGTGCTGCAGATCATCGACCTTCTGGTCGCCGGCGATCACGTTCTCGGCGAGCTTGAGGTCCGCGTCGAGCATGGCCGTGGTGGCGCGCCCGATTGCCGACCCGACCAGCCGGGCCATCTCGACCAGGCCCTCGCCGATCGAGTCCAGTTCCTCGTGGTACGCGTCACGCATGGGTGTCCCTCTCTTGATGCGACCGAGTCCGGGTGGGGCTCGAACCCCACGCTCCCACGTTCAGGTCAGCAGAAGTCCGTCGGCTCCATCCCAAATGAACCGGCACTTTCCCCTTGGTGAACTCTGAGCGACGACTGTTCGAGGTGCCACCCGTTTGGCTGGGAGAGTGCCCTGGGCGACGCATAACCTGAATGCATGGACGTGAACGCGGCGGTTGCCGCAGCGGCAGCGATCGCCGGACTCTGTACCGGTGTCATCGCCGTGCTGGCGTTCCGCTGGAGCGAGCGCGAACAGAAACGACCCACCAGGACATCGCTCCACACCGACGCCGTGCTCCCGCCGGGAGTCGACACGGTCCTGTCCGTGCTCCGCTCCTCCGCGGTGGTCCTCGACGAGTCCGATTCCGTCGTCAAGGCCAGCTCCGCGGCGTACGCCCTCGGCCTGGTCCGGGGCGGCAAGCTCGCCGTCGAACCGATGCTGCACATGGCCCGCGACACCCGGCGCGACGGCGAGATACGGCAGGTCGAACTGGACCTCCCGCGCCGCGGCACCGGGCGTGGCGAAGCCCTCGCCGTCTCCGCCCGGGTCGCCCCGCTCGGCTCTCGCCTCGTCCTGCTCCTCGTCGAGGACCTGACAGAGGCGCGCCGCATAGAGGCGGTGCGGCGCGACTTCGTCGCCAACGTCAGCCACGAGCTCAAGACCCCGGTGGGCGCGCTCTCCCTGCTGTCGGAGGCGGTCATGGACGCCTCCGACGACCCTGAGGCGGTCACCCGCTTCGCCGGCCGTATGCAGATCGAGGCGACCCGGCTCACCAACCTCGTACAGGAGCTCATCGACCTCTCCCGGGTGCAGAACGACGACCCGCTGGAGGACTCCGAGCCCGTGAAAGTGGAGGAGCTGGTCGCAGAGGCCATCGACCGCTCCCGCCAGACCGCGTCCGCAAAGCAGATCACCATGGCGGCCGGAGCCGCCTCCGATCTGAACATCTGGGGCAACCGCGGCAAGCTCGCCGCCGCACTCGGCAATCTCGTCGAGAACGCCGTCAACTACTCCCCGGCCCGCACCCGCGTCGGCATCTCCGCCCGCCGCGTCAACGCCCCGGGCGGGGACCTGATCGAGATCGCCGTGACCGACCAGGGCATCGGCATCTCCGAGAGGGACCGCGAGCGCATCTTCGAACGCTTCTACCGGGTCGACCCCGCCCGCTCCCGCGCCACCGGCGGCACCGGCCTGGGACTCGCCATCGTCAAACACGTGGCCGCTTCGCACGGCGGGGAGGTCACGGTGTGGAGCTCAGAGGGCCAGGGCTCCACCTTCACGCTGCGGCTGCCCGAAGCGGGCGCCGCGAAAGAACGCGCCACCACCGGTCCGGATCGCGTCGACGAGGACGACGACCGGCCTTACGACACCGATCCGAACATCGAAATTCCTGCCCCGGAGGTCCTTCCGTGACCCGAGTGCTCGTCGTCGAGGATGAGGAATCCTTCAGCGACGCCCTGTCATACATGCTCCGCAAGGAGGGCTTCGAGGTCGCGATCGCGACCACCGGCCCCGACGGACTCGACGAGTTCGAGCGCAACGGCGCCGACCTCGTTCTCCTGGACCTGATGCTGCCGGGCCTGCCCGGCACCGAGGTGTGCCGCCAGCTGCGGGGCCGCTCGAACGTGCCGGTCATCATGGTGACCGCGAAGGACAGCGAGATCGACAAGGTCGTCGGGTTGGAGATAGGAGCCGACGACTACGTCACCAAGCCGTTCTCCTCGCGGGAGCTGGTTGCCCGCATCCGTGCGGTCCTGCGCCGCCGCGGCGAACCGGAGGAGGTCACGCCGGCGGCCCTGGAGGCCGGGCCGGTGCGGATGGACGTGGACCGCCATGTCGTCACCGTCTCCGGTGGCAAGGTCGACCTTCCGTTGAAGGAGTTCGACCTGCTGGAGATGCTGCTGCGCAATGCGGGCCGGGTCCTGACCCGTATGCAGTTGATCGACCGGGTCTGGGGCGCCGACTACGTGGGCGACACCAAGACCCTTGACGTCCACGTGAAGCGCCTGCGCGCCAAGATCGAGCCCGACCCGGGTGCGCCGCGTTACCTGGTGACGGTTCGCGGCCTGGGCTACAAGTTCGAGCCGTAGGCCTGCCACGCACGATAAGCGCGAGAAACAAGAGGGCGCCCGCCGGATACCGGCGGGCGCCCTTTTCGCTGCTTGGGAGAGGTCAGTGATCCGCCTCGTGCGAGGCGGAGGCCTCGTCGGACGGTTCGTCGGCCTCACTGCCTGCCGCCTCCGTGTCGCCAGGCCCGGTCGCCTCGCCGGCCGGGCTGCCCGACGGGGTGCCGGCGGGCGTGCCGGTCGCAGAGCCCGACGGCGTCGCCGTCGCGGACGGCGTCGGCAGCGCGCTCGGGCCGAAGTCCTTGAAGTAGTTCGTCGCCGGGACGACCAGCGCCTGCACCTTCACGTCGCCGGTCTCGCTGAAGCGGAAGACGACCTCGCGCACAGCGCCGTTGCTCAGACTCTGGTTGCCGCCCTCGACGACGGCGGACGCGTTGCCCTTCCCGCCGATGATCAGCCGGCCCTGCGCGGGGACGGTGACGGCCCCGGAGCCCTTGGCGGGGCTGAGCTTCACCTTGGCGTCGTAGTCCGGCAGCGTGATCGACTCGAGGGTCTGGGCCTTCGCGCCGTCGTTGAAGATCGTCAGCACGACTGCCGCCGGACCCTTGGCGTTCGCCTCGGGCTGGGTGACGACGTTGACGTTCTGCAGCTTGAGGCTGTCCACCGACGTCGCGGCGTTGTCCGGCTTCACGCCGAGTGTCTGCGCGTCGTTGCCCGCACCGCAGGCGGAGAGCGAGGCGATCGAGAAGACGACGGCAGAGCCCGCGAGGGCACCGCGTCGAAGGCTGCTGCTCACGGCGGCGGCTTCTCCTTCTGTGTACGGACTGGTACGGGAGGGGCGGGCCGGCGGCTGTCGTCGGCCAAGGGCCTGACGGCCCGCGCTCAGGTTACCGAGCCGTCGATCACGCCCCGCACCCGACCCGCCCCTTTGCCCGTGCGGCTGGTGCGAACTCTGCGGCCGGACCGTTCGCGCCTCCGCTCGGGTCTTCTGCTCCGCCTTCAGCGCGCGCCGTTCACATAACCGCAGTGATCAATTTCCGGGGTGGCCAGACATTCCTTGCGAATACCCGGCGGTGATCAATTCGGGATTCGTGGCCGTGTCCGTCCGTACGGGTGATCGGCGGCCGAACGGAGTACGGGAAGTTCACCGTCGGGAATCCGGCAAATCGGGACTTTCACCCTCCCTGGAGGGCGTTGTGCGGGGCGTAACGTACGCGTTTCCGTCCGCCCGCGCAGCCGCTCCGACCTGCGAATACCGCACTCCGCACGCCTTTCGCAGCACGTTCCTGTTGCTGTTGTCAAGCCCCGAGATATGCCCTGACCTGCGAAAACGCCATTCAGAACACGCTGTATCCGTGTTACCCTGGATAGCCACGGAAGGGGTACCTGTCACATGACGTTCAAGGTTGGCGACACCGTGGTCTATCCCCATCACGGGGCCGCGCTGATCGAGGCCATCGAAACTCGCCAGATCAAAGGCGTGGACAAGACCTACTTGGTGCTCAAGGTCGCCCAGGGCGACCTGACGGTTCGCGTGCCAGCGGACAATGCGGAGTTCGTCGGCGTACGCGATGTGGTCGGCCAGGACGGACTGGACCGGGTCTTCGAGGTGCTTCGTGCACCGTATGCCGAAGAGCCGACGAACTGGTCCCGTCGCTACAAGGCAAATCTCGAGAAGCTCGCCTCCGGCGATGTCATCAAGGTCGCCGAAGTGGTGCGTGACCTGTGGCGTCGTGAGCGAGAGCGCGGGCTGTCCGCCGGTGAGAAGCGGATGCTCGCAAAGGCGCGCCAGATCCTCGTCAGCGAGCTCGCCCTCGCGGAGAACACCAACGAGGACAAGGCCGAGGCTCTGCTCGACGAGGTCCTCGCGTCCTGACGCGCGATTGATCACCACGATTGATCATGATTAATGCCGCGGTGCCCGCTGGCATGCTGTGAATTCACTCGCGTGAGGTCCAGCCTGTCGCCGGGCGCTGCGGCATGTTCGTCGCCGTGGCTGCTGGCGTTGTGTGTCGCCCCTGCTTGGTCGTGCCTGCCCGGGCGGGTGTGTCCGAAACCTGCTGCTGATGCTTTGCTGTGCCGGGCCCGGGCGGCTGGCGCAGACCAGTCTCACGGAAGGGTCCGGTCAAGGCGTCGCGCCCGGCACGCTGTGGCCATACCCAAGTCGGCCGAGGAAACAAACCTGCCGGAGTGCAACCGATGTCAGACGAATCGCGCCACCACCGCACCGCCGTCGTGATCCCGGCAGCCGGCCGGGGAGTACGGCTCGGCCCCGGCGCCCCCAAGGCGCTCCGCGCGCTGAACGGCACGCCCATGCTCGTCCATGCCGTGCGCGCCATGGCGGCCTCCCGCGCGGTCTCGCTCGTCGTTGTGGTCGCCCCGCCCGACGGTGCGCCCGAGGTGAAGCGGCTGCTCGACGCGCACGCCCTGCCGGAGAGGACCGACTACCTCGTGGTGCCCGGGGGCCACTCGCGCCAGGAGTCCGTACGGCTCGGACTCGGGGCGCTGCCCGAGGGCATCGACACCGTCCTCGTCCACGACGCGGCGCGCCCGCTGGTGCCCGTCGACACGGTGGACGCCGTCATCGAGGCCGTACGGGACGGAGCGGTAGCCGTGGTGCCCGGGCTGCCCCTCGCGGACACCGTCAAGCAGGTCGAAGCGGCGGCGAAGGGCGCGCCCGAGCCCGTCGTCGCCACCCCCGAGCGCGCCACGCTGCGGGCCGTGCAGACACCACAGGGCTTCGACCGCGACACCCTCGTACGGGCTCATGAGACGGTCACCGAGAATGTCACCGACGACGCGAGCATGGTCGAGCAGCTCGGGCTGCCGGTCGTCCTCGTCCCAGGCCACGAGGAGGCCTTCAAGGTGACCCGGCCGCTGGATCTCGTACTGGCCGAGGCGGTACTCGCCCGGAGGAGGGCCAACGATGGCTTCTGAGCAGTTCCGCCTGCCGCTGGTCGGCATCGGTACCGACGTCCACGCCTTCGAGGAGGGGCGCGAGCTGTGGTGCGCCGGGCTGCTGTGGGACGGCCCCGACAGCGACGGGTACGGCCTCGCCGGCCACTCCGACGGTGACGTCGCCGCGCACGCGGCCTGCGACGCGCTCTTCTCCGCCGCCGGTGTCGGTGACCTCGGCGCCCACTTCGGGACGTCGCGGCCCGAGTGGTCCGGCGCGTCCGGCGTCACCCTGCTCGCCGAGGCCGCGCGGATCGTACGGGCCGCCGGTTTCGAGATCGGCAATGTCTCCATTCAGGTGATCGGTGTCCGCCCGAAGATCGGCAAACGCCGCGAGGAGGCGCAGAAGACCCTCTCCGCCGCTGTCGGCGCGCCGGTGGCCGTTTCCGGCACGACGACGGACGGCCTCGGCCTGACCGGACGGGCAGAAGGACTTGCCGCCCTCGCGACGGCGCTTGTCGTCAGGACCGACTGACAGCGGCCTCACTGACAGTGGCCTCACTGACAGCGGCCGGTGTCGCGTCCCCCCGTGGCCTTCGTCACCTTCGTGCCAGGCCCTGGCAGGAAACGGTCGCGGGGCACTACCACGCGCCCACTACCCTTGTTGCGTGACTATTCGCCTGTACGACACCAGCGCCCGGCAGATCCGTGACTTCGCCCCTCTCGTGCCGGGTTGTGTCTCGATCTACCTGTGCGGTGCGACCGTGCAGGCAGCCCCGCACATCGGGCACATCCGGTCCGGCCTGAACTTCGACATCATGCGCCGCTGGTTCGAATACCGCGGCTACGACGTCACGTTCATCCGCAACGTGACGGACATCGACGACAAGATCATCGCCAAGTCGGCTGAGCAGAACCGCCCCTGGTGGTCGATCGGTTACGAGAACGAGCGCGCGTTCAACGACGGCTACGAGGCCCTCGGCTGCCTCCCGCCCACCTACGAACCGCGCGCGACCGGTCATGTCACCGAGATGGTCGAGATGATGCGCGGCCTCATCGAACGTGGTCACGCCTACGAGGCCGACGGCAGCGTGTACTTCGACGTCCGCTCCTTCCCCGACTATCTGGCGCTGTCCAACCAGGACATCGACGATCTGCGCCAGCCCGCCGAGGAGGGCATCACCGGCAAGCGCGACCCGCGCGACTTCGCCATGTGGAAGGCGACCAAGCCCGGCGAGCCCGCCTGGGAGACCCCGTGGGGCCGCGGCCGTCCCGGCTGGCACCTCGAGTGCTCGGCCATGGCGCACAAGTACCTCGGTGCGGCCTTCGACATCCACGGCGGCGGCCTCGACCTGATCTTCCCGCACCACGAAAACGAGATCGCCCAGGCCAAGGCCTACGGCGACGACTTCGCCTCGTACTGGGTGCACAACGCCTGGGTCACCATGAGCGGCGAGAAGATGTCCAAGTCGCTCGGCAACTCGGTGCTCGTGAGCGAGATGGTCAAGAACTGGCGGCCCATCGTCCTGCGCTACTACCTCGGCACCCCGCACTACCGCTCGATGATCGAGTACAGCGCGGACGCGCTGCGCGAGGCCGAGTCGGCGTTCGCGCGTATCGAGGGCTTCATCCAGCGGGTCGTGGAGAAGGCGGGCCCCGTCGCCCCGGCCGCCGAGGTGCCGCTCGCCTTCGCCGAGGCCATGGACGACGACTTCGGGGTGCCGCAGGCCCTTGCCATCGTCCACACCACGGTGCGGCAGGGCAACAGCGCACTGGCAGCCGACGACAAGGAAGCCGCCGTCGCCCGCCTCGCCGAGCTGCGCGCCATGCTCGGCGTTCTCGGACTCGACCCGCTCGATGCACACTGGGGGGGCGAGAACGACCGCGGCGAGGATCTGCACGGCGTCGTCGACACACTCGTACGGCTTGTGCTCCAGCAGCGCGAGACGGCAAGGTCCCGCAAGGACTGGGCGACCGCGGACGCCATCCGCGACCAGCTCGGCCAGTCCGGGCTCGTCATCGAAGACAGCCCCGACGGTCCCCGCTGGACACTCGGCCCCCGCTGAGCACCACGCGCGATGTGCCGCCCGGGCGACCGGGCGGCACACTTCCATACGTAGACGTAACTACGTACATACTTTTGATCGAGTGAACGAGCTTCACGGAAACAGGTAGGTCTAAGTCATGGCCGGGAACAGCCAGCGCAGGAACCGCCGCACGTCCAACAAGAAGGGCGCGCAGGTCGGCAGCGGTGGCAAGCGACGCCGCGGCCTCGAGGGCAAGGGCCCCACGCCGCCCGCGTCCGCGCGCAAGGGGCACGTCAAGAACCGCGTCGCCAACGCCAAGGCGAAGCACTCGGCCCGCAGGCCCGTCGCCCGCCGCGGCGGCAAGGGGACGTCCGAGATGGTCGTCGGACGCAACCCCGTCTTCGAGGCGCTGCGTGACGGTGTGCCCGCTTCGACCCTGTACGTCCAGCAGTTCATCGACAACGACGAGAGGGTGCGCGAGGCGCTCCAGCTCGCCACCGGCCGCGGCAACATCAACATCATGGAGGCGCCGCGCCCCGAGCTCGACCGGCTGACGAACGGGCTCAACCACCAGGGCCTGGTGCTCCAGGTCCCGCCGTACGAGTACGCGCACCCCGAGGACCTGGCGGCCGCCGCCTTCGACGACGGCGAGGACCCCCTGATCGTCGCCCTCGACGGCGTCACCGACCCGCGCAACCTGGGTGCGGTCGTCCGTTCCGTCTCCGCCTTCGGCGGCCACGGTGTTGTCGTCCCCGAGCGCCGCGCCGCCGGCATGACGGCCGGCGCCTGGAAGACATCGGCTGGCACCGCCGCCCGCACGCCCGTCGCTCGCGCCACGAACCTGACCCGCGCCCTGGAGTCGTACCAGAAGGCCGGGCTGACCGTCGTGGGTCTCGCCGCCGACGGCGAGCACGAGGTCGGTGACCTCGAGGCGCTCGGCGGGCCGCTGGTGATCGTGGTCGGCAGCGAGGGCAAGGGCCTGTCGCGCCTTGTCGGCGAGACCTGCGACTACCTCGTCCGCATCCCGATGCCGGGCGGCGCGGAGTCCCTGAACGCCGGTGTCGCGGCGGGTGTGGTGCTCTACGAGGCGGCCAAGCGGCGCGCCTGACGGCGCAGCCGGACCGGTCGGCGAGCGCCGGGCCGAGGTGCGTGATTTCGGCCGTTTCTGGTGGACGTTTCGGACGGCCATGGGGTGCAAAACGGTCGATAAGGAGCGCTTGACGGGTCTCGGACAGATCGGGCCCGTCACGGCCGTGCCCTAAACACACGTCACTCGGTTAGATGAGTGTGGACACCAGAACGCCCCGGTCCGGGTTCGATGATCAGCCTGCGCTGAGCATGGTCAAGGTGGACTGCGATCCCGCGCAGGTCATCGTCAGCCACGCCAGCTTCCGGGTGCAGCTCGCCCAGAGCCCGCGCCCCGCACGTGCCCTGGCGAACTCCGCACGTCTCGCCCCGCTCGCCGACTCCGGCCCGGCGGGCCGGCGCAGGGCGCCCGTCGTGTGGAGCGGCAGGTCGGCCCCCGGGGACTCGGGCGCGACCGGACTGCTCCAGGCCGTACGCAACTCCACCCTGGAACACGACACCTACAGCGCGGGCGCCACCCAAGTCATCCCGCGCATCGAGCTCGACGAGACGGTGGAGGGGGCCGCGGTCACCGCACCGGGCGGCCCCGGCCACCGGGACCGGCCGCTGCTGCCGCCCATGCGCCAGGCGGTCGGCGCCTACGACTCCTGTCCGCCGTACGACCAGCCGTCCGCAGGCCGGCCGTCCTCCGGCCACCCGCCCTACGACACGGCGGCGTACGACGCCGGCACGTACGACGTGGACCCCTACGGGGAGCCGTACGACGACGAGACCCCAGGCCGGTCCCGTGAGGAGCTGCGCGCACCGCAGCGTCACGGCGCGGACTCCGTACGGCACGCCTACTACCCCGGCCGCCGCATGAACCTCGGCGTGGTGCTCCTGCCGCTGCGCCTGCTCCTCGGCTTCACCTCCATCTACGCCGGCATGGGCAAGCTCTGCGACCCCGTCTACTTCGACGGCGGCGACCGGGGCTCCATGGTCAAGTGGCTCAACTCCCTGAACCCATGGGCCCTCGGGGAGCCGCTGCGCGACTTCGCGGTCGGTCACCCCGTCGGCGCGGGTCTCACCGTCGCCTTCCTCCAGGTCATCGTCGGTGTCCTGACCGTTCTCGGCCTGTGGCAGCGCGTCGGCGCGGCCGTCGGCGCGTTGCTGTCCGCCGCGCTGATCCTGACCGTGAGCTGGAAGAGCGTCCCCGTCTACGACACGCCGGACGTCATCTATCTCGCCGCCTGGTCCCCGCTGATCATCGCGGGCGCGCCCGTCTACTCGATCGACGGACGGCTCGCCGGTGAGGCCTGGCGCACGCTCGGGCCCCGGTCCGCCCTGTGGGACCTGCGCAGGCGCGTCCTGCGGCGCGGCGGTCTCGTCGCCGCCGTCGTCGTCGGACTCGCCATGCTCGTGGGCTCGATTCTCGGCGGCGCCGTCCGCTCCACCGAGATGGTCACCGTGCCGGGACCGAACGGGAATCCGACGAACCACCTGCCGGGTGCCCCGCTGCCCAAGGAGGCCGGCGGCGAACGCGGTTCCTCGGGTGCGCGGAAGGACAAGCCCTCCCCGTCCGCCAGCCGCGCCTCGCAGAAGCCGAAGGAGGCGGCGTCCGAGCCCGCGGAGGAGACCGTCCGGGAGACCGGGCCGGTCGCCGGTACGCCCAGCCAGACTCAGGGCACCGGCCAGCAGCCGCCCACCGGCTCCCAGCCTGCCCCGCCGCCACCGTCCGGCACCACGGGCCCGACCTCGACGGGCGGCAGCAGCTCCGGCGGCACCACCGGCGGCGGCTCGACGGGCGGCTCAGGAGGCTCCGGCGGCAGCACCGGAGGCGACGGCTCCGAGGGCGGCGGTGTGATCGGCGGCCTGCTGGGCTGAGCAGTCGGTCCCGCGACGACGCGAGGAGGGGCGGCCACCGGATTCCGGTGGCCGCCCCTCCTGTTCTTCAGCCGCGCCGGTGGCCGCGCCGGTGGCCGCGCCCTTGGCTGCGGCTTCAGCGGCGGCTTCCTCAACGCAGCTTTGCGTCCAGCTCCTTGGCCGCCTCGGTGAGGTCCTTGGCGGTGTCGATGGCCCGCCAGTAGGCGCCGTTCGGCAAGGGGAAGCCCGCCAGCCGGCGCTCACGGGCCAGCCGGGGAAAGGTCGTTCGCTCGTGATCGCCCACGTCGGGCAGCAGCTTCTTGAACTCCGAGGAGAAGACGTACACGCCCGCGTTGATGAGGTACGGCGAAGGCGGCGACTCGATGAAGTCCGTGATGTGCCCGAAGGCGTCCGTCTCGACGGCGCCCCAGGGGATGCGGGGCCGCGCGAGCGCGAGGGTCGCGGTGGCGTCGCGCTCGGCGTGGAAGGCGGCCATCTCGCGGAGCGAGAAACGCGTCCAGATGTCGCCGTTGGTCGCGTACCAGGGCTGGTCCTGGTGCGGCAGCCCGGCGGCGGCGTACTTCAGACCTCCGCCGCGGCCCAGGGGCTCCGTCTCCACGACGGTGGTGACGCGCAGGGGCAGCACCGCGCTGTCCAGCCACTCCTGGAGGACGTCGGCGAGATGCCCGCAGGACACCACGGCGTCGGTCACGCCCTCTTCCGCCAGCCAGGCAAGCTGATGGCCGATGATCGGGGTCCCGGTGCCGGGGATCTCGACCATCGGCTTGGGGCGGTCGTCGGTGTACGGGCGCAGCCGCGAGCCCTGGCCGCCCGCCAGGACCACGGCCTGCGTCGGAAACGTAGGCGTTTGCATGCCGTGAACGATATGCGGGCCGCAGGGCGCGGCGTGTCCCGGCTCCGCGCGTAGGGAGCGGGAGCCGGCGCCCACACCCTCCGGGGCCGGCTCCTACGGCTCTCGCGAGCCCGGCAGCGGCGCCGGTCCGCACGCTCCCGGGTCGGGCTCTGCCGGCTCTCGCGAGCCTGGCAGCGGCCCCAGGGGCCTTCCGAGCCCCGTACCGGGCCGGGAGCCGTCCTTACGAGCCCTGGGCCTGCTGGGAGACGCCGGTGGCGAAGGACGTGTCGCAGACGGGCCGGGAGAAGGTCTGGGCGCGCGTCGGCCCGTAGAGGTCCACGGCGGCGCGGCCGAGGGCCCGCGCGATGGACATGCAGTGCTCGGCGAGCGACGGCCGTGCCTCGACCTCGCGCTGGAGCTGGGTGAGCGCGGCACCCGGGTCCTTCGCCTGCAGCTCGGTCAGCAGCCGGTCGCGCAAAATGTCCTGCGGAGCACGGGACTTCGCGCGCACGGAGACGTTCTCCGAGGAGGCGGTGAGCATCTGCGACTCGGTGGCCTGCCCCGCCCACGGGACGGCGGTGACCGCCAGGGTTCCGGAGAGCACCATGACGACAGGCAGAACGAGGGCGAAAGTGCGGCCGATTCGGCGGGCTGTGTGGGTCACGCGAGCGAGCGTAGCGGTCAGTGATGATTGGGCGACATTTAGTCACCCACGTGAGGGACGGTTCGAGGGTTCTTTTCGAATCGCGTGTTGACGCCGGGTGGCGCACTGTCCCAAATGCCCCTGTGTGTCGGGGGTATTTGTTCTTACCTGAAAAGCCGGGCTCCGCGCCGAAGTGCGGGCCCGGCCTCTCGTTGGCCGCTGTGCTCGGTCGACTACTGCGCTCAGCCGCTGAGTCGCTCGCCCGTCGAGGTCGAGAAGACGTGGAGCTCGCCGGCGCGCGGCACGACGTGCAGCTCGCTGCCCTTGTCCGGGACGGAGCGGCCGCCGACGCGGACGACGAGGTCCTTGTGCTCCCCGCCGACCTGGGCGGAGCCGTAGACGTAACCGTCGGCGCCGAGCTCCTCGACGACGTTCACGGCCACGGCGAGGCCGGCCGGGGCGTCCTTGGAGAGCGTCTTGGCGTCGCCGCCGCCGTGCTCGACGACGTCGAAGTGCTCGGGGCGGACGCCGACCGTGACGGTCGTGTCGCCCTTGTCGGCGGCGGCGGAGAGGGCCTCGCGGGAGACCGGGACGACGCTGTTGCCGAACTTCACGCCACCGTCGGTGATCGGCACCTCGACCAGGTTCATGGCGGGGGAGCCGATGAAGCCGGCGACGAAGAGGTTGGCCGGGCGGTCGTACATGTTGCGCGGCGAGTCGACCTGCTGAAGCAGGCCGTCCTTCAGCACGGCGACACGGTCGCCCATGGTCATGGCCTCGACCTGGTCGTGCGTCACGTACACGGTCGTGATGCCGAGACGGCGCTGGAGGGAGGCGATCTGCGTACGCGTCGAGACACGGAGCTTGGCGTCGAGGTTCGACAGCGGCTCGTCCATGAGGAAGACCTGCGGCTCACGCACGATGGCGCGACCCATCGCGACACGCTGCCGCTGACCACCGGAGAGCGCCTTCGGCTTGCGGTCCAGGTACTCGCTGAGGTCGAGGATCTTGGCGGCCTCTTCGACCTTCTTGCGGATCTCGCTCTTGTTGACGCCGGCGATCTTGAGGGCGAAACCCATGTTGTCGGCGACGGTCATGTGCGGGTAGAGCGCGTAGTTCTGGAACACCATGGCGATGTCCCGGTCCTTGGGCGGCAGGTGCGTGACGTCGCGGTCGCCGATCCGGATGGATCCGCCGTTGACGTCCTCGAGACCCGCGAGCATGCGCAGGGAGGTCGACTTGCCACAGCCGGAAGGCCCGACGAGTACGAGGAATTCGCCGTCCTCGGTCTCGATCTCGAGCTGGTCGACGGCGGGCTTGTCGGAACCCGGGTAGATCCGGGTCGCCTTGTCGAACGTGACAGTAGCCATGCTGATGTGTCTCCTTCACCGGCAGGAACGTGCCGGACGATCCGAGTAAGGGAGTGGTGTAGTCCAACGGTGTGAACCTGCGGTGACGCTACCCGGCCATATGGCATCTGTCAGCAGTTCACGTCCGACCAATTTTCGACCGCGCCGGCCCGATGGTTGGTTACACTGCTCTGGCTGCCTCCTTAGCTCAGCTGGCCAGAGCACCGCTCTTGTAAAGCGGGGGTCGTCGGTTCGAACCCGACAGGGGGCTCCAGCGAAAGACCCCCAGCCGATCATGGCTGGGGGTCTTTGACATCCACGTCTGACGTCTCAACGGGGTGGTCACTCACGGCCGGGCCGCCGCTTGAGTGGTTGCGCACCGTGCCGGGCATCGTGGGGCCGGTGCGCCTATCCGGGTCACTTCCGGACGTCCCCCGAGCGAGGGACCCCTCGGTGGGGGTAGGCCGTTGCGCGCAAGGTGACCTTGGGATCCATACCGATCCGGGGCCGAAGAGTCCCTCAAGCGGGCGGGGACTTCGTAAGGGACAACCTCGCGTCGCTGCTCCTCAACCGTCCTCAGGTCACGGCCTGCCCGGTTGTGGCTGCTGGGTAGCGACCTGCGACGTGGGCCACTGGATCCCAACTGCGGAGTTCCCGTTATTTGTGCCCGTGCCGACGCCGGAACGCCCGTAGGGTTCCGTTTCATGGTGACTGCAACAGTCCGCGAGTGGCGCGACGAGGAGGGGTGGGGCGTCCTCGACTCCCCCGAGACCCCCGGCGGGTGCTGGGGTCACTACTCCAACATCCAGATGGCCGGGTTCCGCACGCTGTCGTCCGGACAGCAGGTCGACCTCGTCTGGGAAGCTCCCGGCTTCAAACAGGACGGGTACGACTACCGCGCGGTGAGCATCGTCCCTCGGCGCGCTTGACATCAGCGGCTGACATCAACGGGGCGGACGCAGGTGGTGTCGGGCGGCCGTCGGCGCACCATCCAGGGGCCGCGCCCTGTGCGAATTCGAGCCGGTACCAGCTCCGCGGAAAGTGTGACCAGAATCCCTTCTGTCCGCGAGACTTGGGTGTTGCGGGGGTGTTCGTGTGTACCTGGGGAGGGGTGCGTCGGATGGGGCGACGTTCGGGTGGGTTGATCTCGGCGTGGGCGGAGGTGCAGCGGCAGCAGCAGCGGCAGCGGGAAGCGCAGCAGATGGCAGTGGTGCGTCAGCAGCGGCAGCAGGAACGCCGGCAGCGTGAGCATGCGCGGGACATGGCCCGGATGCACCGTGAGCAGCGAGCCGCGTACCGGAGTCGGCGGGAGCAGGAGGCCCTGCTCCGTTCGCAGGAGATCGACGCGCAGGTCGCGGTGCTGGAGGGGCTTCTTGCCGAAGGGTGCGGGGCGGCTCCGTTCCGGGTGGAAGTGCTCCGCCAGGAGGAGCGCGTCGAACCGTTTGCGCCGGGGGCGCTGGCCCAGCCGGTCGTGATGCCGGACCCTGCCCGGTACCGGGCGGACGGTGGCGCGTGGACCGCTGCCGGGAGGGCGCAGGCCGAGCAGCAGGCGCGGGCGCGCTTCGAGCGGGACTGGTACGCGGCGCAGGCGGCAGAATCACGGAGGCTGGCGGACCTCGGGGCGTACCGGCAGCAGTACGAGGCTTGGGCGTCGGCCCGCCTGGCGGAGATCAGGACGCACAACGCGGGCATTGAGGACATGTCCCGGGCGCTGCGCGCGGGAGAGCCGGACACGGTGGTGGAGTACTTCTCGGCTGCCCTTTACGCGTCGTCCGCTTGGCCGGACGGGTTTCCGCGCCAGGTGTCTGCCGCGTACGACCGGTCTGCCCGGCACCTCGTGCTCGACTGGGAGCTGCCGGCCTACCAGGTGGTGCCGGAGGCCAAGGGAGTGCGCTATCTGGTGGGAACGGACCAGGAGAAGGTGGTCCAGCGGCCTGCTGCGCAGCGGCGTGCGCTGTACCGCGACGTCCTGGCGCAGAGTGTGCTGCTGGCGGTGTGCGAGTTGTTCGCAGCCGACGAGCAAGGGGTTCTGGACGGGGTCACCCTCAACGGCTTCGTCGACGACGTGGACCCGGCGACCGGCCGCGCCGGTCGGGTGGTCGTTGCCTCTTTGGCCGTGGACCGTGCCCAGTTCCAGCAGGTGAATCTTGCCCTCGTCAGCGCGGTGGAATGTCTGACGGGCGGACTCGGAGGGCACCTGTCGGGCCGTCCCGACCAGCGGACCCCGGTGAGTCCGCTCCGCATCCCCACACAGGTCGGCTCCGGGGTGGTGTCCCATGGGGGCGGCGAGGAACCGGACCTTCTGGCCATGGACCCGATCGCGTTCGAAGGGCTCGTGGCCGAGCTGTTCCGTGCCCGCGGGTTCCAGGCGATGACCACGCAGCGATCGAACGACGGCGGCGTGGACGTGGACGCCGTCGATCCCGACCCCATCAGCGGCGGGAAGATCGTCGTGCAGGTGAAGCGGTACCGCAGGACGGTTCCGGTAGCTGCGGTGAGAGAACTTTTCGGCACTGTGCAGGCCAGCGGGGCCAATAAGGGTGTGCTGGTGACCACGTCGGGTTTCGGCCCCGGGGCGTACACGTTTGCCAACGGCAAGCCTCTGACTCTCGTCTCGGGCGCGGAACTGGTCGAACTGCTGCACACCCACGGTTTGCGCGGTCGGCTCGGTGACAGGTCGGTTCCCGCGCCGGTGAGCCCGGAGCCTGCGGCGGACACGGAACCGGAGCCTGCTGACGACGACACCTTCGAGGAGGACTTCAACGTCCTCGGCATGTCGTGGTCCGGCGGGGTGGCGTTGGACGTCTGCGCCCTCGTCTGCTCGGGCGGGCGGGTGCTCGCTGATGACTATTTCGTCTTCTTCAACAATCACGCGACACCGGAGGGCTCGGTGCGGATGCTCGGGCCGTTCGCCGGTGACCGGGCGGCGGTCCGGGTGGCGTTCGACGCGCTTCCGACGGCGGCCGACCGCCTTGTGCTGGTGGCCGCCATCGACCCCGAGGTGAATCCGGACGCCGATCTGGAGAGCTTCACGGACGCCGGCATCCGATTGCGCGACGCCTCCGGAGCGGAGCTGGACCGCTTGGTCGTGTCGGACGGACGGCCTGGTGAGACGGCCCTGGTGCTGGGGTCCTTCCGGCGGCGGGCTTCTGGGGACTGGGACTTCGTGCTGGGCGGCAAGGGGTACGTCGGCGGGCTGGAGGAACTGGTCGGAGACTTCGGGATCGAGGTGGCATGACCCGTCCCTGCCTGGCGGCTCCCGGCTTTGTGGCCGGGGGCCGCCCGGGAGGAGTCAGTGGCGGCCGGAGATCTTGTCGGCCAGGGTGGCGATGCGGTCGGTCGTCGGGGTGTGGGTGGTGGATTCGCGGTGGTCGGCCTTGCGGTAGGCGGCGTAGAGGGTCTGGACGCCGAGCCAGCGCAGGGGTTCCGGTTCCCATTTGCGGACCTTGTGGTTGACCCAGGGGAGGGCGGTCAGGTCGGTGGGGCCCGACTGGCCGGAGTCCTGCTGGATCAGGTCGCGCAGGGTGCGGGCGGCCAGGTTCGAGGTGGCCACGCCGGAGCCGACGTAGCCGCCGGCCCAGCCGAGGCCGGTGGAGCGGTCGAGGGTGGCGGTGGCGCACCAGTCGCGGGGGACACCGAGGACGCCGGACCAGGCGTGGTCGATGCGGGCGCCGGCGGTGATGGGGAAGAAGCGGACGAGGATGTCCCGCAGCGCGTCGATGGTGGCGGGCTGGGTGCGGCCGTTGTTGTCCGTCTTGGAGCCGTAGCGGTACGGGACGCCGCGGCCGCCGATGGCGATGCGGTTGTCGGCGGTGCGCTGGGCGTACATGTAGGCGTGGGCCATGTCGCCGAGGGCTTCGCGGCCGGACCAGCCGATCTCGGACCAGACGTGCTCGGGGAGGGGCTCCGTGACGATCATGGAGGAGTTCATCGGGAGCCAGGTGCGGTGCTGACCCTTGAGGGACGCGGTGAAGCCTTCGGTGCAGCGCAGGATGTACGGGGCGCGGACGGTGCCGTACGGGGTGACGGCGTGTTTGGGCCGGATCTCCGTCACAGGGGTGGATTCGTGGATGGTGACGCCGAGCGCTTCCACGGCCGCGGCGAGGCCCTTGACGAGTTTCACGGGGTGCAGACGGGCGCCGTGCGGGGTCCAACTGGAGGCCACCGCGCCGGTGACGCGGACGCGTTCCGCGGTCTCGCGGGCGCCGACGAGGACCCGGTCCTTCTCGCCGAAGGCGATCTCGACGGCGTGGAAGGCCTTGAGGCGGGCGAGTTGGGCGGGAGAGTAGGCGACCTCGAGGACGCCGCCCTTGTGGATGTCGGCGTCGATCTTCTCGTCCTCGGCGACGCCGACGACCTCGTCGACGGTGTCGTTCATGGCCTGCTGGAGGCGGACGGCGGCGTCATGGCCGTGGAGCCGGGCGAAGCGGTCGCGTCCCGCGATGCCGTTGTAGAGCCAGCCGCCGTTGCGTCCCGAGGCGCCGTAGCCGCAGAACCTGCCTTCCAGGACGGTGATGTTTAGGAAGGGAACGGCCTTCTTGAGGTAGTACGCGGTCCACAGGCCGGTGTATCCGCCGCCGACGATGCAGATGTCGGCGGTGGCGTCCCCGGGCAGTGGCTCGCGGGGGACGGGCGTGCCGTCCTGTGCGTACCAGAACGATATGCCGCCGTTGACGGTGTTCATGTCGGTTGCTGCTTTCCCTGCCGGTGGTCGCGTCGATGAGCGCGTCTGTGTGGCGGGAATTTACTGCTCCGGGGCGGCTTTCGCGATGCGTGCTTCGTACGATCGCCGGGTGATCGACATTCCGGACGAGCTCGTGGCTTCGCAGGTCAGGTTCAACGGGGAGGCGGGCCGGGCCTTCTTGGCGGAGCTGCCGCGCAGGGCCGAGGAGTTCACCGAGCGGTGGGGGCTGCGGGTGGCCGGGCCTTCCCTGCACGGATGGGCTTCGCTGGTCGTTCCGGTCGAACGGGCGGTGGACAGGGCGCCGGTCGTGCTGAAGATGCAGCTGGTCGACGAGGAGAACGCCGGCGAGGGTTCGGCCCTGCGGACCTGGGCCGGGGACGGGGCCGTACGGCTGCTGGAGCACGATCCGGGCACGGGGACGCTGCTGCTCGAGCGGCTGGACCACGGCTGTCATCTGTCGTCGGTGGCGGACAGCCGTGAGGCGACCCGGGTACTGGCGGGGCTGCTGGAGCGGTTGTCGTCGGTGGCGGCGCCCGAGGGCATGCGGCGGCTGGGCGACATCGCGGCGGGGATGCAGCGCAGGCTGCCGGAGGTGGTGGGAGAGTTGGCCGACGAGGGGGAGCGGCGGCTGCTCGCGGACTGCGCGGCGGCGCTGCGGGAGGTGGCGGGGGAGCCGGGCGACCGGCTGCTGCACTGGGACCTGCACTTCGACAACGTGCTGGCGGCGGAGCGTGAGCCGTGGCTGGTGATCGACCCGAAGCCGCTCGCGGGAGACCCCGGCTTCGAGCTGCTGCCCGCGCTGTGGAACCGGTTCGACCCGGACGAGGTGCTGTGGCGGTTCGACCTGATGACGGAGGTGCTGGGGCTGGACCGCGAGCGCGCACGGGCATGGACGCTCGGACGGGTGCTGCAGAACGGGCTCTGGGAGGCGGAGGAGGGGGAGGACGAGCTCGACGGGAGCCAGGTGTTCATCGCGCGGACGCTGCTGGCACGGTAGGCGGCCGTACGGGCAGTCTGTGCGCATGATTCGTACTGCTACGCCTGCCGATGTTCCCGTCATCCACGAGATGGTGCGGGAGCTCGCGGATTACGAGAAGGCCCTGCACGAGGCGAACGCGACCGAGGAGCAGCTGCGGGAGGCACTGTTCGGCGAACGCCCTGCCGCGTACGCGCACATCGCGGAGACGGCGGACGGCCGGGTCGCCGGATTCGCCCTGTGGTTCCTGAACTTCTCGACGTGGCGCGGTGTGCACGGGATCCACCTGGAGGATCTGTACGTGCGGCCGCACCTGCGGGGCGGCGGACACGGCAAGGCGCTGCTGACGGAGCTGGCGCGGATCTGTGTGGCGCGGGGCTACGAGCGTCTGGAGTGGTCGGTGCTGGACTGGAACACCCCGTCGATCAACTTCTACAAGTCGCTGGGAGCCGGGCCGCAGGACGAGTGGACGGTGTACCGGTTGACCGACGAGGCGTTGACGACCCTCGGGTCGTAGCGCGTCAGGGGACTTCGGGGGGTAGCCCCGGGGGCCGGGAGCCCGGGGGATTGGGGCCTACGGGATCAGGACGACCTTGCCGACCGTGCCGCGGGTTTCGAGGGCGCGGTGGGCGTCCGCGGCGTCGGCGAGGGCGTACCGCTGGACGGCAGGGCGGAGCCGGCCGGCGGCGGCTTCGCCGAGGGACCGGGTTTCGAGGGTGCGCAGGCCACCGGCCTTCGCGAGCATGGCGGGGCCGAGGACGCCCCGCGAGGTGATGCCGCGTTCGGAGAGTTCTTCCTCGGTGAAGGTGAGAGGGCTGTCCGAGAGGATGCCCTGGCTGGACCAGCCGAAGACGATGTGGAGGCCGCCCCTGCCCAGGAGGTCGACGGCAGCGCGGCCGGCGTCGCCGCCGACGGAATCGTAGACCACGGTGGCGCGCCGGTCGCCGAGGTGCTCCCGTACGGCGTCGGGCCAGTCGGGCTGCTTGTAGTCGACGGCGAGGTCGGCACCGCCCGCGAGGACCGGGGCCGTCTTGTCGGGGCCGCCGGCGAGGCCGATCACGGTGGCGCCGGCGTTCTTGGCGTACTGGACGATCAGGGTGCCGATGCCGCCCGCGGCGGCGGTGACGATCGCGATGTCGTCGGGGCCGAGGTCGGTGTACTGGAGGATGCCGAGGGCGGTGCGTCCGGTGCCGATCATGGCGACCGCTTCGGCCTCGTCCAGGTTGCCGGGGATCTCGTGGAGTCTGTCCGCGTCGGTGACGGCGAGTTCCGCGTAGCCGCCCGGATTCATACCGAGGTGGGCGACGACGCGCTTGCCGAGCCAGGTCGGGTCGGTGCCCTCTCCAAGGGATTCGACGACTCCGGCGACCTCGCGGCCCGGGACGGTGGGCAGATCGGCAGGCGCGCCGAAGGGGCCCTGTGCGCCCTCGCGCAGCGCGGTGTCGAGGACATGGACGCCCGCGGCGGCGACGGCGATCCGTACCTGGCCGGGGCCGGGTACGGGGTCGTCGGCGGTCTCGTAGGCGAGGTTCTCGGCGGGGCCGAAGGCGTGCAGGCGGATGGCGTGCATGGAGTGGGCTCCCTCTCGGTGGATGACGCTCCGGGTGGTGACGAGCCCACTCTTCGACCTCAAGCGCGCTTGAGGTCAAGGCGGCCGGGGGAGCCGGTGTTCCTGCTGCCGCGCAGCGCCAGCGAGACCGCCTCCAGCGCGCTGTTGAACGACACCTCGGAGAGCAGGCCCGGGGCGGCGACCTGGTCACCGGCGAGGTAGACGCCGTCGCCGCGGTCGATGGCGGGGCGGTCGCGCCAGGTGGTACCGGGCAGGTCGACCGCTCCGGTACGGCCGTCGGCGAGCGCTTCGCGCCGCCATGCGGTGCGCTGGCGCCAGCCCGGGAAACCCAGGTCGAGGAGGGCCTCCGCGTGGGCGATCCCGTCGGCCCTGGACTCGTCGCGGCCGATGGGGAGCTGGCCCTGGACGAGCTGCTCCCCCGAGGGCGCGAGGGTCCGGTCCTGGGCGGTGAAGCGTTCCAGCCATCCGGGGGCGTCGAGGTCGCTGACGACGAACGGGTCGCCGCGCCGGGTGCGCAGCGCAAGGTCGATCAGGGCGGTGCGGCCGCTGGTCCAGTGCAGGGTGTCGTCCCCGAGGAGGCGCCGGGCGGCGGCGAGCGTCGTGGCGACGACGACAGGGCCGTGGCCTTCCGGCAGGGTGTCGACACGCGATGTGGTCTCGATGCGTACGCCGAGGTCGCAGGCGCGGCAGGCCATGCGGTCGACGACCTGCCCCCAGCCGCCCCGCGGGTAGTGGGCCTCGGGCGGGAGGGCGGTGGCGCGGCGGAGGCGTTCCTGCACGAAGGCGGCGGAGAGCGAGCCGGGGTCGCGGTGGAAGAGGGCGACGCCGACGTAGTGGGCGGCCGCGCGCGCGCCCTCCTCGCCCGCGATACCGGTGGCCCAGGTCAGGAAGTCGGCGTCGACAGGGGCCGACTCCGCGGGACGGCGGGCGAGCCGCAGCAGGGCGAGCGGCGGAGTCCGGCGCAGTTTGCCGTCGCGGCGGAAGCGGAAGCGCGCGCCTTCGAGGGCGGGCAGCGGGGCCAGGGGGCCGAGGAGGTCGCGCTGCTTCAGCCAGGTCCAGTGGGGACCTCGGTTGTAGAGGGCGTGTGGTCCGTCGTTGGTCTTGTAGGGGCCCTCGCCGGTGCGGGCGCGTCCACCGAGGGTGTGGTGGGCCTCGTACAGGGACACCCGGGCGCCCGACTCGGCGGCGGTGATGGCTGCGGTGAGGCCGGCGAAGCCGCCGCCGACGACGGTGATCTCGTGCATGACTCTCTCTCCTGGCTCGGTCGACTCGCTCGACTGACGCTCGACTGACTCGCTCTCCTGATTCGTTCTCCGGACTGGGACGGCCACGGGGCCTCGATATGTGACATCGGGGCGGCCGAGGGGCGTTGTCAGTGGTGCACGTCACTATGGGGTCATGGCGAGGACACGGAGGCCGGCAGTCGCTGCGGCGCGGGTGACGGAGGTGCGGCTGCCGCGGCTCGAGGCGTTCGAGGGCGGCGCCCTGGAGCCGGACGGTGATTACGACGGGGTGGAGTTCGCCGGGCTGGATCTCGGCGGGCAGCAGGGGGCGGGGGCGCGCTTCCTCGACTGTGCGCTGCGGGAGTGCGCGTTGGACGGGACGGAGCTGGGCAGCGCCCGTTTCGTCGACTGCGTGCTCGAGGGGGTGCGGGGCGTGGGGGCCGACCTCGCGGGGGCGTCGTTGCGCGATGTGGAGATACGGGAGGCGCGGCTGGGCGGGGCACAGCTGCACGGGGCGGTGCTGACGGGGGTGGTGCTGCGGGGCGGAAAGATCGACTATCTGAATCTTCGGGAGGCGAAACTGACGGACGTGGTGTTCGACGGGTGCGTGCTGGCGGAGGCCGACTTCGGGGGCGCGAAGTTGGAGCGGGTCGAGTTCCGTGGCTGTGTGCTGCGGCAGGCGGACTTCTCCGGGGTGCGGATGAAGGACGTCGACCTGCGGGGCGCGACGGAGCTGGACATCGCGCGGGGGGTGGAGCGGCTGGCCGGCGCGGTGATCAGCTCTGCCCAACTGTTCGACCTGGCACCGGCGTTCGCTGCGCAGGTCGGGGTGCGGGTGGAGTGACGGGAGCGGCCGGTCGCGGGTTGAGACGTGGCCCCGGCAGGGCGGGGGCCCGGCGGGGCGGCCCGGCTGCGCGGGGTCGTGGGGTGCGGGGCGTCAGGTCATGCGGGGGAAGCGGGCCTGGAGGTCCCAGATCACCGGGTTGTCGCCGAGGCCTTCGTGCATGTCGGTGAGGTCGGCGATGAGGTCGTGGAGGAAGTCGCGGGCCTCGCGGCGCAGTTCACTGTGGCTGAAGGTGAGGGGCGGCTCGTCGCCGGGCATCCAGTCGGCTTCGACGTCGACCCAGCCGAAGCGGCGCTCGAAGAGCATGCGGTCGCTGGACTCGGTGAAGTCCAGCTCGGCGTGCTGGGGCCTGGAGGCGCGGCTGCCGAGCGGGTCGCGGTCGAGCTGCTCGACGATGTCGCACAGGGCCCAGGCGAAGTCGAGCACGGGCACCCATCCCCAGGCTGTGGAGACCTCCCGGTCCTCCTTCGTGTCGGCGAGGTAGACGTCACCGCAGAAGAGGTCGTGGCGCAGCGCCGGCACGTCCGCACGCCGGTAGTCGGTCTGTGGCGGGTCGGGAAAGCGGCGCGAGAGGGAGTAGCCGATGTCGAGCACGTGGTCGATGGTGTCATGCGCCCAGACGTCTGCTGTACGGCCAGGTGGACGCAGCCCCGGGAAGGCGCCCGATCTGGGTCCGCTCAGGGCCTCAGGCCCAAAGCCCCAAGGTCGCAAGGCCCGAGCGCCTCAAGGGGCCCCAAGGCCGCAAGGCCCGAGCGCTTCAAAGGGCCCCAAGGTCGCAAGGCCCGAGCGCCTCAAGGCAGCAGCCGCTGTTCCTTCGCCACCGCGACCGCGCCCGCGCGGGTGTCGACGCCGAGCTTGGCGTAGATGCGGCCCAGGTGGGTCTTCACGGTCGCTTCGCTGATGAACAGTGCGCGGGCGATCTCGCGGTTGCCGAGGCCGTGTGCCAGCTGGCGGAGGATGTCGCGTTCCCGGTCGGTGAGCGTCGGGCCGGCGGCTCCGCGCATCCGGTCCATGACGCGGCCGGCGACGGGCGCGGAGAGCGCGGTACGGCCCTGCGCGGCGGAGCGGATCGCCGCGAACAGCTCCTCCGGCCGTTCGGCCTTGAGGAGATAGCCGGTCGCGCCCGCCCCGATGGCGCGGGTGATGTCGGCGTCGGTGTCATACGTGGTCAGGACGAGTACGTGGATGTTCGGCGAGGCAATACGGCTGGTGGCCTCGACACCGTCGATGCCTGCCCCGAGCTGGAGGTCCATCAGCACGACGTCCGGCTTCAGTTTCGCGGCCATCGCGACGGCCTCCTCGCCGCTGCCCGCCTCGCCGACGACCTCGATGTCGGCCTCGCTGCCGAGCAGGGCGAGCAGCCCGGCGCGTACGACGGCGTGGTCGTCGCAGAGCAGGATGCGTACGGTCACGGTGACTCCAGCGGGATCGCGGCGGACAGCACGGTGCCTTCGCCGGGTGCGGACTCGATGGTGAGGGTGCCGCCGAGCTGCTCGGCGCGGGCCCGGATCGCGGGCAGGCCGTGCCCGCGTACGCCGGGGGCCCGGCCGGTGCCGGGCTCGAAGCCGCGGCCGTCGTCGGCGATGTCGAGAACCACCTGGTCGCCGAGGAACGACAGCGTGAGCGTCGCGGCGGTGGCGTCGGCATGCTCCCGTACGTTCGCCAGCGCGCCCTGCGCGATCCGCAGCAGCGCCGACTGGATCCGGTCGGGCAGCGGCACGGGCGTGCCGTCGAGGTGGAAGCGGACGGTGAGCGCGTCGGTGGTCTCGCGTTCGGCGAGCGCACGCAGCGCCTCGGGCAGGCTGCCGCCCTCCGCCAGGTCGGCCGGTGTGAGGTCGTGAACGAAACGGCGGGCCTCGGCCAGGCTGCGTTCGGCGATCGACTCCGCCGTACGGACATGGCCGCGGGCGGCGGCCGGGTCGCTGTTCCAGGTGCGGTCGGCGGCCTGGAGCAGCATCTGCTGGCTCGACAGGCCCTGGGCCAGGGTGTCGTGGATCTCCATGGACAGCCGCTGGCGTTCCGCGAGGGTGCCCTCGCGGCGTTCGGTGGCGGCCAGGTCGCGGCGGGTGCGGACCAGGTCGTCGATGAGCACCCGCTGGCGGGCGGCGAGCCGTTCGGCGTGGACGAAGACCGCCGTCGCGATCGCCGCCACGGCGGGCGGCGCGAGGACGAGGTTCGGATCGAAGCCGCCCTCCGCGAGTTGGAGCTGGGCGGCGACGACGAACACCGTGAGCAGGGCGACCAGGGCGAGCGCCGCGCGGGTCGGCAGCGCGCGCAGCCCGGTGTACAGAAGGGGCACGGCGCACCAGGCGAAGCTCGGGGCGAGAACAACGAGGACGACCCAGACGGCGACCACCGTGAGCAGCCGGACGAGCCGGCGGGGCGTGGCATGCGGGCCGAACACCGGCCCCACCGTGTACAGCACGGCGAGTGCCACCGAGAGCCCGATGATCCACGGGGAGCGGGACTCCCAGGGGTGACGCAGCAGGTAGCGGGCGAGCGAGGCACCGAGCAGCAGGAAGAACGCCGCGTGCATCACCCGGGCGAGCCACCGGGCGTCGGGGTCCTGCTGCTGTTCCACCGCCGTCTCCTCGGCCGTCCGACCTGCGTCTTCCTTCGTGGTCGCCCCAGGGGCACCTTCATCGTGGCCCGCCGGGACCACTGCGGCATCAACCGATCGGCTGACACACCTGTCGACCATCATGGGCGGCATCGGGAGCCGGAGCGTGGACCGTGCGGGCCCCAGCGCGGCCGGAGGATCGATGGCGGAACGAGAGAGCAACGGCGGACCAGCCGCCCCTCCCGAAGGAGCCATCACCATGAAGAAGATCCTGATCGGTGCCGCCACCGCCGCCGTCGTCGCCGCGGGCACGTTCGGCGCCGTCGCCGCGAATGCCTCCGTCCCCGCCGCAGAGACGAAGGCGGCCTTCACCGCCGACGTCTCGGACCGCGGCCTCCAGCAGACCATGCACCTGACGATCGACGCCGCCACCAAGGCCGCGCAGGCGGCGCTCGACGCCGCCGAGAAGGAGAACCAGCGCGTCACCGTGGCCGTCGTCGACCGCAACGGCACCACCGTCGTCACCCTGCGGGGCGACGGCGCGGGCCCGCAGTCGTACGAGTCGGCGGAAAAGAAGGCGTACACCGCCGTGTCGTGGAACGCGCCCACTTCCGAGCTGGTGAAGCGTCTTGAGCAGGCCCCGAACCTGAAGGACATCCCGGGCACGCTCTTCCTCGGCGGCGGGGCTCCGGTGCAGGTCAAGGGTGCGCCGATCGCGGCTGTCGGAGTGGCGGGCGCGCCGAGCGGGGAGCTGGACGAGAAGTTCGCCAAGGCGGGTGTCGCCGCGCTCGGCCGCTGAGCCGCGCGGACACCGGGGAGGGCCTGCCTAGGATCGTGGTGTGGACCCGCACGCCCTCACCCGCCGCGTCCTTGAGCCTCGCGCGGCCTTCTCGCGCATCGCCCTCGCCCTGCTGCTGTTCGCGGGCGGCGCGGGCGGCGCGGGCTGTGCGGGCAGCGGTTCGGGCGTGGACGGGACGCCCGGCGCCGCGGGACTGCGCGACCCGTACTTCCCGAAGCTCGGCAACGGCGGCTACGACGTCCGGCACTACGACCTGACGCTCGACTACGAGCCCCGCACCGGCCGGCTCGAAGGCACGGCGGCGCTCACCGCCCGCGCCACGCAGGACCTGAGCGCCTTCCATCTCGACCTTCGCGGGCTGACGGTAGAGAGCACGACGGTCGACGGTGCGGCCGCCGCGGTCAACCGGGCCGGAACGGAACTGACGGTGCGGCCGCGCCGGGACATCGCGAAGGGCGCCGATTTCCGTACCGTCGTCCGCTACTCCGGCGTCCCGCAGACGATCACCGGCGCCGACGCGTCGCGGGAGGGCTGGCTGCGCCGCCCGGACGGCGCGCTCGCGATCGGCGAACCCCTGGGCTCCACCACGTGGTTCCCCGGCAACCACCACCCGGCGGACAAGGCCGCGTACGACATCACCGTGACCGTGCCCACGGGATACGAGGCCGTGTCCAACGGCGAGCCGGCCGGTGAACGCGACCGCGGCGGCGGCCGGACCGCGTTCGCCTGGCGCGCCGCCGAGCCGATGGCGAGCTACCTTGCCACGCTCGCCGTCGGCGACTTCCGTGTGAAGGCCACGCGCACGCCCGACGGGCTGCCCGTCGTCACCGCCGTCGATCCGGCGGTGGCGCGGCGCAGTTCGGCGCTGCTGGACGACATCCCGCGGATCGTGAAGTGGGGGACGGAGAACTTCGGCCCGTATCCGTTCTCCTCCGCCGGGGCGATCGTCGTGCCGTCCGGCGACCTCGGCTACGCGCTGGAGACCCAGACCAGGCCGGTCTTCCCGCTGGACGGGTTCGACGAGACGACGCTCGTCCACGAGGTGGCCCACCAGTGGTTCGGCAACTCGGTCTCGCCCGCGACCTGGCAGGACGTGTGGCTCAACGAGAGCTTCGCCACCTACGCGGAGTGGATGTGGCAACAGGAGTCCGACGGCGTGCCGGTACAGGAGAACTTCGAGAAGGCGTTCGCGGACGAGGCGAACTGGGCCTTCGCACCCGCCGAACCGCCGGATTCCTCGGACCTCTTCGGAGCGCCGGTGTACGGGCGGGGCGCGATGGTGCTGCACCAGGTCCGGCAGGCGGTCGGTGACGAGGTGTTCTTCGGCATCGCCCGCGGCTGGGCGGAGAAGTACCGTCACTCCAGCGCCTCCACGGACGACTTCATCGACTTCGTGGAGAAGGAGTCGGGCAAGGACCTGACGAAGCTGTGGGACGTGTGGCTGTACGGGGACAAGAAGCCGCGCAGGCCATGAGCGAACGCGTCCGGGCCCCGGCCGGAGCCGGGGCCCGGATCATGTCCGCGCGTCAGAAGTCGCGTCGGAAGTCGCGTCAGAGGTTGACGCCGAAGTCGCGGGCGATGCCCTCGAGGCCGGAGGCGTAACCCTGGCCGACCGCACGGAACTTCCACTCCGCGCCATTGCGGTAGAGCTCGCCGAAGACCATGGCGGTCTCGACGGCGGCGTCCTCGCTCAGGTCGTAGCGGGCGATCTCGGCGCCGCCGGCCTGGTTGATGATGCGGATGTAGGCGTTGCGCACCTGGCCGAAGTTCTGGCTGCGGGAGACGGCGTCGTAGATCGAGACCGGGAAGACGATCTTGTCGACGTCGGCGGGCAGGCCCGCCAGGTTGACGTTGATCTGCTCGTCGTCGCCGCCGCCCTCGCCGGTGCGGTTGTCGCCGGTGTGGACGATGGTCTGGTCCGGCGTCGCCTTGTTGTTGAAGAAGACGAAGTGGGCGTCGGAGGCGACCTTGCCCGTGCCGTTCACGCCGATCGCGGAGGCGTCGAGGTCGAAGTCCGTGCCGGTGGTGGTGCGGACGTCCCAGCCGAGGCCGACGGTAACGGCGGTCAGGCCCGGAGCCTCCTTGGTGAGCGAGACGTTGCCGCCCTTGGACAGGCTTACTGCCATGGGGAAGTGCCCTTCGGTTCGATACTGCGAGCTACGGGTCCTCCCGAAGCTACCGTCACCGGTCATAACGCGGGCAGGGGACCGTCAGGTTCCATGCCGACGGAAAGAACACATTCCGTGCGGCGGAAAAGAGGGTGACGGTCCGGCCCGCGCACGGGACCATGGACGACATGTCCGGGCCCTACATCATCCGCGGTTCCGTCTCCCTGCCGGAGGCGGAGCTCCTGTGGCGTTTCTCCCGGTCCTCCGGGCCCGGCGGTCAGCATGTCAACACCAGCGACTCGCAGGTGGAGCTCCGCTTCGACCTTGCGAGGACCGAGGCGCTGCCGCAGGTCTGGAAGGACCGCGCGCTGGAGCGGCTCGCGGGCAGGCTGGTGGGTGGCGTGATCGCCGTACGCGCCTCGGAGCACCGCTCTCAGTGGCGCAATCGCGAGACCGCGGCGGTGCGGTTGGCGTCCCTGCTGGCGGAGGCGACGGCCCCGCCGCCGAGGCCGCGCCGGCCGACGAAGATCCCGCGCGGGATCAACGAACGGCGGCTGCGGGAGAAGAAGCAGCGCGCGGAGACGAAGCGCGGCCGGACGGGCCGCGACTGGTAGGCCGGAGCCGGACGGCCCGCACCTGGGACAGCGACCGGGTCCGTGCCGACCAGTTCCGTGCCGACCGGGCCCGTGCCGACCGGTCCGTGCCGACCGGGCCCGTGCCGACCGGTTCTCCGCCGGTCCCGGCCCCTTGCGCCTCGCCCCTCCGCGCCGGCCCTCGCGACAGTCGGCCCTCACGACAGGTGCCGGTAGCGCCCCCGGAAGTACGTCAGTGGCCCCGCGACCTCGTCCGAGAGCCCCACCTTCAGCACGTGGCCGATCACCAGCGTGTGGTCACCGGCCTCCACCCGCTGCCGAGTCCGGCACTCGAGCGTCGCGAGCGCACCCCCGACCAGCGGGGCCCCGCACACCTCGCCCCGTTCGTGGGCGACGTCGTCGAACAGCAGGCGGTCGCTGAGCCGCCCCTTCATCGCGAAACGTCCGGCGATCTGCCGGTGCTTCTCCGTGAGCACGGACACTCCCCACAGCGGCTGCTCGGCGAGCAGGTCGTCCATGCGTGAGCCGTTGCGCAGGCTGACGAGCACCAGCGGCGGGTCGAGCGAGACGGACATGAAGGCCGTCGCGGTCATGCCCACGTCCTCGCCGCGTGGCCCGTAATCGGCGTCGTGCGCGGTGATCAGCACCACGCCCGCCGCGAGCCGGGACATGGCGGCACGGAACTCCTCGTTGCTCACCCCCTCAGGATGGGGGACGGCGGAGGCGGCTGGAGTGGGGGTCGTCTGCAACACACCTGGAACGCTAGTCTCGGCCGATCCGTCACCGCATCGGGCCCTGGAACCAGGCCGGTCCTAGGACCGGAGCCCGACGACCATGAGTAACCATGGGTACGCTCCGATGGTTTTGCGTTCAATAAGTGTCTTCGAGAAAGCGAGGGTGTGCCCGACCCGGTCGCATCTGACCCTTCATCACCTGATGTGACTTGAGTCACAGAGGCCAGTAATTGTTGACCCTGTGTACCGAGTGAGCTGCTCACTGTGATTCAGTGGCCGGGATACCGCACAAGTACGCCAATCAGACGCCCTGGAGTTTGCTGTCGAGGTCTCGGGGAGAGCGAGCGATGGAGACCGAGTCGGAGCCCTATGTCCGTCTTGCGACCCTGCGGCAGCTGCACGAGGTCGTCGCGGACCTCAACACGGCCCGCAGCCTGGCCGACACCCTGCAGACCGTCGCCGACGGCATCGTCGCCGGACTGGGCTACGAGCTGGCCTGCGTCAACCTCGTCCGCCCCGACGGTGACCTGGTCGTCGCCGCGTTCGCCGGCAGCGCCGCCGCAGAGGCCCTGATCACCGGCCGTGTCGGCTCCCGTGCCTCCTGGGACCGCCGGCTGTCCATGGGCGAGGCCTGGGGCGAGCTGCGCTTCATACCGCACACCGAGGGCTGGGTTCTCATAGAGGACGACGTGCCGCAGTGGCACACCGATGGTCCCGAGCCGCGCTTCGAGGACGAGTGGCACCCGCTGGACCGTCTTTACGCCCCCATGTACGCGTCGGGCGGCGGACGGGAACTGCTCGGGGTGATCTCCGTGGACCGGCCGCGCAACGGACGCCACCCCGGCGCGTGGGGCCAGGAGGCCCTGCAGATGTACGCCTCCCAGGCCGCGATCGCGATCAGCAACGCGAGACTTCGCGCCAACATGCAGCGCGCCCTGGTCCGTCTCGAGCGCGAGCAGCAGGCCCTGCGCGCCAGCGAGGAATCCTTCCGCCAGGCCTTCGAGTACGCCCCCAGCGGCATGGCCATCGCCGAGATGGGCGGTGACCAGCACGGCCGGCTGCTGCGCACCAACGACGCCCTGTGCCGCCTCCTCGGCCGCCCCGCCTCCGCGATGCGCCGCTACTCCTTCGCCGACCTCGTCCACCCCGAGGACGTCGGCACGCTGCTGCGCACGTCCGCGGAGGGCGGTCGCGCGGAGATCAGGCTGAGCCGCAGGGACGGCACGTACGTATGGGTCTCGCTGCGCAACTCGGTCGTCGCCGATACCGCGGACGGGCCACGTTTTCTTCTCACCCACGTCGAGGACATCGAGGACCGCAAGCGCCACGAGCTGCAGCTGGCGCACCGCGCCTCGCACGACGCGCTCACCGGCCTGCCCAACAGCGCGGAGCTGCGCGCCCGGCTCAGTTCGCGGCTGTGCGAGCGCCCGCACGCCACGGTGTACGCGACCGACATCGAGGCGCTGGACGCGGCGTACGAGACCGACGCCGGGTTCCGTGCCGACGGCTTCGACTTCGAAGCGGTCGGCGGCCGGACGTACGACCACCATGTGCACATCGTCGCGCCGGACAGCGAGATCGACGACGGCGCCAAGGGACTCGCCGTCCTCTTCTGCGACCTGGACGGCTTCAAGTCGATCAACGACAGGTTCGGGCACCAGACCGGCGACGCCGTGCTGGTCGAGGTGGCCCGCCGGCTCACCACCGGCGTGCGTGACGGGGACACGGTCGCCAGGCTCGGCGGCGACGAGTTCGTCGTCCTCGCCGACGGTCTCGGCGCGGCGGACGCCGCGGATCTGGCCGTACGGCTGAGGAACGCGATCATCCTGCCCATCCGCGTAGGCGGTCGCGGCGTGCGCGTCGGGGCCAGCTTCGGCATCGGATGGGCGAGCTGCGGGATGTCCGTCGAAGAGGTGCTGCAGTCGGCCGACCAGCGGATGTACATCGAGAAGCGCTCCCGCTCCAAGGTGCACCGCCGGGCCGGGTGACGGATGACACCCTTGCTCCTCGGCCCTGGTGGCCGGGCGCCGGCCGGACGGATGAGGCCTGCGCCACCCGATCCGTTGGCCCGAACCGGGTAGGCTCGCCCGCGTCGGCGTTGTGCTGACAAGATGGTGAGGAGTGACTGGGATGACGGCCGCGAACAACGGCGCGAGCACGCCCGAGGACGACGACCCGTTCGGCTACCTGTACGCGGACGGGCAGCAGGCGGGCGCCACACCCCCGCGCCAGGGCGGCTACGGCTACCCCGGACCGGCGGCACAGCCCGGGGTCCCCCGCACCTCGTACAACCAGGTGCGGACGGTCGGTGAGCGTCAGTACGGCCAGCAGGTCCCGCACCAGCAGACGTACGGCCAGCAGACATACGGCCAGCAGCCCGGCTACGGGCAGCAGCCGACCGCCGCCTACGCGGCGCCCGAGACCTACCCCGGCGCCACCGCCCAGACCCGCCACGTCCCGACCACGTCGCACGAGGGCGGCCACGGCCACGGCGGCCGGAGCGGTGGCCCCAACACGCGGGGCCTGCTGATCGGCGCGATCGCGGTCGTCGCGGTCGTCGTGATCGGCATCGGCGCGGCGCTGATGAGCAGCGGCGACGAGAAGGACAAGGCCGGCGGCAAGGGCGGCGCGGGCAGCACCCCCTCGGCGGCCGAGTCCGTCGGGGAGAGCCCGAAGCCCTCCGAGGAGCCGGAGCCCGCCGACCTCCCCAAGCAGGACGCGGCGACGCTCCGGCTGGGCCCGCCGGCGGCCCTCGCGAAGGACGTTCCGGGCGCGAAGGGCGCGGACGGCGCGTATGTGATGTTCAACGGCGTCGGCGGATCTGCCGGCTGGTCGGTGGACGTGCCCGAAGCCGGCGCGTACACGATGTTCATCACCTACAGCGTGCCCGGCAAGGACGCCAAGACCACCCTGACGATCAACGACGGGCAGCCCCGCGAGATCAACATGTCGAACTTCGCGCATGCGGCGGAGGGCGACTGGACGAAGGGCTGGACCAACACCTACGCCTACGTGAACCTGGAGAAGGGCAAGAACGACCTCAAGATCTCCTGCGAGCAGGGGAACCAGTGCGAGGCGTATCTCGACCAGGTCTGGCTCGAGGCCGGCCAGAAGAAGGGCTGACCACTCGCGTCACGGCCCTCGGGCCTCCACACCACCGTCCCGGTTCGCCCCGCGAGCCGGGACGAGGCGTTTCCTCACCTGTCAGGAGCAGTGGACGGGTGCTCGACGATCTTGACGCGCGGCAGCAGCTCCTCGTAGGCCGCCGCGTCGAACTCGCCGGCCGCCGGGGCGAGGACCGTGGCCGCGGAGAGGGCCACGGCCCGCGACAGGCGTTCTGCCCAGGGGAGCCCACCGACCAGCCCGGACAGCAGGCCGGCGACCGCCGAGTCGCCCGCGCCGGTCGGATTTCCCTTGACCGCTTCGGGCGGGGCGGCCTGCCAGGTGCCGTCCGGGGTCGCGGCGAGCAGACCGTCGGGGCCGAGGGAGGCGACGACCGCGTGTGCGCCGCGGCGGCGGGCGTCGCGGGTGGCCCGCAGCGGTTCGCGGGAGCCGGTGAGCCGGGCGAGCTCTTCGGCGTTCGGCTTGATCAGCTCGGGGCGGGCGGCGATGCCGCGGCGCAGTGGCTCTCCGCTGGTGTCGAGGAGCACGGGTACGCCGGCGCCGCGCGCCCGGCGCACCAGTTCCGCGTACGCGCCGACGTGGATGCCGGGCGGCAGGCTGCCGCACAGGGCGACCGCCTCGGCGTCGCGCAGCAGCGCGTCGTACGAGGAGAGGAACGCCGCCCACTCCTCGGGCGTGACCGTGGGGCCCGGCTCGTTCAGCTGGGTGGTGTCACCGGTCGTGTCGTCGGCGATCGCGAGCGTGCGCCGGGTGGTGCCCGCGATCTCCACGAGCGCGTCGTGCGGCGCGAGAGGGGCGAGCATCCGGCGCAGGACGGTCCCGGTGGGTCCGCCCGTGAAACCGGTGACGACGCTGTCGTGGCCGAGGGCGGCGAGGACGCGCGCGACGTTGATGCCCTTGCCGCCGGGGCGTTCCACGACCTCGCCGACCCGGTGGGAGGCATGTGGGGTCAGGGCGGCGACCCGGTAGGTGATGTCGAGGGCGGCATTGAGTGTGACCGTCAGGATCACCCGTGTACCCCCGAAGAACGCGTTTGCCATGCTCGTACGGGTCCTGATCATGCCAAACGGAAGGCGGTTGGCCCAAGACCCCGTGGACCGACCGCCTTGCCGTGCATCGCGGGCGGAATCACACCAGGGCCGGGTCGACCACCCAGTCACCGTGGCGCATCACGCCCTTGAGCGTGAAGTCCGCGTCGAGGACCACGAGGTCCGCGTTCTTGCCGGGCTCCAGCGAGCCGGCCCTGTCGTACACGCCGAGCAGCTTCGCCGGATTGGCGGAGATGGCCGTGACGACGTCCTCGACGGGGATGCGGTCGACGGTGACGGCCCGCTTGAAGGCGGTGTCCAGGGTGAGGGTGGAGCCCGCGATCGAGCCGCCCTCGACCAGCCGGGCGACGCCGTCCTTCACCTCGACCTCGAGGGGGCCGAGCTGGTAACGGCCGTCGCCGAAGCCGGCCGCGTCCATGGCGTCGGTGATGAACGCGACCCGTCCCGCGCCCGCGCTGCGGAAGGCGAGTTCGAGCGCGGCGGGGTGGAGGTGGGTGCCGTCGTTGATCAGCTCGACGGTGACCCGCTCGTCCTCCAGCAGCGCCGCGATCGGGCCGGGGGCGCGGTGGCCCAGGGCCGGCATGGCGTTGAAGAGGTGGGTGGCGACGGTGGCTCCCGCGTCGATGGCCTCGCGGGTCTGTTCGTACGTCGCGTCCGTGTGGCCGATCGCCGCGATGACGCCGTGGTCGGCGAGCAGTCGCACGGAGTCGAGGCCGCCCGGCAGCTCGGTTGCGAGAGTGACCATCTTCGCGGTGCCGTGGGCGGCGTCGATCAGCTTGCGGACCTCGGCCGGGTCGGGGTCGCGCAGCAGCTCCTCGCTGTGGGCGCCCTTGCGGCACGGCGAGATGAACGGCCCCTCGAAGTGGATGCCCGCGAGGTCGCCCTGCTGGACGAGCTCGGCCAGGAAACCGGCCCGGTGGGCGAGGAAGGCCATGTCGCCGGTGACAGTGGAGGCGACGAGAGTGGTGGTGCCGTGCCGCCGGTGCGTCAGCACGCCCCGCAGGACGTCCTCGGCACTGCCGGAGGTGAACGAGGCCCCGCCACCTCCGTGATTGTGGATGTCGACGAAGCCGGGGACGATCCAGTGCCCGGACAGGTCGCGCACGGGAGCGTCGGCGGGCGCGTCCGCGGCGATCCTCGTGCCCTCGACGACGACGCGTCCGTTGTCGACGGTCCCGGTCGGCAGCACCACCCGTGCACCGGCCAGAACTGTGCTCGGCGGGCGGTGCGGGCTCGTGGCGTGAACCGTGCTCGTGGCGCGAGCGGCGCTGGCGGCCATCAGGCGGGTACCTCCTTGGCGAGTAGATCCCAGGCGAGCAGCCCTGCGCCCAGGCATCCGGCGGTGTCCCCGAGGGCCGCCGGGACGATCGTGGGCAGCTTCTGGAACGTGATGCGTTCCTCGACCGCCGCCCGAAGGGGTGTGAACAAGGTTTCCCCGGCCTCGGCGAGGCCGCCACCGATGATCAGGGTGCGGGGGTCCAGCAGGGTGAGTGCGGTGACGAGGCCGTCGGCGAGGGCGTCGACGGCCTCCTGCCACACCGCGGTCGCGGCCTTGTCGCCTGCCTCGACGGCCTTGGCGCAGTCGGCGGCGTCGACGTCCGGGTCGCCACAGGCGGCGGCCCAGGCGCGGGTGACCGCCGCGGCGGAGGCCAGCGTCTCGAGGCAGCCGCGCTGCCCGCAGCCGCAGGCGGGGCCGCCGGGGCGGACGACGATGTGGCCGATCTCGCCGGCGCAGCCGTGGGCGCCTGCCTCGATGGCGCCGCCGATGCCGATGGCGCCGGCGATGCCGGTGCCGAGGGGGACGAACAGGAACCGGTCGGTGCCCTGACCGGCCCCGATACGGCCCTCCGCGAGTCCGCCGGTGCGCACGTCGTGCCCGAGCGCGACGGGGATCTCGCCGAGCCGCCCGCTCAGGAGCTCGCGCAGGGGGACGTCGCGCCAGCCGAGGTTGGCGGCGTAGACGGCGATGCCATGTTCGGCGTCGACGATCCCGGGGACGGCGACGCCGGCGGCCTCGGCGGGCCGGCCGAGGTGTTCCTGCCCGTGGGCGCGCAGCTCCGCCGCGAAGCCGAGGATCGACTCCACGACGGCGTCGGCCCCGCGCTCGCGCCCGGTGGCCCGCCGCGCCTCGTGAAGGAGTGTCCCGTCCGCCCCGACCAGGGCAGCCTTCATACCGGTGCCGCCCACATCGAGGGCGATGACGTGTCTCACGCGAACAGTCTCGCGCGTGGAGCCGGAAAAGGTCTAGTCCACTCCCGAAATTGTTGCCGCTCCATACAAACCGCGACGGCGCCTCCCGGCCGACCCGCGGGGAGGCGGCGGCTCTCCCGGCGCGGCGGCGACGCGTTGCCGGGGAACGGACCCGGGGTGCAGGCGTTGTGAAAGTGAGACCGCAGTGGTGTAGACCTTGTATCTCCGGGTGGGGAAAGATCGCTCCCCATCTCACAGGACGTCGCGGGGGACCGACTGGGACAAACGGACAACACGGATCTATGAAGCAGAGGGTGGGGAAGAGCTGTGCAGCGGCGCTTCTTTGGTGTGACCGCGGCCGTCGCCGCACTGGGCATGACGGTTTCGCTCGCGGGATGCGGCACCTCCGGCGGTTCCGGTGACGTCACCCTCAAGCTGGTGGCCGCCGACTACGACGTGGCCGGCGGAGCGAGCAGCAAGACGTACTGGGCCGATCTGACGGCCGCGTTCGAGGCCCAGAACCCCGGCATCGACGTCGAGGTCCAGATCGAGTCGTGGAACGACGTGGACCGCAAGGTCGCCGAGATGGTCAAGGCCGGTGAGGCCCCCGACATCGCGCAGATCGGCGCCTACGCCGACTACGCCGCGGCGGACAAGCTGTACTCCGCCGACCAGATGCTCTCCATCCCTGTCCAGTCCAACTTCCTCCCGCCGCTCGTCGACGCGGGCGAGACGAAGCGCGTCCAGTACGGGCTGCCGTTCGTCGCCTCCACCAGGCTGCTCTTCTACAACAAGGAGCTCTTCGAGGAGGCCGGGATCACCGGGACCCCCGACACCTGGGCGGAGCTGCAGGCGGACGCGGAGAAGCTGAAGCTCAACACCGACGTCACGTACCCCTTCGCGCTGCCGCTCGGCCCCGAGGAGGCCCAGGCGGAGACGCAGATGTGGCTGCTCAGCGGCGGTGGCGGCTACACCGACGAGCTCGGCAGGTACGCCATCGCCTCGGATCAGAACATCAACACCTTCGAGTGGCTGAAGGAGAACCTGGTCGACGAGAAGCTCACCGGCCCGGTCGCTCCCGGCGAGCTCAACCGCAAGGACGCTTTCGCCGCGTTCACCCGCGGCGAGGTCGGCATGCTGAACGGCCACCCCTCCCTGCTGCGGGCGGCCGAGAAGGCGGGCGTCGACGTCGGCACGGTCGCGCTGCCCGGCCGGCAGGGCAAGGCCGAGGCGTCGATGGGCGTGGCCGACTGGATCATGGGCTTCAAGCAGAACGGTCACCGCGAGGAGATCGGCAAATTCCTCGACTTCCTCTTCACCGACAAGAACGTCCTCGAGTTCGCCGGTCAGAACGACCTGCTGCCGGTGACGGTCTCCGCCCGGGACGCGATGGAGGACGACCCGGAACAGGCGCACCTCAAGAAGTTCCTGGAGGTGCTCCCGGGCTCCGTGCTCCCGCCGGTCGGCAAGACGTCATGGGCGTCGGCCAGCGAGAACATCAAGAAGAACATCGGCGACGCCGTGGGCCCCGGCGGCAGCCCCACCCGCACGCTGGAACGGATATCCCGCGACGCCAAGACGGCCGAGAGCGCCGAGTAGACGCCCCGAGGTGCGCCGGGCCCCGCACCCCGTACGCCCCGCACCCCGTACATGGACCGGACCGTCAGTGCCCGCCGATATGTTGGATCGTATGACCGACGACCAGGAGCTCTCCGAGCGCGACCGGGCCGTCCTGGCCATGGAACGGCGTTCCTGGCCGGGGCCCGGCGCCAAGGAGCGGGCGATCAGGGAGCAGCTCGGCATCTCCCCGGTCCGCTACTACCAGCTGCTCAACGCCCTTCTCGACGACGCCCGCGCCCTTGCCCACGACCCGGTGACCGTCAACCGGCTTCGGCGTGTGAGGGACGCGAGGAGAAGTCGCCGCTAGGGTCGGACGCATGGGCAGCTCCCCGCACGCAGAGTACGCAGACTCCATGCCGACGCCGTCCACTCCAGCCGGCCGTGAGGGCCTCGCGGCGCTCCTCGACCGGCCCGACAGGGCGGTGATCGCTCTCGACTTCGACGGCACCCTCGCCGAGATCGTGGCCGACCCCGAGCAGGCGCGCGCCCACGAACGCGCCGTCCCCGCACTGGCCGCGCTCGCGCCGCACGTGGCTTCCGTCGCCGTGGTCACCGGCCGGCCCGCCGGGGTCGCCGTCCGCTACGGCGGCTTCGCCGGTGTCGACGGCCTGGACCACCTCGTCGTCCTCGGCCACTACGGCGCGGAACGCTGGGACGCGGTCACCGGGACCGTGAGAGCGCCGGCCCCCGACCCGGGCGTCGCGGCCGTCCGGTCCGAGCTCCCCGGCTTCCTCGACGGGATCGGGGCCTGGCAGGGCACCTGGATCGAGGAGAAGGGCCGTTCCGTCGCGGTCCACACCCGCCGCGCCGAGGACCCCCAGGCCGCTTTCGACGCCCTGCGCGAACCCCTCGCCGCGCTTGCCTCCCGGCACGGCCTGATCCTGGAGCCGGGCCGTATGGTCCTGGAACTGCGCCCGCCCGGCATGGACAAGGGCGTGGCGCTGTCCGAGTACGTGCGCGAGGTCGGTGCCGAGGTCGTGCTCTACGCCGGTGACGACCTGGGCGACCTGCCCGCGTACGGCGCCGTCGACAAGCTCCGCTCGGACGGCCTGCCCGGTCTGCTGCTGTGCAGCGGTGGCGCCGAGGTCCCCGAACTGGCAGAGCGCGCCGACCTGTTGCTGCCCGGCCCTGCGGAGCTGGTCGACTTCCTCGCCGCCCTGGCGCGGCGGATCCAGGAGGGCACGAGGTCCTAGCTAGGCGCCCTCGCGCAGTGCGTCCAGCTGGTCGAGGAACCACTGCCGCGGCGGCAGCGCGGTCGCTGCCGCCGCGAGGCGCTTGGAGCGCTCGGCCCGTTCGTCGGCGGGCATGGACAGCGCCTCGTGCAGGGCCGCGGCCGTGCCGCTGACGTCGTACGGGTTGACGGTGATCGCCTCGTCGCCGAGCTCCTCGTGGGCGCCGGCCTCCCGCGACAGCACCAGGGCGCAGCCGAGGTCGGTGACGACGGGGACCTCCTTGGCGACCAGGTTCATGCCGTCCCTGATGGGGTTCACGAGGGCCACGTCGGCCATCCGGTACGCGGCCAGTGAGCGGGCGAAGTCGTCCTTGACGTGCACGACGACCGGGGTCCAGCCGTCCGTGCCGTACTGGGCGTTGATCTCGTCGGCCAGCCGGGAGACCTCGGCCGTGTAGTCGCGGTAGACCGCGAGATCCTGGCGCGAGGGATAGGCGAGCGCGATGTGCACGACCCGCTCGCGCCACTCGGGGTGCTGCTCCAGCAGCTCCCGGTAGGCCAGCAGCCCCCGGACGATGTTCTTGGACAGCTCGGTGCGGTCGACGCGCACGATCGTCCTGCGGCCCTCTCCGACCTGCTCGCGCAGGGCGGCCATGCGCTCCTCGACGTCCGGCCGGGCGGCGCGCTCGCGCAGGAAGTCGGCGTCGGCTCCGAGGCCGTGCACCCCGAGCCGGGTCCGTCTGCGGCCGTGGCCGGGCATCCGGTACTCGAAGGCCGGCTCGTGGTCCTTGGGCCACAGCGACGCCCCGTCGTACTGGGACAGCACGGAAGAGGCGCAGCGCTGGAACGAGTGCAGCCAGCGCTTGGTGAGGAACCCCAGGCGGTCCGCGCCCAGCATCCCCAGCAGCAACTCCTCCGCGATGTCGTCCGGCAGCATCCCGAAGTACTCGGGCGGCGCCCACGGGGTGTGCGAGAAGTGCCCGATCCGCAGGTCGGGGCGGATTTCGCGGACCATGCCGGGTACCAGCGCCAGGTGGTAGTCCTGCACCAGGACCACCGCGTCGTCGGCGGCCTCCGCGGCGATCGCCTCGGCGAAGGCCCGGTTGCACAGCCGGTACGCGCTCCACTGCCGCCGGAAGTCCTGGTCGAAGGCCGGCTCCAGGGGCGTCTGGTACAGCATGTGGTGGACGAACCACAGCACCGAGTTGGCGATGCCGTTGTACGCGGCGGCGTGGACGGCCGCGTCGATGTCGAGCATCCGTACACCGGGCTCTCCCACCCCGCGCCGTACCGCCTCCCGGTCGCCCTCGCTCAGCGCCGAACACACCCACAGCGACTGTGCGTCGGAGCCGATGGCCGACAGGCCGGAGACGAGCCCTCCACCGCCGCGGCGGGCGTCGAGCCCTCCGTCCTCGGTCAGCGTGTACGAGACAGGGCCGCGGTTGGACGCGACGAGGATCTGTGCTGCGTCGGAGACCATGTGCCGAACCCTAGCCCGTACCGCCGGGCCTCAAACGTGTGGTTTCGGGCGGGTCGCGGGCCGCGGGCCGGGCCTCGCTCGGGCACGGCCGGTGCGGGTGGCTTGCGTCCGGGGCTTGCGCGCCCTTGGGCGGGCCGGGCCCAGGTGCGGGGTCAGTGGTCGCGGCGGCGGCCGCGGGCGGCTGCCACCGCGACGATGCCGACCGCGGTGAGGCTCAGCGCGACACCGCCGAGCAGCCACAGCTGTTCCGCCGTGCCGCCGGTGCGGGCCATCTCCACGTGGTGTTCGCGGGGCGTGTCCTGCTCCGCCGGAGCCACCGACGCCGCGGGGGCCGCCAGTGCCGTCGTAGGGGCGGCCGGGCCGAGAGTCGCGGCGGCGGTGACCGCCAGCGTGCCGATGAGCCGGGTCAGCCGCTCGCGGCCGACAAAGGGCGTGGCCCTGCGGTGCCTGCCGCGCGCCGGTGCAAGAAATCCGATGAGTCCCATACATCGGAAATGTATGCAAAATGACCGGCGGTTCCTGCTTATGCCGCGCGACGCGCCGCGTACTCACCGATCTCGAGCATTGGCGGACGTTCCTCGGTGTCCACCTGGTAGGTCCGTGGCGCGAAGCCGTCGTCGACCCGCTCGAACTGGGTGATCGACGGGCGCACCAAGTGAGGCCGGGACAGTCGCAGTTGGGCCGTGCGGTAGATCGTCGCGGCCATCCTGCCGAGCGCCTGCCCGTCCTGGTGGCGGTGCTTGCGGGTGCCGACGTCGACCTGCGCGAGGGCGTCCAGGCCGACCAGGTTCAGCGAGTCGATCAGCAGGCCGAGCTCCACGCCGTAGCCGACGGGGAAGCGCAGTCGCTCCAGCAGGGAGCGCCGTGCCGCGTACTCGCCGCCCAGCGGCTGGACGAAGCCGGCGAGCTGCGGCCAGTGCAGATTGAGCAGCGGGCGGGCCACCAGCTCGGTCACCCGGCCGCCCTGGGCCGGTGTCCCGTCGGGGCCGGGCGCGGCGCCCCCGCCCAGCGGGCGGTCGTACATGGCCTTGACGAACTGGACCTCGGGCTCGGTCAGCAGCGGACCGACGATGCCGGAGACGAAGTCGGGGGAGAAGTCGCGGAGATCCGCGTCGACGAAGCAGACGATGTCGCCGCTCGTCACCATGAGTGACCGCCAGAGCACCTCTCCCTTGCCGGCCACGGCGGGCAGTCCCGGCAGGATCGAGTCCCGGTGCACCACCCGGGCCCCGGCCGCGGCGGCCACCTCGGACGTGCGGTCGCTCGAGGCCGAGTCGATCACCACCAGCTCGTCGACGAGCGGCACGGCCTCCATGAGCTCCCGGCGGATGATCGTGACGATGTCTGCGACCGTCGCTTCCTCGTTCAGCGCTGGTAGCACGACACTGACCGTCGACCCTTGCCTGACCTTGGCGGATATCAGCCGGTCGAGCGAGCGGTCGGATGCGGACCAGGAGCGCCGGCTCAACCAACGCGCCACCTCATCGAGCACGTCGCGTCTCCCTTGACAGTAGGTCGTGTGATCCATCTCGCGGGTCGGACGACTATCTCAACCGTCCGAGGGTTCGGTTACAGTCTTGAGCAACGCGAACGACCCTCGCATCTCGGGGGGTCGACGCACACAAACGCCCGGACCGCATGTCCGGTGCCATACCGCTCATCCAGAGGGGCAGAGGGAACGGCCCGTTGAAGCCCCGGCAACCCTCCCGCCGACCGCGAGGTCACGGTGGGGAAGGTGCCAATTCCGTCTTGTGGCGAAGTGCGTCACGAGGAAGATGAGGAGAAAGGGCCTCGCCATCATGGCTGCGCAGACTGTCGCAAGCACCCCCGCCACCACGCCCGTGGATCTCGGACCCGCCGCCGCACTTTCGTGCCGCGAGTGCGGACAGCGCTTCGCACTCGGACCGATCTTCGCCTGCGCCGAGTGTTTCGGGCCGCTCGAAGTCGCCTACGACCTGCCGAGCGGCGACGTCGAGAAGCTCCGCGCACAGATCGAGGCGGGCCCCGCCAACATCTGGCGCTACGCCCCCCTGCTGCCCGTCCCCGTCGACGTGGCCGACAAGCCCAACCTGAACCCGGGCTGGACCAAGCTCGTCAAGGCCGACAACCTCGCCCGCGAACTGGGCGTCACCGGCGGCCTGTTCATCAAGGACGACTCCGGCAACCCGACGCACTCCTTCAAGGACCGCGTCGTCGCCCAGGCCATCGAGGCCGCTCGCGCCTTCGGCTTCACCACGCTCTCCTGCTCCTCCACCGGCAACCTCGCCGGCGCGGTCGGCGCCGCCGCCGCGCGGGCCGGCTTCCGCTCCTGCGTGTTCATCCCGCACGACCTCGAGCAGGGCAAGGTCGTCATGGCCGCGGTGTACGGCGGCGAACTCGTCGGTATCGAGGGCAACTACGACGACGTGAACCGCTTCTGCTCGGAACTCATCGGCGACCCGCTGGGTGAGGGCTGGGGCTTCGTCAACGTCAACCTGCGCCCGTACTACGCGGAGGGCTCCAAGACACTCGCGTACGAGATCTGCGAGCAGCTCGGCTGGCGGCTGCCCGACCAGCTCGTCGTCCCGATCGCGTCCGGCTCCCAGCTGACGAAGATCGACAAGGGTCTGCAGGAGCTCATCAAGCTCGGACTCGTCGAGGACAAGCCGTACAAGATCTTCGGCGCCCAGGCCGAGGGCTGCTCGCCGGTGTCCACGGCTTTCAAGGCCGGGCACGACGTCGTGCGCCCGCAGAAGCCGAACACCATCGCCAAGTCGCTCGCCATCGGCAACCCGGCCGACGGGCCGTACGTGCTGGACATCGCGCGCCGCACGGGCGGCGCGGTCGAGGACGTCAACGACGAGCAGGTCGTCGACGCGATCAAGCTGCTGGCCCGCACCGAGGGCATTTTCGCCGAGACGGCGGGTGGCGTGACCGTGGGCGTGACGAAGAAGTTGATCGAGGCGGGCGTCCTCGACCCGGCGCTCACCACCGTCGTCCTCAACACCGGTGACGGCCTCAAGACCCTCGACGCGGTCGCGGAGACCTCGCAGGCGACCGCCGTCATCCGCCCGAGCCTGGACGCGTTCCGCGACGCGGGCCTGGCCGCTCACTGAATCCGCAACCCGCCGTACTCCGCCGAGAGGTGACGAACATGAGTGTCAACGTCCGCATCCCCACCATTCTCCGTACGTACACGGGCGGCCAGGCCGAGGTCCCGGCGAAGGGCGCGACCCTCGCCGAGGTCATCGCGGACCTGGAGAAGAACCACACCGGCATCGCCGCCCGTGTCCTGGACGACCAGGGCAAGCTGCGCCGTTTCGTCAACGTCTACGTGAACGACGACGACGTCCGTTTCGAGCAGGGTCTGGAGACCGCCACGCCGGACGGCGCGGGCGTGTCGATCATTCCCGCGGTCGCCGGCGGCTGACGGAAATAGAGGGTCGGGCGACTGAGCCTTCCCCAGAGATTTACCCGCAGTTACAGAAATTGCCCCCTCCGCAAGAGAAGCGGAGGGGGCAATTCTGCATGGTTGAGCGCGATAGGGTCTGGGAAGCCCCCTCCGCCGGCCGCTCGAGAATGCCTTCAAGTTCCGCAAGAATGCGGCCAAACTGTGCGATCGAATTGCCTCTTAGGCGTCATTTGCCGGGCCCGACTTGCCCCGGAATTACATGAATTCATATGAATCGGCCGTTCGGTCCTGCCCAGATTTCTCGTCCGACTGACCTGTTGCAGAGGGCAGTTGGGCGGATACATTCAGCCGCGGTCGACGCGTTCCGGCGCACACCCCTCCTGCTGGGGTGGAGGTCTGACCCAGGGTCGCGAAGTGCGGTCCTGCGCAAGGGCCAGTAATAGGGGAGTTAGGCATGGCTCAGGGCACCGTCAAGTGGTTCAACGCGGAGAAGGGGTACGGCTTCATCGCGGTCGACGGTGGTGCGGATGTTTTCGTCCACTACAGCGCGATCCAGATGGACGGGTACCGCACCCTTGAAGAAGGTCAGCGAGTCGAATTCGAGATCTCGCAGGGCCAGAAGGGTCCGCAGGCGGACATGGTGAAGCTCGCCGTCTGATCTGTTCCAGGCGCGATCGGCCACCGACGCACTCACGCGCGAGGGGCCCGCATCCCGGTCACGGGAGGCGGGCCCCTCGTGCGTGCGCGCAGGGCGCGCCCTGCGTGTCCGCGCCCTGCGTGTCCGCGCCCGGCGTGTCCGCATCCTCGAAGTCCTTGCGCCCTCCGTCTCCCGACCGCCGCGCCGCATCGAGGCTTCTTCGAAGCCGCTTGCACTCTCGGGGGTCGAGTGCTAATCATTGGCGTTAGCACTCTCCCAGTGAGAGTGACAGAACTTGGATCGGGTCGGTGAGGTCCGCACACCCGGTGGGGCAAGGAACCACAGGGCACGCAGGCCGTCCGTCGCGGGCACCGGATGCGATCCGAAGCAATCCACCCCAGTCCGGGAGGACCACTTCACATGGCCAAGATCATCGCGTTCGACGAGGAGGCACGGCGCGGTCTCGAGCGCGGGATGAACCAGCTCGCCGACGCCGTCAAGGTCACCCTTGGCCCCAAGGGCCGGAACGTCGTCCTCGAGAAGAAGTGGGGCGCCCCCACGATCACCAACGATGGTGTTTCCATCGCCAAGGAGATCGAGCTCGAGGACCCGTACGAGAAGATCGGCGCCGAGCTGGTCAAGGAAGTCGCCAAGAAGACGGACGACGTCGCCGGTGACGGTACGACCACCGCGACCGTCCTCGCCCAGGCGCTCGTCCGCGAGGGTCTGCGCAACGTGGCCGCCGGCGCCAACCCGATGGCCCTGAAGCGCGGCATCGAGAAGGCCGTCGAGGCCGTCTCCGGTGCCCTGCTCGAGCAGGCCAAGGACGTGGAGACCAAGGAGCAGATCGCCTCCACCGCCTCCATCTCCGCCGCCGACACCCAGATCGGCGAGCTCATCGCCGAGGCCATGGACAAGGTCGGCAAGGAAGGCGTCATCACCGTCGAGGAGTCCCAGACCTTCGGTCTGGAGCTGGAGCTCACCGAGGGTATGCGCTTCGACAAGGGCTACATCTCGGCGTACTTCGCCACCGACATGGAGCGTATGGAGGCGTCCCTGGACGACCCGTACATCCTGATCGTCAACTCCAAGGTCGGCAACGTGAAGGACCTTCTTCCGCTGCTGGAGAAGGTCATGCAGTCCGGCAAGCCGCTGCTGATCATCGCCGAGGACGTCGAGGGCGAGGCTCTGTCCACGCTCGTCGTGAACAAGATCCGCGGCACCTTCAAGTCCGTCGCCGTCAAGGCCCCGGGCTTCGGCGACCGTCGCAAGGCCATGCTGAACGACATCGCCATCCTCACGGGCGGCACGGTCATCTCCGAGGAGGTCGGCCTCAAGCTCGAGAACGCCGGCCTGGACCTGCTGGGCCGCGCCCGCAAGGTCGTCATCACCAAGGACGAGACCACGATCGTCGACGGTGCCGGTGACAGCGAGCAGGTCGCCGGTCGCGTCAACCAGATCCGCGCCGAGATCGAGAACAGCGACTCGGACTACGACCGTGAGAAGCTCCAGGAGCGCCTCGCGAAGCTGGCCGGCGGCGTGGCCGTCATCAAGGCCGGCGCCGCGACCGAGGTCGAGCTCAAGGAGCGCAAGCACCGCATCGAGGACGCCGTTCGCAACGCGAAGGCGGCCGTCGAGGAGGGCATCGTCGCCGGTGGTGGCGTGGCCCTGCTCCAGGCCTCCTCGGTCTTCGAGAAGCTCGAGCTGACGGGTGACGAGGCGACCGGCGCCAACGCCGTGAAGCTCGCGCTCGAGGCCCCGCTCAAGCAGATCGCCGTCAACGGTGGTCTCGAGGGTGGCGTCATCGTCGAGAAGGTGCGCAACCTGCCCGTCGGTCACGGTCTCAACGCCGCGACCGGCGAGTACGTCGACATGATCGCCGAGGGCATCATCGACCCCGCGAAGGTGACCCGCTCTGCCCTGCAGAACGCGGCCTCCATCGCGGCGCTGTTCCTCACCACCGAGGCCGTCATCGCCGACAAGCCGGAGAAGGCCGCCGCGCCTGCCGGTGGCGGCATGCCGGGCGGTGACATGGACTTCTGATCGACCGACAGGTTGATCAACCGTCCTTGACCGAGGGCGGCACCCCACTCCCAGGGGGTGCCGCCCTCGGGCGTTTCCGCGCACGCCCGTCAGTCCGCGTACCCCTTCAGCTTCTCGGTGTCGAGCGTCCCTCGGGCGGGCCCGGAGGGTGCGGGGGTCCTGCCTCAGCGCTCGTAGTGGTACCTGCAGGCGGCGACCCGGATCTCGTCGTCGACGATTTTGTAAACGAGCCTGTGCTCGTCGGTGATGCGGCGGGACCAGTAGCCCTGGAAGCCGTGCCTCAGCGGCTCGGGCTTGCCGATGCCCTCGTTGCCGTTGCGGGCGATGTCCTGGAGCAGGGTGTTGATCCGCTTGAGGACCTTGCGGTCCTGGGCTTGCCACCAGACGTAGTCCGCCCAGCTCGACTCGTCCCAGACGAACTTCATTCGGCAAGCTCCCGGACGGTGCCGCCGCCGTTCTCCAGGCGGTCGATGGATGCCAGCAGGCGTCGGGCGTTCTCGGGACTGCGCAGAAGGTAAGCGGTCTCCTTCAAGGACTCGTATTCCGCGAGCGCCACGATCACCACCGGCTCGCGACCGGACCGGGTCACTATGACCTCTTCGCGGTCGTCGACCACCGCGTTGAGCGTCTCGGCGTACTTCGCCCGGGACTCGGTGTAGGTCATCGTGCGCATCGTCGGCTCCCATCATGTACATAATCCTGTACGTACAGAAAACCGTACGTGCCGGGGTGGTGTGTGGCAAGCGGCTTGTTCGTGCCGACGTCCTCGACCGGTTCCTACTCCGCCACCTGCCCGGAGGGCGCCGGGGTCGGGTTCGTCGACGGCACAGGGCGGCCCAGGGCGACGGCTACCGCCAGGTACGGCAGGGCCAGCAGGGCGAAGACCGTGCCGTGCGACGCGTGCGGGGACAGGGCCGCGTACGCACCGAAGGCCAGCAGGGAGGCGACGTTGGTGCCCAGGCCGGTCAGCGAGGTGACGGTCGCACGACTCGGCCCGGTGATGGCCGCCTGGAGGCGGGCGTCGGCCAGCACGTCCGCCAGCTGGAAGACCAGGAACGCCGCCCCGAGAGCCGCGAATCCGGCGGCCGTGCAGGACAGGGCGCCCGCCCCGAGCGCCACCGCCGCTGCCGCGACCATCGCGCCGAGGGCGCGGCCGGAGAGCCGTTCCCCCGGCCCCACCAGCAGCGAGCCGAGCGTCACGCCGACCCACACCATGAGCACCAGCAGCGGGACGGTCTCGTCCGCGACGCCGGTGGAAGCGGCCAGCAACGGCACGTACTCGTCCAGCGCACCCCATACCGAGGTGATCACGACGGCGAGGATCATCGTCCGCCGGACGGCCCGGCTGCCGCGCACCTCTGTGATTCCGGCGCACAACGTCGCGATGCAACCGGGCCGTTCGGCCTTCTCGCGGTGGACGGCGGCGCGGTGTTCGGGGAGCGTCGCGCCGGCCGCCGCGCACAGCAGGCAGGTGGCGATGCTGGCGCCCCACACCAGGGCGTGACCGCCGAAGGCGAGCGCGGGCGCGGCGGCGGCGGTGGCGGCGGCCGTCGCCGCCATGCCCACCGCGGCGGCCCTGCCCATGATCTGCCCGTACCGGTCGGCGGCGCCGAGCCGTTCGAGCTCGTCGTGGACGAGGGCTTCCGTCGAGCCGGACCGCAGGGAGCCGCCGACGGCCCAGAGCGTGAAGCCGGTGGCGTAGGTGAGGTACGAGGGCGTCAGGGCCCACAGGGCGAAACCGACGGCCGTCAGCAACGGGCCGACGACCATCATGGCGCGGCGGGACACGACGTCGGCCCACACGCCGGACGGCACTTCCACCACGAGGCCGACGATGCACCAGATGGCGAAGAGCGAGGAGATCTCGGCGGTGGTCAGGCCGTTCTCGGCGAACAGCAGGGCGTAGAGCGGATAGAGGAGGACGAAGTCCTCAAGGCCCGCGTAGGCGTACAGCCTTCGCCGCAGACTGCGGACGCGGGGGTCGGACGGGCACGACGAAGAGGCGAGCATGCGTGTGGTCCTTCGGAGGAACGGACGGGGGACGCCGGGTGCTCACCCGTGCGGCGGCCCGCGACAGCCCGTTCCTGGACCCGCTGCGGTGGATCAATGTCGTCGTCGGCTCATGGGCCCGATCTTACGCTCGGAGACGGGCCTCGGGCCTCTCGATATCGAGGGCGACGCGTCGGCTCTTCGGGGAAGCGCCGGCGCGTTTCGTTGCGTGCGCTACTCGCGTGTGAACGTGCCGAGACCCGTCTTGTCGAGGCTTTCCACGCGGACCTTCGAGGCCTTGCCGGCCGAGTGGACGGTGAAGGTGACGCCGGTCGGGCCGACCGCGTTCTCGCCCACCGTGGTGAAGCTGAAGGTGTTCCCGTCGTAGTGGGTGAGCGGGAACCGCTGAGGTTTCGGTCCCAGTTGGAGGATGAGCCTGCCGTCGGCCGCGGCGGTGACTGTCAGGGGACCGTAGTAGTCGTTGCGGTAGGTCCCTGTGTACGTGTCGTCGGGCTGTGCGTTGGCCGCGTCGGACGGTGGCCTGGTGTAGTCGGTGGGGGAGCGGGCCTTCTGCTCTTCCTGCTCGTAGACCTTGCCGATCCTGGTCAGCCAGTCGCTGGCCGGCTCTCCGTACTGGGCCGTGTCGTAGAAGTTGAACGAGATGGCGTCCGCGAGACCCACCGGCTCCCCGTTGGTGAGGACGACGATGCCCAGCTCTTCGCTCGGCAGCATGCTGACGTTGGTGTTGGCGCCGAGGGCGAACGCGCCGGAGTGGCCGAGCCGGAGTCTGCCCTGGGCGTCGTAGCCCACGTTCCACCCGAGGCCGTAGAAGCCTGCGCGGCCGGCAGGGTTGGCGGGGGGCTGGGAGACGATCGCGGGGAGGTGGGTGCGGGCGAGCGGGGCCGTGGGGATGATCTGGTCGTCGCCGAGTGTGCCGCCCGCCAGTTGCAGGCGCATCCAGCGGGTCATGTCGCGGGCCGTCGAGCTGACTCCGCCGGCGGCGGAGGTGACGTCGGTGTCGCGTACGTACTTCGGCTCCCAGTCGCCGTCCGCCTTGACGTGCATGACCGCCTTGTTGCCCGCCTGCTCGTAGTCGGCGAAACGGGAGCTCGTGGAGTTCATGCCGGCCGGGGCGTAGAGCGTGTCCTCGGCCAGATCCTCCCAGGGAGTGTTCTTCGTATTGGCCACGGCCTCGCAGGCGGCCGTGACGCCGAAGTTGGTGTACGCGTACGAGGCACGGAAGGGTGCCAGGGGCTCGTGACGCAGGCGCGAAAGCACGTAGCCGCGGCCATAGCCGAGGTCCTCGAGCAGATCGCCCGCGTGGTCGGGCAGGCCGCTGCGGTGCGAGAACAGGTCGGCGAAGGTGACGTGTTCGGTCACCCACCGGTCGTTGAGGGCAAAGCCGGGGAGGTGTCCGGCCACGGGGTCGTCCCAGGCGATCGCCTTGTCGCCGACCGCTCCGGCGACGACGGTCGAGGCCAGTGGCTTCGACACCGACGCGAGCTGGAACACCGTGTCCGGCGTGACGGCTCCGGGCTTGCCGGCCTCCCGTTCGCCGAAGCCCCGGATGTGGACGACCCGGTCCTTGTGGACGACCGCAACGGCCACGCCCGGCACGCCGGTCCGCTTCATGCCGTCGAGGACGATGCTGTCGAGCCGTGCGACCGCGTTGTTCACCTGTGTGTCGGTCAGCTGGGGCCGTGGTGGGGGTGGCGTTGCAGCGTCGGCGGCCGTGACACAGGTCGTCGCCAGCAGGGAAGCCATGACCGCTGCGGTGAGCGCTCGACTCCTGCGGTGTCCCGAACCGCGTTCGACACCCATGGGTTCCATTCAACGCCGGGGCGGGGCCTCTGTCGCGCGCTGCGGATCGGTGCTGGTCACGGCCGCCGTGGGGCCGGCGGTCGTTTCGAGCGCGCGGGTCGCCGCCGCGCGGGCCTCGGCGGCGTGGGCGCGGACGCGGGCGGCGGGGAGAGTCGGTGGTGAGGGCGGGGACGTTCCGCGGCAGCGGGCGCAGGCGCCGTCCACCAACGCGTCGGACCGGCCCGGGGCCCCGCACTTGGCGCATTCGAGGACCCGGATCGGCGGCGGCACACGCACCGGCTCCGGCGGCAGCTTGTCGATCAGGCGGCGGCGGGCGAGCGCGGCGGGGGCGTGCACGGGCGACGGCAGGCCGGCCGTCAGCGCCTGGGTGATCCGGCGGGCGTCCGAGCCGCGCGCGAACCACTCCTCCACGAGCGGCGCGAGCGCCTCGCACTCGGCGTGCGACAGCGACATCACCGGCTGCTCACGGCCCAGCGCCGCCAGCAGGACGTACGACCGCGAGCGGGTCGGCCGGCGCTTCTCCACGGGCACGTCACCGCGCTGGAACGCCGCCCACCAGGCATCGTCGCGCGCGGTACGGGACCACCAGGTGCGGGTCACCCACAGGAGCGATCCCGCCTCGCTCTCCACCAGCTCGAGACCGCGCCGCAAATGACCGGCCTCGATGAGGCGGCTGAGGATACGGGCGGTGGCGTACTGGCCGTAGGTGGTGTGCTTGGCCAGCGTCTTCACCGAGATGTCGCTGTTCTCGGCGAGCTTGTCGATGTACGCGGCGAGGGGCCGGTCCCGCTTCGGGAGGTGGTCGAAGTCGTGGTCCGTGCGGGGACGTTGATCCGGCGCGAGACGCTTGCCGTAGCCGGGGTTGGCGAGGGGATGCGGGGCAGCACTAAGCTGGCAGTCAGCCATGGATCGAGTCTCTTTCGATCTTGATGGTCAGACCCCCGCAGGTGTTCCAGCACCTGGCGGGGGTTGTTCGTTTATCGGAACGCTAGAGCGTGATGACGCTGCGTGGCAAGTCGGTCGCGTGACGTCAACTCGACAGGGCGGGTGGGTGGGTTGAAACAGGCCCCACCGCCCTGATCATTGTCAAGAGCGCTCGAATCTCGGGACTTGAGCTCCGGAACTACTGACTCAGCCGCGCTTGAGGTCGGCGACGAAGGCCGACCAGGCGGCGGCGGGGAACGCGAGGTGCGGGCCGTCGGGGTCCTTGGAGTCACGGACGGGGACGATGTCCGGGTGGCCGTCCGCGACTTCGAGGCAGTTGCCGCCATCGCCGCCGCTGTAGGTCGACTTGCGCCAGGTGGCGACTTCGAGGCAGTCGCCGCCGCTGTGGCTGGACTTGTGCCAGACGGCCGTCGTCAGGTCGTACTCAAGGCTGCTCGTCTTCATGCGCGTAATCCTCCGCCACTGACTCGATCAGGGCCAGGGACGTTTCCGGCGACAGTGCGCTGGCCCTGACGAGATCGTAGGTCAGCTGGTGGCGGGTGACCGTGGCCGGATCGTCCTCCAACTGGCCAGCGCCGGGGCTTTCGAGATAGGCGAGCGGGGGCGCGTCCGGGAAGGACATCAGTTTGAGCGCGCCGTTCATCGAGGCGTGCGCGCCCGTCGCGAACGGCACGACCTGGACGATGATCCGGTGCCGTCGCGCCAGGTCCGCCACGTGGCGCAGCGCCCCGGTCATCACCGCCGGACCGCCCGTCTTCCTCCGTAAGGCAGCCTCGTCGAACACTGCCCACAACAACGGCGTTGTTGGATCGGTCAACAGGCGTGCGCGGTCCAGCCTCGCCGCCACCAGCTCGTCGATGACCGGTTCGGGGCCGTCGGCTGGTACGCGCGGAACACGGCCCGTGCGTACGCCTCCGTCTGGAGCAGGCCCGGGATGAGCAGCGGCGCGTACTCCTTGATGGTCTCCGCCGCCGCTTCCGCCTCCGCCGCCTCGGCGAAGTGGTCCGGATAGCGCGACTTGTTGGACACCTCGCAGTTGCGGGTGAAGAAGGAATCCGTGCCCAGGACCTCGTCCAGGCGCACGGCGTGCTCGGGGAGGATGCGGCGCGTGCCGGCTTCCATCTGTCCGATGTAGGAGCCGCTGACGAACATCGGCTCACCCAGCTCGTCCTGCGTGAGGCCGGCTCTTGTGCGGGCGTGGCGCAGCTCCGCGCCGAGCAGGGCGCGCGGCGAGGTCGACGGGTCGAGGTCCTTGGGTCCGGGCATGGTGCAACTCCCCGATCGACAGGTCGCGTTGTTGGGCCGCCGTCTCTTCCCAGGCTAGCCCGCGCTTGTACACGCTGGGTGAGGAATCGGAACACTGTGTACTGGAGGTGCGGAGGGCATGACGGTGGTGCGATCGGCCGAGCGGCTGCGGACGGCCGAGGAGGTGGTGGCGCAGCTCAGGGCCGGGCTGGAGGTGGTGTCGGTGACGTTGCCGTCGCTGCGGGTGGATGTGGTGTCGCTCGCGGGCGAGGCGCCGTATCCGCTGATCGACCTGGGGCGCTGCGACCTGGACACGGCCCTGCGGCTGGCGGCCGTGCTGCAGGGGCTGGAGAAGTGAGCGCGCCGGGCGAAGGCGGGTACGTCGTCGACGTCCGGGACGGGCGGGTCGGCATCCTGATGGGCAGGTCGGCACGTATGTGCAACTGCGGCCGCCGGGCGGTGGCAGGGAGTGGGACTGCCCGCCCGGAGACGTGCGGCCGGCGACACCGGGGGAGGCGCTGAGGGCGCGGGTGCGGGAGGTGAACGCGCGGGCAAGACTGCTGTGACGGGCCCGGCGGCGAGCCCCTCAACGGTCACGTCACGCCACGTGCCGGTGCATGTGGAGGCATTGGGGTGTTCGGCGGAGGGAAAGCCCTCCCCCGACGGGCCGGACGCGGCTCGCCGACCAACGGAATCAGGGGGAGCGACATGTCATTGACCAGACGACGCACCGGGCCGCGGGACCTGGCCGCATCCGTGCTGATGCTCGGTTTACTGCTGGGTGCGGGCGGCGGCCCCGCGGAGGCGTCCGCCGGGGCGCAGACGCAGTCGTCGGTCCGCACCCAGAAACCCACGGCGGAAAGGGACCGCAAACCCGCCCCGTCCGGCAGATCGATGACCCGGATCGACGGCGACTGGTACCGCGATCCCATCGGTCACCGGTCGTACGTGTACCGGCAGGCGGTGTGGGGCCACCGGTCACAGCTCGAAGGGGGCGCGAACCCACAACGGATCGACGGGTCGCGGAACGTCGCGATCGGGTTCGTGGACATCACGGGACTCGACGACGTGGACACCCGGGGCCTGGAAGTGGTGGAGACCGCCGCGTTGAAGCACGACGACCCTGCGCTGTACGAGCGGTTACACATGGAAGCACGCCCCGGGATCAAGAAGTTCGTCGTCGTCCCGCGCGCCAACGAGGCCTCGGCGGGCGTGGTCGGCAACCACTCCGAAGAGCACATCCTCGTCTGGGACCTGGCCTTCCTGAGTCAGAACGCGCGCAAACCGGTGGCCGAGGAACGGCTCTTCGTGATCTACAGCGATCGTTCGCCGTGCAAGCCGCGGTGTGCGGGCAGGATCCCTGCCACCACTGATGTCATGTACGCCGTCGTGGACGGCTTGGGCTCGGCCGACGAGATGAACGATCTGATCAACAGTGCCAAGGCGAGTGCCCGCGCCGAGGAGGCCACCGTGGCCCGGGAGGTGGCGGCACAGAAGCAGCTGAGCAAGCAGCGCAAGGCCGCGGAGCAGCAGCGGATGCTGCAGATGAGGAAGGAGAACCAGTTCTTCCGGAACCCCCGCTCCGCCAAACCGTGTGACGGCCAGGCCCTGGGCATGCGTTCCCAGCTGACGACCAACGCGCTGACCGCTCCGCGCAAAGCACCGACGGCGGCCGACCCGTGCGGAGAGAGCGACACCGCGGGCGGCACCGCCGACGGCCTGAGCCGAGCGCTGACGCAGCCCGTGCCCCAGGCGCCCGGCGGGATCGACTTCTCGTCCCTGCAACTGCGCTATCTCTCCGACCCCGGCGACGGAAGTGGTCTGCAGTACTCCTTCCAGGCACCCGTCTCCGCCGACGGCGGCAGTTCTCCGGCGACGGGCCTCGAAGCCGCCGAGGGCAGTTCCGACGCGTTCTTCGTCTGGCTCGCCCTCGACCCGTCGGCGTTCTGGGTCAACCTCAATCCCAACGAGCCGGACCGCATCGTCGACGACCGGCTCGGCCGTACGGACGCCGGACGTGTCCTGCTCGAAGCCGATCTGCTGATGAAGAAGACGATCGGCAAGCTCATTCACCCCCACTCCGTACGAGGCCGTAAGTTCTGGGACGGCATCCGGGGGGACTGCATGTCGTACCGGACGTGGATCCTGCCCGCACCCGCATCGGTCCGCCAGGACGGCGACAAGCTCTACATCCTCGACGCGCCCCTCGACGTCAGGATGGAGACCCAGTACCTGGAGCAGCGGGGCGAGTCCGCCACCGGTTCGTGCCCCCAGCAGGACAAGGCCACCGAGAACCACAACGAGCAGCACTTCCGCAGCCTGATCCTCACCGAGCTCAAGAAGGCGATCAACACCGCGCCCGAGTACGCCGAACTGCGCCGCGTCTATCTCGCCCGGGTCGCCGCCGAGTGGTACCGCGACCTGAGCCGCAGCAAGGACACCACCTACGGTGACCTCATCGGCACCGGCGACATCGACGACTGGCGGATCACCGGCCCCTGGAAGCCGACCGACACCTTCGACCGGTTCGTCGAGTCGTACACCAAGGGCGAGTTCAAGGTCACCGACAGGACCACCGAAGGCGGGACCACCTATGTACGCAGCTATGTCTACGGTGGCGTCGACTTCAGCAGGATTCCCTTCACGAAGGTCTCCGGCGACCGTTTCACTGCGGACTTCGCGAACCTCCCCGAGAAGGTCAACCGCTCGCTGAGCGCGCCGTCCGACGACGGCAAGGGAGCGATCTGGCTCGGCGCGCCCACACCGCGTCAGGCAGCCGACCTCGAACCGGAACCGCAGGTGCCCGCGCAGCGCGGGGCAGCCGACCCCGGTCCGCAGGAAGAGCCGCTGGCCACCGGCGCGTTGGTGTTGCGTCTGCTGCCCGTGGTTCCAGCCGCAGCGGCCTTGCTGTTCTGGTGGAGACGACGCCGCCTGAATGTCGCCGCTGCGGAAGGACCTCGGCGGAGCGCCGCGGTTCCCGCCGCACGGGAGGGCGCCCGACGCGACCGCGGGCAGGACGATTTCTTCTGAAGCGGTCAAGGGCCGGGCGGGCGTACGTGCGGACCGACGCCTGCCCGCTGCTCAACTCCCGGGAACCGGCTCCTTCGTGGACAGCGGCCCAGCGGTGCTCGCCGTCCCCGCGGGCGTCACGGGCTTCGCCCGGCGGGTCCACAGCAGAGCGCCGAGCAGGAGGGCCGCGGCGCCCACCAGCCACGGCAGCGGGCCGATCGGGAGCGAGCCGACAGCCAGGCCCACGAGCGCGCCGACCGACTGGAGGGCGAGGGACTTCACGGAGAGGGCCGTAGCGCGGACCGAGCTGTCGACACGGTGGTGGAGCAGGTCGTTCTCGTTCGGTCCTGCCGCGCCGAGACCGAGGTAGACGAGCGCGTATCCGGTGACGGCGAGGGCCAGGGCGACGGGGCCGTCCCACGCGGTCGTCACGCCGAGCAGCGTCAGGCCGCCCGCGCTGATGCCGATGCTCGCCAGTACGGCGTGCTCGCTGCTGCCCGTCAGCCGCGCGGCCGGCGGTGCGCAGTGGCTGCCGACCGCCGTGCAGACGAAGCCCGTGCAGGCCAGCGCGGCGAAGAGCACGGCGCCTGACTCGGCCGCCCCGGTCAGCCGGGCGGCGCGCCCCGGGGTGAGGAGTTCGATGGTGGCCAGCGCCGCGCCGACCGCGCCCGTCGTCAGCAGGACCCTGCGGATGAGCGTGTCCCCGGCCCCCAGGCGCAGCCCGCCCGCCACCGTGGCCGGCACGCCGCGGAACACCGAGCGCAGGGTCGCCGGCGGCCGGGGCGGTTCCGGCAGGGCGGAGAGCACGTACACCACGAAGGCCACCCCGACCGCCGCGCCGAGCAGCGCCGGGACCGACAGCGGCAGCACCCGGCCGCCGGTGGCCGCGCTCAGCCAGGAGCCCGGGTCGGGGCCGAGGCCGAGCAGAAGGGGCAGAGCGCCGCCGAGGAGCGTGCCCGCGGCGAGCGCGGCGGCGGACGCGGTGCCGCCGCGTGCGAGTCCCGTGCGCAGCTCGGCGCCGGGGCCGGAGTGGGCCTGGACGGTGTCGACGTACCAGGCCTCCGCGGGCCCGCTGGACAGGGCACGGCCGGAGCCCATGAGGAACATCGCGACTGCCAGCGCCCAGACGGTGGTGCCGAGCGCCATCACGGTGAGGGCGGCGAGGTTCAGCATCCCCGCGGCGGCGAGGACGGGACGGCGGCCGATGACGTCGGACAGTCCACCCGTCGGCAGTTCCATCACGGACACGGTGATCGAGTGGACGGCGAACAGCCCGGCGACGACGGCCAGACTCATGCCGCGCTCGGTCAGGAGCAGGACCTGGGAGGGGATGTAGAGGCCGACCGGGAGCCAGAAGAGGAACGTGACCGCGACGAACCGGCGGCGGGCGGAACGCGGTTCCAGGAGCCGGTTCATGAGTGGTCCTCCGGACGGACGGCGAGACCCGCGGTGAAGAGCACGACCTGCTCGGCGCACGGATCGCCCTCGTCGCGGGCGGCCAGCTCGGTGACGGCGCGGCTGAAGGTCTCCGACAGCTCCGTGAGCGCTTCGGGTGTCAGCCGTGCCACGACGTCGGTGAACCCGGATGCTTCCCGCCACTCGTCGCCGAGCCGCCCGGCGGTCACATCCTCCTGATGGCGGACGAGGGAACGCTCGAGGTGGTCGAGCTGGGCGCGGCGTGCCACGTCGACGAACGCCTGCGCCTCGTCGGAGCCGGTCATCGCGGCGTTGCTCCAGCTGGTGACCTCGTGCACGGCCTTCCAGCGCCGCTCACGTCCGTCGCGGTGCTCGGCCTCCGCGATGAACGCGTACTTGGCGAGCACGCGCAGGTGGTAGCTGGTCGACGCGGACGACTCGCCCGTCCTGACCGCCAGTTCGCTCGCGGTGGCGGGCCCGTCCATGCGGAGCATGCCCAGCAGGCGGATAGGGAGGGGATGCGTCAGGGCCTTGAGTGCGGCGGCGTCTTCGCGGGGGTCGAGCACGCGGTGTCGTTCGGCATCGGTCACGGGGGGAGCGTAGAGCGGGTCCCGCCGGTGATGCTGCTGGATTGAACGCTAAGGAATGATCACGGTTCGGTAGTCTCGGTTCGATCACTGCCGGGACGGTTACGGGCGCTTCGCCGGTGAGCCGTCAGTGCAGGAGCTGGAGGAGTTCTTCCGGCTGAACGCGGTGGCGCTGGGGCAGGCGGCGGCCAAGCGTCGGCCTCACAATCGGCTGGGCTGGGCGGTTCAGTGGGGCACCGTACGGATGTTGGGCACCTTCTTGTCGGCGTCGGCTGAAGTACCGCCCGGGGTGGCCGAGTTCGTCGCGGAGCAGCTGGGGATTGATGATCCGTCGTGTCTGAAGTTGGTGGTGGACGCCCCGGTGGAGCCGGAGTTCCGCCGGGGGCTGCTGTGATCAACCCCGACGGCCGGCAGCGGGGTCACGTTCGGCGACGTGCCGGGCGACGGCGTCGACTCCGGGAGGAGCGTAGGGTTCCAGGGGGCGTGGAGGGAGCCGGCCAGCAGCATCGGCATGCACGTTCCGTTCTCCGCGTCGTGTGTCAACGCGCTATGCCTGAGCCGGTGCAGTGTCCAGCCGTCCAGATCCTCGATGTTCTCGAGTGAGGCGAGCGGGTTGGCCAGGAGCAGGGTGTTCTCCCCAAAGACTTTCTCGGCCCGGCGGTAGGAGAGCCGGGCCCGGCTGATCTCTGGGCACACGTCGAGCGTCGGTGCGAGCGGTTCAAGGCCCGCTGCGTACTCCTGGACTCCGAAGTGCAGGATGCGCTGGAGCAAGCCGTCCGTGACTGAATGGAGGAGAACCCGGCGTAACAGCCCCGCGGGCCATCGCCCTGGAGTCAGCCGGTGACCTTTCCGGTGGTGACCAGGGCGAAGTCAGCGTCGGTCGCGGGGGTTTCCACGTGTCCGTCCTGATTGACCTGGCTGGCGATGACCTGGATCGTCCAGGTGCCGGCGGCCGGGGTTTGGATGAACACGTTCTCGACGGTGTCGATGGTGTTCGCCGAGCTGCCGGGCGTTGACCAGTTGCCTGCCGCGAGTCCGTTGTTTCCCCAGTAGATGGTGCCGTCCGGGGCGGTGAGCTTCAGGGTCAGATCGTTGACCCGCGCCTGGGCCGCCGACGGGGAGCCCATCGGGTCGGTGTAGACCATCGTCGCCTTCAGCGGCTCGCTGCCGTCGGTGGTCAGTGTGTACGTCGCGCTCTGGCCCTGGGTGAGCAGGTCGGTCTCGTTGACCAGGATCGGCAGCTGCCAGTTGTTGCCCTGTGCCTGCTGGTACAGGTTGCCGGCGCTGGCCGTGCCCCAGCCTTGCTTCATTCGGGCCAGGTCGTGGGTGTCTCCCGTGAAGGAGTACTGGTCGGCCGAGTTGATCAACAGCGCTTTCGCGGTGGCGGCATGGGGCCGGGACGCGAAGACGTCGCGGTCCTGCCCGGGGCTGCCCTCGAAGACCCCGTCGGCCCACATCTGGTGGATGAGGCCGGCGTAGCCGCAGGTGATCGGGGTGGCGGCGCTGGTGCCGTTGAATGTGTTGGTGTATGCGGCGTCGCCGCCGCTCGCGGTGGTGTGGACCGCGTCGTAGTAGTTCGACAGGTCGGGTTTGATCCGCCCGTCCGCGGCCGGGCCGATGCCCGCGCCGCCGTTCCACGCGTCATCGGTGCGGGAGACGGTGTCGTAGTGGTAGATGCCGCCCACGGACAGCACGTTCTTCGCCCACGCCTGTGGCCGGCCGGAGCGGTTACCGGTGTTGCCCTGGGTCTGGCAGATGAGGATGTCGTGGTCGAAGACGATGTCGTCCATTGCCGCAGAGGTCGAGTTGTAGCCGAACGTCAGCGCACTGCCCCAGCTGTTGGACTGGAACACCGCCCGGTACGGGCCTGCCGGGTCGACGAGTTGCGCGGTGTGCGCCCACCGGTCGGTCACCAGGGTCTGAGCGGCGAAGATGGGCTGCGCCTGAGGGAGCAGACCGCGGGCAGTGGAGTTGACGCCCGTGGCGAAGATCTGCCCGTACGTCGAGGTGCCGTGGCTCGTGCTGGTGGTGTTGGCGGTATGCATGATCGGCGCAAATGCCGCGAACTCCTGGTGGCTGGTGCGCAGTCCGGTGTCCATCACTTCACCGCGTACGCCTTGGCCGAGATAGCCCAGCGCGGTCTCGACCGTGTTGGCGCCGCCCGCGTCGCGGGCGTTGTCCATGTCGACTTCCGGTGCCGTCCAGACGTCGAGGGCGAGCACCGTGTCCAGGTGCGCCACGGTAAGCGCCTGTGCCGGCTCCAGGGTTGCCTCGATCAGTTGTCGGCTCGCCGATGCGACGTGTACTTTCCCGCCGATCGTTCTGATCCGCTGGGCCACTGCCCGTTGGTCGGCGGCGCTGCGTTTCACGAGCGTGATGAGGTATCGGCGGGTGCTCGACGGCACGGCCCCGCCTTCGAGCTTGTCGCCGGCGTCGTACCGGCCGATCCATCGCACGTACGGCAGCGTGGCGACCTGCCTTCGGGTCGCGGCGTTCATGTGCACCACGTACGTTGCGTCGGGAATGTAGGCGCCGATCCGGGCGCCGAGGGCGGTCAGTGCGGCGCGGTGGCTGTCGAGGGGCGTGGTCGCGAACTGGACCAGGTACGCGCGGCCGCTCTTCGACCGCAGGGGCCCTTGCGGCCGGGTGCGTTCCGCCTCCGGTGTGGTCGGATCGAAGGTGCGGTTACGGAGCCGGATCAGGGTGGGGTCCTGGGGCGCCGGGCTCCAGCTCGGACGGCCGTTCGCCATGCGGTGGTGGTGCGCGGGCATGGACAGGGCGGGGCTGGCGGAGGCGGCAAGGACCAGGGCGAGGACGGTGTATGTCGCTGTGCGCGCGCAGTTACGCATGGGGGCTCCTGGGCGAGGATCCGCCCCGGGGGGTGCGGACGGGCGAAATCCGGTTGAGGAACGCTAACCGGTCGCAGCCAGATAGAAACCGCCTGAATGGGTGACGAGGGGCCAGAAGCACCTACAGCGGGATCTATAGTCGCGGCGTGCACATGGCGTGGACGCTGATGGGCGTCGGGTCGGCGGTTGTGGTGACGGTGTTGCCCGGCGCAACAGCGCCGGTGGCGAACCACGCCCCGGGACACGTCACGCAACAGCCGAGCACACTGTCGATCACCGTGCCGGCCACGGCGAATCTCGGCGCGACCTTCCCCGGTTCATCGATCAGCCGACAGCTCGGCGAGGTCGAGGTGTCGGACAGACGGGGCGGGCAGAGCCGGGTCTGGACCGCGACGGTGGCCGCGAGCGACTTCACCACACCGGGCGGCGGCACCGCCCGGCAGATCTCCAGGAACCAGTTCTCCTACTGGTCGGGCCAGGCCACCAGAACCCAGGGTCCCGGCACCCGCGTGCCGGGCCAGCCCACGAGCGCGCAGGCACAGAGCCTCAGCGTCCCGCGTACGGCGTTCACCAAGACGACGGGCAACGGGAACAACACCACCGCCTGGCGGCCGACGTTGATCGTCGCGGTGCCGGCGACCGTCGTGGGCGGCGCCTACACCGGGACGGTCACCCACTCAGTCGCATAACTTGCCCAAATGCGGAGATTTCGGCACTCAGCGAACTACGGTGGTGCCGTGCGCAGAAAAGTATTGCTTTCGTGTGTCGCCGCTATCGCCGTGGTCGGCGCGGCACCGCTTCCTGCGGTCGCCCAGCCGTCGGGGGACACGACCGTAACCTTCACCGTGGCAACGGCGAATCTCACGATCGAGGTGCCCTCTTCCCGCGACCTGGGGTCCGGGTTCCCGGGACAGACGGTCAGCGGTCAGCTCGGCACCGTGAAAGTGATCGACCAGCGGGCCGCGGCGAACGCCACATGGACAGCCTCGGTGGTCGCGACGCAGTTCGACACCGGAACGGACGACCCCACCGAGACCATCCCGCCGAACCTGGTGGACTACTGGTCCGGGCCGGCGACCGCCACCACCGGCACGGGCAACTTCGTGCCCGGCCAACCAACGCGGGCCGACCGGGTCAGCCTGGAGCGGCCACGCACCGCGTTCTCCAAGACCTCCGGCAGCGGGAACAACAGCGCAAGCTGGAACCCCACCCTGGAGATCACCATCCCGCAGGACGCCGTTGGCGGGCTCTACAGCGGAACGGTGACCCATTCGGTTTCGTGAGCCCGTGGGTGGCCTACTCCTGGCGGTGTCCCTGCTCGTCGGATCCATCGCGCCGCCGGTGGCCGCACAGGCACGGCGGTCATCCGACGACGTGCGCATCGGCGTCCGGCTCGTCGACGCACCCGTCAGCCGCCGCGACGACTACCGTGCCCACCGCTACATCATCGACCACGTCACACCGGGCCAGAAGGTTCGCAGACGGATCGCGGTCACCAACGAGTCGGACACGCGACAGCGCGTACAGCTCTACCCCGGGGCCGCCGCGGCCCAGGACGGCTTCACCTTCGCCCCCGGCCGCCCCGCCAACGAGCTCACCGGCTGGGTGACACTGGAGCACAGCGAACTCGTCCTGGAGCCCGACGAGACGGCAAGAGTGTGGACCGAGATCACCGTGGCGAAGAATGCGACCGGCGGCGAACACTACGGTGTCATCTGGGCAGAGATCAATCCCAAGCGCGACCCCTCCGAGCAGGTACACCACGTAGGCCGCGCCGGGGTGCGCATCTATCTGTCCGTCGGGCCCGGCGGGGAACCGCGCTCGGACTTCCGCATCGAAAATCTGGCCGGCGCCCGCGCCGCCAACGGCGTACCGGTGGTCACGGCCCGAGTGAAGAACACCGGCGGGCGGGCCCTGGACCTCACGGGCAAACTCACCCTGTCAGATGGCCCGGGCGGGATGTACGCAGGCCCGTTCAACGTCAAGGCAGACACCATCGGCCCAGGCCACTCGACACTGGCGAATGCCACACTCGACCCGGGGCTGGCGAGCGGTGTGTGGACCGCACGACTGACCCTCACCAGCGGGCTCGTCAAACGGGAGACCAGCGGCCGCATCACCATCCACACGCCGCACCGGGCCCCCCACAAGGGCGGGAACACCTCGGCAGCCGCACTCACGGTCGGCGGTGTCGTTGCGGCTGTCGCAGCAGCACTGCTCGCCGCGTACGGATACCGCCGCCGCCACCGCTACCGCTGACCCAGCCACACCGCGACACCCAGCCTCATCTGTGTTTCATAGGCGGCGGCCTGTGAAACACCGTCACCCGGCGGACGTGCCCAGGGTGAACCATGTTTCATGGGTTGTTGCAAACGGCTCGACAGTTTGAAACCACTCATGAACAGTCGGGGCTTGTGAGTGACGACTTCAAGCGCGTGCAATCGCACGACTGCCCGATGTCCTCCTGCGCCGCCCCCGCGGGGTCGCCGTGCCGAACTGGCAAGGGCAAGGTGGCTATCCAGTACCACACCGCCCGCTTCCGCCTCGTGCCCCAACTCGCCAAGATCCTCAACGTGCCGACCCCCGCCGTGCGCAAGCCCGGCTCCGCCTGGGCCGAGCTGCCCCGGCCGAGGAACGCCGGCGCCGAACCCGTCGGGCACGCCCGCCTGGGGTACGCCCGTGCATCCACCGTCCGGCAGTCCCTCGACTCCCAGCTCGACTCGCTCACCGAAGCCTGGGCCACCCGGATCTTCTCCGAGAAGATCTCCACCCGCGCCACCCAGCGCCCCGAACTGGACAAGGCCGTCGCCCTCGCCGGCGAACTGCGTGCCTCCGGGGTGCGGGTCACGCTCGTCGTCCACGAGCACAAGAGGCTCGGCCGCGGCATCGAACTGGCGACCCTGGCTGAGGAACTGAAGGCGAGCGACGTCGGTCTGGAGTCCTCACCGGTGAGCTCCAGGGCTCGCACGACCCCTCCGGCGTCGTGTTCACCGTGCTGGCCGCCCTGTCCGGCATGGAACGCGAATACATCCGCGACCGCACCCTCGAAGGCCACGAGTCTGCCCGCAAGCGCGGTAAGACCATCGGCGGCGTCACCGACGACTCCATGCTCTCCATGGCCCTCCACCTGCGGGAGCAGGAGATGAGCCTGCGCGACATCGCCAAACGGCTCGTCATCACCACCGGCAAGAAGAAGGGCCAGCACCCCTCACCCGCGACCGTCATGCGCATGCTGCGCGAGCACGACGAACAGACGACCGCGCCTTTGGCGTCCTAAGAGACGGGCTGCCCTCCACCGTCGGCGAGGGAACAAGATCATTCCTTAGCGTTCAATCCAGCAGCATTGCCGGCGTGACCCCTAGAGCGCACCCGAGATTCAGCAAAAGTATTTTTGCAGAATGTCTTTGGGGTCTGAGGCTCGGCGTCGCTGCCCACCCTCTGCGGACAAAACGGGGCGCTGAGCCCCGGTCAGGTCTCGATCGGAACACTCATGCAGCTCTCATCGTCGCCTTAACTCCTCATCACGCCCCGTCCATACGTTCGCGCCATGTTCTTCACCTATCTCCGGCGCGAGTTGCGCCGCCGCCGCAAAGCGGCGCTCGTCGTCGCCTCGGGGCTCGCCCTCGGGATCGCGCTGGTCATCGTCGTCAACTCGGTGTCGTCCGGGATGAACCGCGCCCAGGGCAAGGTGCTGGAGTCGCTGTACGGACTCGGCACTGACATGACCGTCACCAAGGCCGCGGAGCCGCCCGGCGAGGGCGGCGTACAGAAGCCCCGGTTCCGGTTCGACGCCAAGGACGAGGGCGACGACGCCGAGCAGAGCCGGGACATCGTCATGGTCCAGGGCTTCGAGACCCTGGCCGCCTCGACCGTCGGCCAGGTCGACAAGCAGGACGGCGTCGCCGGTGCGGTCGGCGGGCTGAGCGTGAACGTCATGAAGGTCAATGGCGAGTTCAAGCGCGGCGCGGTCGAGAAGCAGCCCGGTCAGGGCGGGCCCGGAGACGGCTCCGGAGGCGGCGCGGTCCGCGGGGGCGGCGCCGACTTCGACGTCGACTCGTACACCGCGTACGGAACGGACGTCACCCACCAGGAACTCGGCCCCCTGACCTCCTCGAAGATCACCTCCGGGCGGACCTTCGAGAAGACCGAGACCGACGCCGCGGTCGCCGTCCTCGACAGCGCGTACGCGAAGGAGAAGAACCTCGCCGTCGGCAAGGAACTGACCATCTCCGGGACCGACTTCACGATCATCGGCGTCGCCACCGCGGACAGCGGCGACGCCGCGGCCAACGTGTACCTGCCGCTCGCCCGGGCGCAGAAGCTCGCCGACGCCGAGGACAAGGTGACCACGGTCTACGTCCAGGCGGCCGACTCCCAGAAGATCGACAGCGTCAAGCAGGCCATCCAGAAGAACATCTCCGGTACGACGGTGACGACTTCCGCCGACCTCGCCGACACCGTCTCCGGATCCCTGTCCACCGCGTCCGACCTGGCCTCCGGCGTCGGCAAGTGGCTGTCGGTCCTGGTACTGGGCGCGGCGTTCCTCGTGGCGGGACTGCTCACGTCGTCCGCAGTGAGCCGCCGCGTACGGGAGTTCGGCACGCTCAAGGCGCTCGGCTGGAAGAGCGGCCGGGTGACCCGTCAGGTGGCCGGTGAGGCGCTCGTCAACGGGCTCGTCGGCGGCGCGCTCGGTATCGCCGTCGGAGTCGCCGGGGCGTGGCTGATCACGACGTTCAGCCCGACGCTCACCGCGCAGCTCGGCGGGGGTGCGGGCGTTGCCGGCGGTTCGGGAGGCGGTGGCGGTCTCCGGGTCGCCGGGCCCGGGGGCGGCGGGCCCGTACGGGAGTCCGCCTCCCGGGCCCTCGACATCGCGCTCACCGCGCCCGTCTCGCTCACCACGATCGGGCTCGCGGTCGCGCTCGCGGTGGCCGGCGGCCTCGTCGCGGGCGGCTTCGGCGGCTGGCGCGCCTCCCGGCTGCGGCCGGCCGACGCGTTGCGCCGCGTCGAGTGACCCGGCGCGGACCGGGCGCCCTTTCTTCCACGTAGCAACAGGAGTTGATGATGTACCAGCTCAGTGGCGTCACCAAGCGCTACCGGCGGGGCAAGGACACCGTGAACGCCCTCGACGGCGTCGACCTGACCATCGAGGACGGCGGACGTCTTGTCATCCAGGGCCCGACGGGCGGCGGCAAGTCCACGCTGCTGCAGATGCTCGGCGGCCTCGACCGGCCCAGCGAGGGCAGTGTGGTCCTGGACGGGACCGACCTGGCGACGCTGCCGGAGGCGAGACTGACGCGGGTGCGGGCCGAGAAGATCGGCTTCGTCTTCCAGAGCTTCAACCTGATCCCCACGCTCACGGCCCAGGAGAACGTCGAGACCGCGCTCGTCCCGATCGGCCTCAAGGCGGCCGAGCGCCGGGAACGGGCGGCGGAGGCGTTGGCGTCGGTGGGGCTGGGCGAGCGGCTGCGGCACCTGCCCGGTGAGCTGTCCGGCGGCCAACAGCAGCGCGTGGCGATCGCGCGGGCGCTGGTGAAGCGCCCGGCGGTGCTGCTCGCGGACGAACCCACGGGCAACCTCGACGAGTCGATGCGCGACGAAATCATGGACGTGCTGGAAGGCCTGTGGCAGGAGCACGCCTTCACATTCGTGATGGTCACCCACGACTCGTCGCTGGCCCGGAGGGCCCGGCGGGTGGCGACGATCCGCAAGGGCCGCGTGACGGTGAAGGAACGGGCGGGGGCGGCGTAGGCCGTAGTGGGCCGGGTTGTGGGCGCGGCCGGGTTGTCGGGGCGCTGCCCCGAGCCCCGCGCCTCAAGCGCCGGCGGGGCTGGGGTGGGGCCCCTGCGCCTCAAGCGCCGGCGGGGCAGAGCCGGGTTCCGGGAGCGGCGTAGGCCGCAGCCGTCGCTCGGGCGCTGCCCCGGCGTCACCGGGCATCAAGGGCCGGCGGGGCATGGGGGGCCGTAGTGGGCCGGGTTGCGGGGGTGGCCGGCCGGGGTTTCGGGGCGCTGCCCCGAGCCCCGCGCCTCAAGCGCCGGCGGGGCTGGGGTGGGGCCCCGCGGCTCAAGGGCCTCGGGCGCGTCGCTCGTGGCCGCCCCGGACCCGCGCGCCAGGTCGGCGCGGCACCGGTCGGCCGCCCACCAGGCCCGGGACGCGCCCCGTTACTCGCCGGGTGCAGCTGCCAGCGCCGCGCGCAGGTGGCCCCTGCTGCGGGACAGGAGCGTCGCCGCCGCCGGGGCGTCGACGCCGCCCAGGATCACCAGGATCGCGTTCTTCACCTCGCCGTCCGTCGCCGCCAGTGCCGCCTCGATCTCCTCGTCCGGCGCCTCCGTCGCCAGCGCGACGATCCGCCTCGAGCGGGCGCGCAGCTTGTCGTTGGAGGCGCGGACGTCGACCATGAGGTTTCCGTACGTCTTGCCGAGCCGGATCATGGTGATCGTCGAGATCATGTTGAGCACGAGCTTCTGCGCCGTGCCCGCCTTCAACCGGGTGGAGCCGGTGAGCAGTTCGGGGCCGGTCACGACCTCGATCCCGTGGTCCGCCGCGGCGGCCAGTTCGCTGTCCGCGTTGCAGGACAGGCCGACGGTGAGCGCGCCCAGCGCCCGGGCGTGCTCCACCGCGCCGACCGCGTACGGGGTCCGGCCGGAGGCGGAGATGCCGACCACCGTGTCGTCCGGCGTGAGTTTCAGCCCGTCCAGGTCCGCGGCGGCCAGTTCCTTGCTGTCCTCCGCGCCTTCGACGGCCTTGACCATGGCGGTGGGGCCGCCCGCGATCACGCCGAGGACCTCCGACGGGTCGGTGTTGAAGGTGGGCGGGCACTCGCTGGCGTCGAGGACCCCCAGACGCCCGGCCGTGCCCGCGCCCGCGTAGACGAGCCGGCCGCCACGGGCCATGCGCTCCGCGGTGTCGTCGATCGCGGCGGCGATGGCGGGGAGCTGCGCGGCGACGGCGACGGGCACGCTCGTGTCCTCGCCGTTCATGATCCGGGCGATCTCGAGTGTCGGCAGCCGGTCGATGTCGGCGAGCTCGGGGCGGAAGGCCTCGGTGGTGAGAGCGGCGAGCTGGGCGCGGAGTTCACCGTGGGTGTAGGTCATGAAAGGCGGCTCGGCTTTCTCGGTGCGTGGGGGGCTCGGTTCAGCGGGTTCGGGCGTTGTGGCGGTGCGCGAGCGCCTCGTAGGAGGCGGCGAGGGCAGGGGCCGCCGACTCGTACGTGCGCTGGGCCACGCCGATGAACAGGCAGTCGACGACGAGCAGTTGACTCGTGCGGGACGACATGGCCGCCGGGCGCAGCTCGCTCTCGCGGGCGGTCGACGTCGTCAGGACGTGGTCGGCGTACTGGGAGACCGGGCCGTCGGGACGGCCGGTGATGGCGATCGTCGTCGCCCCGCGGTCGAACGCCACCCGCAGCGGTTCGATGACGTCCCCGGTGGAACCGGAGTGGGTGATCGCGATGGCCACGTCCCCGGAGCGCAGCTGCACGGCGTTGGTGACCGCGAGGTGCGGATCGGCGTGCGCGTGCGCGATCAGGCCGATGCGGAGCAGCTTCTGGGCGAGGTCCATGCCGACGAGCGAGGACGCGCCGACGCCGTAGATGTCGATGCGGCGGGCGGTCGACGCGGCGGCGACGGCCGCGCCGAGCTGCACGGTGTCGAGTCCGGCGGCAGTGTCGGCGAGGGTCTGCTGCTCGTCGTAGGCGAGTTTGGCGACGACGTCCGCGATGGGATCGTCGACGGCGATGTCGGTGGTCAGGGCCGGCGCGCGGCCGGACTCCTGGTGGGCGGCGAGGCCGGCGAGCGCGAGACGCAGGTCGCGGTAGCCGGGGTAGCCGAGCAGACGGGCCGTGCGGACCACGGTGGCTTCACTGGTGCCGGTGAGCTCGGCGAGGCCGGTGACCGTGAGGGCGGCGCAGCCTGCGGGATCGTCGGCGACGGCTTCGGCGACCCGCTGCATGGAGCGGGTCATGGACGGCGAGAGCGTGCGGACCTTGGCCGCCAGGGCGGCAGGGGCGGGAGCGTCGCCGCTGAAAATTTCCTTCACTGGATTGGTCACATATGAAAGATATTTTCGCGTTTCGGGTGGCGTCAAGCCCCGGAGACAATGGGCGTATGGACGACGACTCGATACCACTGGAGCGGGCACTGCACGCGGCACGCGCCCTGGTCCTCGCGGATCTGGCGGCCAGGGACGTGGCGGACGCCGACGTCGTCTCCCTCGTCGAGGAAGCGGTCGCCCACCGCCGTTGGTGGGTCGGGCAGTGGCCCGAGGGCGTCGCGTACGTCGCGGGGCTGGTCGCCCAGGACGTCCAGGACGCGCTGCTGGAGCGGCACGGCCGCTGGCCGCTGTGCCCGGTCTGCGACGCCGGTGACCCGCATGCCCTGGAGGTCGAGCCGGAGCTGGGCCCCGATCCGCACTGGGTGTGCGGCAAGGCGGGCGTGGTCGTGGCCCCCGTGGGCGGTCTTCAGTGACGGTCTACATCGATCCGCCGACCTGGCCGGGCCACGGCCAGATGTGGTCGCACCTCGTCAGCGACGTGTCGTTCGAGGAACTGCACACCTTCGCGGCGAGGATCGGCTGCCCGGCGCGCGCCTTCGAACGGGACCACTACGACGTGCCCTCCCACCGCTACGCGGACGCCGTGGCCGCGGGCGCGGTGGAGATCTCGAGCCGCGAAGTGGTCAGGCTGCTGACCGCGACAGGGCTGCGCAGGCCGAAGGGCCGGCGGGCCTGAGCGCCGTCAGGCGATGAACTCCGAGGTGTCCAGCTCGCCGTCGAACGGCTCCGGCAGCGGGATCGTCTCGCCGAACGGCCTGCGCAGCCCCGTGCGGTACTTGCCCTCGTGCGGGTCGGAGAAGAGCGTGACCGTGGGTCCGGCCTCGTCGAACCGGTCGATCAGCAGATACAGCGGAACGTCACCGGCGGCGTAGGAGCGCAGCTTCGCCGACCGGTCGTGCGAGGCGTTGCCGCGTGAGGTGATCTCCACAGCGAGTGCCGCCTCGGCCGCCGCGAGGGGGGCTTTCTCCTTCTTCCTCGCCCGCTCGGCGATCAGCTTCCGAGGGACGACGACGAGGTCGGGGATGAACAGCCGTTCGTCGCGGTAGAGAAAGAGCCCAAGGGTCTGAAACACACCCCAGCCCTCGGGGGCGGCCTTCCGCACGGCCCAGTGCACTTGGTCTGCGATGAGGTTGTGTCCGTCGTCCGGCGGCGGTACCAAGGTGATCAGCCCTTCGTCGATCTCGGCGCGCCAGCCTTCCGGCACGTCCAGCTCCTGCCACGTGCTCAGCAGGTAGTCCCACGACGGCATGTCTTCCTCCGACAGCTCGGGCTCGACCAGCATGGTGGTCATCGTGAGGTCTCCTTCCTGTGGCCCTGACACCCGGAATCTAGGGCGCGGGTCATTGCGCGAGACCGTTCGGATCAGCGTCCCACGATGGAGTGATCAACGCGGGGAATCAACGCGCTCGGTGTGCGGACCGCCACCCGAGGTGCTCACCCAGGGACGCGCCCGCCGGTACGCCGAGGACATCGCGATCGACAGCCCGCCGGTCATCACGGCCATGGACCGGGCCACCGGTCACCGGAACCATGGCGGTTGCGACGGCCCTGCCGACCGCCCGGAAACCCGCGCACGCGAGCACGCTGAGGACACGGGACGCGGAGCCACGAACGCCGACGACAGCAGCCCGGCCCGGCGGATCGAGACGCCCATGTCGTGCGCGATCGGGGGCAGGTGCCCGGAGAGCATGAACTCGCTGGTGCCGGGAGCGAAGACGGACAGGCCCCGTGGGGGCGCTCTCTCACGAGGCGGCCAGCAGCTCCAGCTCGACCGTCAGGTTGTGGCGGGCGGCCGCTTCCCACTCGCGTTCCCCGTGCGGAGTGCGGAACAGCCGCGGCAGCCGCAGCAGCTGTCGCAGTACCGCGGCGCGCCCGTCCCGGAACGCCTCTTCGGGCACGAACGCGTACTCCTCGCGCACGGCGGCCGCATACGCGGCGTACGCCTCCGGGGCCGCCGCGAGGATCGCCAGGTCGGCGTCGCACAGCACTTCGCCGTTGCGGTCGGAGTCGGCCGGGTCGTGGGTGACGGTGAGACGCACGAGGCGGGCGACCTCGGCGGTGGCCTCGGCGCCCAGCCCCGCCTCGGGCAGCGCGCGCTCGGCGATCCGGGCGGAGCGCTCCTCGTTCTCGGAACGGTCCGGCAGATAGACGGCGTCGTGGAACCAGGCGGCGAGCCGGACGAGGTCCGGGTCGTCCGCGTACTGCTCGAGCTCGTCGATGCGGTCGAGTACCGCGACGAGGTGGGCGGTGGTGTGGTACCGCCGCTGTGGCTCCGCCCATCGGGCGAGCAGGTTGTCGGCGTACGGGAGCGGGTCCGGGTCGCTCGCCCCTTCGCGGGCCCCTTGGAGCGCCTGGGCCCAGTGGGCGCGGAGGTCGGCGGTGCGGTCGGTCATGGGGCGACTTTAGACGCGATGCGGCCGCCTCGACCGTGGCGGGTCGGGGCGGCCGCGTGCGTGATTCGGCTCAGGCGGCGTTGAAACCGCTTCGGCTCATGCGGCCTTGAAGCCGCGCAGGCGCAGGCTGTTGCCGACGACGAAGACGGACGAGAAGGCCATGGCCGCGCCCGCGATCATCGGGGTGAGGAGGCCGGCGGCGGCGAGGGGGAGGGCTGCGACGTTGTAGGCGAAGGCCCAGAAGAGGTTCGAGCGGATGGTGCCGAGGGTCTTGCGGGAGAGGCGGATGGCGTCGGCGGCGGCGTTGAGGTCGCCGCGTACGAGGGTGAGGTCGCCGGCCTCGATGGCGGCGTCGGTGCCGGTGCCCATCGCCAGGCCCAGGTCGGCCTGGGCGAGTGCGGCGGCGTCGTTCACGCCGTCGCCGACCATGGCGACGCTGCGGCCCTCGGCCTGGAGCCTTTTGACGACGTCGACCTTGTCCTCGGGCATGACCTCCGCGATCACCTCGTCGATGCCGACCTCAGCGGCCACGCTCCGGGCGACGGCCTCGTTGTCGCCGGTGAGCAGGATGGGCGTCAGGCCCAGCGCGCGCAGTCTGCGGACGGCTTCCGGGCTGGTGTCCTTGACGGCGTCGGCGACCTCGACGACGGCGCGGGCCTCGCCGTCCCAGGCGACGGCGATCGCGGTGCGGCCGGCGGCTTCCGCTTCGTCCTTGGCCCGGGCGAGGTCGGCGGGCAGTTCCAGGGCCTTCCCCCCTGGCCCTTCGGGCAGGGGAGGCGCCCCCACCCGCAGCAGCTTTTCGCGGCCGACGAGGACGGCGTGGCCCTCGACGACGCCCTGGACGCCGAGCCCGGGGACGTTGGCGAAGTCCTCGGGGGCGGGCAGGGTGCCGACCCTCTCCGCGGCACCGGTGGCGACGGCCCGGGCGATGGGGTGCTCCGAGGCGCTCTCCAACGCGCCTGCCAGCCGCAGCACTTCGGTCTCGGTGGTGGTGGCCGCGGTGTGGACGGCGAGCAGCGTCATCCGGCCGGTGGTGACGGTGCCGGTCTTGTCGAGGACGATCGTGTCGACCTTGCGGGTGGTCTCCAGGACTTCCGGGCCCTTGATCAGGATGCCGAGCTGGGCGCCGCGGCCGGTGCCGACCATCAGCGCGGTCGGAGTGGCCAGCCCCAGAGCGCAGGGGCAGGCGATGATCAGGACGGCGACGGCGGCGGTGAACGCGGCGGTCAGTCCGGAGCCGTTGCCGAGCCAGAAGCCGAGCGTGCCGAGGGCCAGTGCGATGACAACGGGGACGAAGACGGCGGAGATCCTGTCGGCGAGCCGCTGGGCGGCGGCCTTGCCGTTCTGTGCGTCCTCCACCAGCTTGGCCATCCGGGCCAGTTGGGTGTCGGCGCCGACGCGGGTCGCCTCCACGACGAGCCGTCCCCCGGCGTTCAGCGTGGCGCCGGTGACGGTGTCGCCCACGCCGACCTCGACGGGGACGGACTCGCCGGTGAGCATCGAGGCGTCCACGGCGGACGCACCCTCGACGACCGTGCCGTCGGTGGCGATCTTCTCCCCGGGCCGGACCAGGAACCGGTCACCCACCTGCAGGTCGGCCGTGGGGATCGTCTCCTGCCGCCCGCCCCGCACGACGGTGACCTCCTTGGCGCCCAGCTCCAGGAGCGCTTTGAGCGCGGCGCCCGCCTTCCGCTTGGAGCGGGCCTCGAAGTAACGCCCGGCCAGGATGAACGCGGTGACGCCCGCGGCGGCCTCGAAATAGATGTTCCCCGCGCCGTCGCTGCGGGCGATCGTCAACTCGAAGCGGTGCGTCATGCCGTGGGTGCCGGCGGTGCCGAAGAACAGCGCCCACAGTGACCACAGGAACGCGGCCGACGTGCCGACCGAGATCAGGGTGTCCATCGTGGCCGCCCCGTGCCGGGCGTTGGTCCAGGCGGCACGGTGGAACGGCCAGGCCGCGTACGTGACGACCGGTGCGGCGAGGGTGAGGCTCAGCCACTGCCAGTACTCGATCTGCAGCGCGGGGACCATCGCCATCGCGACGACGGGAACGGACAGTGCCACGGCGGCGATGAGGCGCTGCCGCAGGGGCCGCAGCTCCTCGGCCGCCTCGTCCTCGTCCTCGTCCCCGGACCGGTCGGCCCGGCCGGCGCTCTCCGTGCGCGGCGGGGCGGGCTCGTGGGCGGTGTATCCGGTGGCCTCGACCGTCGCGATCAGGTCGGCGACGGCGACGTCCTTGGCGAAGGTGACCTTCGCCTTCTCCGTCGCGTAGTTCACCGTCGCCTCGACGCCGTCCATGCGGTTGAGCTTCTTCTCGATACGTGCCGCGCAGGAGGCGCAGGTCATACCGCCGATGGCGAGCTCCACCGCACGTTCGGTGGCGGGCTCCGTCCGCGTCTGCGACATGAACTCCTCCTGACAGTCGCTAATACCCCCTGGGGGTATCTTGATTTCCATGTATACCCCCTGCCTGCATGGGGATGCAAGGGGATGGTCGCGGAGGGAGCGTTTGAGGCTGCCTTCGCGCTCGGCGGGTATTAGGCTGGTCATTGGACTAGACCTGTTAGACCCTGATCGTTCTACCGCCGACTGTGCAGCCGCCCCCTGGAGGAATGGGTCCCATGAGCAACCACGCACTCCTTGAGGTGATCGCTCTCGACGCGCAGGACGCGGTCGCCGCCCAGTCCGGAGGGGCCGACCGGCTCGAGCTGGTCACCGACATGGCGGCAGACGGTTTGACGCCGTCCCTCCGCACGTTCACCGCGATCCGCTCGGCGGTCGACATCCCACTGCGGGTGATGCTCCGCCTCACCGACGGCTTCACGGTCGGCGGCCCGGCGGACGCCGACGCCCTCGTCCGCGCGGCGGAGCAGCTGCGCGAGGCGGGCGCCGACGAGTTCGTCCTCGGCTTCCTGGACGACCACGGTCAGCCGGACCTGGTCACCGTGGAACGGCTGCTCGCGGTACTGGACGGCTGCCGCTGGACTTTCCACCGCGCCATCGACCATGCGCCCGACCGGGACGCGCTGCGCAAGCAACTCGCGGACCTGCCCGGTCTCGACACGTACCTGACCGCGGGCTCCGCGTCCGGCGTCGACGCCGGCATGCCGACGCTCCTGGCGGAGGCGGCGCGGCAGGGCGAACCGGGCTACGAGCCGCTGATCCTGGTCGGCGGCGGCCTCCGCCTGGACCACGTCCCTCGTCTGAGGGCGGCGGGCGTGACCGGCTTCCACATCGGCGGGGCGGCCCGCCCGCAGGGCTGGGCGGCACCCGTGTCGCCGGCCGCGGTCCGCGAGTGGCGCGAGGCGCTGGACGGGTAGTCGGCGTTCGGGGCGCGGCCGCCGGGTCCCGGACGCGAGTGTGTGCCGAGTCCGGTGGCCTTGGTTCGCACCCCGACCGGGCGTGGCCCGAACGCGGGTGTCAGTCGGTTCCGGGGCGTGGCCCGAATGGGGCGCGGCAGGCCGGTGCCTGAGGCGGGTGCCGGCGAGTTCCGGTGGCGGTCTCGCCCGGGCCGACGGGCGTCAGCCGAGTTCCGGGGGCAGCGCCTTCGCGTGCAGCACCGTCAGGCCCGAGACCGCCCTCGTCAGGGCCACGTACAGGCGGCGCAGGCCTGTGCGGAGGTCCGGTTCGGAGGCGACGATCGTGGCCGGTTCTTCGAGGACCACGTGGTCGTACTCGAGGCCCTTGGCCAGCGACGCAGGGACCAGGGTGAGCCGGGACTCGGCCGTCGTCTCCTCGCCCGGGGACAGATGGGGCAAGCCGGCGCCGGTGAGAGCCGCCGCGAGGGCCGGGACGCGGGAGTCCGCCGCGATCAGGCCGATCGAGCCCTCCTTCTCCAGGGCCTGCGTGCACGCCGCGACGACGTCCGCGTCGAGGTCCGCGACCTCGCGGACCGCTCGGACGGAGAGGGACCCGGGGGTCTCGCGGACCGAGGAGACCGCCGCAAGGCCCGGGGACATGTGCGGCAGAAGACGGGACGCGTAGGCGATCACCTCGCGGGGGACGCGGAAGCCCGCCGTGAGTTCCTCCACGGCCGCGTCGGGCTTGCCGAGGTGGGACAGGGCTTCGGCCCACGATCCGGTCGCCCACGGGGTCGTGCCCTGGGCCAGGTCGCCGAGGACCGTTGCCGAGCCCGTGGAGCAGCGGCGGCCCACGGCGCGGTACTGCATCGGGGACAGGTCCTGCGCCTCGTCGAGGACGACATGGCCCAGGGACTGCGTGCGCTGCACGAGATCCGCGGCCTCGTCGATCAACACGGCATCGGCCAGGGACCACTTGGCGGACTTCGCGCTGCGGGGCGGCTTGCCGAACAGGATCGTGCTCTGTTCCTCGGAGGTGAGGATGCCGTCGGCGTGCGCCGCGAGGAACTCCGCGTCGGACAGCAGGCGCAGGACGAGCTTCGCCGGGTCGACCGGCGGCCAGATCGCCTTGACCGCGGCTTTGACGGCGGTGTTGCGGGCCACCGAGTCCTGGACGCGGTCGTCGGGGGCCTCGCCGGCCTGTTCCATGCGGACGAGCACGGTGTGCGCGATCCGCTGCGGCAGGGCCTCACGGCCGGCGCCGTAACGGATGTCGCGGTCGAGCAACTCGCGGACGATCTCCTCGAGTTCGTACGCGGGAACCCGCCAGCGCCGCGATCCGCGCACGACGACCACCGGCTCGGTCGGCATCGTGACATGGGCGCGGACCGCTCGCCGCAGCACCTCCGCCATCCTCGCGTCGCCCTTGACGACGGCCGCTGCGGCACAGTCCTCGCCACGCACGTCCACCTGCGCGACGAGATCGTCGACCGTGGACTGCTTGACCTCCAACTCGCCGAGCGCGGGGAGGACCTGCTCGATGTAGTGGAGGAAGGAACGGTTCGGCCCGATGACCAGGGTGCCCGTACGGGCCAGCCGCTCCCGGTGGGCGTAGAGGAGGTACGCGACCCGGTGCAGGCCGACGGCGGTCTTGCCTGTGCCGGGTCCGCCCTGCACGCACACCGTGCCGGACAGGCCGCTGCGGACGATCTCGTCCTGCTCCGGCTGGATCGTCGCGACGATGTCGCGCATCGGTCCCACGCGCGGCCGCTCGATCTCCGCCTGGAGCAGCTTCGAGGTCTGCTCGGCCTCCGACGGGTCCGTGAGGTGCTCGTCCTCGTACGCCGTGAGGTCCCCGCCGGTGTAGCCGAAGCGCCGGCGCAGGCCGACGTCCTGCGGGTCCTTGCGGGAGGCCCGGTAGAAGGGCTGGGAGACCGGCGCGCGCCAGTCGATCACCATCGGGTCCCCCTGGGCGTCGTGGACGTGCCGGCGGCCGATGTACAGCGTTCTCTCGTGCGCCTCCGGCGCGGGGCGCCGGCCCTCCTGAGTGGTGGGCAGGTAGTCGAGCCGGCCGAAGAAGAGCGGGGTGTGGGCGAGGTCGGCGAGTGCCTCGATGCGCTGCTCGATCTGCGCCTGGAGGACCGCGGCGTTGACCCAGTTCGCGGTGACGTCCTTGATGTCGAGGGACTGCACGTCCTCCCGCATCGCGCGCAGCGCGGACCGGGACGCGGCGAGGTGCGCCCGCTCACGGCCGAGTGGGTCGCCGCCGCCCGGTCGGGCGGGCGCGGACGCGCCGGATCCGGTGGTTACGGCTGATCCGGTGGTGAGGGCGGATCCGGCGGATACGTCAGGTACAGGGGCGTGCGCGGGCACGGTGGCCTCCGGCTGAGCTGCGTGATCACGACATGGCGGACCGGCCGGTTTCCGTCCGGGCGGTGGCGCTCCTCGAGGGAGGCGGGGAGGGCCCCGCGGCCTGGGCCCGGGGCAAGCCCGCGATACTAGTGGGGTCCGGCATCGGGGGCGAACGCTTTTTCCCGAGGGGGCATCCGCCCCCTGCCCGCGGGGTCATCCCCGTAGGGGACGCACTCTGCCTGGAGTAGTACGCGCGGGGCCGCGGGGTTCAGCCCACAGCCCGATGCTCCGACCGGGTGAATCGCCCCACCATGGAGACATGACCCCAGCGACCCTCATACCAGGAACTCACTCCCACGGAGCCACGGCGAGCGGCGCCGGTGACGTCCCGCACCACCGCGTCGGCAACGCCCTGCGCGCGGTCAAGGTCTTCGCGAGCGCCGTCTTCAGCGTCGCCGTCCTCGGCGAGTACGCCGAAGAGGCAGGCGTCCGCCGCCGCTGAGAGCGGCGGCGGCGCGCACCCTCGAGGCTCAGCTCACCGGGTCCTCGCCCGCGAGCAGCTCGTCCGAGTCGACGATCCGGTACGCGTAGCCCTGCTCGGCCAGGAACCGCTGGCGGTGGGCCGCGAAGTCCTGGTCGATGGTGTCCCTCGCCACCACCGAGTAGAAGTGGGCCTTGTGCCCGTCCGCCTTCGGCCGCAGGACCCGGCCGAGGCGCTGTGCCTCCTCCTGGCGTGAACCGAAGGTGCCGGACACCTGGATCGCGATCGTCGCCTCCGGCAGGTCGATGGAGAAGTTCGCGACCTTGGACACCACGAGCACGCTGATCTCGCCGTTGCGGAAGGCGTCGAAGAGCTTCTCGCGCTGTGTGTTGGGCGTCTCGCCCTTGATCACCGGCGCGTCCAGGTGCTCGCCGAGTTCGTCCAGCTGGTCGATGTACTGGCCGATGACGAGGGTCTGCTGGCCGGCGTGCTTGTGCACCAGCTGCTCGGTCACCCTGCGCTTGGTCGCGGTGGTGGCGCAGAAGCGGTACTTCTCCTCCTGCTCCGCCGTCGCGTAGGCCAGCCGCTCGGAGTCGGTCAGATTGACCCGTACCTCCACGCAGTCCGCCGGGGCGATGTAGCCCTGCGCCTCGATCTCCTTCCAGGGCGCGTCGAACCGCTTCGGCCCGATGAGCGAGAACACGTCCGACTCGCGGCCGTCCTCGCGCACGAGCGTGGCCGTGAGGCCGAGCCGGCGGCGGGCCTGCAGATCGGCGGTGAACTTGAAGACGGGCGCGGGCAGCAGATGCACCTCGTCGTAGACGATCAGACCCCAGTCACGGGAGTCGAAGAGCTCCAAGTGGGGGTAGATCCCCTTCCGCTTGGTCGTCAGCACCTGGTAAGTGGCGATGGTGACCGGGCGGATCTCCTTCTTCGTGCCGCTGTACTCGCCGATCTCGTCCTCGGTCAGCGAGGTGCGCTTCACCAGCTCGTGCTTCCACTGGCGGGCCGAGACGGTGTTGGTGACCAGGATCAGGGTGGTGGCCTTCGCCTGCGCCATCGCACCGGCGCCCACCAGCGTCTTTCCGGCGCCGCAGGGGAGCACGACGACTCCCGAGCCGCCGTGCCAGAAGCCCTCGACGGCCTGCTTCTGGTACGGCCGCAGCGCCCAGCCGTCCTCGGCCAGCTCGATGGCGTGGGCCTCGCCGTCCACGTAACCGGCGAGGTCCTCGGCCGGCCAGCCGAGCTTCAGCAGCGTCTGCTTGATCTGCCCGCGCTCGGAGGGGTGCACGACGACGGAGTCCGGGTCGATCCGGGCGCCGACGAGCGGCTGGACCTTCTTGGAGCGCAGGATCTCCTCGAGGACCGGCCGGTCGGTGGTGGTGAGGACGAGCCCGTGAGTGGGGTGCTTGGACAGGGTCAGCCGGCCGTAGCGGGCCATCGTCTCCGCGACGTCGACGAGGAGCGCGTGCGGAACGGGATAGCGGGAGTACTCGACCAGCGCGTCGACGACCTGCTCGGCATCGTGCCCGGCCGCCCGGGCGTTCCACAGGCCGAGCGGGGTCACCCGGTAGGTGTGGATGTGCTCCGGCGCACGCTCCAGCTCGGCGAAGGGCGCGATGGCGCGACGGCAGGCGTCCGCCTGCTCGTGGTCCACTTCGAGGAGGAGCGTCTTGTCGCTCTGGACGATGAGGGGCCCGTTCACGCCACACCCTTTCTTCGGGTCGGTTCGTCCGTTTCGGACATGGCCAAACAACCAGTGTCGCGCATCGCCGGAGTGTCCGGGGCGCCTGCGGGTATCCGCGTGTCCATGACTAAGGAAGCCGAACCCCGCCGTGAGTGGGGCAGAACTGTCCTGAGAGCTTTCCTGATCGTCTGCGCGTTCGTGGCGATGGTCCTCTTCTCGGCCGTGCTCGCACGGCTCACGCTGTCGCCGTCGGCCGCGTCCGAGGGTGTGGCGACCGCCAACCTGCGGCCCGGGGCGTCGCTGCGCCAGTACGCGCAGGACTACACGTTCCTCGCGGCGTGCAAGCAGGTGGGCGGCAATCTGCTGCTCGGTGTCCCCTTCGGCGTGCTGCTGCCGGTGCTGGTGCCGCGTTCGCTGCGGCTGCTGCGGGTGATGGTGGTCACCGTGCTGGTGATGGCCCTGGTGGAACTGGCGCAGGGCGCGATCGTCACGGGCCGCGCCTTCGACGTGGACGACGTGATCCTCAACACCACGGGTGCGTTGATCGGCTACGTACTGGTGGGCCGCCGGCTGGGCCGGGCGGGACGCAGGCGGCGCGGCGAGCCGCGGGAGCCCGTGGACTCGGAGGCCGCGGACCCCGCGGACACCAAGCAGTCCGCGAGGCGTACGAAGTCCACGAAGCGCATGAAGTCCCCGAAGCGTACGAAGTCCACGAAGCCTGCCGTCGCATCGGCGGGCTGGGGGCCGGGCGGCCTGTTCAGGTGGCGTCGTCGGCCAGTTCGGCCACGCCCGTGATGCGGTGCAGCGGGTACGTGCGCACCTCGTCCGCGGTGTGGTCGTACGCCGTGACGAAGCCGCCCTCGACGCGGACGGGTGCGATGACGCGCTGGCTCGCGGAACCCTCCGCGTTCACATAGCCGATCCAGACCGCGGAACCGGTGAGTGCGGCGGCCTGCACGGTCGCGAGGGTCTCCGCCGAGGTGGTGCGCGGCAGTTCACCGCCCTGGGGCCGGCCCGCCACCTCGGCCGGCTTGCGTACGACGGTGGCGGCGAGGTCGCCCGCTCTGATCGCCTTGACCGCCGCGCCGAGCAGCGTGCCGTCGGGCACGGGCGGCCCGTCCGGTACGGGGGCGGGCGCCGCGCGCGGCGGCGTGCGGCGGGCATGGGCGCGGGTGATCAGCACATCGCCCTCCGCGCTCTCCGCGGCCGGCGCGTATCCCATGGTGCGCAGCCCTTCCAGGAGCGTCCCCGGGTCGGCCTGGGACGCCAGCACGGTCGGGGCGAGGCGGCGCAGGCCGAGGCCCTGTGAGCGTTTGTCGGCGAGGATCTCGCCGAGGAGCGTGTCGTCGTCGCAGCGCACATAGGCGGAGGCGGCGCCGATGCGCAGATGGCCGTGACGGCGGGCGACGTCGTCGATGAGGTAACTGAGCGGCTGGGGGACGGGCGTTCGGGAGTGTGCGGCCAGGAATGCGTGCAGGTCCGACGCGGCCTTCCCGGCGTCCAGGGCGCGCCGCACCGAGGCGGGCGTGAAGCGGTAGACCGTGGCGCCGCCCTTGGACTCCACGTCGGCGAGAACGGCGAGCGTCTCGGCGAGCGGCCGTTCCAGAGGGCCGGGGGCGACGGCGGTGAGGTCGGCCTGGAGGAGGACGTGGTCGAGCGGCTCCGGCAGGAGCGGCGCGAGCGCTTTGACCGCGTGGGCGCGGCGCGCGGCGAGCGCCTCCTGGTCGGCGCCCGCGCGAGCCGAGTCGGCGCCGGCGCGGGGCGCGCCGCCGTTCATCACGTCCGGTCCGTCGGGGCGGGTCGCCTCGTCCAGGCCGAGCAGGGCCCGCGCGTGCGTGGAGAGGGCGCCGCGGCCCGTCACGCCCAGCAGCTCCGCCTCCGAGAGGGTCCAGGTCGCGGCCAGTGCCCGCAGGTCCTTCGCCCCGCCGGCGGTGTTGTCGCGCAGCGGTCGTTCCCAGCGCAGCCGGGCCAGCAGCGTCTGCGGACCGGGGGCCGCGCCCGGAGGGAGGTCCGCGAGCAGCTCCAGGATCCGGTGCCGGACCTCAACGGCCGCGGAGCGGTCCAGGTCCGGCCCGAGCGCGGCCAACGTACGGCCTTTGCTGTCCTGGCTGCCGACGAGGCCGGAGGTGCGCGTCGCCGTCAACCAGGCGACGGCGAGTTCACCCCACCTTTCCGCCACCGGGAGTTCGAGCCACTCGTCGTACGCCGGCGTCGGCGCGTACCGCTCGTCGGCCTCTCCGTCGGACGCCAACAGCCCGGCCGCGTAGGCCAGTTCCAGCCAGAAAGCCGCCAGCTGCTCGTTCGTGTCCAGCGCCGCGGCCGTCCGCTTGAGGTCCCGTACGGCGAGACCTCCCGCGCGCAGCACCGCGGGTCCGCCCTCGTGCCAGTCCTTCAGCAGGTCCTCGACCGTGGTCAGCGCCGTGTAGGCCTGGCCCGCCGCCGCACTGTCCACAGCCTGTGGACCGTACGCGGAGGCCGGCACGACGGCCGGCGGCACCGGCTCCGGCACCCGGTGCGCCCGCCCCGCCCGCAGATGCAGCGCCGCCTCCCGCGGCAGCACCACCGTGCGTGTCGACGCGGGAAGCAGCAGACCGCGGTCGCGCAGCCAGCGCACGGGCGGCGCCGGATTGGACGTCACCTCGCCGTACGGAGGCCCCCACACCAGCCGGTCGAGAATCCCCAGCGCCTCCGGCGGCGCCGTGTCCAGCAGCGCCGCCATCCGCGTCCGGTCCGTGAACAGCGAGATCAGCGCCGCGACAGCGGACACCGGGTCGTGCGTGGTCGGCAGGCCCGCGGCCGCCAGGATCTCCTGCAGCCGGCCGGGCGACATCCCGGCGGTCGCCTCGGAGACGGTCGGGCCGAGCCCCGTCGGTGAGGGACGGGTGGGCGACGGCGCGAGCAGCTCCCGCGCGGTGCGCACCAGCCGCAACCGGTCCTCGCCGCCCCACACCAGGGCCTGCCGGCGCAGCGACGCCAAGGCCTCCGGCAGGGCGGCCTCCACGGCCGGCTCGCCGTCGTCACCGGTCAGCAGCGCGAGCAGCGTGCCGTACGGGGCAGGGTCCGGTGCGACGGCCAGCGCCTCGGCGGTCTGCAGCGCGAACCGGTCCAGCCGTTCGAGGGCCCGCACGACCGACGCCCGGGTGCCGGCCCGGGTCGCCAGCTGGGTCACGTCGTTCGGCACCGGGCTCAGTAGATCGGGGCGGGCGCGCAGCAGCGCGGCCAGCTCCTCGTCGTCGCGGGCGCGCAGCGCCTCGGCGAGGGTGCGCGGGCCGCCGCCGGTGGCGCTGCTGCCGCTTCCTTCGGGCATGGTCCCCATCCGCCCCACGTTAGCCCCTGGAGCGCTACCGTCGGGGACAGGGCGGCCCGGGAAGGCGGGCGGCCGGCCTTCGCAGGCCCTTCGCTGGGAACGTCAGGGGAACCGCCGGTGGGGATCGAGAGCGACCAGCTCGTCTACGACTATCTGAGCCGCGTCGGCGACCTGGCTCAGCAGGCTCAGCTCCCGTCGGGTGCGCGCATGCGGCTCGTGACGACACTGCGGAGCGAGATCGACAAGCAGCGGGCGAAGTTCGGCGGGGACAGCCCGGCGGGCGTCCGCCGCATCCTCGGACGGCTCGGCACGCCGGACGAGGTGGTGGCGTCGGCGGCTTCCTCGACGACTCCCCCGACGGCTTCCCCGGCCGCGGTGTCCGAGCCGCAGGACACGGGGAGTTCGCGTGCTGCGCCGGGCGCGGCGTCCGAGGCCTCGGGGAGGGGCTCGATGCCGCGCCAGCGGGGGTGGCGCCGCGTGCCCCGGCCGCGCCGCGCCGACACCCCGGCCCCCGCGCCGAGTCCGGCCGTCTCACCCCCGCACCTCGCCGGCATGGACGAGCTGGGTCCCTCGGGCTCCGAGCCGGACTGGTGGCGCATCGACCCGGGCCCCTTCGGCTCGAGCGACAGCGTGGCCGGGTTCGTGGGGGGCGTCGAGATCCCCGAGATACTCAAGCCGCCGCCGGCACCGGACGACGCGGCAGAGAGCGAGACAGAGGCGGAGCCGGCCGGAGGTGAGGCGGAGGTCGCGCCGGGCGGCCGTCGGCGTCTGCTGCGGCGGCTTCTGCGGCGCGACGGGACCGTCGTCGCGGAACCGGCGCAGCCCGCGCAGCCGGAGCCGGCCGGGCGGGCCGGCTCCGGCAGCCCGCTGCTGCTGCTCGCCGCCGCGCTGCTCGTCGCGGGCGCGGTCCTCGGTTCGCTGATCGCCCTGGGCCTCGGCTGGCTCTTCGCATACGGCTCACGCCGGCTCTCCCGCGCCGAGGTCAAACTGGCCGTGCTCGGCCTGCCCGGCACCGTCGCCGCGGGCGCGCTGCTGTGGCTGTGGGGCCGCATCAACGGCCACTGGGGCGAGCCCGTGCCGGAGGGCGGCATGCGGGACGTGCTGACGGGGATGTGGCCGTGGGTGCTGAGGGGGGCGGCGGTGGCGTCTGCGCTGTTCCTGGTGTGGCGGGGGCGACGGGTGCGCTGACGTCTGCGGCGGGCTTCTTCCCCCACCCCGCCGTGTTGGCGGGGTGGCCCCGGCCGCCTACCGAGCTTCGCGCGGTGACGCAATCTCCGCCTGCGGCCTGGCGGCGGCGGGAGGTGCCCCCACGGGTCGGCGCAGCCGGCCCCACCGGGTCCGAGGCCGCGGGCGCGCGCCCGCCCCGCTGCGGTGTCCTCAATCGCCGGACGGGCTGAAAAGGGGCCCCGTTTCGCGCAGCGCGCCGGATGGGGGGTGCCTCCCGGGCCGCAAAGGGAGTGGCCTCCGCCGGTCCGAAGCTGGGATGGGCGGCATCCGTAACCCGTCGAAGTCCGGGCCCCTAGGGCCGGGCCGTAGGGGCCGGCCCTCCACGGCCGGCCCCTACGGCCTGGCGGCCGTGGGAGGGGGCCCACACGGTCCCGGCAAAGCCGGCCGCGCCGGCGATTGACGCGCCGCGCGGCCAGATGGCTACTTCGTCAGGTTTGCCTGCAGCTCGTCCAGGATCTTCGACGCCGCCGTGTAGCCGATGCCCTGGATCCACAACTCGTCCTCGACGGCGAAGACCTTGTTGTTCTCGACCACCTTCATGCCCCTCCACAGCGCGCTGTCCAGGGTCTGCTTCTGCTTCGCCTTCGTCGGGTCGCCGTACGTGGAGTGGAAGACGACGTCCGCGTCCGCGAGGTCGACCTTCTCGGGGCTCACGTCGTACGAGAAGCCGTCCTTGGCCTTGTCCGTGATGGCGGGGCGGCCCATGCCGACGTCGGCGAGGAGCGTCGAGATGTAGTTCTGCTTGCCGTAGATGCGGATGTCCGCGCCCTCGACGAAGCGGACGACGTTGACCTCGGTCCCCGCGGCCTTGTCCTTGCCGCCCAGCGCCTCCGTGACCTTCTTGGTGTGTGCGTCGTAGTCGGCGACCGCCTTCTGCGCCTCGGCCTTCTTGCCGAGCGCGTCGGCGTGGAGCTGGAAGTTCTCCTTCCAGGGGTAGCCGGTGGTCTCCGTCATCACGGTCGGCGCGATCTTCTTCAGCTCGGCGTACTTGTCGCCGTGCCGGATCTTGCTGGTGAGGATCAGGTCGGGCTGGAGGGCGGCGATGGCCTCCATGTTGGGCGTCATCATCTCGCCGACGTCCTTGATGCCGTCGACCTTGTCCTTGGGCAGGTAGGGCAGGAAGCCGGACTCGGTGCCCGCGTGGGTGGCGCCGACGGGCTTGACGCCGAGTGTGATGGCGGAGTCCAGCTCGGCCGTGTCGAGCACGACGACGCGCTTCGGGGCCTTCTTGACCTGGATGTCCCCCATGGCCGTCTTGACCGTGCGCATGTCGCTGCCGCCGGCGGCGGACTCGCCCTTGTCGGACGGCTCCGAAGAGCCGCACGCGGAGAGCACGAGCGCGGCGGTGAGCGCGAGGGAACCGGTAAGAAGGCCGCGGCGGCGGAGGGCGGTGGTCATGGCAGGGGGCAACCTTTCAGACGGACTGCGGGGACGGCGTGGGGGCTTTTGCGGGGGAGTACGGCGCTCCCGGGACGACCAGCGGCGACCCGGTCACCGGGTCGGGGACCACGACGGACTCCATGCCGAACACCTCGCGGACCAGCTCGGCGGTGACGACGTCCGCCGGACGCCCCTCCGCCACGATGCGGCCGGACTTCATCGCGACGAGATGGTCGGCATAGCGGGCGGCCTGGTTGAGGTCGTGGAGCACGGCGACGACCGTGCGGCCGCGTTCGTGGTTCAACTGCCGTACGAGGTCGAGCACCTCGACCTGGTGCGCGATGTCGAGGAACGTCGTCGGCTCGTCCAGCAGCAGCAGATCCGTCTCCTGCGCGAGCGCCATCGCGATCCACACGCGCTGGCGCTGACCGCCGGACAGCTCGTCGACGGGCCGGTCGGCGAGGCCGGTGACGTCCGTGCGCGCCATCGCGTCCGTCACCGCGCGCTCGTCCTCCTTCGACCACTGCTGCCACCAGTGCTGGTGCGGCTGGCGACCGCGGGCCACGAGGTCGGCGACGGTGATGGCCTCCGGCGCGACCGGTGACTGCGGCAGCAGGCCGATCGACTGCGCGATCTTCTTCGTCGGGATCTTCGACAGCTCGGCGCCGTCGAGCAGGACCGCCCCGCCCTTGGGCTTCAGCAGCCGGCCGAGGGCCCGCAGGGTGGTCGACTTGCCGCAGGCGTTGGGGCCGACGATGACCGTCACCTGTCCGTCGGGGACGGCCAGGTCGAGCTCGTGCACGACCGTGCGGTCCTCGTAGGCGAGCGTCAGCTCGCGGGCCGTCAGCCTGCTCACGACTTTCCTCCAGCGGTACGGCTACGGATGATGAGCCAGATCAGATACGGGGCCCCGATGGCGGCCGTCAGTACGCCCACCGGCAGTTCGGTGGGCGAGAACAGCCGCCGCGCCGCCAGGTCGGCGAGGACGACGATCACCGCGCCGAGCAGTGCGGAGCACAGCAGCGGGATCTGGGCGGTACGGGTCGCCCGGCGCGCGATCTGCGGCGCCAGCAGCGCCACGAAGTCGACGGGTCCGGCCGCGCCGGTCGCGACCGACGCCAGGACGACCCCGAGCAGCACCAGCCCGAGCCGTACCCGGCCGAGCCGCACGCCCAGCGCGGTCGCCGTGTCGTCGTCCATGGAGACGGTGCGCTGGGCGCGGGCAGCCCACAGGATCGCGGGCAGCAGGGCGAGCAACGTCCAGCCGAGCGGCGCGGTCTCCTCCCAGCCGCGGCCGTTCAGCGAACCCGTCATCCAGATCTGCGCCTGCTGGGCGACGAGATAGTCGCCCTTGGTCATGAACAGCGTCGTGACCGAGCGGAGCGCGATCGCGAAGCCGATGCCGATGAGGACGAAGCGGGTGGCGTGCAGGCCGCCGCGCCAGGCGAAGACGTAAACGAGCGCGGCGGCGAGGACACCACCGGTGACGGACAGATACGGCAGCACCGTGTAGGAGGTGACCCCGAAGGTGAGCGCGCCGACGGTGAGAGCGCTCGCGCCCTGGCTGATGCCGATGATGTCGGGGCTGGCGAGTGGATTGCGCGCGACGCTCTGGATCAGCGCACCGGCGACGCCGAAGGCGGCGCCGACGAGGAGCCCGAGGACCATGCGGGGCAGCCGCAGCGTCCCCACGACGAGTTCGTTCGGCGACGACTGCCCGAAGAGCACCTTGAGCACTTCGCCGGGAGCGACGAAGCTCTCGCCGACGCAGAGGTAGGCGACGCAGGACGCGGCGAGCGCGAGGGCGAACGCGGCGGCGACGGCCGCGGCGCGGCGGTGCAGCAGGAAGCTGGCGCGCCCGGTGCGTGCGACGGCGTAGCCGGCGGGGTGGACGGTCGCGACGGTGTCAGCGCTCACGCGGCGCCCTCCTTGTGTACGGGCCGCCCGATGTGTACGGGTCGCCCGATCCGCTCCCGGCCAGGAACAGACGTCACGCCGGCACCGCCTTCCGCCGCACCAGCGCCACCAGGAACGGCACACCGATCAGCGCCGTCATCACCCCCGCGGGGACCTCGCTCGGCGGGAAGACGATCCGGCCGATCACGTCCGACACCAACAGCATCACCGGGCCGACGACCGCCGCCATCGGCAGCACCCATCGGTGGTCGCTGCCGACGATCGCGCGGGCGATGTGCGGGACCGCGAGGCCGATGAACGCGATCGGGCCCGCCGCCGCGACGCCGACGCCGGTCAGGACCGTCGCGCCGACACCGCCCACGATCCGTACCGTCGCGACGTTCTGGCCGAGCCCCTTCGCCACGTCCTCGCCGAGAGCCAGCGCGTCGAGACCGCGTGCCACCGACACCACCAGGACCGTGCCCACCAGCAGGAACGGCCAGATCTGGCCGACCACTTCGGCGTCGCGCCCGGCTACGGAGCCGACCTGCCAGAAGCGGAACTCGTCCAGTGCCGCCGCCTTCGTCGTCAGGATGCCCATCGTGACCGACACCAGCAGCGCGTTGATCGCCGCGCCGCCGAGCGCCAGTTTGACGGGGGTCGCCCCGCCGCGGCCACGGGCCGCGATCGCGTACACGGCGACCGACGCGACGGCCGCACCGGCGAAGGCGAACCACACGTACCCCGAGAGCGTGTGCACTCCGGCGAAGGCGATGGCCAGCACCACGCCGACCGAGGCGCCCTGGCTGATGCCGAGGATGCCCGGGTCGGCGATCGGGTTGCGGGTGATGCCCTGCAGGACCGTGCCGGCGAGGGCGAGCGCGGCGCCGACCATCAGACCGATGAGGGTGCGCGGCACGCGCAGCTCGCGTACGACTTCGGCGTCGGGGCTGTGTCCCCCGTTCAGTACGGCGTCGAGGACGGCGGTCGGCGCGACGGCGCGTGCTCCGACCGCGAGGCTGAGCAGCACCGCGAGCAGCAGGGCGGCTACGGCGGCGGCCGTCCACCCGATGCGGCGGGCCGCGAGCGCGCGTCTGGCTGACATGGGCACCAATCGAAGGCGGAAGGCTCAAGGAAGCCGGCGAAAGCAAGGTTGGTAAGGCTTCGCTAAGTCTAGGCGGGCCCAAATTCGCGCCGACGCGTGGGCACAATGACGCCCATGGCTTCCTCTTCCGCGCCCCGCCCGCTCACCGTCGGATTCGATCTGGACATGACGCTCATCGACTCGCGCCCCGGGATCCACGCCGCCTACCGGGCGCTCTCCGCGGAGACGGGTGTGCGGATCGACGCGGACCTGGCCGTCACCCGTCTCGGGCCGCCGCTGGAGCAGGAGTTGGCGCTCTGGTTCCCGCACGAGCAGGTCCAGCGGATGGCCGACCGGTACCGCGAGATCTACCCCGGATACGCCATCGAGCCGACCCTCGCGATGCCGGGCGCCCGCGAGGCGATATCGGCGGTCCAGGAGCGCGGCGGGCGCGCGATCGTCGTCACCGCCAAGCACGAGCCCAACGCCAAGCTCCACCTCGCGCACCTCGGCATCGCCCCCGACGAGGTGATCGGCTGGTTGTGGGCGGAGGCCAAGGCGGAGGCGCTGCTCGAGCACGGCGCGACGGTGTACGTCGGCGACCACACCGGCGACGTACGGGGCGCGCGCCTCGCCGGCGCGCTGTCGGTGGCGGTGCCGACGGGGCCGTGCGACGCGGGCGAACTGAGCGAGGCGGGCGCGGACGTGGTCCTCGAGGACCTCACCGCGTTCCCGGCCTGGCTGCGCTCCTACCGCGCGGAGCCCGCGGCGGACCGTGCGGATCTGGCCTGACGCCGCTGCGCGGCGATCGAACGCAGCACGCCCGCCGCGGCGACCAGGAACCCGACGCCCATCAGCATGCTCACCGCGTACGCGACGGTCGGGAACGGCTCGGTGCCCAGGAACAGCGGGGCCACCGTGACCAGAGTGGCGACGGCTCCCACGATGAAGACGATGGCGCCGGCGCGCACCAGCCCGTCACCCGGGGCGGGAGCGGCCGAGGCAGGAGTAGCAGTCATTCGGCCAGGGTAGTTCCCTTGCGCACAGGAACCGATCGGGGACGTCTTGTCACCAGCCTCTGGACCATTAGCCTTGGGGGTGGCGGGTCAGGCGACCCGCTGTAGTGCTATCCACAGCCGTTTTTTCGGCGCCCCAACTTGCGGTGCCCCAGCGCCCAACGAGTACGAGGACGAGGACAGACGTGCCTACCGGCAAGGTCAAGTGGTTCAACAGCGAGAAGGGCTTCGGCTTTCTCTCCCGCGACGACGGCGGCGACGTCTTCGTGCACTCCTCCGTGCTCCCGTCCGGAGTCGAGGCCCTGAAGCCGGGCCAGCGCGTCGAGTTCGGTGTCGTGGCCGGCCAGCGCGGCGACCAGGCGCTGTCGGTGACGCTGCTGGACCCCACCCCCTCCGTGGCGGCGGCCCAGCGGCGCAAGCCGGACGAGCTGGCGTCCATCGTGCAGGACCTCACGACGCTGCTGGAGAACATCACTCCGATGCTGGAGCGCGGCCGCTACCCCGACAAGGTGCACGGCGCGAAGATCGCGGGTCTGCTGCGGGCTGTGGCGGACCAGCTGGACGTCTGAGCCCGATGGGTGGAGCGGGGTCGCTCATACGAACGAGAGCGCACCCGGGCCGAGGGGCGGTACGAGCCCCTCGGCCGCCGCGCGTGTCAGCAGCCCCCGCACAGCCGCGTAGCCGTCGTCCCTGAGGTCGGCCGTGAACTCGTTGACGTACAGCCCGATGTGCTGGTCGGCGACGGCCGGGTCCATCTCCTGGGCGTGCTCGAGCACATACGGACGCGATGCCTCCGGGTCGTCCCACGCCATGCGTACGGACGTGCGCGCCGACTCCGCGAGCAGGCGCAGCGTCGGCGCGCCCAGCGACCGCTTGGCGATGATCGCGCCCAGCGGGATCGGCAGGCCCGTCGTGGACTCCCAGTGCTCGCCCATGTCGGCGAGGGAGTGCAGCCCGTAGTCCTGGTAGGTGAAACGGGCCTCGTGGATGACGAGTCCGGCGTCGACCTTGCCGTCGCGGACGGCCGGCATGATCTCGTGGAACGGCATCACGACGACCTCGCCGACACCCCCGGGGACGACGTCCGCGGCCCACAGCCGGAACAGCAGATACGCGGTCGAGCGCTCGCTCGGCACGGCGACGGTCTTCCCCTTCAGGTCCGTACCCGCCTCCCGGGTGAGGACGAGCGGGCCGCAGCCCCGGCCCAGCGCGCCGCCGCACGGCAGCAGCGCGTACTCCTCGAGAACCCACGGCAGCACCGCGTACGACACCTTGAGCACGTCGAGTTCGCCGCGCTCCGCCATCCCGTTGGTGATGTCGATGTCCGCGAACGTCACGTCCAACGCGGGCGCGCCGGGGACCCGGCCGTGCGCCCAGGCGTCGAAGACGAACGTGTCGTTCGGGCAGGGCGAGTACGCGATACGCAGGGTCACGAGTGCTCCTCGAGGACGGGGGCGAGCTGGTGGAACGCCTGCCGCAGCGCGGCCAAGGCGTCGCCGATGCGCCACGCGAGGCGGTCCCGGGGGCCGACGGCGTTGGAGATCGCACGGATCTCCACGACGGGCACGCCGTACGCGGCGGCGGCCTCCGCGACGCCGAAGCCCTCCATCGCCTCCGCGGCGGCGCGCGGGTGCCTGGCCGACAGCTCGGCGGCGCGGGCGGCGGTGCCGGTGACCGTGGCGACGGTCAGTACGGGTGCGCGGGTCGCGCCCAGCGTCTCGGCGATGAGCGCGGACAGATCGGGCGGCGAGGGGTGCACGGTGCGGCCGAAGCCGAGTTCGTCGACGGGCAGGAAGCCGTCGGGGGTCTCTGCGCCGAGATCGGCGGCGACCACCGAGTCCGACACGACGAGCGAGCCGACAGGCGCGTGCGGCGGAAAACCGCCGCCGATGCCGGCGGACACGACCAGGCCGTAGGGGCGGTCCGCCACGGCGAGCGCCGTCGCGGCGGCCGCGGCGGCACCGGCGGGCCCGACACCGCCGACGAGCACGTCGTAGGCGGGGGTGCGGGTCAGCGCGTAGCCGCCGGGGAGGGAGACCGGGGCACCCTCCGCGTTCGCGACGACGGCGGCGGCCTCGGCCGCCACCGCGGTCACGACAAGTACGCGCACGGTATCGACCTCCGGGTCAGGAGGCCTTCTCGAACGAGAGGTTCCAGATGCCGACGACCTTCTTGCCCTTGGTCTCCATGATGCTGACGGCCGTCTTGGTCGTCGGCTCACCGGTCGGCGAGGAGAAGAACGCGTTGCCCGGGATGGTCCGGTACGTCTTCTTGTAGGGCTCCTGCTCGACCGGCTGCGCGCCGAAGAGCAGGGTCCAGCCGTTCTCCGCGATCTCCGGGTCGACGCCCATGCGGACCTGGTCGTCCATGGCGACCTTGATGGACTCCGTCGGCTTCTTGGTCAGGCAGCCCTGGATCTCGGACTCCTTGATCGCCTCGCCGTCGTTGTAGCAGGCGGCCTCCGCGTGGACGGAGTCCGACCCGATCGTCACCGTGACGAGCGGCGTCGGCTTGTCGCAGGCGGAAAGGACGAGGAGCCCGGCGGAGACGGCACCGAGAGCGGCAGCGGCCCGGCGGCGCTTGCCCGAGAAGAACGCAACGGTCATGACTCGAAGGCTATCGGGCCCGCTTCCTCCTGCCGCGCGGGGGTACGCGGCGCGGCGCGACCGGGTTACGCCACGAGGGTCGCGGACTCGCGGATGGGAGCGGCCCGCACGCCTCGACTACGCCACCCTCGCCCGCGGCCTGCCGCTCCGCCGTCCCGCCCCCACCAGCCCGCGCCCGGCCGCCGCCGCACCCGCGGTGACGATGCCCGCCGCCACCGACATGCCCAGTACACCGTTCAGCGGCAGCACGATCCCGATCGCGCCCCCCAGCACCCAGGCCATCTGGAGCAGCGTCTCCGCGCGGGCGAACGCCGACGTGCGGACCTGTTCCGGGACGTCCCGCTGGATCACCGCGTCCAGGGACAGCTTCGACAGCGCCTGGGACAGCCCCGCCATCGCGCCGAGCACGGCCACCATGCCCGCGCTGAAGAAGACCGCCGCCGCGATGGCCGCCGCCAGGATCAGGGACAGCATCGTCGCGATGATCGCCTCGGGGGCGCGGGACTTCAGCCACGCCCCGATGGCCGTGCCCAGCGCGTTGCCCACGCCCGCCGCGACGCCCACCATCCCCAGCGAGACCGCGGCCGACTGGCCGGCGAGCGGATGCTCGCGCAGCAGGAACGCGAGGAAGAAGATCAGGAACCCGGACAGCGCGCGGTGCGCGGCGTTCGCCTGCAGTCCGTGCAGTACCGACGGGCCCACCGTGCGCAGGCTCGGCTTCGTCTCGCCGTGGGTGAGCATGTGCACCTTCGACTCGCCCTTCGCCGAGTCGACCTTGTGCGGCATCGTGAACGCCCAGTACGTGCCGAGGACGAACAGCGCGAACGCCCCGTACAGCGGCCACTGCGGCCCGATCTGCTGCAGCCCCACCCCGACCGGCGCCGCGATCCCCGTCGCGAGGAGGCCCGCCAGAGTGACCCGAGAGTTCGCCTTCACCAGCGAGAACTTCGGTGGCAGCAGCCGTGGCACGACCGCACTGCGCACCACCCCGTACGCCTTGGAGGACACCAGCACGCCGAGCGCCGCCGGATACAGCTCCAGGCCGCCCGTCGCGACGGCGCCCGACATCGTCAGAGCCAGCAGCGCGCGGGCCAGCATCGCGCTCGCCATGGCCGCGCGACGGCCGTGCGGGACGCGGTCGAGGAGCGGGCCGATCACGGGGGCCAGCAGCGCGAAGGGCGCCATCGTCACGACGAGGTAGAGAGCGACCCGGCCACGCGCCTCGTCGGTCGGTACGGAGAAGAACACCGTGGACGCCAGCGCCACCGTGATCATGACGTCGCCGGCGCCGTTGACGGCGTGCAGCTCGATCAGCTTGCCGAGGCCCGACTCGCCCGCTCCGTGAGCGTGCGTCGCCTTGCGGATGCCGCGGGCAGTGCCGGTGAAAGGGAGATGCAGGGCACGGCCCACCGTCCGGCCCGCCCTGCGAAGCGGCCCGGCTGACTCGGACGACCTTGCGGCTGCCACCCCGTCATAGTGCCCCAAGCCCCACACCCCCGAACCGTGACAGCGCCCCGGCGTCCGGCGTGTTTCGCCCTTGCCGCTGCTGCGTCCTGCTCCCGCGTCCCGCTCCGGCGAACAGGACCGCATCCTTGTCGGTTCATCCCGTGTTGGGACGGGCAGGTGGGCGGCAGGCGTAGGAAGGGGTAGCGTGCGTAGCGCGCCACCGGCGGTTGTTCTCGGCCGCGCGCCTCTTCGGCATCCCGCAGAATGGATGACGTTAGGTGTGCCCGGGATCAGGACGGTCCGGGCGTGTTCACGTCGATGCGGCCCCCTGGTCCGCTCCGTGCGCCGCCCAGTACCTCGGAATCGGCCGAGCGCATCCGTGAGACGGCGTAGGAGAGAAGCGAGACCTGTGAGTGCTGCGACGACGCGAAGCCGTATCCCCGACCGTCTGTGCGCCGAGGCGGTAGACCTTGCCAGGAAGGCGGCCGAGGAGGCCGCTGCGCCCGGGGTGGTCGGAGACCATGTCTCGGTCGTCTCCGAAGGGGACCGGGTCGTCACGCACTTCTTCGAGTGCCAGGAGCCCGGCTACCGGGGCTGGCGCTGGGCCGTGACCGTTACGCGCGCCTCCCGCGCCAAGGTCGTCACCCTTGACGAAACCGTCCTGCTGCCCGGCCCCGACGCGTTGCTCGCCCCCGAGTGGGTGCCGTGGAGCGAACGGCTCCGGCCCGGCGACATGGGCCCCGGCGACCTGCTGCCCACCGAGGCGGACGACCTGCGCCTGGAGCCCGGCTACACCGGCGAGGACGAGCCGCCGCCGAACTCGGTCCTCGCCGAGCACCCGCCGTCGCACGACCTGGTCGAGCGGGTCGAGGCGGAGGACGCGGAACTCACCGACCGCAGGCCGGCCATCGAGGCGACGACGAACAACGGCCGCGGCCAGCTCGCGGCGCTCGCCGAGGAACTGGGCATGCGCAGGGCGCGTGTGCTGTCCCGCTACGGCCTGCACACCGCGGCCGACCGCTGGGAGGAGTCCTTCGGCGCGAAGACGCCGATGGCGCAGGCGGCTCCGGCGGCGTGCGTCACGTGCGGCTTCCTGGTCCCGATCGCGGGCTCGCTGCGGCAGGCTTTCGGAGTGTGCGCGAACGAGTTCTCGCCCGCGGACGGCCGTGTGGTGTCTTTGACGTACGGCTGCGGCGGGCACTCGGAGGCGGCGGTCATGCCGAAGCCGCCGAAGCCGGCGGAGCCGGTCTTCGACTCGATGGCGGCGGACGAGTTCCCCCTCCGCCCCGCCCGCGACGGCGGCTCGGTCCCGACGGAGCCGGACGGCACGTCGGAGGACTTGGGCCACTCGTAACGGAGCTCAGCCGCAGGCTCCCTGTGCCGGCGGGAAACCCAGCCCAGGCCGGGAAACCCAGCCCGTCCGGCGTTCGAGGACATGGCCGCCGGCTGTGCTGCGACCTCCGGCGGGCGGCGGGGGGGCGGTCCTGGGCTCCGTGCGCCGTGGGTGGATTCCTGGCTGGTCCGTCGAGGCCGGGAAACTCAGCCGGTCCGGCGTTCGAGGACACGGCCGTAGGCTGTGCTGCGACCACCGGCCGGGCCGGGCGCGTGGCGCCCCCGGCCACGGGAGGGGGCCTCGCCGCGCGTCACCTCGGGCCGCCACGCGGTACCTTCGGCCCCAGAACAAGCAAGCCCCGCCGAGGCCCCCGGACACACCGGAATCCGCCCCGGTGATGCGAGAGAGCGGAGTCACACCGTGAGCGTCAGGACGACCGAGTGGGCCGACCCGTTCGGGACGGCACGGCTGCGGCGCGGTGTGCTCGACGCGTGGGGCGCGAGCCCGGCCCGGTTCCGGGAGGACGCGAACGCCGAGGAGGACCTCGCGCTCGGCGGCTACCGCGACCGCCTCGTTGTCGAGCTGGCGCAGAACGCCGCCGATGCCGCCGCCCGCGCCGGCGTCCCCGGCCGGCTGCGGCTGACGCTGCGCCCGGCCGACGGCCAGGAACCCGCCGTGCTCGCCGCCGCGAACACCGGCGCCCCGCTCGACGCGACCGGCGTCGAATCGCTGAGCACCCTGCGCGCCTCGGCCAAGCGCGAGGGCCACGAGGCCGCCGTCGGCCGGTTCGGCGTCGGCTTCGCCGCCGTCCTCGCCGTGAGCGACGAACCCGCCGTGATGGGCCGTCACGGCGGTGTGCGCTGGTCGTTGGCGGAGGCCAGGGAGCTGGCCGGGCAGGTCGCCAAGGCGAGCCCGGGCCTCGGGGACGAGCTGCGGCGCCGGGACGGCCACGTACCGCTGCTGCGGCTGCCGCTGCCGGCCGAGGGCACCGCGCCCGAGGGTTATGACACCGTCGTCGTGCTGCCGCTGCGCGACGGCGCAGCCGTCGACCTGGTGGAGCGGCTGCTCGCCGGTATCGACGACGCGCTGCTCCTGACGCTCACCGGCCTCGCCGAGATCGTCGTGGAAACCCCGGACGGCGTACGGGTGTTGAAGCGCCACGCGCAGGACCCGTACGTGCGGGTCGAGGACAGCGTGCGCGGTGAGCGCCGCTGGCGCGTCGTCAGCCACGGCGGCCCCATCGAGCCGGCGCTGCTCGTCGACCGGCCCGTCGAGGAGCGCCTGCGACCGCACTGGACCGTCACCTGGGCCGTGCCCGTCGACGACGAGGGCGCACCGGCCCGTCCGCAGACCCAGCCCGTCGTGCATGCGCCGACCCCGACCGACGAGCCCCTCGGCGTACCGGCGTTGCTCATCGCGTCCCTGCCGCTCGACACCACCCGCCGTCACCCGGCCAAGGGGCCGCTGACCGACTTCCTGGTGGAACGCGCTGCCGACGCGTACGCCGAACTGCTCGGTGCCTGGCAGCCGGTCACAACCGGGACCATCGACCTCGTGCCGGGGCCGCTCGGCAAGGGCGAGCTGGACGGCCGGTTGCGGGCGGCGATCCTGAAGCGCCTGCCGCGCACCGCGTTCCTGGAGGCCGCGGTGCCGCGGGATGTCGCGGACGAGGACACCGGCCTGCCGGACCGGGTGACCAGCGGGGGGCTGCGGCCCATCGAGGCCGAGGTCCTGGAGGGCGCGGGCACCGACACCGTGCGGGTGCTGGCCGAGGTGATGCCGACGCTGCTGCCGGCCGGTCTCGAGCGCCGTGTGGAGCTGCGCACGCTGGGCGTGGCGCGGGTGCCACTGACGGAGGCGATCGACCGGCTGGCCGGTCTGGAACGCGAACCGGCGTGGTGGCAGCGGCTGTACGAGAGCCTCGCCGGCCTCGACCCCGACCGTCTGTCCGGTCTGCCGGTGCCCCTCGCGGATTCCCGCACCACCATCGGCCCGCGCCAGACACTGCTGCCGCTCGCCGACACCCCGGCCGACCTGGCCCGTCTCGGCCTCAAGGTCGTGCACCCGGACGCCGCCCATCCGCTGCTGGAGAAGCTGGGCGCGCTGCCTGCGACGCCCCGGGCCGTGCTCACGACGCCGCAGGTGCGGGCGGCCGTCGCGGCGTCGCTCGACGCCGGCGAGATCTGGGACGAGGACACGGACTCGCTGGACGCGGAGGAACTGGCGGAGACGGTCCTCGCCCTGGTCAAGGCAGCGGAGTTGGAGCCGGGCGACGAGCCGTGGCTCGGTGCGCTGGCGCTGCCCGACGAGGACGGGGAGCTCGCCCCCGCCGGTGAACTCGTGCTGCCGGGCAGCCCGTTCGCCTCCATCATCCGTGAGGACGAACTCGCCCTGTGCGACGCGGAACTGGCCGAGCGGTGGGGCGAGCAGCCGCTCGCGGCGTGCGGCGTCCTCGCCAACTTCGCCCTGGTCCGCGCCACCGACGTCGTCCTCGACCCGGACGAACTCGAGCCGCGCGCAGGCGATTACGCCGAGCCCGACGACGCCGGCCTGCTCGACGCGGTCGACGTGTGGGCCGAGGACGTCCTCGACCGGCTGCCGGACACGCCGGTGCCGCCGGTCGCCACGGAGATCGTCGCCGTGCGGGATCTGGACCTGGTGGACGACGACTGCTGGCCGCAGGCCCTGGCGCTGCTGGCGCAGCCGCCGCTGCGGGACGCGCTCACCCAGTCGGTACGGATCCTGCTGCCGGACGGCACGACGGAGACGGTGCGCCCGTACACGGCGTGGTGGCTGCGTGACCACCCCGTGCTCGACGGCCGCCGTCCGGCGGGTCTGCGCGCGTCGGGCGCCGACCCGCTGCTGGAGGGCCTGTACGAGTCGGCGGACACAACCGGCTTCGCGGACGCGCAGGTGCTGCATGCCCTCGGGGTCCGCACGTCCGTCGCCGCGCTCCTCGACGAACCGGGGGGAGCGGCGGAGCTGCTGTCGCGTCTCGCGGACCCGGACCGCCAGGTGTCGGCCCGGCAACTCCACGCCCTCTACACGGCGCTCGCCGACCTGGACCCGGAACAGGTTACGCTCCCCGACGAGTTGCGGGCGGTCGTGGACGGCGAGGTGGTGGTGGTCGACGCGGCCGAGGCGGTCGTCGCCGACACTCCTGACCTGCTTTCCCTCTCCGCGGGTCTGCCCCTGCTTCCGGTGACGCCCACGCGTGCGGAGGACTTGGCGGACCTCTTCCAGGTACGCCGCCTGAGCGAGGCGGTCGAGGCGGATGTCACGACGGACGGCGAGGAGCACGAGGTGCCGGAGTCCGTCCGCATCCTGCTTGGCCCGTCGACGCCTTCCTCGTACGTCGAGCACGAGGAACTGATCGCGGGCGGCGTCGAACTCGACTGGCGCCGCACCCCGGACGGCACGCTCCACGCCGCCACTCTGGAGGGCGTGGCAGCCGGCCTCGCCTGGTCGGCCGGCCAGTGGCCGCGCCGCTTCGAGGTCGCGGCGCTGCTGGAGGACCCGTCCCGCACGGAGGAACTGGCGCGGGACCGCTGGTTCGACGCGTAGGCGGCACGCTCGTCCTCGTCCTCGTCGCGGCCCGCCGGCGTGAGGCGGACCAACCCGGCGTGCAGTACGTGGCGGGCGCCGAGACCCTGCCCTGGCACGGAGGCGTCACCGCCGACGAGCCGGCGGCCGCCCTGCGCCCCCTCGTCACGTGACAGGACTCGTCGCTCGAACATGACGGCAGGAAGTGCATGTCAATTGACGCTTCCGTGAAGAAGTATTCACGATCAAAAACGGAACGTACGTTGCCGGTTGGCCCGTTGGCGTGATCTCATCCAGGGGTGCGGGGGTCGTGCCCCCCCCATACCGGCGCTTGGTGAACGTTTGCGCCGGCCTGTTTTCCTTGATGTGCGTTCGGGTCGACGGTCCCGGATTTTTCCGATGTGAAAAGGGAGAGAAAGTGCGTAACGACTTCACCTCTGTCGAGACCGCCGAGATTTCCGACAGCGACCTGGACGGAATCTCCGGCGGCATTGCCAGCGCCCACGCCGGTGTCAACGGCTACGGTGCTGCCGTCAACGTCGGCGATGTTGTCGGTGCTGCCCAGTCCGTCGCCTCCGTCGTGCCGGTCGCCGCTGTCACCGGCGCGGTCAACGGCCTCGTCGCGGTGCAGACCACCGGCATCTGAGAAAGACCTGCCGCAAAGCCTTCTCGGCCACGAGCAATTCCCGCCCCGTCCGCTGATGAGTGGACTTGACAGGCGAGATCGGCCTCGGGACTCCAGTCCCGAGGCCCTTGTGCATGTTCCGACTCTCGGATTTCGAACGTCGCGCCTTTTGTGTGGAGAGCGGGTAAGGGATTCGTGACCGGAACGGTGTGAACATGCGTACCGGTTCCACGGAACGGTCTTTCACGCCACGCGAAGATGCCTTTCGATACGGGCGACGGTGGTGCCGCGTCCAGGCGGGCGCACGTCGCTTCGAACGCCCGCACGTCGGGCTGCGCCAAGCCGATCTCATGGAGTGGACGGTCTGCTCGACGAGTTCGGCGAAGCCGTAGGCGGCCGTCTCCCGTTGCCGGGTGCCGACGAAGCTGTTGCTCAGGATGCCCAACGCGCAGTGCTGTCGCAGGCCGTGGGCGCAGGGCAAGAGTTCGTCGTTGGGCGCCCCCAGGTAATCGGCCCCCCTCCTCGGACTCCCGTCCCAAGTCGTACACGTTCACGAGCGAACTCGCGGGTGGGCCGGGGCCTGCCGACCAGGCCGGGCCCGGCCGTCGATTGCCCGACCGGGTCGTAGAAGAACGTGCGGGTGCGGAGCTTCAGGTGCGCGGCGCCCGGCGGGCGGCTACGGTGGGTCGGGTGACTGCCGGGTCGGCCATGGGCCACGCACGAGTGAGGCGCCCGGCCTCGGCGTGAGCGCGAGGCGGGCCAGGGCTCCGCCGTTCTCTCTCCTCTTCCGCTTCGTCCTTTGATGAACCACGACTTGGAGAGTCACCCCACCATGCCGCAGCAGCAGTCCGTCACCACCGTCCAGCTCAACCACACCGTCGTGTACGCCGAGGACCGGCAGCTGTCCGCCGAGTTCATAGCCGCGATCCTCGGCCTCGAAGTCGGCGCACCGTTCGGCCCGTTCCTGCCGGTCGACATCGGGAACGGCGTGACGCTCGACTACTACGAGATGGCCGACGAGCCGATCCAGTCGCAGCACTACGCGTTCCTCGTGCCCGACGAGCAGTTCGACACCATGATCGCCCGGCTCGATGCGGTCGGGGTCACCTACTACGCCGACCCGAGCCACACCGAACCGGGCCGGATCAACCGCCTCTTCGGTGGCCGGGGCGCGTACTTCGACGACCCGAACGGGCACAACATGGAGATCATGACCCGGCCCTACGCCCGTCCGTAGGCGAGCCCTCCGCGCAGGGCGACGCCCCTGCGCGGAGGGACGGCCCGTCAGTCGACGGTGTCCAGGACGTTGGCGAGGTCGACGAACTTGAAGCCGGTGGCCTCACGGTCGCCGTCCGCCGGAGTGGCGGCGTGGCCGTCCTGGACGACAAGCAGGCCGTGCGGATACTTGCTGCCGAGCGGGGCGTTGAGCACGGCCGCGCCGTCGCACTCCTCGGAGCCGTCCAGTACGGGCGAGGCGGCGGTGACACGGAAGCCACCCTCGTACTCGTTGTCGTCGCCGATCTCGCGGTCGTACAGGGCGAAGGCGTTGTCGCCCTGGCCGGAGGCCAGCAGATAGCCGTCGCCGTCGGACTCGTCGAGGATCGTCAGCCCTTCGACGTCGGCGGACAGTCGCGTGCCGCCGTAGCCGGGGTCGGCGCCCGGCGTGCACTCCTCGGTCTGCTCGTCGTACGTGCCGGGGACGCCGTATTCGCGGACCCTGTCGACCAGGACGGGCTTTCCGCGCAGGTCGGCGGGCAGGCGCCAGATGCCGACGTCCTCCTGGCCGGCGTACAGCACACCGTTGGCCGCGTCGACGACCATGCCCTCGACCTGGGGGAGTTCGCCGGGCTCGCCGCACGGCGTCCAGGAAGTGCCGTTCGGGAGGCGGAAGGCGGAGGGCAGGTCGACGGTACGGATCTCGCGGTAGCCGACCGTGCCCCGCGGGCCGGGCGTGAGCTCCAGCAGGGCGATGCCGGTACGGCTCCGGCGGCTGGCGAGGGCGTACGAGCGGCCTGTCGAGCGGTCGGTCCAGGTGGCCAGACCGTACGCCGTGTGCTGCTCGTTGATCTCGTCCTGGTCCTTTGAGAACACGGGCGCGGCGGCGGGGTCGGTGACATCGGTGAGCGGGCCGCCGGGCCGGTCGCGGTCGATGCGGTAGAAGCGGAGCCGGTCGTTGCCGCGGTCGCTGACGACGGCGAGGTCTGCCCGACCGGGGACGAGCCGGGTGCCCTCGACCAGATCGACGTTGTTGAAGCGGCCGGGGGCGTCGTCCGGTACGGCGGGCGCCGGGGCCGGGATCGACTGGACCTGGCGGGCGTCGAGATCGTAGACGCGCAGGCCGCCCTCCTTGGCCGTGGCGATGACGAGGCTGCGGCCGGGCGCAGCCTCGTTGCGCCAGATCGCGGGGTCGTCGGCGTTGGCGTTGCCGCCGGCCTCGTCGTCGTACAGCGTGGCCGTCTCGGCCTTCGGCCGGATGGTGGGCAGGGACGCCCGGTCGCCGGGGTGGTGGGCCTGGACGGGCGCTGCCGCGGCGATGGCCGCGAGCGCGGTGCCCAGGACGAGGGCGGCGGGGCGGAGGGGGCGGCGCGTGGTCATATGAGCTCCTCTATGTCGAGTACATGACGCTTCGCTCGTAGAGGACCCTGGCGGCAGCCGGTGGGCCAGGCGTGATGGCCGGGTGTCGCCGCGGTGAATTCGGCAGGGGAACAAGGGGAATTCGGCATCGCGCAGCGCCGCCCCCCCCACGACTGGAGGGGGCGGCGGACGGCGCAGAGCCGCTACGCCGGTATCCGGCGCGCCACCACTCGCCACGCCAGCTCCAGCAGCACCGCCCCCGTCGCCGCGATCGCGACGGCCGCCCACGGCAGCACCGAGCCCACCAGTTTCAGCGCGAAGAAGTCCTGCAGCCACGGGACCACCATCACCAGCAGGAAGCCCAGCCCCATGGTCGCCACCAGGCCGACCCGCCACCAGGTGTACGGGCGGGCGATGATCACGAGGACCCACATCGCGATCAGGAACAGCGTCAGCGTCGCCACGCTGGTCTCCGCGTCGAGGGCGCCCGGTCCCCTGTAGTAGGTGCGGGCCAACAGGTAGGCGGCGAACGTGCCCACCGCCGCGATCAGGCCGGCGGGGACGGCGTACCGCATCACCCTGCGTACGAAGTGGGGTTCGGCGCGTTCCGTGTTGGGGGCCAGGGCCAGGAAGAAGGCCGGGACGCCGATGGTGAGGGTGGACAGCAGCGTCAGGTGGCGGGGGAGGAAGGGGTACTCGACCTGGCTGCAGACCACCAGGATCGCGAGGAGGACCGAGTACACCGTCTTGGTCAGGAACAGGGTGGCCACGCGCGTGATGTTGCCGATGACCCGGCGGCCCTCCGCGACCACCGAGGGCAGCGTCGCGAAGCTGTTGTTGAGCAGGACGATCTGCGCGACGGCCTTCGTGGCCTCCGAACCGGCGCCCATCGCCACACCGATGTCCGCGTCCTTGAGCGCCAGGACGTCGTTGACGCCGTCACCGGTCATGGCGACGGTGTGTCCGCGGGACTGGAGCGCGCCGACCATGTCGCGTTTCTGCTGGGGGCTGACGCGGCCGAAGACGGTGTTGGCGTCCAGCTCCGCGCCCATTGCCTCCCGTTCCGCGGGCAGCCTGCGCGCGTCGAGCGTGCCGTCGGCGCCGGGCAGGCCGAGCTTGGCCGCGACCGCCCCCACGGCGACCGCGTTGTCGCCGGAGATGACCTTGGCCGCCACGTCCTGGTCGGCGAAGTACCGCAGCGTCTCGGACGCGTCGGGCCGCAGGCGCTGTTCGAGGACGACCAGGGCGGCCGGCATCCGCTCCGCCGGGGCGTCCAGCGGTCCCGTGGCCCGGGCCAGCAGCAGCACCCGCAGGCCCTGCCGGTTGAGCTGGTCGACCTCGGTGAGGGACGAGTGCCCGGCGGGCAGAAGCACGTCGGGTGCGCCCAGCAGCCATGTCGAGTGTCCGCCGTCGCCGTTCGCGAGGGTGGCGCCGCTGTATTTGCGGGCCGAGGAGAAGGGAAGGGTGTCGGTGCAGCGGTGGTTCCCGCCGTCGGGGTAGGCCGCGATGATGGCCTGCAGGGAGGCGTTCGGGCGCGGGTCGGCCCCGCCGAGCGCGCCCAGCACCTGGCGTACGTGCGCCTCGTCCGCCCCGTCCAGCGGGCGCAGCTCGGTCACGTCCATGCCGCCCTCGGTGAGTGTTCCGGTCTTGTCGAGGCAGACGACGTCGACGCGGGCCAGGCCCTCGATGGCGGGGAGTTCCTGCACGAGGCACTGTTTGCGGCCGAGCCGGATGACCCCGATCGCGAAGGCGACGGAGGTGAGCAGGACGAGCCCCTCGGGGATCATCGGCACGATCCCGCCGACGGTCCTCGCCACCGAGTCCTTGAAGTTGTTGTCCTTCACGACCAGCTGGCTGATGATCAGCCCGATCGCGGTCGGGACCATCATCCACGTCACGTATTTGAGAATCGTGGAGATACCGGAGCGCAGCTCGGAGTGCACGAGCGTGAAGCGGGACGCCTCCTCGGCGAGCTGCACCGCGTATGCCTCACGACCCACCTTGGTGGCCGTGAACGCGCCGCCGCCCGCGACGACGAAGCTGCCGGACATCACCTGGTCGCCCGCCTGCTTGAGCACGGGGTCGGCCTCACCGGTCAGCAGGGACTCGTCGACCTCGAGGTTGTCCGCCTCCGCGATCTCGCCGTCGACGACGACCTTGTCGCCGGGGCCGAGTTCGACAAGGTCGCCGAGGACGATCTCGGAGGTGGAGATCGAGGCGGCGACGCCGTCCCGCCGCACCCTCGGCTTCGCCTCGCCGATGACCGCGAGCCCGTCGAGGGTCTTCTTGGCGCGCAGCTCCTGGACGATGCCGATGCCGGTGTTGGCGATGATCACGAAGCCGAAGAGGCTGTCCTGGATCGGCGCGACGAAGAACATGATCACCCACAGCACGCCGATGATCGCGTTGAATCGGGTGAGCACGTTGGCGCGGACGATGTCGACGGCGGAGCGGGAACTGCGTACGGGTACGTCGTTGACCTCCCCGCGGGCGACCCGCTCCGCGACCTGAGCGGCCGTCAGTCCGCCCGAGGGCGGCCCTCCGGCCGGGGGCCCCGGCAGCCGCCGGGGGTGTACGGGGTCGAGTTCTGCGCCCGCGTCGATGACGGGCCCTTCCGGCTCGTGGGCGCCGGGGCCCCTGTCCGCCCGCTGCGTCATGTTCTCGACGTTACGGCCGGAGCGGTCCGCTCACCCCTGGGCGAGGCGGAAGACGGCACCACGGTCGGACGGAAATCGTCCCTGGGGACTACGGCGGCCCAGAAGCTGGGCGCGGGTCGGGTCAGGCCTGCGGGCCCGGCTCCTGGGTCTCGGCGCCCTGGGCCGCTTCGGCATCCGCCGCGCGCTTGATCGCCGTGTCCCGGCCGCGCACGTACCAGATGCCGATGAGCCCGAGGCCGGCGCCGGCCAGGCAGGTCCACACCCACCAGGTCAGATCGCGGTCGGCGAACCAGCCGTAGAAGGGGACCTGGACGAGGAACATCACGAACCAGAGGATCGTGCCGCCGACGATCGTCGAGACGATCGGGCCCTCAAGGGGTTCGGGTGCCTCGTGCCGGGGGGTCCACTTCGCCATGGCGACAGTGTAGGCGGGTGCCGATGGCCGCGGGCGGGGAGGGACGGACGGTCGGACGGGCCGTAGGCGCCATGGGTCTACGCGCGGAGATTGGCGATCTTTCGTTCATATGTTCATACTGAAACTGATTCCGGCTGGCTGGTTTTCCTCGTTGGAACATCCAAATCAGGCCGGGTTTTTCTTGCCCTTTCCTGTGTCGCCCCTTCGCGTACGACTGAGGTTCCGCATGTCCACCACGGCCACCGCCACGGTCGATTCCCCCGGCCTGCCGCCCACCCCCCAGCAGCCCGTCGGCGGTCTGGACCGCTTCTTCAAGATCTCGGAGCGCGGTTCCACCGTCGCCCGCGAGGTCCGTGGCGGCTTCGCCACCTTCTTCGCGATGGCGTACATCCTCGTGCTGAACCCGATCATCCTCGGCAGCGCCAAGGACATGTACGGGCACCAGCTCGACGGCGGTCAGCTGGTCACCGCCACCGTGCTGACCGCCGCCTTCTCCACCCTCCTGATGGGTGTCATCGGCAACGTCCCGATCGCCCTCGCGGCCGGACTCGGCGTCAACACGGTCGTCGCCCTCCAGCTCGCGCCCAGGATGGCCTGGGCGGACGCCATGGGCATGGTCGTGCTCGCCGGTGTCGTGGTGATGCTGCTGGTGGCCACGGGCCTGCGTGAGCGCGTGATGAACGCCGTTCCGCTCGGCATCCGCAAGGCCATCGCGATCGGCATCGGCCTGTTCATCATGCTCATCGGGCTGGTGGACTCGGGCTTCGTCACGCGTATCCCCGACGCCGCCCACACCACCGTCCCGCTGCAGCTGGGCACCGGCGGCCATCTGCTCGGCTGGCCGGTCCTCGTCTTCGCGCTCGGAACGCTGCTCACCCTCGCGCTGATCATCCGCAAGGTGCCGGGCGCGATCCTCATCTCGATCGTCGTGATGACGGTCGGCGCGATGGTCATCCACGCCGTGGCGGACGTCGAGTCCTGGGGCCTGACCACGCCCGAGTGGCCCGGCAACCCGCTCTCCACCCCAGACTTCGGTCTGCTCGGTCAGGTCAGCCTGTTCGGTGGCTTCGAGAAGGTCGGCCTGCTGACCGGCGTCCTGTTCGTCTTCACCGTGCTGCTGTCCTGCTTCTTCGACGCGATGGGCACGATCCTCGCCGTGGGCGACGAGGCCAAGCTGATGGACAAGGACGGGAACTACCCGGGCATCAACAAGGTGCTGATCGTCGACGGCATCGCCGTCGCCGCGGGCGGCGCCACGTCCTGCTCCGCCAACACCTGCTTCGTCGAGTCCACTGCCGGTGTCGGCGAGGGCGCCCGTACGGGGCTGTCGTCGGTCGTCACCGGTGCGCTGTTCTCGGTGGCGCTGTTCCTCACGCCGCTCGCCACGATGGTCCCGTCCCAGGCGGCGACACCCGCCCTGGTGGCGGTCGGCTTCCTGATCCTGGCCGGTTCGATCAAGGATATCGACTGGAGCGACTTCACTGTCGCCGCCCCCGCGTTCCTGGCGATGGTGATGATGCCGTTCACGTACTCGATCACCCACGGCATCGGCATCGGCTTCATCGCCTTCAGCGCGCTGCGCCTGGCGGCGGGGCGTGGGCGCGAGGTGCCCGCGGCGATGTACGCGGTCTCGGCGGTGTTCGTCTTCTCCTACGCGATGCCGGCTCTCGGCCTCACCTGACCGGTCTCGCGCGATCGCATGCGATCGGATCGGACGAGTCGATCCGCGCAGGAAGCGAGCCGATCCGCACAGGAGCGGTCACGTAACGCCGTAGAACTTCTCCGTCTCGTCGACGGCCGCCTTGAAGCGCTCGTCGAGGTCGTCGCGAATGAGCGTCCGGACCACATAGTCCTGGACGCTCATTTGCCGTTTTGCGGCGCGCTCCCGGAGCCGGTCGGGCAGATCGCCGTCTATCCGCAGGCTGAGCACTGTCGATCCCATGCCGCTCAGGGTCGCCTCATCCCGGTCGCCCGAGCGTCACTTTCCTGATGCGTCTCACTCATATGGGTGAAGCACCTATCAGACCCGTAATCGACTGGTCTTTAGTCAGGGTAATGAGTTATGCTAACAACATGCCTGACTTGTCCCACGGTACTGACGCGGACGTCGCCGCCGTGAACTCGCTCCGCTCGGCCGTCATGCGGCTGGGCCGCCGTCTGAAGCACCAGCGCGTCGACGAATCGCTGAGCCCGACAGAGATGTCGGTGCTCGGCACCCTCGCCCTCTGCGGCTCGGCCACCCCCGGTGAGCTGGCCCGCAAGGAGCATGTCCAGCCGCCGTCCATGACCCGGATCGTCGCGCTGCTGGAAGCCAAGGGGCTGGTCCGGCTCGAGCCCCACCCCGACGACCGCCGGCAGAAGGTGGTCAGCCAGACCGAGCGCGCGGAAACCATGCTCGAGGAGTCCCGCCGCAAGCGGAACGCCTGGCTGGCATCGCTTGCCGAGGGTCTGGACGATGAGGAGTGGGCCACGCTCCGCGCAGCGGCCCCCGTGCTGGAGAAGCTCGCGCACCTGCGGTGAACCGCCGATTGCCCACCGACCGCCGACGCCGAGGAGGCGAACCCTTTTGAGTACGGGATCCGGAGCAGACTCCGCCCCCGCACCGACCGCCACCGACACCCTGCCCACCCCCAAGCAGACGATGTTCAGCTCGCTGAAGATCCGCAACTACCGGCTCTTCGCGACCGGACAGGTCGTCTCCAACACCGGCACCTGGATGCAGCGCATCGCCCAGGACTGGCTGGTGCTCACCCTGACCGGATCGGCATCCGCCGTCGGCATCACCATCGCGCTGCAGTTCCTGCCCATGCTTCTCTTCGGCCTGTACGGCGGCGTGCTCGCGGACCGGCTGCCCAAACGCCGGCTGCTGCTCGCCACCCAGTCCGCGATGGGCCTCACCGGCCTGGCGCTCGCCGGGCTCACGCTCAGCGGACACGTCCAGGTCTGGCACGTCTACCTGACGGCGTTCCTGCTCGGCCTCGTCACCGTCGTCGACAACCCGGCGCGGCAGTCGTTCGTCGCCGAGATGGTCGGCCCCGACCAGCTGCGCAACGCCGTTTCGCTGAACTCGGCGAACTTCCAGTCGGCGCGACTCGTCGGCCCGGCCGTGGCCGGTGTCCTGATCACCGCCGTCGGCAGCGGATACGCCTTCCTGCTCAACGGCCTCTCGTTCATCGCGCCCATCGCGGGCCTGCTGATGATGCGGACATCCGAGCTCCACAAGGTCGAGCGCGCCCCGCGCGGCAAGGGCCAGCTGCGCGAAGGCCTGCGGTATGTCGCGGGCCGGCCGGAGCTGATCTGGCCGATCGTCCTGGTCGGCTTCATCGGCACGTTCGGCTTCAACTTCCCGATCTGGCTCTCCGCGTTCGTCGACGACGTCTTCCACGGCGATGCCGGTACATACGGCCTGCTCAACACGCTGATGGCTGCCGGCTCCCTGGCCGGCGCCCTGCTCGCCGCCCGGCGCGGCACCTCGCGGCTGCGGCTGCTGGTCGGCGCGGCGGTGCTCTTCGGCGTGCTCGAGATCGTGACCGCGTTCGCGCCCGCGTTCTGGATCTTCGCGGTACTGATGGTTCCGATCGGCATGTTCGGCCTGACGGTCAACGTCACGGCGAACTCGAGCGTGCAGATGGCCACGGACCCGCTGATGCGGGGCCGGGTGATGAGCCTGTTCATGATGGTCTTCACCGGCGGCACTCCCGTCGGCGCCCCGCTCGTCGGCTGGATCACGGACACCTACGGGGCCCGCGTCGGCTTCGCGGCGGGCGGCGCGGTGGCCGCGATCGCGGCGATCGGCGTCGGCGTGATGCTGGCGCGAGTCGGGGGCCTGCGGCTGTGCTTCGGCTGGCACGGCGGGCATCCGCGGGTGCGGTTCGTCCCCCGCGACGAACTGGCCACGGCGGCGTAAGGCCCCTTCGGGTCCGGTGTCGTACGGGGCCCTTGCGGACCCGGGGCCCTTGCGGACCCGGGCCGCACGACATCGCCGAGGGCCACGACATCAAGGACGAGGACGTCGCCCGGCTCTCCCCGCTCAAAGACCGGCACGTCAACTTCCTGGGCCGCTGTCTGTGCAACATCAAGGCCCGTGGCCCCGGCCGGGGCCTGCGTCCTTTCCGGGACCCCGACGCCGTCGACGCCGACCATGACGAGGAGGGCTGACTCCGCCGGGGCCCGGTCCTGCCTGTTCAGTGCTGGGCGGGGCCGTTGGGGCCGGAGACGGCGCCGAGTTGGGACAGGCCGTCGAGGATGTCGGTGCAGGTCCAGTACTCGACGAACCGGCCGTTCTCGACGCGCAGGATGTCGTTGCCGCTGAAGGAGATCTTCGTGCCGATCGGGGCGGTGGCCCGGGGGATGCCGCCGGTGTAGGTGGCGCGCATGGTCCAGCGGGCGGCGATCAGGTCGCCGTCGACTATCGGGCCAAGGTCGACGTTGATGGTGATGTCGCCGAATGCCGTCATGGTCTGCTCGATCTCGGGCAGCAGGCGCTCGGGGCCGGTGACGGCCCCGGAGTCGCTGCCGTCCGGGCGGGCCTGGTGGACGACGAAGCCGGGGTCGAGGATCTCCCCGGCGTTGCTGAAATCGCCGCGCCACAGCTCGCTCCAGCGGTCGTAGAGGGCGTGCAGCTGCTCGGGGGTGTGGGTGGTCATGGGGTTCTCCCAGGGGTCGTGCTAGAAAGGATCTGCACCACACATTATCTGCGTGGCGCAGATATGAGTAGGACACCGAGGGCGATGCCATGTCAAACCGAACCCGTAAGGAGCTGGTCGCGGCGGTCACCGCGACGGCCCGGCGCCACCACGCCGCCTACACCCTGTTCAACCAGGCCATGGCCGAGCACCTCGGTCTGCACCCCACCGACCTGCAATGCGTCAGCCTTCTCTCTCTGGAATCCGGGCCCCGTACCACCGGCGAGATCGCGAAGCTGACCGGACTGACCTCCGGATCAGCCACCCGCCTGGTCGACCGCCTGCACAAGGCCGGCCTCGCCGAACGCCATCCCGATCCTCACGACCGGCGCAAGATGCTCGTCACGCTCGCCCATGGCCGCAACCCCGAGATCGAAGCCGCCTGGGACGCCCCGGGGCAGGCTTTCGACCAGGCCCTGGACGACTTCACCGACGACGAGCTCACCGTCATCGAGCGCTACCTGCGGCGCACCACCGACGTCGGTACCGAGCAGACAGCACGCCTGCGTACCAACTGATCCGACAGGAGCCCGGCTGCCCATGCGCGTCCACACACAGGGCGGATCGCGCCGGGAAACCGGGCACCTGGCCGTGGCGGATCCTCAAAAAAGGGGATCGTTTCTGAAGATGACCCCAGGGCCGCCGGGGCCGACGTTCCCCGGCAACGTCGGCCCCGGCGGCCGTGGGCGGGGCACTCCCGGCCTCGCAGGCCTTTGAGGCGCCCGGGGTGCGGGGCGAAGCCCCCGGGGAAAACGGCGCCGGGGGGCGGGGGCGGAGCCCCTGGAGAAAACGCCCGCCCGCCGGCACGGCCCGCGGGCACACTGACCACATGAGACTGTTCGCCGCCGTCATCCCGCCCCCACTGGCCGTCGACGAGCTCGACCGCGCCCTCACCCCCCTCCGCGCTTTTCCCGACGCCAAGGCGCTGCGCTGGACCGGGCGGCCCGGTTGGCATTTCACGCTCGCCTTCATGGGGGAGGTCGACGACGAGCTCCTGCCCGATCTGCGGGCGCGGCTCTCGCGCGCCGCGCACCGGACGCCGGAGTTTCCGCTCCGACTGCACCGCGGCGGGCGGTTCGGGAACCGGGCGCTGTGGATCGGCGCGGCCGGTGGGATCGAGCAGATGCGGCTGCTCGCCGAGCGCGCGGACGCGGCCGCCCGGCGGGCCGGCGTGAGCATGGAGGAGCACCGCCGCTACCAGGCGCACCTCACCGTGGCCCGCATCCGCGATTCCGGCGATCTGCGGCCGTACGTCGAGGCGCTGGACACCTTCGAGGGCACGCCCTGGGAGGTGGACGAGCTGGCCCTCGTACGCAGCAATCTGCCGGTCAGCGGGGTGCCGGGCGAGCGGCCCCGCTACGAGGTGGTCGACTCCTGGCCGCTGGAGGCCGCGGGTTAACCTCGTTGGGTGAACCCCAAGACCCGCAACCAGATCATGGCCGCCGTGCTGGTGCTGATGTTCGTGATCGTCATTGTGGCCGCGGCCCTCGGCTGACCCGTCTCCCGGCTGCACCCACCGAGGACCGGACCACACCGAGACCGGACCCCGCCGACGGGCCTGCTGCATGCCGTGGGCACGGCGGGGACCAGGTCGCCGACTTCGACGTGATGCGCTTGCTTCGAGCGTGCTCGAAGGCGTTGGCTTGGTCGTCATGAAGTACACGCAGCTCGGACGCACCGGACTCAAGGTCAGCCGACTCGTCCTCGGCACAATGAACTTCGGGCCCCAGACCGATGAGGCCGCAAGTCACGGCATCATGGACTCCGCGCTCGGCGCGGGCATCAACTTCTTCGACACGGCCAACGTCTACGGCTGGGGCGAGGAGAAGGGCCGTACGGAGGAGATCATCGGCACCTGGTTCGCCCAGGGCGGCGGGCGCCGCGACAAGGTCGTGCTCGCCACCAAGGTGTACGCGAACATGGGCACCGACGGCGAGGTCTGGCCCAACCACGACAAGCTCTCCGCCCTGAACATCCGCCGCGCGGTGGACGCTTCGCTCAAGCGGCTGCAGACCGACTACATCGACCTGTACCAGTTCCACCACATCGACCGGGACACACCGGTCGAGGAGATCTGGCAGGCGATCGACGTCCTGATCCAGCAAGGCAAGATCCTTTACGCGGGCTCCTCCAACTTCCCCGGCTGGAAGATCGCCCAGACCAATGAGACCGCCCGCCGCCTCGGCTCCTACGGCCTGGTCAGCGAGCAGTGCCTGTACAACCTGGCCGAGCGCCGCGCCGAGATGGAGGTCATCCCCGCCGCGCAGGAGTACGGCCTCGGTGTCATCCCGTGGTCCCCGCTGCACGGCGGCCTGCTCGGCGGCGTGCTGAAGAAGGAGGCCGAGGGCAAGCGCCGCCGGGACGGTCGCAGCGCGGACGCGCTCGCCAACTCGTCCGTACGGGAGAAGGTCCAGGCATACGAGGACCTGCTCGACAAGCACGGCCTGGAGCCGGGGGAGGCGGCACTGGCCTGGCTGCTCACCCGTCCCGGTGTGACGGGCCCGATCGTCGGCCCGCGCACGGCGGAACAGCTGCAATCGGCTCTGCGGGCTGTCGAGTTGGAACTGAACGAGGAGCTCCTCGCCTCCCTCGACGAGATCTTCCCGGGCCCGGGACCCTCCCCGGAGGCCTTCGCCTGGTGAGCCGCTGCTGTCCCGGGGGTGTCATCCGCCCCCGGCGCAGCGTCACTCGTGGGGGAAGTCGCTGGTGGTGAGGGTGAGGCCGACGGAGGTCCTGTTGAGGTCGAGGTCCGTGCCGAAGCTGACGGTGGTCTGGTTACGACCCCGGAGCGGCGTCACGCGCCGCCCAGCCAGCCCGCCGCGTCCAGGCGGAAGCTGTCCGGTGGGGTGACAGTGCGCAGGTCGGATTCGAGGTCGTGCAGGCGCTCGGCACCGATCGCCTGCGCCCATTCCGCGCGGAGTTGGTCGAAGATCGCCGCCGAGCGGGCGAGTGCGTCGAGGCCGTGGGGGGTGAGGCGGATCAGTTTGCGGCGGGCGTCGGTCGGGTCGTTCGCGCGTTCCGCGTAGCCGAGGGTCAGGAGGCGGTCGACGGTCTTGCCGGCGGCCTGCTTGGAGACGCCGAGGCGTCGGCCGATGTCGCTGGCCGTTGCTCCTGCCGGGCCGATCGCCTGCATGGCGAAGCCGTACGCGGGGCGCACCTCGGGGTGGCCCTGTCGGGCCAGTTCGGCGTGCAGTTTGTCGATGAGCGCGCGGAAACCGGCGAAGAGGAGCAGGGGCAGCTCGTAGCCGGGCGTGTCGGTAGCTTCCTTATTCGCCTTGCGTCGTTCGACAACCTGGTTTACGTTTTCGGGGTCGTCAACCATGTTGTCCATTGTAGGAGCTGCCCGTGTTCGCCGAGCACACCCTCGAAACGGCGCCGCCCGCGTCGCGCCGCGCCATGGAGTCCACCGTCAAGCGCCTCGGTCATCTGCCGCCCGCGGTGGCGAGGCTTGCCTCCTCGCCGCACCTGCTGGACGGCTTCCTGAAGCTGAGCGCCGCCTTCGAGGCGACGACGCTCGACCCGGTGGCGCGCGAGGTCGTCGTGATGACGGTCGCCGCGCGCAACGAGTGCCATGTGTGCGTGGTCATGCACACCGGCAAGCTCCGCGCGCTCGGCGCACAGGAGGAGCTGATCGCCGCCCTGTGCGAGCAGCAGCCACTTCAGGACGAACGGCTCGAGGCCGTCAGGACTTTCACCGTGGAGGTGTTCCGTACGGCAGGCGCCGTCGGGGACGACGAGCTGCGCGCCTTCTTCGCCCACGGCTTCACCTCGCAGAACGCGCTGGAGGTCGTCATGGGCATCGGTGCGTACACGATGTCGACGTTCGCCAACCGGCTGACCCGGGCCGCGCTCTGAGCGGGGACGGGATCCGGCCGTTGTGAGCGGGCCGTGGCGGGCCTCTCTTCCCTTCTCGAGACCCGTGTGCCCCAATGCCCGCACCAGCCCGTGACACCCCACGAAGGGCGGATCCCCCCATGAAGCACACCACTCTGCTCGTTCTCGGCGCGTGCGCCGCGGCAACGCTCGCCATGGCGCCCGCGGAGCAAGCCGTGACGCCCGAGACGGCAACGTTGTCATTCGACTGCGGTTCCTACGGCGCCGGCACAGCCACGCTCAAGGCGGCCCAGGACGGTACGGCCGCGACCATCGAGGTCTCCACGGACGCCATCACCGCCCCCGTCCCGATCGGCGCGAACTCCGTGGAGTCCACCCTCACCCTGTCCAAGAACGGCTCCGGCACGGCGACGTTCACCGGCAACTCGAACCCGGCGATTCCGGCGGGCGGCGCGGTCTCCACCGGCCCGCTGAACGGCACCGTCGCGACGGGCGACAGCCTCGAGGCGACGTCCCTGACCGTTGTCGTCTTCGGCATCACGGCACAGTGCACGGCTACTTCCCCGCAGGACCCGGGGCCGTTCGTCTTCTGACGTCCGGTCGCACAGCGGCCCGGCCCGTGTATCCCTCGGGGGCGTGACCGTCGGGCGGCACGTCCCTTCCCGTGCCGCCCGACGCCGGCCGGTCAGGCCTCCGCGTAGATGCGGGTCGCGAACTCGGCGATCTGCTGATCGCTCAGGTTCTTGGCGACATTCGCCTCCGTGATCATGCCGACCAGGCGGTGCCCGCCCGCCACGTCGATCACCGGAAGGCGCTTGATGTGATTGCTCTCCATCATTTCCAGGACTTCGGAGGCGTCCGCCTCCGCGTCGATCCAGTGCAGGTCACCAGCCAGGGTGCCCGCCTGCACCGTCGCCGGGTCCACGCCGTCGGCGCAGCAGGTGACGACGATGTCTCGGTCGGTGACAAGGCCCGTGAGCCTGTTGTTGTCACCGCAGATGGGCAGGGCGCCGACGTCCAGGTCCCGCATCATCTTGGCCGCTTCGTGAAGCGACTGATGCGCACCCACGCACTGGGCACCGCTGGTCATGATGTCCTTGGCTCGCAGCTCGCCGGCCATGAGTCCTCCCTTGCGGGAATCGGGAATGTGGCATGCATCCGACGCCACACCGGGTGCCCAGCTGTGGCCATCCGAAAAGTCCGTGAACCGGACAGGGCCGGAATTTTCGACAGCGGGGCCGGACCAGGCCGGGAGCCGGGAATGAGGGCACGGGCGGTGCCGTTGCCGAGGGCATGACCTTCTCTGTCGACGTGACCGTGCGCGGCTACGAACTGGACACGCAAGGGCACCTCAATCAGGCCGTCTATCTGCAGTACGCAGAGCACGCGCGGTGGGAGCTGCTGCGGGCCGCCGGGCTGCCCCAGGAGAAGCTGCTGGCCGACGGCGTGGGCCCGGTCGCGCTCGAGGTGACGGTGAAGTACGCGCGGGAGCTGCGCGGCGGGGATCAGGTGCGGGTGACGTGCCAGTTCGTCTACGGGCAAGGCAAGACCTTCAAGGTCGTGCAGCGGATCCTCAAGGACGACGGCACGCTCGCGGCGGAGATCACCGGCGTGGCGGGCGTGCTCGACCTGTCCACGCGCAGGCTCATCGCCGACCCGCGGGGACACCTGGCCGGGCTGGCCGACAACCCGGACCTCCTCAGCGGCTGACCGGCCGTCAGGGCGTCAGCGCGGGAGCTTGAGGTCCGTGCAGCCGTGTTGCTCGGCCGAGCGCTTGGCGAACGCGGTGAGAGCCGAGCGTACGAAGTCCTCGACCCGGTCGTCGACGTGGACGTACTCCGTGGCGTGGATCGTGAAGTACGCGCCGGAGCCTGAGCACGTGGCGGTGGCCCAGAAGTGGTCCTTGGAGCCGCCCGCGCCACGGCCGGTCCCGGAATCCGGGTACCGGGCCTGGGCGAAGGGGCCGAAGGAGGCGCTCAGGTGGAACAACTCCTCCGCGCGGGCCTTGGTCTCGCCCAAGAGGCACGTCTCCAGCGGGGCGGTGTCCGTCGACAGTCCCAGCCCTCGGTCGGGACGGCCTCGCCCTCGGCGACGAGCTCTTCGAACGTGGACATCGGGCCAGGATCGCAGCTCGGGGTCCTGGCCGCATTCGCATTCCCGGGCCGGTCAGGCGCTTGCCCGGACCGGCGAAGCAGAGCGGAGCCCCGTCACGCGGCGATGCCGTACGCCCCGCCGAACCCCCACGCCTGGTGCATGGCGTCCGCGAACGCGCCCGCCAGTTTGATCTCGCCGGTCGGGCCGGGGTGGGTGCCGTCGTAGGTGTCGGTGTGGATGTCGTACGACGCCGGGTGGGAGGCCAGCAGGATCGGGGACCCGGACGTGTCCAGGTCCGCGACGGCCTTGGCGAGCAGCGTGTTGAAGCGGTCGCACTCGGCGGCGAAGGGGGCGTCGGACTCGGCGCGGATGTTCGGGATGACCGGGAGCAGGACCATGCGGACGTGCGGGTTGGCGAGGCGTGCCTCGGAGATGAACGCGCGGGCGTTCGCCGCCGTCTGGTCGCTGTCCGTGTAGAAGCCGAGGTCTATCAGGCCCAGCGACACGAGGAGGACGTCCGCGCGCTCGCGGGCCACCGTCTCGCGGATCACGGGAGCCATGTGCAGCCAGCCCTCGCCCCAGCCGGCCAGGTGACGGCGGGCGGCGGCGGGGAACGCGGGGTCGGCGTAGGCGTGGGACGCCGGGGCGTTCGCCTCCGTGTCGTACAGCTCGTGGCGCGGACCGACGATCTCGTACGGGGCGGGGGATGCCTCGAGGTGCTGCCACATCCGGTAGCGCCAGCTGTAGTCGCCCGCGCGTCCGATGGTCATGGAGTCGCCGACGAACAGAAATCGCATGGGCGCAATCATGACCGAACTCGTCGGTAACCCGTCACCGGTCTGCGATGTGAGACCGGCCACGAACGCCGGTGAGCGCGGTGACCAGCCGCTCGATCCGCTCGCGCGGGTCGGGGGCGACCGGCCAGGTTGCCATCAGCAGGTGGTGGACCGTGCCGACGCGTGCGAGGGCGAGCGCCCCCGTGTCCGCGTCGTCGGCCACCCGGCCGAGGTGCTGTTCGGCGGTCAGATGTGCGGCGACGGATTCCTCCACTGTGGCGAACACTGTGGCGAAGCCGGACGCTCCGGCCGCCATCGCCTCGCGGAACCGGAGCGCCGCGCCGGGGCGGGTGAGGGCCAGGCAGGAGACGGTGGGGCCCGGGGGCGGTGAGCAGGGCGGCGGCGACCTCGGTGAGGTTGTCGGCGACGCTGTCCCGGCCTGCCCGGGCGGGGAGTTCGCCGGCCAGTGCCGCGGTGCGGGCGAACCGGTCCAGGACCAGCTCCGCGACGAATTCGTCGAGCCCGCCCGCGAAGTGCGCGTGCAGCAGGCCCTTGGAGCAGCCGGCCTCGTCGGTGGCGGCCCAGGCGGCCGGGGCTGCCGAGCAGGGGCGGCAGGCGGAGGTGGCAGGCTTGGGGCATGCGTTCGCTTCCGTACGTCACCGGCCTCGCCGCCGCTCTTGTCGTCGCAGCCGCCGTGCCCGCCACCGCCGACGACGGCTCCGGGTTCACCGTCGAGGACCCGCGGATCACCGAGTCGAGCGGGCTCGCCGCGAGCCGGGCACACCCGGGGATCTACTGGACGCACAACGACCAGGACCAGCCGCGGATCTTCGGCGTCGACGCGACGACGGGCGAGACGGTGGCGACGATCACCCTGCGGGGGGTCGGGGAGCCGAGGGACATGGAGGCGATCTCCGTCGGTCCCGACGGCAACATCTACGTCGGTGACATCGGCGACAACCTCGACGGAAGCTGGGACCACGTCTGGATCTACCGCTTCCCCGAGCCGAAGCAGCTGCGCGACCAGACCGTGAACGCCACGCAGTTCGACGTGAAATACGCCGACGGCGCCCGCAACGCCGAGGCGCTGATGGTGCATCCGAAGACCGGGCGCGTCTACATCGCCTCCAAGAACGAGGAGGGCGGCGGCCTCTATGAAGGCCCGGCCGCCCTCGACTCCCGTTCGACCAACGTCTTCCGGCGGATCGGCGAGGTGCCGTGGGTGACCGACGGCGCCTTCTCGCCCGACGGCAAGGAACTGGTCCTCCGCTCGTACTTCAGCGCCCGCGGCTACGAGTGGAAGGACGGTCGCCTCGGCGCCGACCACCGGGTGCGCGCGCCGATCCAGGCCCAGTCGGAGTCGGTGACGTACACGACCGACGGCACGGCGTTGATGTTCGGCACGGAGGGCGAGCAGAGCGACGTCCAGCGGGTCGAGGTCGAGACCGGCGGCGCCGACCCGGACTCCGGCGGGGGCGCGAAGCCGAAAGGCCCGGGCGGTGACGCGGCCCCCGGGGGCGGCGGGAAGACCGACGTGACCACGTACGGGCTGGTCGCGCTCGTCGGCGGCGGCGCGCTGGTGCTGTGGCTGAGGCGACTGCTGCGCCGCAACTAGCGGTCCTGACCGGCCCGTTCGTCCACCAGGGTCGCGAAGCCGTCGACCAGGCGGGAGAGGCCGAACTCGAAGTGGTCGAAGGCGCCCGAGAACGCGTCCTCGGAGAGGGCCATCAGCCGCGGGTACTGCCCGGTCGCCATCGCCCGTTCCAGGAAGGGCTCCTGGCTCTTCCAGAACTCCTCCTCGCTCTGCCCGGTCTGCTTCACCGCCTCCAGGGCCTCCTGCTCGATGCGGGCGATGCCCGACACCCAGCTCTGCACGGTGATGATCACTGAGATCAGCTCGGGGTCGCGCAGCCCCATGCCCTGCAGCGCGGCCAGTGACATCTCCAGGCCCCGCACCGCGCTGGGGCCGAGGACGGTGCGGGACTGGTTGACCTTCAGCAGCCAGGGATGCGCGCGGTGCAGCGCGAGGTAGGTGCGGGCCATGGCGCGCACGGCGTCGCGCCAGTCGTCGCTCTCGGGTGCGTGCTCGTCGTTGTCCAGCGGCTCGCCCTGGACGCGGTCGAGCATCAGGTCGAGCAGCTCGCCCTTGCCGGGGACGTACCGGTAGAGGGACATCGTGCCCGTGCCCAGCTCGGTGGAGAGGCGGCGCATCGAGACGGCGGCCAGGCCCTCCGCGTCCGCGATCTCGACGGCGACGGTGACGATCCGGTCGAGGGTCAGGCCCGGCTTGGGGCCGCGCGAGGGGCGCTCGCCGGTGCCCCAGAGGAGTTCGAGGCTGCGCGAGACGTCGCCGCTGCCGGTCGTCTCTGTCGTCGTCATGAGGTCAGCGTAATCGCCTGGACAGAAACTGAGTACGGTGTACTCTCATGTGGGTACGCCGTACTCAGTTAATCCGTTGTGGAGGCACCGTGGACGAATACGCCGTAGCGGCCGAAGGTCTGGAGAAGCGATACGGGGACAAGCGCGCCCTCGACGGCTTCGACCTCGCCGTAAGGAAGGGCACCGTGCACGGCCTGCTCGGGCCGAACGGCGCGGGCAAGACCACCGCCGTGCGCGTACTCGCCACCCTGCTGCGGTTCGACGGCGGACGGGCGCGCGTGGCGGGCGTCGACGTGGCGCGCGACCCGCGGCAGGTCCGCCGCCGGATCGGGCTCACCGGTCAGTACGCAGCGGTCGACGAGGTGCTGACGGGCCGGCAGAACCTGGAGATGTTCGGTCGCCTCTTCCACCTCGGCGGCAGGCGCGCGGTCCGCCGGGCCACCGAACTGCTCGAGCAGTTCGACCTGGTGGACGCCGGCGACAAGGGCGTCGGCAAGTACAGCGGCGGAATGCGCCGCCGTCTCGACCTCGCCGCGTCGATGATCCTCGCGCCCGACGTGCTCTTCCTGGACGAGCCGACGACCGGCCTCGACCCGCGCTCGCGCGGCGAGGTGTGGGAGGCGGTGCGCAGGCTCGTCGCCGGCGGCACGACCGTGCTGCTCACCACGCAGTACCTGGACGAGGCCGACAAGCTCGCCTCCCGTATCACCGTCATCGACCAGGGCCGCGCCATCGCGGACGACACCCCCGACGGTCTGAAGAACCGCGTCGGCGGCGACCGGATCGAGGTCGTGGCCCGGGACGCGGCCGATCTCCGGGCGATCGCCAAGACCGTGGCCCGCGTCGCCGACACGGACCCGACGACGGACGCGCTCGAACGGCGGGTCCACGCGGCGGTGACCGACCGGGTCGCCGCCCTCACCGAGGTGGCGCGGACCTTGCAGGACGAACGCATTCCGGTGGAGGACATCGGGCTGCGCAGGCCCAGCCTGGACGACGTGTTCCTGCGGCTGACCGGACACGGCGCGAGTGACGAGGAGAAAGCGGCATGAGCACGCTCGACATGGCGGACCCGACGACCCTGGACGACCGGCACGGCCGCGCCTACTGGGCGGTCTCCGACTGCTGGAACGTGGTCCGGCGCGGACTGACGTACTACCGGCGCCAGCCCGTCCTCATCGCCTGGCAGCTCGGCTTCCCGATCATCTCCGTGCTGCTGTACGGGTATGTCTTCGGCGGTGCGATGAAGTCACCGGACGGCGGCAGCGTCCGCGACTTCCTGATGCCGGGCATGTTCGCGATGACCATGGCCTTCGGCTTCATGAACACGGCCGTCGCGGTCGTCACCGACGCCTCCAAGGGCGTGATCGACCGCTTCCGCTCCATGCCGATGGCACCGTCGGCGGTCGTGACCGGGCGGGGGGTCAACGACCTGATCGTGGCCGGCGCCGAGCTGACGATCCTGGCGGCGACGGCCTTCGCGATGGGCTGGCGCACCGACGCGGGTGCCGCGGCGACGCTCGGGGCGTTCGGACTGCTGCTGCTCCTGCGGTTCTGCCTGATCTGGGTGGGCATCCTGCTCGGCCTGCTGGTCCCCACACCGGAAGCGGCCGGCAGCCTGTACGCGGTGGCGTTCCCGCTCACCATGATCTCCAGCGTCTTCGTGCCGCCGTCGACGATGCCGGACTGGCTCGGCACGCTCGCCGCCTGGAACCCGATCTCGTCCACGGCATCGGCCGCCCGTGAACTGTTCGGCAACCCGGTGGCGAGCGACGGCAGCTGGATCCAGGAGCACGCGCTGCTGATGGCGGTGGTGTGGCCGGTGGTCGTCACCGCGGTGTTCCTGCCGCTGGCCGTGCGGCGCTTCCAACGACTCAGCCGCTGACGGCCGTCGGGCGCCGGGCCTGCCCGCCCGCGAACGGCAGCGGGGCACCGACCGGCCGGTCGGTGCCCCGCTGCCTTCGAACAAGCCGCTGTTACAGCTTCTCGATCACGTAGTCGACGCAGGCCGTCAGCGCCTCGACGTCCGCCGGGTCGATCGCCGGGAACATCGCCACCCGCAGCTGGTTGCGACCCAGCTTGCGGTACGGCTCCGTGTCGACGATGCCGTTCGCGCGCAGCGCCTTGGCGACCGCGGACGCGTCGATCTCGTCGGCGAAGTCGATCGTGCCGATGACCTGCGAACGCTTCGCCGGGTCGACGACGAACGGCGTCGCGTACTTGGACGCCTCCGCCCAGCCGTACAGCGTGCGCGAGGAGGTGGCGGTGCGGCGGACCGACCAGTCCAGGCCGCCCTGGCCGTTGATCCACTTCAACTGCTCGTTCAGCAGGAAGAGCGTGGACAGCGCCGGGGTGTTGTACGTCTGGTTCTTCAGCGAGTTGTCGATCGCCGTCGGCAGCGAGAAGAACTCGGGGACGTGCCGGCCCGAACCGTGGACGCGGGCGGCGCGCTCGAGCGCGGCCGGGGAGAAGACGCCGATCCACAGGCCGCCGTCGGAGGCGAAGGACTTCTGCGGGGCGAAGTAGTAGACGTCGCTCTGCGCGATGTCGACGGGCAGGCCGCCCGCGCCGGAGGTGGCGTCCACCAGGACCAGCGCACCCTCGTCCGCGCCGGCGACCCGCTGGATCGGGGCGGCGACACCGGTGGAGGTCTCGTTGTGGGTGAAGGCGTACACGTCGACGCCTTCCTCCGCCTCGGGGTCCGGGTGGGTGCCGGGGTCGGAGGAGATCACGGTGGGCTCTGCCAGCCACGGCGCCAGCTTGGCGGCCTTGGCGAACTTGGAGGAGAACTCGCCGAACGACAGGTGCTGGGACTTGTTGTCGATCAGTCCGTGCGTCGCGATGTCCCAGAAGGCGGTGGATCCGCCGTTGCCAAGGATCACCTCGTAGCCGTCGGGGAGCGAGAACAGCTCGCGCACGCCGTCGCGCACCGCGCCGACCAGGTTCTTGACCGGGGCCTGGCGGTGGGACGTACCGAGGAGAGAGGTGCCGGTGGCGGCCAGGGCGTCCAGCGCCTCCGTACGCACCTTGGAGGGGCCCGCGCCGAAACGGCCGTCGGCGGGCTTGATGTCAGCGGGAATCTGGATATCAGCCACGTCCGGGAGCGTATACCGGGCCGGCCGCCGGGCGGGCCCGCGGTCCGGCGGCTGAGACGGCTCCACTGCCGCTGACCTGGAGGTCAGGTGCCGTCTGCCAGGCCCAGCGAGTGCAGATGCTCCACCAGGGCGATCAGGACGAACTTGCTTGACGAATGGTCCCGGGCATCGAACTCGACCATCGGCACCAAGGACGCGAGGGCGAGGTCCTTGCGGATCTCCTCCTCGGAACGGAACGGGCCGCCGAAGTCGTTGACGGCGACGATGAACGGCGTGCCCTGCTCACCGAGGCGCTCGATCGCGAACCGGGCGTCGGCCACGGCGCGGGTGTCGACGAGGACGACCGCACCGGAGGTGCCCGCGAGGAGGCGGTCCCAGAGAAAGCGGAAACGTTCCTGTCCGGGTGTGCCGAACAGATACAGCACCCGCTCCTCGTCGATCGTGATGCGGCCGAAGTCGAGGGCGACGGTCGTCGCCGTCTTGGCGGGGACCCGTCCCGAGCCTTCGGCCCCGGTCATCGCCTCCTCCGTGTGCAGCGAACGGATCTCGCTGACGGAACGCACCATCGTCGACCGGCCGGCGCCGAAACCGCCGACGACCGCGATCTTCAGCGCGCCGGGACGGTCGTCGGGAAGCGCGCCGGGACCGGCGTCGCGATGGGCGTCGGTGGCCGCGCCGACGTCTCCGGGGATCGCCCGGGTGGTCGTGCCGGTCATCGTTTCTCGGAGGTGCCGGTCATCGAGTGGTGCCTTCCGGGATGGCGGGGGGCGCAACTGGAGCCGCTGCTTCCTGGCGAAGTGGTCGTCACTATAGGAGAGTTGACGATCACTTGGGCCAGTCCTGTGGCACTCCTCATGTTCGGGTGCGCACAACGTGTGCAACTGGCAGGTTTCCTGCGGGTGCGGCAGCGGCTCCAGGGGTCATTCTGGATCACATGGTTGAACACACCAGGGATACGAGCGAACTGGCCCGCGCGCTCAATGCGGCAGTCGGCGGCGAAGTCGACTTCTCCGCAGCCGCCAGGGCCCTGACGACCATGGACGCCTCCAACTACCGGCGGGTCCCGGTGGGTGTCGTCGCGCCCCGCGACGCCGACGACGTCGCCGCCGCCCTCGAGGTCTGCCGACGGCACGGCGTACCCGTCGTGCCGCGCGGTGGCGGCACCTCCATCGCCGGACAGGCCACCGGCACCGGCGTCGTCCTTGACTTCACCCGCCACATGAACACGATCCTCCACGTCGACCCGGAGGCCGGGACCGCGCTGGTGCAGCCGGGCGTCGTCCTGGACCGGCTGCAGCACGCCGTACGGCCGCACGGCCTGGTCTTCGGGCCCGACCCGTCGACGCACAGCCGCTGCACGCTCGGCGGAATGATCGGCAACAACTCGTGCGGCGCGCACTCGGTGGCCTGGGGGACGACGGCCGACAACGTCCGCGACCTGTCGGTCGTCACGTATTCCGGTACACGTCACCACCTCGCCCGGGGACGGCAGCCCGGCAGTACCCCGCCCGGCCTGGCCGAACTCGTCGACGGCAGCCTCGCCCTCCTGCGCACCGGCTTTCCCGCCGGCCTGCCCCGCCGCATCTCCGGCTACGCCCTCGACGCCCTGCTGCCCGAGAACGGCGTCGACCTCGCCCGCGCGTTCTGCGGCAGCGAAGGCACCCTCGCCGTGCTCACCGAAGCGACCGTGCGCCTCGTGGACGCCCCGGCCGCCCGGGCACTGGCCGTCCTCGGCTACCCCGACGAGAGCGCTGCCGCCGAGGCCGCCGCCGGCCTGCTGCCCCACGGCCCGCTGACCGTCGAAGGCATGGCCGAGGACCTCGTGCCCACGGGCCACGGCCTGCCGCGCGGCGGGGCGTGGCTGTTCGTGGAGACGGGTGGCGCCACGCCCGCGGAAGCGAAGGGCCGCGCGGAGCGGATCGTACGGGCGGCCGACGCGCTCGACGGCACGGTCGTCGACGACCCGGCCGCCATGCGCGTCCTGTGGCGGGTGCGGGAGGACGCGTCCGGCACCGCGACCCGGATGCCCGACGGTGGCGAGGCCTGGCCCGGCTGGGAGGACTGTGCCGTGCCGCCCGCCCGCCTCGGCGCCTATCTGCGCGAGTTCCGCGCCCTGCTCGCCGAACACGGGCTGCGCGGCACCCCCTACGGCCACTTCGGTGACGGATGCATCCACGTCCGCATCGACTTCGACCTGCTGACCGACGACGGCGTCCGGCGCTTCCGCGCGTTCTCCGAGCAGATCGCCGACCTCGTCGTCGCGCACGGCGGCTCGCTGTCCGGCGAACACGGCGACGGCCAGGCGCGCGCCGAGCTGCTGCCGAAGATGTACGGCGACGAACTGGTCGCACTCTTCGGCCGGTTCAAGGACGTGTGGGATCCGGCGGGCGGCATGAACCCGGGCATGCTGGTGCGTCCCCACCCGCTGGACGCGGGTCTGCGCTTCGCCGTGCTGCCCGACCGGCCCGTCGACGTCGTCTTCGGCTACCCGCACGACGGCGGCGACTTCGCCGGCGCGGTGCGCCGCTGTGTGGGCGTCGCCAAGTGCCGCACGACGCAGGCCGCAGCGGGCGGCGGCGTGATGTGCCCCTCGTACCGGGCGACCGGCGAGGAGCAGCACTCCACGCGCGGCAGGGCGCGGCTGCTGCACGAGATGCTCGCGGGCGAGGTCGTCACCGGCGGCTGGCGCTCCACCGAGGTGCGGGACGCGCTCGACCTGTGCCTTTCCTGCAAGGGCTGCCGAAGCGACTGCCCGGTCGGTGTCGACATGGCCACCTACAAGGCCGAGTTCCTGCACCACCACTACGCGGGCCGTCGCCGGCCGGCCGCCCACTACGCCATGGGCCGTCTGCCGCAGTGGCTGCGTTTCGCCGCGCCGCTCGCGCCCGCGGTCAACGCGCTGGGCCGGGTACGGCCGCTGGCGGCTCTCGCCAAGCGGATCGGCGGCATCGCGCCGGAGCGGGACCTGCCGCGCCTGGCGCCGCAGACGTTCCGCGGCTGGCTGCGCGGGCCCATGGGCGAGCGTGCGGAGGTGCTGCGGGAAGGCCGTACGGCCGTGCTGTGGCCGGACACCTTCACCGATCACCTCTCGCCGTCCGTCGGCAGGGCGGCGGTACGCGTCATGGAGGCGGCGGACATCGGGATCGTGCTGCCGCCCGGGCGGGTGTGCTGCGGGATCACCTATGTGTCGACGGGCCAGCTCGACCGGGCGCGGAAGGTCATGCGGCACACGCTCGACGTCATGGAGCCGCTGCTGGAGCTGGATGTGCCGGTCGTCGTACTGGAACCGAGCTGCGCGGCGGCCCTGAAGACCGACCTGCCCGAGCTGCTGGGTGACGACCCGCGCTCGGCCCGGCTCGCGGCGACGGTACGGACCTTCGCCCAGGCGCTGGAGGAGTGCGCCCCCGACTGGACACCGCCGCACATCGGCCGCCCGGTGGCGGGCCAGACCCACTGCCACCAGCACGCGGTCCTCGGCGACGCGGCCGAACGTCGACTGCGGGAGAAGGCGGGCCTGAACGGTGAGTTGAGCGGCGGGTGCTGCGGCCTCGCGGGCAACTTCGGTTTCGAGCGGGGCCACTACGAGGTGTCGGTGGCGTGCGCGGAGGACCAACTGCTGCCCGCCGTACGGTCCGCCGCCACGGGCGCCGAGCTGCTGGCGGACGGCTTCTCCTGCCGCACCCAGCTCGACCAGCTCGCCGGCCGTCGGGCCAGGCACCTGGCGGAGGTGCTGGCGGAGGGCCTGGTCGCAAGGTGAAGTGAGGGATCGGGCAGGATGGGCCGCCGGCCACGCAATGAAAGGGCGGTCGTCATGCGGTGGAGCGTCGGACGGGCCGACATCGTGGGTCTGCTGGCGCGGGCCGCTGCCGTCCTGCTCGTATCGGCCCTGGTGGGGCAGCTGCTGGTGGCCGCGATCGCGGTGGACCCGGGGGACGAGGCCACGTCCAGGGGCATCGGTTCCTTCGCCGTCTCGCTGCTGCGGGGCGGCTCGCTCGGTGCGCTCAGCGCGGCGGGCTGCGTGACGGCGGTCCTGCTGCTGATCCTGGCGGTCCGGGGCGTCCGCCTCGGCTGGAAACTCCTGGCGGGCCGCCGGCAGGCGCTGTGAGAGCTCAGGGCCCCTGTCCGACGCGGGCCGGCCGAGCGGCGCGGCGGCTCAGTCGAGCTGCGCTGCCCGGACCTCGACGACATGCGGCGGGTCCTGGGTGAAGTCGCTGTACCGCACCCATGACGGCCGCACCCGTACATAGGTGATTCCAGGCCAGCTCTGCCGGTCACGCCCGTCCGGATACACGCGGAAGTAGCACTCCCGCAGGCGTTCGAGGTCGTCCCCGGCGGGGAAGTCGGCGGTGCCCTCGAGCTGGGCGGTGATGGCGTCGTCCCAGCCGACGACGAGCGCGATGCGCGAGTCCGCCCGCAGGTTGAGGCTCTTGCGTGTCGTCGCGACGGTGTCGAACACGATCTCCAGGTCGTCGCTGACGGCGTACCCGACGACAGCCGCCTGCGGCGATCCGTCCGGCGCCACCGACGCCTGGACGGCGAGTCTGTACCTGCGGAGGAACCACACCAGTTCGTCACGCTTCATACGCCCTGCCTATCACGGGTCCGCCCGGGCGGCCCGGCGTCGCGCCACCGCGCACGTGGCCCCCTGCCGCAGGCGGCGTGTCAGCGCTTGCGGGCCACCGTGCGGGCCAGGGCCACCAGTTGACGGACGGCCGGATGCGGTCGCGTGCTGCGCCAGGCCAGGAACACGGGCGCGCTCGGGGCGTCGGACAACGGCCGGTAGGCCACACCCCGGTGCGCGTGCATCTGGGCGGTGGAGGCCACCGACGAGCCGACGCCGCGGCCCGCGGCGATGGCGGTGAGCCAGTCGTCCGTGTTGGCGACCGTGATCGTCGCCGTGGGCCGGGCGTCCGCGGGCCACAGGTCGAGCGTCGTCAGCCCGGAGACGGTGTTGAGGACGACCGGCCAGGCGGCCAGGTCCGCCAGGGTCAGCGAGACCTGTGCCGCGAGCGGGCTGTCCGACGGCACGGCCGCGACGCGGGGCTCCGTGAAGAGCAGCTCGGTCGCGAGTCCCGGTGTGCCGACCGGGCCGCGCAGGACGGCGGCGTCGACCTCGCCGCGCGAGAGGCCCGCCGTACGGTCGTCGATCCTCAGCAGCTCGAGCGGGGTGTCGGGGTGCTCGCGTTCCCAGCGGCGCAGCAGCGGGGTGGTGTACGGGCCGAGCGCCGACCAGGCGTGCCCGAGCCGCAGCGGCCGGTGCGGCAGGCCCCCGACGTCCAGCGCCTCGTCGAAGGCGGCGACGGCGACGGCGGCCTTGTCGCGGAAGGCCCGGCCCTCCGCCGTGAGGACAAGGTGGTGCGTGGAGCGGTCCACCAGCCGGACACCCACGTGTCCTTCGAGCGCGGCGAGCGTGCGGGAGACGCTGGGCTGGGTGAGGCCGAGCCGGGCCGCGGCCCTGGTCACGCTCGACTCGTCCGCTACGGCGAGGAAGCAGCGGAGATGGCGCAGCTCGATGCTCATACGTGTGGAGCATAACCGCAGCGAGAATCGCATTTCACGCGCGGCGCCCCGGTCCGTAGCGTGGGGGGACTGGACGAGGTGCAGGCTTACGGGAGGCACGAGTGAAGGACCCGCAGTCCGCGAACACGGGCGCCCGCGCGCAGGCCGGTGCGACGGTCGTGCTGCCGGAGGCGGCGGGTGCGGCGACGCAGGCGGCCGGGGGCGCGGCAACGCAGACGTCGGGCGCACGCCGTTCACTCGGCCTGGTCGCGCTCGTCGTCGCGGGCGGCCTGTCGGTGCAGTTCGGGGCGGCCGTCGCCGTGCTGCTGATGCCGCGGGCCGGCGCGCTCGGGGTCGTCACACTGCGGCTGGTGCTCGCCGCCGTCGTACTGCTCGTGGTCTGCCGGCCGCGGCTGCGCGGGCACTCCCGCGCCGACTGGGCGACCGTCATCACCTTCGGCGCCGCCATGAGTGGAATGAACATGCTCTTCTACCAGGCCGCGGACCGCATCCCGCTCGGCGCGGCGGTCACGCTGGAGGTGCTGGGCCCGCTCGCCCTTTCGGTGATCGCCTCACGGAGACTGGTGAACCTGCTGTGGGCGGCACTGGCCCTGGGCGGCGTGGTCCTGCTCGGCGGAGGCGGCTTCGACCGGCTCGACCCGGTGGGCGCCGCGTTCGCCTTGGCCGCGGGCGGCATGTGGGCGGCGTACATCGTCTTCAGCGCCCGCACCGGCCGGCGCTTCCCGCAGGCGGACGGGCTGGCGCTGGCGATGGGCTTCGGCGCGCTGCTGAGCCTGCCGTTCGGACTCGTCGAAGCGGGCTCACGGCTGCTCGTGCCGTCGACGCTCGCGCTGGGTCTCGCGGTGGCCCTGATGTCGTCGGTCCTGCCGTACACCCTGGAACTGCTGGCGCTGCGCAGACTGCCGGCGGCGACGTTCGCGGTCCTGATGAGCCTGGAGCCGGCGATCGCGGCCATGGCCGGGTTCCTCGTGCTGTCCCAGGCCCTGGCGCCGACGGAGGGGCTCGCGATCGTGCTGGTCGTCGTGGCGAGCATGGGTGCGGTGCGGACGCAGGCGGCGGGGAAGCCGGGGAAGTCCGCGAATCGGACGTAGGGACCAGCCCGCCGGGGCGGGCGGTGGGCTGGTCGCGGACGAGGGTCGGGCCCGGTCAGTGCCGGGGGTCGGAAAAAATCAAAGCAAGCATGCTTGCTTGTTTCTAGCCCTGCTGCCATGCTCCGAGCCACAGACCGTCGTGCCCACAGGGGAGCGTTCCGTGTCCGATCCGGCCGTCGTACTCGACGACTTGCGCAGCGAAAGCGATGAACTCGACCTGCTGGTGGGGGAACTGAGCCCCGGCCAATGGGCGGCGAAGACCCCCGCCGCGGGCTGGACCGTCGCCCATCAGATCGCCCACCTCGCCTGGACCGACTCCGCCGCCCTCGTCGCCGTCACGGACGCGGCAGGCTTCACCGCGGAGGTGGAGAAGGCACTCGCGGCGCCCGACTCCTTCGTCGACGACGGCGCGGCGGCCGGCGCCGCGCTGCCGCCCGCCGAACTGCTCACCCGCTGGCGCGCCGGCCGTGAGGCCCTCCAGCAGGCTCTGCGCTCCGCGCCCGCCGGGGCCCGCTTCCCCTGGTACGGGCCGCCGATGAGCGCCGCGTCGATGGCGACCGCGCGGCTGATGGAAACGTGGGCGCACGGCCAGGACGTCGCCGACGCGCTCGCAGTCGTCCGGCCGCAGACGGCCCGCCTCGCGCAGGTCACCCGGATCGGGGTGCGGACGCGCGACTTCGCGTTCGGGGTGCACGGACTGACCCCGCCGGCCGAGCCGTTCCGTGTGGAACTCGACGGCCCCCACGGTGAGTTGTGGGCCTACGGCCCCGAGGGTGCGGAACAGCGTGTGACCGGCCCCGCCCTCGACTTCTGTCTGCTCGTGACCCAGCGGGCCCACCGCGACGACCTGGCCCTGCGGGCCGAGGGTGAGGACGCCGACCGCTGGCTGGACATCGCGCAGGCCTTCGCGGGCCCGCCCGGCAAGGGGCGCGCGCCGGGCACCACCACGGCGGGGACGCCCGAAGGCGGCCGCCCGTGAGCGGCCGGTCCGGCCGCGCGGACGCCACCGCAGGCGGCGCTCCGGGCACCGGCACGGCGCCGACTGCGGGAGGGGCCGGTTCCGCGTCGGGCGTGTTGCGGGTCGGGAACGCCTCGGGGTTCTACGGCGACCGGTTCGACGCCCTGCGCGAGATGCTCACCGACGGGCCGCTGGACGTGCTCACCGGGGATTACCTCGCCGAGCTCACCATGCTCATCCTCGGCCGCGACCGGATGAGGGACCAGCGACTCGGCTACGCCAAGACATTCCTGCGGCAGCTCGAGGAGACCCTCGGCCTCGCCCGCGAGAAGGACGTCCGCATCGTCGCCAACGCCGGCGGGCTCAACCCCGCGGGTCTCGCCGACGCGGTCCGGACGCTGGCCGGCCGCCTCGGTGTCCCGGTGAACGTCGCACACGTCGAGGGCGACGACCTCACCGCCCGACACCCGGGTGCGCTGACCGCCAACGCCTACCTCGGCGGCGCCGGTATCGCCGCCTGCCTGCACGCCGGCGCCCACGTCGTCGTCACCGGCCGGGTCACCGACGCCGCCCTCGTCACCGGCCCCGCCGTCGCCCGCTTCGGCTGGGGCGAGGAGGAGTACGACAAGCTCGCGGGCGCCGTCGTCGCCGGGCACGTGCTCGAGTGCGGCACCCAGGCCACCGGCGGCAACTACGCGTTCTTCACCGGCCACGACCTCCGCCGCCCCGGTTTCCCCGTCGCCGAGATCCACGCCGACGGCAGCTCGGTCATCACCAAGCACGACGGAACCGGCGGCGTCGTCGACGTCGGCACCGTCACCGCGCAACTGCTGTACGAGACGGGCGGCGCCCGATACCCGGGCCCGGACGTGACCGCCCGCCTCGACACCGTCCGGCTCGAACAGGACGGGCCCGACCGCGTGCGGATCTCCGGGGTGCGCGGCGAGGCTCCGCCCCCCACCGTCAAGGTCGGCCTCAATCGGCTCGGCGGCTGGCGCAACGAGGTCGTCTTCGTGCTGACCGGACTCGAGATCGAAGCCAAGGCCGCTCTGGTGCAGGCGCAGTTGGAGGACGCGCTCGGCGAGCAGCGCCCCGCCGAGGTGCGCTGGGACCTGTCCCGCACGGACACCCCTGACGCCGACACCGAGGAGCGGGCCGCCGCGTATCTGCGGCTTGTCGTCCGCGACCCGGACGCCGAACGCGTCGGCCGTACCGTCAGCAGCGCCGCCATCGAGCTGGCGCTCGGCAGCTACCCCGGCTTCCATGTGACCGCCCCGCCCGGCAAGGGCGCGCCGTACGGGGTCTTCGAGGCCGCATACGCGGACGCGGCCGAGGTCCCGCACACGGCCGTCCTGCCCGGCGGCGAACGCGTCGACGTCCCGCCCCCGAAGCGGACCCGTGCCCTCGAGGACGCGGAGCCGGGCGCGCTGCCCGACCCCATGGCGCACGGCCCGGTCCGACGCGCGCCCCTCGGGCTCGTCGCCGGCGCCCGCAGCGGCGACAAAGGCGGCGACGCCAACATCGGCGTATGGGCCCGCACCGACGACGCCTGGCGCTGGCTCGCCCACGAACTGACCTCTCAGCGGCTGCGCGAGCTGCTGCCCGAGACCGCCGGACTGCCCGTCGTACGGCACGTACTGCCCAACCTGCGCGCCCTCAACTTCACCGTCGCCGGAATCCTCGGCGAAGGAGTCGCCGCGCAGGCCCGTTTCGACCCGCAGGGCAAGGCGCTGGGCGAATGGCTCCGCGCCCGGCACGTCGACATCCCGGAGGCTTTGTTGTGACCGTTCTCGGCTCGGCCGTCGATGTGACGGGCCCCGAATACGCCGCCCACCGCGCCTCGATGCTCGGCAGGCTCGCACAGCTGGACGCCGAGCACGCCAAGGCCCTGGCCGGCGGCGGCGAGAAGTACGTGGCCCGGCACCGGAAGCGCGGCAAACTGCTCGCCCGCGAACGCATCGAGCTGCTGGTCGATCCGGACACCCCGTTCCTTGAACTGTCCCCACTCGCGGCCTGGGGGAGCGACTACCCGGTCGGCGCGTCGATCGTCACCGGCATCGGAGTCGTCGAGGGCGTCGAGTGCCTGATCACCGCCAACGACCCGACGGTGCGCGGCGGGGCGTCCAACCCGTGGACCCTGAAGAAGGCCCTGCGCGCCAACGAGATCGCGTACGCCAACCGGCTGCCGTGCATCGCGCTGGTCGAGTCCGGCGGCGCGGACCTGCCGTCGCAGAAGGAGATCTTCATCCCCGGCGGGGCGCTGTTCCGCGACATCACCCGCCTGTCGGCAGCCGGAATCCCCACGATCGCGGTCGTGTTCGGCAACTCGACGGCCGGCGGGGCGTATGTGCCCGGCATGTCCGACCACACCGTCATGATCAAGGAGCAGTCGAAGGTCTTTCTCGGCGGTCCGCCGCTGGTGAAAATGGCGACGGGGGAGGAGAGCGACGACGAGTCGCTCGGCGGCGCGGAGATGCATGCCCGCACGTCCGGCCTAGCGGACCACTTCGCGCTCGACGAGCCGGACGCGCTGCGCCAGGCCCGCCGGATCGTCGCCCGTCTCAACTGGCGCAAGGCGCACCCGGATCCGGGACCGCCACAGCCGCCCAAGTACGCGGCCGACGAACTGCTCGGGATCGTCCCCGAGGATCTGAAGACGCCGTTCGACCCGCGGGAGGTGGTGGCGCGGATCGTCGACGGCTCCGACTTCGACGAGTTCAAGCCGCTGTACGGGCCGAGCCTGGTGACCGGCTGGGCGCGGCTGCACGGCTACCCGGTGGGTGTGCTGGCCAACGCCCAGGGCGTGCTGTTCTCCGCCGAGTCCCAGAAGGCGGCGCAGTTCATCCAGCTCGCCAACCAGCGTGACGTGCCCCTGCTGTTCCTGCACAACACCACCGGCTACATGGTCGGCAAGGAGTACGAGCAGGGCGGCATCATCAAGCACGGAGCGATGATGATCAACGCGGTCTCGAACAGCCGCGTGCCGCATCTGTCGGTGCTGATGGGCGCGTCGTACGGGGCCGGGCACTACGGCATGTGCGGGCGGGCCTACGACCCGAGGTTCCTGTTCGCGTGGCCGAGCGCCAAATCGGCGGTCATGGGCCCGCAGCAGCTGGCGGGTGTCCTGTCGATTGTCGCGCGCGCGTCCGCGGCGGCGAAGGGGCAGCCGTACGACGACGAGGCGGACGCGGGGCTGCGCGCCATGGTCGAGCAGCAGATCGAGGCGGAGTCGCTGCCGATGTTCCTGTCCGGGCGGCTCTACGACGACGGGGTCATCGACCCCCGCGACACCCGGACGGTGCTCGGCCTGTGCCTGTCCGCCATCCACACGGCACCGGTCGAGGGCGCACGCGGCGGCTTCGGCGTCTTCCGAATGTGAGGCCCTGTTGTGATTTCCTCTGTCCTTGTCGCCAACCGGGGCGAGATCGCGTGCCGCGTCTTCCGCACCTGCCGTGAGCTGGGCATCGCGACAGTCGCCGTCCACTCGGACCCGGACGCCTCGGCGCTGCACGTACGGGAGGCGGACGCGGCCGTACGGCTGCCGGGTGCGACGCCCGCGGAGACGTACCTGCGTGGTGAGCTGGTCGTGAAGGCGGCGCTGGCGGCGGGCGCGGACGCGGTGCACCCCGGGTACGGATTCCTCTCCGAGAACGCGGAGTTCGCGCGGGCGGTCACCGACGCGGGGCTGGTGTGGATCGGGCCGCCCGCAGAAGCGATCGAGGCGATGGCGTCCAAGACCCGGGCGAAGGAACTCATGGGACTGGCCACCCTGGACCCCGGGGCGCTCACCGAGTCCGATCTGCCGGTGCTGGTGAAGGCGGCGGCAGGCGGCGGTGGCCGGGGGATGCGGGTCGTCCGCACCCTCTCCGAGCTCGCCGGGGAGCTCGAGGCGGCCAGCTCCGAGGCGGCATCGGCCTTCGGCGACGGGGAGGTCTTCGTCGAGCCGTACATCGAGGCCGGCCGCCACGTCGAGGTCCAGATCCTCGCGGACGCGCACGGCACGGTGTGGGCGCTCGGCACACGGGACTGCTCGCTGCAGCGCCGCCACCAGAAGGTCGTCGAGGAGTCCCCGGCGCCCGGTCTGAGCCCGGAGCTGGTGGACACGCTGAACACGCTGGCGGTGGGCGCGGCGCGTGCGGTGGACTACCGGGGCGCGGGCACGGTCGAGTTCCTCGTCGCCGAGGACGGCCGGGCGCACTTCCTGGAGATGAACACCCGCCTCCAGGTGGAACACCCGGTGACGGAGGCGGTGTTCGGCCTCGACCTGGTGGCCCTCCAGTTCTCGATCGCACAGGGCGAGGCGCTGCCCCCGTCCCCGCCGCAAGGGCGGGGCCACGCGGTGGAGGCCCGGCTGTACGCCGAGGACCCGGCCGCGGGCTGGACGCCTCAGGCGGGAGAACTGCACGCACTCGACGTGCCGGGCACCGCCCCGGCCGTGCGGGTCGACGCCGGGTACGCCGCCGGGGACGTCATCGGTGTGCACTACGACCCCATGCTCGCCAAGGTCATCGCCTGGGCGCCCACCAGGGCCGAGGCGATCCGGAGACTGGCGTACAGCCTGCGGCGGGCGCGGGTGCACGGCCCCGCCACCAACCGGGACCTGCTGGTCGCGTCGTTGGAGCACCCCGACTTCGTCGCCGGCCGGCTGGACACCGGGTTCTACGAACGGAATCTGGACGAGCTCACCGCCCCCGCCCCCGGCGAGGAGCACGCCGCCGTCGCGGCGGCGATGGCCGACGCAGCCGGACGCAGCGGCAGGTTCGGCGGCGCCTGGCGCAACCTGCCGTCCGCGGATCAGGTCAAGGCGTACGGGGACCACGACATCCGCTACCGGCCCCTGCGCGACGGCGGGTTCGAGGTGGTGGACCGACCCGGGGTGCGGGTCGTGCGGGCGACCGCGCACCGCGTCGCGCTCGAGGTCGACGGCGTCGTACGGAACTACGACGTCAGCGTCCACGGCGACACCGTCCACGTCGACTCTCCCGCCGGCGCCCACGCCCTCACCCCGCGCCCCCGGTTCACCGACCCCCAGGACCGCGCCGAGCCGGGGTCGCTGCTCGCGCCCATGCCCGGGACCGTCGTCCGGGTCGGGGACGGGGTCGTCGAGGGCGCCCGTGTCACCCAAGGACAGCCACTGGTCTGGCTGGAGGCCATGAAGATGGAGCACCGCATCGTCTCTCCCGCCTCCGGCACGCTCACCGCGCTCCACGCCGTGCCCGGCCGTCAGGTCGAGGTCGGCGCCCTGCTCGCCGTCGTCAACGAAGTCGGCCACGAAGTCGCCAACGAGGTCGTCAACGAAGCACAGGAGGACCCTGCGTCATGAACGCCATCGAGAGCCAGGACCACAAGGGCCTGCGGGACGCCGTCGCCGCACTCGGACGCCGGCACGGCCCCGGCTTCGACCGTGCCACTCTGTGGGCCGAGGCCGGCAAGCTGGGCTACCTCGGGGTGAACCTCCCCGAGGAGTACGGCGGCGGAGGCGGCGGCATCAGCGAGCTGTCCATCGTCCTCGAGGAGTCCGGCGCCGCAGGCTGCCCCCTCCTCATGATGATCGTCTCGCCGGCCATCTGCGCCACCGTCATCGCCCGCTTCGGCACCGACGAGCAGAAGCGCACCTGGCTGCCCGGTCTCGCCGACGGCAGCCTCACCATGGCGTTCGGGATCACCGAACCCGACGCGGGCTCGAACTCCCACCGCATCACGACCACCGCCCGCCGCGACGGCGACGGCTGGGTACTGACCGGCCGCAAGGTCTTCGTGTCCGGAGTCGACATCGCCGACGCGACGCTGATCGTCGGCCGCACCGAGGACGCGAGGACCGGCAGCCTCAAACCGTGCCTGTTCATCGTCCCCCGGGACGCCGAAGGCTTCGGCCGCTCGCAGATCGACATGGAACTCCAGGCCCAGGAGAAGCAGTTCGAGCTGGTCCTCGACGACGTACGGCTGCCCGCCGACGCGCTCGTCGGTGGGGATACCGAACGAGAGGACGCCGGCCTGCTCCAGCTGTTCGCCGGACTCAACCCCGAGCGCATCATGACCGCCGCGTTCGCCATCGGCATGGGCCGCTACGCGCTCGCCAGGGCCGTGGAGTACGCGAAGTCCCGCCAGGTGTGGAAGGCCCCGATCGGCGCGCACCAGGCGATCGCGCACCCCCTCGCCGAGGCGCACATCGAGCTGGAGCTGGCCAAGCTCATGATGCAGAAGGCGGCCGCCCTCTACGACGCGGGCGACGACGTCGGCGCGGGCGAGGCGGCCAACATGGCCAAGTACGCGGCCGGTGAGGCATGCGTGAAGGCCGTCGACCAGGCCGTGCACACCCTCGGCGGCAACGGCCTCACCCGCGAGTACGGCCTCGGGCGGCTCGTCACGGCCGCCCGGGTGGCCCGGATCGCGCCGGTCAGCAGGGAGATGATCCTGAACTACGTGTCCCACCAGTCCCTGGGTCTCCCCAAGTCGTACTGACAGACGACATCCTGGCCGTCCAACCCAACGCCGAGGGGGCCGTCATGGTGTTCCGCAGCAGCTACGCAGATGTCCCGGCCGTCGTCGAACCCATCCACGAGACCGTGCTCGCACGCGCCGCCGAGTTCGGCGACACCGTCGCCCTCGTCGACGGGGTGAACGGCACCACCGTCACCTACCACCAGCTCGATCTGTTCCACCGGCGGATCGCCGCCGCGCTCGCCGACGCGGGCCTGCGCAAGGGGGACGTGCTGGCCCTGCACAGCCCCAACACCGTCGCCTATCCGGCCGTTTTCTACGGGGCCACCCGGGCCGGCGCGTCCGTCACCACCGTCCATCCGCTGTCCACGGCGGACGAGTTCGCCAAGCAGCTCCGCGACTCGTCCGCCCGCTGGATCGTCACCGTCTCCCCGCTGCTGGAGGTGGCACGCAGGGCAGCCGAACTGGCCGCCGGGATCGAGGAGATCTTCGTCTGCGACCGGGCGGACGGACATGTCAGCGTGCTCGACATGCTCGGCTCGACCGCGCCGGAGCCGCAGGTCGCCATCGACCCGTCCGAGGACATCGCGGCCCTGCCGTACTCGTCGGGCACGACCGGCGTGCCCAAGGGCGTCATGCTCACGCACCGCTCCATCGCCACCAACCTGGAGCAGCTGGCGCCGTTCGTCCCGATGGGGCCGGGCGACCGGATCCTCGCCGTGCTGCCCTTCTTCCACATATACGGCTTGACCGCCCTGATGAACGCGCCGCTGCGGCACGGCGCGACCGTTGTCGTGCTGCCCCGCTTCGACCTCGACACGTTCCTCGCCGCCATCCAGGAACACCGCATCAACGGCCTGTACGTCGCCCCGCCGATCGTCCTCGCGCTCGCCAAGCACCCGGCGGTCGCGAAGTACGACCTGTCGTCGCTGGAGTACATCGTCAGCGCCGCCGCCCCGCTGGACGCCCGGCTCGGCGAGGCATGTTCGAAACGGCTCGGCCTGCCGCCGGTGCGGCAGGCGTACGGCATGACGGAGCTGTCACCCGGCACCCACGTCGTGCCGCTCGCCGTCCAGGCCCCTCCGCCCGGCGCCGTCGGCCTGCTGCTGCCGAGCACCGAGATGCGCATCCTCGACCTCGACGGCTCCGGCCGGGAGGTGGGCGTCGGCGAGGACGGCGAGATCGTGATCCGCGGCCCGCAGGTGATGAAGGGCTATCTGGGCCGGCCAGAGGCCACAGCCGCGATGATCGACACCGACGGCTGGGTGCACACCGGCGACATCGGCCGGGTCGACGACGACGGCTGGCTGTTCGTCGTCGACCGGGTCAAGGAGCTCATCAAGTACAAGGGCTTCCAGGTCGCCCCCGCCGAGTTGGAGGCCCTGCTGCTCACGCACGAGTCGATCGCGGACGCGGCGGTCATCGGGGTGTACGACGGGGACGGCAACGAGATCCCCAAGGCGTACGTCGTACGACAGCGCGGCGCCGAGGGCCTGACGGAGGACAATGTCGTGGACTTCGTCGCCGAACGCGTCGCCCCGTACAAGAAGGTCCGCCGGGTCGAGTTCATCGGCGATGTCCCGCGCGCCGCGTCGGGCAAGATCCTGCGGCGCGAGCTGCGGGACCGGGAAACGCTTCGAAGGAGCAGTAGTACGTGACCATCGCCACCGCACACGAACGCGGCATCACCACCCTGACCCTGGACTCCCCGGCGAACCGCAACGCCCTCTCCGCGCGGCTCGTCGGCGAACTGGCGGAGGCCCTGGGCGGGTGCGCGGAGGACGATTCCGTACGGGCCGTCGTCCTCACGCACACCGGCTTCACGTTCAGCGCGGGCGCCGACCTGAAGACGCCGCCCAGCCCGTACACCTTCGTGGAACTGCTGCGGCAGATCGTGGCCATGCCCAAGCCCGTGGTCGCGAGGGTCGCCGGTCATGTGCGGGCGGGCGGCCTCGGCCTGGTCGGTGCGTGCGACATGGCGGTGGCGAGCGCGGCCTCCGACTTCGCGTTCACGGAGGTGCGCATCGGGGTCGCTCCCGCCGTCATCTCGCTGCCGCTGCTGCCGCGCATGGACCCGCGGGCGGCGGAGCGCTACTACCTCACGGGCGAGCGTTTCCACGCGGCCGATGCGGTCCGCAGCGGGCTGCTGACACTGGCAGCCGACGACGTCGACGAAGCCCTCGCGCCGCTCCTCGACGGGCTGCGCAGGGCCTCGCCGCAGGGCCTGGCGGCAGCAAAGGAGCTGGTCACGGCTAGGGTGCTGGAAACCTTCGACCGGGACGCGGAAGACCTGGTCCGGCGCTCGGCCACGCTGTTCGCATCGACCGAGGCGCGCGAAGGGATGACGGCCTTCCTCGAACGACGGGACCCCGCATGGGTGTTGTGACGCCACCGACCCCCAAGTCGCCCAAGCAGGACCGCAGCCGGGCCACCCGCCAGAGGCTGCTGGAGGCCGCGGTGGCGTGCCTGGCCGAGGTCGGCTGGGCGGGCTCGACGGTCTCGGTGGTCGCCGAGCGCGCCGGCGTCTCCCGCGGGGCGGCACAGCACCACTTCCCGACCCGGGAGGACCTGTTCACAGCGGCCGTCGAGTACGTCGCCGAGGAGCGCTCGCAGGCGCTGCGGGAACTCCCGTCGCGCGGCCGTGCGGCCGTCGTCGCGGCCCTCGTCGACCTGTACACGGGCCCGCTGTTCCGGGCCGCGCTGCACCTGTGGGTGGCGGCCTCCAACGAGGAGCAGCTGCGCCCCAGGGTCACGGAACTCGAGGCGAAGGTCGGCCGCGAGACCCATCGCATCGCGGTCCGTCTGCTGGGCGCGGACGAGTCCCGCCCGGGGGTGCGCGAGACCGTCCAAGGCCTGTTGGACATGGCCCGCGGCCTGGGCCTCGCCAACCTCCTCACGGACGACGCGGCGCGGCGGCGGCGAGTGGTGGCGCAGTGGGCGGCGCTGGTGGAGGAAGCCCTGGGGTGAACGCGTGACGACTCGCTCCGCCGCACCGGACCTCCGGGGCGCGCGGTGGGGTGCGCGGTCGGCGCGCGCACCCCGGCAGCGGGGCGGCGGTCAGCCGACGATGTCCTCGAAGCCCTCGATCTCGCGCGGGTTGCGCGTGCCCGGGCCCACGTAGCGGGCCGACGGGCGCACCAGGCGGCCCGTGCGCTTCTGCTCCAGGATGTGCGCCGACCAGCCGGCCGTACGGGCGCAGGTGAACATCGACGTGAACATGTGCGCCGGGACCTGCGCGAAGTCCAGCATGATCGCGGCCCAGAACTCGACGTTCGTCGCCAGCACCCGGTCCGGGCGGCGATTGTGCAGCTCCTCCAGCGCCGCCTTCTCCAGTGCCTCCGCGACCTCGAACCGCGGCGCGTCCAGCTCCTTCGCCGTACGGCGCAGCACACGGGCGCGCGGGTCCTCCGCGCGGTACACGCGGTGACCGAAGCCCATCAGGCGCTCACCGTTGTCCAGGGCGCGCTTCACATACGCCGTCGCGTCGCCGGTGCGCTCGATCTCCTCGATCATGCCGAGGACCCGGGACGGCGCACCGCCGTGCAGCGGACCGGACATCGCACCGACCGCGCCGGACAGCGCGGCGGCGACATCCGCGCCGGTGGACGCGATGACGCGGGCGGTGAACGTCGACGCGTTCATGCCGTGCTCGGCGGCCGACGTCCAGTACGCGTCGACGGCCTTGACGTGCTTGGGGTCCGGCTCGCCACGCCAGCGGATCATGAACCGCTCGACGATGGACTCCGCCTTGTCGATCTCGCTCTGCGGCACCATCGGCAGGCCCTGGCCGCGTGCACTCTGTGCCACGTACGACAGCGCCATCACGGCCGCCCGCGCCAGGTCGTCGCGGGCCTGCGCCGCGTCGATGTCGAGGAGCGGCTTGAGGCCCCAGACAGGGGCGAGCATCGCCAGCGCCGACTGCACGTCGACCCGGATGTCACCGGAGTGCACGGGGATCGGGAACGGCTCCGCGGGCGGCAGCCCCGGGTTGAACGCACCGTCGACGAGCAGGCCCCACACGTTCCCGAAGGAGACATGCCCGACCAGGTCCTCGATGTCGACGCCCCGGTAGCGCAGCGAACCGCCCTCCTTGTCCGGTTCGGCGATCTCCGTCTCGAACGCGACGACTCCCTCGAGTCCAGGTACGAAGTCGGACATCAGGCGGCTCCTCAAGATGTGTGCGTCATGCGGCGGCCGACCGCGTGGGCCGGTCACCCCGGTGATGCCCCGTGCGGCCGGTGGTCACCCGAACGCCGGGAGGCAGGCACGATATCCCCTGCTGTATGGAGGCCACAGTGGCCCGACCCTAGATTTTGGCGGGTACGTCTGGTGCGGGGAAGCGTGACATCCGGCACACTGCCCCAATTCGGCCCGGGAGGATTGACGGCACTCCGTGCCGGGCAGACTCGGTCGCTGCGGCAGGATGGCGTTGTGACCGACCACGCCGCCAACGACTCCGCCGCCGACGAGCCCGCCGTCCCGGACGTCACCGTCTCCGGCCTGCCCCTGCCCGATCCGGCGGAGACCAGGCTCGTCGTGCCCGACCCGGCCGTCATGCGCGAGCAGTACCGTTCCACACCGCTCGACGAGACCCGGCTGGCGAGCACGCCCATGGAACAGTTCGCCCGCTGGTTCGCCGAGGCCGCCGCCGCGGCGCTCCTGGAGCCCAACGCGATGATCGTCTCGACGGCCACGCCCGACGGCCGGCCGTCCTCGCGCACGGTGCTGCTGAAGCAGTACGACGAGGGCGGCTTCGTCTTCTTCACCAACTACGACTCACGCAAGGCCCGCGAGATCGACGCCAACCCGTACGTCTCGCTGCTCTTCCCGTGGCACCCCCTCGAGCGCCAGGTCATCGTCACCGGCCGGGCGTCGCGCGTCGGGCGCGACGAGACCGTCGCGTACTTCCGCACCCGCCCGCACGGCTCCCAGCTCGGCGCCTGGGCGAGCGACCAGTCGGCGGTGATCGACTCCCGCGCCGATCTGCTGCGACGCTACGAGGAGTTGACCGCCCGCTACCCGGACGGCGAGCAGGTCCCCGCGCCCGCGCACTGGGGCGGCATCCGCGTCGTTCCCGACGCGATCGAGTTCTGGCAGGGCCACGAGAACCGCCTCCACGACCGGCTTCGGTACGTCCGCACGGACGGGGACGGCTGGACGATCGAGCGGCTCGCGCCGTAGGGAAGGCCGCCAGGCTCGTCCTGGGACCTGGCCGGGGCCTCTCCACCGGGCTCAGGCGTCGCCCGGGAGCTCCTGCGCCGTCCGCAGCGCGGCGTCCACCGCCGCGGGGATGTCCGTCACCGGGAACTGCACGTGCCGCACCGTGCGCTCCCGGTCCACGACCAGCACCGCCCGCTTCAGTCGCAGCGACTGCCCGGCCCGGAAGGTCGGCAGCCGCAGTGCCGCCGACAGCCGCGCGTCCATGTCCGACAGCAGAGGGAACGGGATGCCCTCCGCCTTGGCGAATTCCCTCTGCTCGTCGGGACGTTGTGTGCTCACGCCGCGTACGGCGGCGCCGGCCGCGGTGAAGTCGCCGTACGCGTCACGGAAGAGGCGGTTCTCCAGGGTGCAGCCGACCGTGCCCGGTATGTCCGACCAGTTGTCGGGCAGCGGACTCGGCCGTCCGGTCGCCGGGTAGCAGAAGAGCACCGTCGTCGTCGCGTCCCCGTCGAGGGGGTCCAGCTGCTCGCCGAGGTGCCCGGGCAGGGTGATCCGGGGGAGCCGCGTGCCCGGGAGGGCGAGCATCCGGCGGGCATCGGCGCCGTGCTCGTCGGACGAGCCGGTGAGCGTGCCGTCGCCCAACAGCCAGCGGTCGGACCAGTCCTGCATGGATACCAGCACGGGCAGCAGCGCCCGGCCGGCGTCGGTGAGCCGGTACTCGTGGCGCACCGGCCCATGCTGATAGGGGACCTTCTCCAGGACGCCGCTGTCGACGAGGTGCACCAGCCGCTCGGCGAGCACCTTGCGGGAGATGTCGAGCTCCTGCTGGAGCTCGTCGAAGCGGTGTCGACCGCGGGCCGTCTCCCGTACGAGCAGCAGGCTCCACCAGTCGCCGACGACGGCCGCGGCCTGGGCGATGGCGCAGGCGGCGTCCCTTTCCGGTACTGCTCGGGCCATGGGCTTCTCCTGTCTGGGCTTCGGTGCGGTGCGTGCCGGGTGGGTGGAGTGCGGTGCGGTGCGTGCCGGGTGGGCGCGGCGCGGTGCGGAACCATCTTGCGCCATGTGGTGAGTTCCCGATAGAAACCCCTTATAAGTTCCCAATGGAAACTCACTCTCGGGGGAGGCGCCGTGCCCATAGCCTGGGCAACCGCATGGCGCACCTGGCAGATGACCAGGCGCGCCTACCCATGGACCTACGCCGTCGGCACGGTGCTGCCGGCGGCACTCACCATCTCGCTCGCCTACCTGGGCTTTCGGGCTGTCGGCGGTGGCAGCGTCGGCGACGACTTCAGCAGCGGCAGCGGCACCACCGCCTACCTCGCCTACATCGCGGTGGGCGCGACCGCCTTCCAGTTCGCCGTCCGCCTCATCCTCTGGTCGGCCAAGGCGCTCATCACCGAACAGCGCCAGGGCACCCTCGCCGCGATCCTTGTCGCACCCGCCGGCCGGCTGCCCTACCTGCTCGGCTTCACCGCCTTCGCCGTACTCAGCAGCCTCGTCGAATTCCTCACCCTCGGCGTCGTCATCGCCGCCCTCGGCATCTCCATCCCCGTCGCTTCACCCCTCGGCGCACTCGCCGGAGCCACTGCCCTCGTCTGCGCGGTCTTCTCCGTCTGCGTCGGGCTCGGCGGACTGATGATCGCCGCGGGCGAGGCCCACATCTCGCAGAACACCGTCTTCATCGTGCTCGGCCTGCTCGGCGGCTTCACCTTCCCCCGCGACTACCTGCCCGCCCCCGCCCAGTGGCTCGCAGAAGCCCTCCCCACCACCGCCGCCATGGACGTGCTGCACGGCTCCCTCACCGGCGGACAGACCCTCGCCGAACTCGCACCCCGCCTCGCCGTCGGAGCCGCGCTCACCGTCGCGTATCTGCTCCTCGGCCTGAAGTACCTGCCCCGTGCCGAGACCCGGGCCGTCGAAAGGACCTACTGACCATGCAGGGCATAGCCGTACGAGCACTGCGCAAGGACTTCCCGGTGCGCGACAGGGGCATCTTCGGCCGGCGCACCACCAAGACCGCAGTCGACGGCCTCGACCTCGACATCCCGCCGGGCCGTATCACCGGCCTCCTCGGCCTCAACGGCGCCGGCAAGACCACCACCATCAAGACCATCGCCACGCTGCTGCGGCCCACTTCCGGCACCGTCACCGTCGACGGCCTCGGCACCGTCACCGACGCCCGCGCCGTACGCCGCCGCATCAACCTCATCGCAGGCGGCGAACGCATGGTCTACACCCGTATGACCGGCCGCGAGAACCTCTGGTACTTCGGTCAGCTCTACGACGTCCCCAAGGCCCGCCTGCGCACCCGCACCGACGAACTCCTCGCCCTCGTCGGCCTCACCGACGCCGCCGACACCATGGTCGAACGCTACTCGCGCGGCATGACCCAACGCCTCGCCATCGCCCGCGGCCTGGTCAACGAACCCGCCTACCTGCTCCTCGACGAACCCACCCTCGGCCTCGACGCCCCCATCGCCCGCGACCTGCGCCGCGTCGTCGCCGACCTCGCCGCCGCAGGGACCGGCGTGCTCCTCACCTCCCACTACCTGGCCGAGGTCGAGGAACTCTGCGGCCACGTCTACGTCATCTCCGCCGGCCGCCACCTCGCCGAAGGCAGCCCCGCGCAGCTGAAGGCCGCGACCGGGAGCCACCGCACCGTACGCATCACCGTCACCAACCCCGGCGAACGCACCGACGCCGCCGTCGCACCCTTCGGCGCTTCCACCCGACTCCTGCCCGACGGAACTCAGTTGGTCACGCTGCGCCACCCTGACGACATCGCGGGACCGCTCGCCGCCGCGATCGTCGAAGCGGGCGGCTCCATCGGCGGCCTGGAGATCGCCGAAGCCAGCCTCGAGGACGCCATCCTCACCCTCGCCGACGCGCCCGAGGCGGCCATCGCATGAGCCACGCATCGCGCGTCCTTGCCGCCGAGACGCTCAAACAGCACCGCAGGCTCTTCGGCCGGCCGCTCGTCGTCTTCTCCATGATGGTGTGGCCGGTGCTCCAGCTCGCCACCACCTACTACACGCTGCGTCCGGTCACCACGGCGTCCGCCGCCGCCGCGAACTGGCCGCTCGCCGCCGACCCCGACCGGCTGCTCGCCTTTCTGGCCACCGGCACGCTCGCCTACGCGTTCTTCTTCTCCCTCGTCCAGTCCGCCTGGCACCTCTCCTTCGAACGCGCCACCGGCACCCTGGAACTGCTCTTCCTCTCCCCGGCGGGCCGCCTCACCCTCATGATCGCCAACGGTGCCGGCGCGCTCCTCCAGAACGCCTGGCTGCTGACCTGCTTCACGATCGCCGCTCTCACCGGCTTCGGCGCCCTCGTCGTCTCCGCCTGGTGGATGTACGGGGTGGTCTTCCTGGCGCTGCTGATCCCGGCGGTCGCCTGGGGAGCGTTTCTCAACAGCCTGCTGGTCTTCTCGCGGGACTCGGCTTTCCTCTACACGATCCTGGACGAGCCCCTGTGGTTCGTCTCGGCCGTACGCCTCCCGAACTTCGCGCTGCCGGCCCTCGTCCAGATCGTCGGCGCGGTCTTTCCCCTGACCGGCAGCCTCGTCGCGGTCCGCGGCGCCCTCCTCGAGGGCCGCACCCTCACCGACCTGGCCCCGACCCTCACGGCCCTGGCCGGACTGAGCGCTCTGCTGCTGGCGGCGGCGGCGGGCATCCTGCGCGTGGGGGAGGCCCGGTCACAACGCACGGGCAAACTGAGCCTGGCCTGACATCCCCGCGGACGGCCCGGCGCCCACGCGGACGGCGTGGGTTTCTCGCGGGACGGCCTGGGGTTCCCCGCGGACGAGCCGGTGTCCCCCGCGGACGGGCCGGAAAACGCAGACGACCCGTGGGCCTTGGTCCCTCCGTCCGGACGGAGGGAGCCGGCCGGACTTACCGGCGGCCCACGGGTCGGGTGACTGCTTGGGTTTTCGGCAGACGACCTGCCGAGGTGCACAGAGTGCGACGGCAGGCGGTCAGCCCGCAGCCACCTCGCTTGTCCGGTAAGAAATCACTTCCGGATCACCTCCTTTCTGAGCGTGGCAACGACCCTAGGTACTGGTCCGGGGCGGATCAACCCCTTTTCTTCGAATCCCGGCAGCGGGCGTACGAGCAGTCGCCGGCACCCCCGGGACGACCTGCGGTTTCGGGTCGGCTTCGCATGTTCGGGCGCCGGGATTTCACGAAACACTGTGTGTCCTGGGTCACGTTCGCGTTCAATGATCTGAGGTGCCAAGACTTGAGGTGCATCGGCGCACGTGGACACGTCCTGCAGGGGGTGCCGGGATGAGTGCTTCCAGGAGTGAGATCACCGACGAGCTCGACGCCGGAGGGCCCGAGCCGGGGCCGCACGGGGCAGACCTGCTCGCGGCGCTGCTCGACGGGATGGACGCCGCGCTGTGCGCGTTCGACGCCGGCGGGGTCGTGACGCACTGGAACCGCGAGGCGGAGCGGATCCTCGGGTGGTCGGCGCAGGAGGCGGTGGGGCGGCGGGGCTTCGACGGCTGGGCCGTGCGCAGCGCCGACGCCGACGAGGTGCAGGCGCGCCTGATGGGCGCCATGTCCGTGCCGGGACGGCAAGTGCACGAGTTCGCGCTGCTGCGCAAGGACGGTGGGCGGGTGCTCGTACGCACCCAGTCGGCGCGGGTGCTCGGAGCGGACGGCAAGCCCGCGGGCGTTTACTGCGCCTTCAGCGAGGTGCATGCGCAGATCGACCTGGAGCGGTCCATCGCGTTGAGCGAGGCGCTCTTCGACGACGCGTCGTGGGGTGTCGTACTGGTCGACGTGGATCTGCGGCCGGCGGTCGTCAACGGGGAGGCGGCCCGCGCGCTCGGTGCGGGGCGTTCGTCCGCGCTGGGGCGACCGCTCGGCGAGCTGCTGGAGCAGGGCGTGGAGGAGCTCGAGGGCGCTTTGCACCATGTGCTGGCGGAGGGCGCCCCGCGAGGGCTCATGGATCTGTGGGTGGTCGTCGCCACGGCAGACGGGCAGCCGCAACGGCGCTGCTGGCGCAGCGGGTTCCTGAGGCTGGCCTCGCCGCTGGCGGAGGAGCCGGTTCCGCTCGGGGTGGGATGGCTGTTCCACGACGTGACGGACGTCAAGCTTGCCGAGCAGGAGGCGGACCGGTTGCGCTTCCGGTCCAGCCAGCTGCACCGTGCAGGCCGCGCGGCCTCGGAGTGCGAGGACCCGATGGAGGCGGCGACCGCCTATCTCGACTTCGCGCTGGCGGGCTTCGCCGACCATGTGCTGCTCGACGTGGCAGATGCCGGCGGTGAGCGCCTGGTCCGGGCCGCCGCGTCGCCCGCGGGGGCGCCGGGCCCGTGTGCCGGCTCGCCGAGCGGCGGCCTGCCGGTGCGCTACCTGCCCGGCCACCCGGTGTTCCAGGCCATGGATCGGGTCGGCTCGGTCCGGGCGAGCTGCGGCGCGAGGGGCACGCCCGCGGACTGGGCGGACCAGCGCCAGTGGCCGAGAGACGCGGCCCATGCGCTGTGCACGGTACTGCGCTGCCGCGGCCGGACGCTGGGCGTCGTGACCTTCCTCCGGGGCGCTGCCAGACCCGCGTTCGAGCGCCCGGACGCGGTGTACGCGGAGAGCGTCGCGGTGCTCGCCGCGGCGGCGCTGGACCTGACGCAGGCGACGGGCAACTGACCGCCGCGTGCGTGGCCGTCGCGCGTGCGGCCGCACGCCCCGCGCGGCCCTCTCATGCCGCCGTCGTGCCGCGCGTGGCCGTCCTGAGCGTGCCGTTCCCCGGACAGCGGTTTCACGTGCGGTCGTTTCGCGTGCGGCCGCACGCGCTGCGCGGCCCTGTCGCGCACGACCCGGACCGCGTCGCGTGGCTGTCCCGAGACTGCCGTGTGGCGGTGCGCGGCCGTCACGTGCCGCGTGGCTGTCCCGAGGCTGCCGTCGGGGTGCGCGGGCGTTGCGTGTGCCGGACCGCGTCGCGTGGCTGTCCTGAGCGCTGCTGTTCCCTGGGCAGCGGTTTCACGTGCGGTCGTTTCGCGTGCGGCCGCACGCGCTGCGCGGCCCTGTCGCGCACGACCCGGACCGCGTCGCGGGGCTGTCCCAAGGCTGCCGTGTGGCGGTGCGCGGCCGTCACGTGCCGCGTGGCCGTCCCGAGGCCGCCGTCGCGCCGCGCGTGGCTGTCCCGAGGCCGCCGTACAGCGGTGCGCGGGCGTTGCGCGTGCAGCCGGACCGCGCCGCGGGGCTGTCAGTGGCGGAAGAAGATGCGGTCGCCGTACTCGTCCATCACGCGGCCGTTCCACTCGTGACCGCCGTCCACGTTGCCCGAACGGAGCAACGGCGGTTCGATGTCGCGCTCGGCGAGCTGTTCCGCGGCCGCGGCCATCGTCGCCTGCATCAGGGCGCTGGTCACGACGGTCGACGCCGGGGCGAACGGCGCCTCGATCCGCTCGTGCGTCAGTTCCGCGTCGCCGACGGCGATATGGGAGTCGAGCACGATGTCGCAGTGGTCCTTGAGGAACGTGCCCGACGCGTGCCGGGACTTCGTCTCCTGCGCGTACGCGACGGATGTCACGCCGATCACGGTGAGGCCGAGCGCCCGGGCGTTCATGGCCATCTCGACGGGCAGGGCGTTGCGGCCGGACAGGGAGATGATCACCAGCAGGTCTCCCGCGCGGGCCGGGCTGGAGTCGAGCACCGCGCCGGCGAGGCCGTCCACGCGCTCCAGCGCGGAGCCGAGGGTGGCGGGCATGACATCGACGCCGACCACGCCCGGGACGACGAGCAGGTTCATCAGGGCCAGGCCGCCTGCCCGGTAGACGACGTCCTGCGCGGGGAGGGAGGAGTGACCCGCGCCGAACGCGAAGAGCCGGCCGCCCGAGGCGACGGTGTCGGCGATTGCGGAACCGGCTGCCGCGACGTGCGCGGATTCCTCGTCCCGTACGCGCTGCAGCAGACCGATCGCGGCTTCGAAGTACTGACCGGCCAGTTTGCTCTCGCTCATCGCCGAGCCCTTTCCTCAGGGGTGAGGGAGTACCGGTGGTACCCGTGTCGCGGATCACGTTGCGGTCTGGACCATTGCCCTGTCAATACGGGGCCGGGTCGGGCACGGCACGGTTGTCGGCGGGATGCGCAAGAATTGAGCCGGGGCCAGCGCACGACTTTCACGTCACAGCATCGAGGGGCACGTATGTCCGGACTGATCGACACGACGGAGATGTATCTCCGCACCATCCTCGAGCTCGAGGAGGAAGGTGTGGTGCCCATGCGGGCCCGAATCGCGGAGCGGCTCGACCAGAGCGGTCCGACGGTCAGCCAGACCGTGGCGCGTATGGAGCGCGACGGGCTGGTGACGGTCGCGGGCGACCGGCACCTGGAGCTGACGGAGGAGGGCCGCCGGCTCGCCACGCGCGTGATGCGCAAGCACCGGCTCGCCGAGTGCCTGCTCGTCGACGTGATCGGCCTGGAGTGGGAGCAGGTCCACGCGGAGGCGTGCCGCTGGGAGCACGTGATGAGCGAGGCGGTGGAGCGGCGCGTGCTCGAGCTGCTGCGCCATCCGACGGAGTCGCCGTACGGGAACCCCATCCCGGGCCTGGAGGAGCTGGGCGAGAAGGCGGAGGCCGACCCGTTCCTCGACGACAGCATGGTCTCGCTGGCCGAGCTGGACCCGGGCACGGACGGCAAGACGGTCGTCGTCCGCCGGATCGGTGAGCCGATCCAGACCGACGCCCAGCTGATGTACACGCTGCGGCGGGCGGGCGTGCAGCCCGGTTCCGTGGTGAGCGTGACGGAGTCGGCGGGTGGGGTGCTCGTGGGCAGCAGCGGTGAGGCGGCGGAGCTGGCGGTGGACGTGGCCTCGCACGTGTTCGTCGCGAAGCGGCAGGCCTGACGGCTCCGTGCCTCGGTGCTCGCCGGTGACGGCCCCGCCCCTCTGTCTGTGAGGGGCGGGGCCGTTCGCTTGCGCGCCCCGGGGGGCCCTTGCTTCACCGGCAGAGACGTGGTGGAGAGATGCGGCGGAGGTGGCCGGTCCGGGGCGGCTTTCCGGTGGCCGATACCGTTTTCCGCCCGGAATGGCAGCGCCCGGGCGAATCGCGTGCCACCCTGTGGCTGAGGCATATGACCACGGTCGGGGGTGGGGTCCCCGCCGAAGGCTGGGGGAGGGAGCCGCGTGATGCGCCTGTCGTGCGCCCCGTGCGTAAACCGGAGCGAACGCCCGCGCGGCGTCTCGCTCGTCGACCTGCGCGAACGCATGCGCGGTTTCTCGCCCGACGAGCCGCGCCGGGCGGGGTCGTCGCCACGCCCTGCGGCGCGCCGCATGCCGTGCCGTGTCCGGAGCCGCCTGCCGCGCCGCCGTCTCCGCGGCGACTCCCCGACATGGAGGAGTCCCGGCGCCCGAGGGCGCCGGGACCTGTCCTCCCCTGTACTGACCCGGAGCCCCGAGCTCTCAGGGTCAATCCCGTCGGACCGTTTTCCCCGAGCGGCCCGCCTCCCGCTGAAGATCTCCCCTCGGCAGAGCTGGTCAATCCCCCAGCTTGGTCACTCGATCGAGGGGTGTTGCGCGGCAGAACCGCGTTTTCGAATACAAGTTCGATAGTCTGACAGCGTTCTACACGGGGCTCGTGAGGAGCCGGCCCGACTCGGGGGAGAGAAGGGGGTGCCAGGCCGAATGGTGCGGCGCATCGATGTGACCGGAGCAGGCGGTGTACGCCTGGCTGCCTGGGAGTTCGCGGACCCGCCGAAGGGTCGCGGCGAGGGGGAACAGGCCCCCGGAGTCTTATTGCTCCACGGACTGATGGGCCGCGCCTCGCACTGGGCGTCCACGGCCCGCTGGCTCAGCGAGCGTCACCGCGCGGTCGCGCTCGACCAGCGCGGCCACGGCCGCAGCGACAAACCGGCCGACGGCCCGTTCGGACGCGAGGCGTACGTGGCGGACGCGGAGGCCGCGATCGAACAACTCGGCCTCGCGCCGGTGACCTTGATCGGCCATGCGATGGGCGCCCTGACCGCCTGGCAGCTCGCGGCCAAGCGCCCGGACCTGGTCGGGGCCCTGATCATCTGCGACATGCGGGCCTCGGCGCTGGGGGCGGCGTCGCAGCGCGAATGGGAGGACTGGTTCCGCTCGTGGCCCGTCCCGTTCGCGACCCTGGCCGACGTCCGCAAGTGGTTCGGCGAGGACGACCCCTGGGTCGAGCGGCCGAACGCGGCACGCGGGGAATTCTTCGCCGAGGTGATGGCGGAGCGCGCCGACGGTTGGCGGCCGGTGTTCTCCCGCCGCCAGATGCTCATTTCGCGGGAGACATGGGTCCACGACGCCCACTGGGAGGAGCTCGCCCAGGTCCGCTGCCCCACCCTGGTGGTCCGCGGCCTCGACGGCGAACTGGGCCGCGCGGAGGCCCAGGAAATGGTCCGCGTCCTGCCCCGCGGCCAGTACGGCGAGGTCTCCGACGCCGGCCACCTGGTCCACTACGACTGCCCGTCCGGCTGGCGCACGGCCATCGAGCCCTTCCTGGACGGTGCGTTGACGCCGTGACGGACCGAACCACCAGGTTTCGCCGTGGTGTCATTGTGCGTCTTCTGTGACGCCGAGCTGCCGCCGTCGGCGGCGGATCGCGCCGGCTCAGTTGAGGGGTTGGCGGATCTCCTCGCGGACCTGGGCCGTCGTCGCCGCCGCCGACTCGAGGTCGATGTCCTCCGGTGACTGCTTCGCCGTCTCGTCCGTGACGAGGGTGACCGAGACGTTCGTGTTGTCGTCCGCCCAGGCGCAGATGGGGAGATGGCCCGTGCCGCCGCCCGCCTGGTCCATCGTGACGACCTGACAGGTGATGGTGACCTCCGACCCTGCGGGCGTGAAGTCCTTCGCCGGTACGGCGAGTGTGGAGCCGTCGGCTCCGGCCGCGCCCCTGAGGATGCTCTCGCGGGCGGTGTCCGGGTCCTTGATGAGGCCGTACAAACCGGAGAGGACCAGGACGCCGCCCTCGGACGTCGAGGTGTACTGCGCCACCGTGGCCTTCGGGTCACGGATGTTGGACTCGTCGACGGTGGAGGACTCCAGCTGCTTCTGCCGTTCCGCGGACTGGTCGTCGGCCAGCTCGTACGTGCCGTCGAGCAGCGTCTTCGGCGCCGTCAGCCCGTACTCGGCCGCCGGGAAGCTGCTTTCGCCGCCGCCGCTCGAGGAGCTGGAGCCGCGGTTGCCGAACCAGGCCAGGCCGAGGAGCAGCGCGACGAGTCCGAACGCGAGGGAGATGGTCAGGCCGGTGCGATTCTTACGCTTCGGCGGCGGGACCGGCGGAGCGTAGGGCAAAGGGCCGCCCCAGCCGCCCCCCGCCCCCGGGTAGGGCTGCTGCTGCCCGTAGCCCGGCTGCGGGTGCGGGGGTTGCTGCTGCGGGTACTGCGGCTGGCCGTACGGATTCGGCTGCTGCCCGTACGGGTTCGGCGGTGTCGACATGGACACGACGCTACTTCACCGTACGGGCACCCAGCGTGCCGGGCCCGTCACCCCTTGCTGACCGCCGTCAGGATCTCCGGCAGCCGCCTGGCCGTCTGCGGCGCCGCGAGCCGTACGCCCGCCCATGCCATCAGCGCGCCGTACGCCGTGCCCACCGGCAGGGGCAGCCACTGTGTTTCTGTACCGGACCCGGCAGCGGCGTTCAGCCAGATCGTGAGGACGATCACGGGGGCGCACAGCAGCGCCACCATGAGCATCCCGCCGAGAATGGAGAGCCAGGCGAGCCCGCCCTGCCCCGGCGCGACGTTCTTGTACGCGCTGTCCTGCGGGATCGAGTACGGGAAGCGCGCCGACGCCCACGCGCCCGACGCCACCATCGCGCCCAGCAGGGCGAACGACAGGCCCAGCACCTCCGGCAGGTCGTGCCAGCGGCCGAGCGTCGCCGCCGTCAGTACCGAAACGAGTGCCATGTACGGGAGGGTGATCAGCAGCAGCGCCAGTGCCCGCGCCCGGAGTTCGGCGTACGCGTCGCGCGTGGAGGAGATCGTCAGCGCCACCATCCAGAAGGCCGAGGTGTCCTGGCCGAACTGGTTGTACATCATCATGCCGAGCATCCCTGCGGCGAAGCAGGCGAGGTAGATCGAGCCCGTACCCTGCAGGGCGTTGAAGATCGGCACGATCAGTCCGATCGCCAGGGCCGTCACCCACGCGCCCTTCGTCTTCGGGTCGCGCCAGATGTACCGAAGTGTGCGCTGCATCACCGCTCCCGTGCGGCCCTCCGGAAGCAGCCCGTGCAACCCGGAGGAGGACGCCTTGCGGGCCGGTTCCGACGCCGCCGCGAGCGTCGATCCGTCCGGGGCGGTCATCAGCTTCGTGAGGCTGCGCCGCCACGCCCGCAGCAGCAGGACGAGCGCCAGGGCGGACAGGGCGAGTTGGGCGAGCGTGGCGCCGTACGCGCCGTCGCTCGCCGAGTCCACCGCGCCGATCGCGGACGCCGGCGGCACCCACCGCACGATCGACGCCGCCGGGGCCAGGGCCGCGAGCCCGCCCGCGTCGCCGAGGCGCTGCATGCCGAAGTTCACGAACTGGATGCCCACCGCGACCACCAGGCCGCTGAGCACCGCCAGGTCGCGGCCCTTGCGTGACGTGAGCAGCCGGATGTTCGCCGCGGCGACCGCACGGGCCAGTGCCAGACAGACGAGCAAGGTGAGCGGGACGGCGACGACCGACACGATCAGCGCGAAAGCGCCGTGGGACAGCGCGAACACCGAACCCACCACCACGCAGAGCGTGAACAGCGGCCCGATGCCCACGAGCGACGCGACGAGCAGCGCCGACACCAGCGGCCCCGGCCGCAGCGGCAGCATCACCAGACGCGTCGGATCGAGGGTTTCGTCGCCGCTCGGGAAGAACAGGGGCAGCACCGCCCAGCCGAGTGCAAGCAGTCCTGTCAGCAGGACGACGAGCGACGCGGCGTGCTCGTTGCCGCGCAGCAGGAGCAGCCCCAGCAGTTGGAGAGCCGCGAACAGCAGCACGAAGACCATGGAGACGATGTACGCGGCCCGGCGGCCCGAGGACCGGCGCAGCCCGTTGCCGAGCAGGGACAGCTTCAGCCGGACGAAGACGGAGGTCAGTGACGCCGTACTCAACGGGCACCGCCGCCGAGCCAGTCCAGCGACTCGCCGCTGTCCCGGCCGTGTGCGCCGACCAGTTCCAGGAACGCGGCCTGCAGCGACGGGGCGTCGCCGCGTACTTCGGACAGCGGGCCCTGCGCGCGGATGGTGCCGGCCGCCATCACCGCCACCCAGTCGCACAGCGACTCGACCAGCTCCATCACATGGCTGGAGAAGACGACGGTCGCCCCGGACGCGGTGTACCGCTCGAGAACCCCGCGGATCGTCTGCGCGGACACCGGGTCGACGCCCTCGAACGGCTCGTCGAGGAAGAGCACCTCGGGGTTGTGCAGCAGCGCGGCCGCCAGCCCGATCTTCTTGCGCATGCCCGTCGAGTAGTCGACGACCAGCTTGTGCTGCGCGCCCGCCAGGTCCAGTACGTCCAGCAGCTGGCCCGCACGCTTGTCGACCTCCTCGCCGGGCAGGCCGCGCAACCGGCCGTTGTACGCGAGCAGTTCACGGCCCGACAGACGTTCGAAGAGGCGCAGGCCCTCCGGCAGCACGCCGATACGGGACTTGACCTCGACCGGGTCTCGCCACACGTCGTGCCCGGCGACCTGGACACGGCCCTGGTCCGGCCGGAGCAGACCGGTGATCATCGACAGGGTCGTCGTCTTGCCCGCGCCGTTCGGGCCGACAAGGCCGATGAAACTGCCGGCGGGCAGCGTCAGGTCGATCCCCGCGACGGCGATCTGCTCGCCGAACCTCTTCCACAGCCCCTCGACGTTTACGGCGGGCGGCGCAGGTGGTGCTCCGCCCGTCTCGGTCCCGCCTGCCTCGTCAACCACCTGGTCCGGCATGTGTTTCCGCGCCTTTCGGTGTCCCCGTGCGTGCCTGGTACGGCACTCCCGTACTGATGTACGGGTCCACCCTACGGACGCCTCGCCGGGCCGCTCCTCCGTCGGCGGCAACGGCCGGCTGCGCCCGACGGCAACGGCGGCTCACCCCCGGCGTGCCCGTGCCGCGGCCGCCTCCCTGCCGCAGGCGTACGCGAGGGGACTGATCAGCTCCTCCGCGTCCGGGAGCCAGCGGTTGGCGGGGGTGGGGCGGCGAGCCCACTGCACCGCGCCTGCCCCGCCGACCCGGGTCGGCGGGGCGGCGACGTAGTGGCCCTCGCCGCGTGCGACCACATCGAGGGAGCTCGGCGCCCAGCCCAGTTTCCTGATCAGGTCGGGGGCCTTGAGAGCAGCGCCCGGCAGTACGAAGAACAGCATCCGGCGGTCGGGCGTACAGGTAACCGGGCCGAGAGGGAGATCCATCCGCTCCATACGCGCCAGGGCGAGGAAGCCTGCCGACTCAGGGACGTCGAGGGCGTCGAAGGTGCGGCCGGTGGGCAGCAGGATCGACGCCTTCGGCTGCTTCGACCACAGTCTGCGCGCGGCCGTGGCGCTGCCGGTCGCCTGGTTCGCCCAGTCCGGCCGGGCCGCGTGCGCGCCGGGCAGGGGGCAGGCCGTGTCGCCGCACGAGCAGCGTTCCGTGCCCTCGACGGCCTCCAGCCAGGTGCCGGGGAAAACGTCCCAGTGCCGCTCTTCCGCGTACCGCACGGCGCTGTCCAGCAGCTGCTCCCCTCGCTGCTGGGGGATCCGTGCGGCTTCCGTGACTCCCATGGTGTCTTCCACGACACACTCAACTACCGCCGCCAACCCGGGTTACGGGGCGTGATGCGGTGGGCGGTGGAGCATCGATCCTGCACGTGGGGCGCACGGGTGCACGGCCGGGGGCGCGCGCGGGGCAACTCCCCGACGGGCGGGTAACCAGAGCGGGGGGACGATCGCGGGCCGGGCGGAACGGAACGGGCCCGCGCGACGCGAACAGCACGGAGGCCCGTTGGCCGCGACCACCAGGACCGGGCCCGCACGACGCGAAAGGAACCAACCCGACCAACTCTGCATTCTCCGTATATCAGCCGGGCAATGATCAACTCATTGATCATTGCGGCACCCAGGGGGTAGTTCATGGCAGCCAGGCCTCTCGTCGCCCGCCAGCCGAACGAACGGCTGCAGGCGCTCATTCAGGAAGCCGGATGCTCGAACGCCGGGCTGGCCCGGCGCGTCAACATGGTGGGCTCGGAACGGGGCGTGGACCTGCGCTACGACAAGACGTCCGTGGCGCGCTGGCTGCGCGGCCAGCAGCCGCGCGGCCGGGCGCCGGGCATCATCGCGGAGGCACTCGGCCGCAAGCTCGGCCGTACGGTGACCATCGACGAGATCGGCATGGCGAACGGGAAGAACCTCGCCACCGGCGTCGGTCTGCGGTTCGCGCCGACGGTGCCGGGAGCGATCGAGCAGGTCTGCGAACTGTGGCGCAGCGACGTGGGCCGCCGCGACTTCCTGTCGGGCTCCGCGGTCGCCGCCTCGGCCCTCGTCGAGCCCAGCCGCGACTGGCTGATCACCGGCGCGGACGCCCAGGTGGCGCGCACGGCCGGCGCGCGGGTCGGCGTCTCCGACGTCGAGGCGGTCCGCGCGATGACGGCGGCTCTGACCGAGATGGACCACCGCTTCGGCAGCGGCCACGTCCGGCCTGTCCTCGCGCACTACCTGAACAGCGTGGTCGCCGGGCTGCTGTCCGGTTCGTACCGCGAGGCCGTCGGCCGGGAGCTGTTCGCGGCGGTCGCGCGGCTGACCGAGCTCGCGGGTTACATGGCCGTGGACACCGGCCAGCCCGGCCTCGCCCAGCGGTACTACATCCAGGCGCTGCGGCTCGCGCAGGCGGCCGGCGATCGCGGTTACGGCGGATACGTCCTGGCCGCGTCCATGAGCCATCTCGCCGCCGAGCTCGGCAACCCCCGCGAGATCGCGCAGCTCGCGCGGGCCGCGCAGGAAGGCACGCGGGGCCGGGTCACGCCGAGGGTGGAGGCGATGTTCCACGCGGCGGAGGCCCGCGGGCACGCCCTGCTCGGGGACGCCCGCACCTGTCACGAGGTGGCGGGCAGGGCGGTCGCCGCGCTGGAGCGGGCCGAGCCGGGCGCGGGCGACGACCCCGACTGGATCGCCCACTTCGATCACGCGTATCTGGCCGACGAGCTGGCGCACTGCTACCGCGACCTCGGCGAGGCGGAGACCGCCGCGCGGCATGCCGCGGACGCGCTGGACGGCCACCCGGAGTCGCGGGCGAGGCGTCGTGCCATCGGCCTGGTCCTGCTGGCCTCCGCCCAGGTGCAGCAGCGCGAGGTGGAACAGGCCTGCTACACCGGCGGGCGCGCGGTCGAGCTGCTGGACACCGTGCGCTCCAGCAGGGGCGCGGAGTATCTGGAGAACCTGCAGCTGCGGCTGGAGCCGTACGCGCAGGAGCCCGCGGTCAGGGAGTTCGCCGCACGGCTGGAGCTGAGGGCGGCCGCGTGACGGACGAGACAGCCGCGTGAGGGACGGGACGGAGGTGACGGGGGTTACGGTTCGGCGCCCGTAAGGCCTTTCTGCCGTACATGAACAGCGAGTTCTGTCCGCATCTTGTTACTGGTCCTGTGCGTGTGTGCGGAGCACTCCGAGCACCCGGTAGCGTGAACCGACGATTCCGTAGGTCCACACGTAGGAGTCCCGGTGACGCACAGCGGACAGGGTGACGAGCAGCGGCTTCCCGCCGCGCGGCCCGCGCACGAAGGCGTCGTGCTGCCCGCCGACGGCAGCGAGCCCTTGATACCGGGCGCGCCGGGCGCGCAGGCGGCTCCGGCGGGTGGGCAGCCCTGGGGCGAGCCGTGGGGGCCGCAGCAGCCGGCGCCCCAGGCGCCGCAGGCCCAGCCCGGCGGCTACGGCTACCCCGGCGGCGAGGCGCAGCCCGGGTACGGCTACCCCGGCGGCCAGGCTCCGCAGGGTCAGGGCTATCCGGGCGGCCAGGCCCAGCCCGGCGGCTACGGCTACCCGGGCGGCCAGGTGCAGCCCGGGTACGGCTACCCCGGCGGCCAGGCTCCGCAGGGTCAGGGCTATCCGGGCGGCCAGGCCCAGCCCGGCGGCTACGGCTACCCCGGCGACCGGCCGCCGCAGGAGCCGCGCCCGCAGCACGGCGTGCACGCGCAGCCGCTGCCCCAGCCGGGGGCCCCGGCGGGCGCGTACGGCCAGAGCCCGCACGCCCCTCAAGGGGCGCCCCAGCAGGGCCAGTTCCCCCACGGCGCACCCGCCTCGGCAGCCCCCGCAGGGGCGTTGCCCCCGCAGGCTTCCCAGGCTCCCCAAGCGGCTACTCCCCAGGGGCAGTTCCCCCAGAACGCGTACACACAGCAGGCGCCTCAGGGCGGCGCGCTCCCGCCGCAACAGGGCCTCGGCCTGCCGCCTCAGGGCCCCGCGGGCACGGCGGACTCCGCTGCCACGCAGTACATCCCGCCCGTCGCGTCCGGCGCTCCCGCCACACCCGGTGTGCTGCCGCCCGAGATGCCCGCCGAGTCGACGACTTTCCTCGGCACCGGGCCGCTGGGCCAGGGAGGCGGCAGCCGGCAGGGCGGGCCCCAGGGCTCCGACGCCGACGCGACCCAGTACATCGCCCCCGTGCCGGGCGGCGGCGCCCCCGGGGCCGTGCCGCCCGCTCCCGCCGGGGCGCCGTTCGGCATCCGGCCGGGTGCTCCCGGCGACCGGCAGCCGCCGGCCGAGTTCGACAGTCTGTTCCGTTCGGAGGGCGCCGGGCCCCAGCCGGCCGACGCCACCCAGCAGATGCCCCGTTTCGGGGAGCAGCCTCCGGCGCCCGGTCATCAGCAGGCCCGTTACGAGCCCCAGTACGACCCCGAGCACGAGCCGCGCCGCCGGTCCACCGCGCCGGTGGTCGCGGCGCTTGTCATCGGGTGCGCCGTGCTCGGTCTCGGTGTCGGTGCGGTCATGTTCAGCGGTGGTGGGGACGACAAGGAGGACCCGGGCCCGGACAAGAACGTCGCCGCCGGCTCCCCGGCGCCCAGTGAGACCGCCCCCGCCACGCAGCCGGCCGATCCGGCGGAGCCGCAGGCCAAGGAGTTGGACAAGCTTCTCGCGGACAGCAACAACAGCCGTGCCGCGGTCATCCGGTCCGTGGAGAACATCAAGGTCTGCAAGAACCTGGACCAGGCCGCCGCGGACCTGAAGGGCGCGGCCCAGCAGCGCCGCGGCCTGGTGACCAGGCTGGGCGCCCTGAGCGTGGACAAGCTGCCGAACCATGCCGCGCTGACCGCGTCGCTGACGAAGGCGTGGCAGGCGTCGGCGTCGGCCGACGACCACTACGCGGCGTGGGCGGAGCAGGTCAAGGGCAAGAAGGGCTGCAAGGGCGGCAAGGCCCGCGCCACCGCCCAGACCGTGCAGGCCAACAAGGCGAGCGGCGAGGCGACGAAGGCGAAGAACGAGGCCTCGCCCCTGTGGAACTCCATCGCCCGCAAGTACAGCCTGACGGAACGCCGCAGCGACCAGCTGTGACCGGCGCCCTTGGGCCGGTTCCCTCAGGAACGGGCCCGGGGCGGCCGGGGGGAGCTCAGGACGCGTCCATGAGGGTCGGTCCGACGTCCACGAAGTCCTTGCGCTGCTCCGTCAGCCGGCCGTCTTGCACCACCTGGAACATCACGCTGCTGTTGACGATCCGCGGGTAGCCGGACGCGCCGAGCATGTCCTCGTAGCCCCAGCGCAGTGGCGGTGTCAGACCGCCGGTCGACACCTCCACGCCCTGGTCGAGGGCGTGCGAGATCTTGCCGGACGTGACGCGGTCGCTGTCGAGCGCGCGGATGACCTTGTCCAGCACGGTGTACGCGATCCAGGTCGTCTGCACGCCCGCGTCGGCCGGATCGACGCTGTTGTCGCCGAAGGCGTGGTCGTTGATGACCTCGCGCATCCGGTCCCAGCGGGTGTCGCCCGCGTCCGGGTACCAGCCGGTGATGAAGGCGCCCTCGTACGGGCCGTTGCGACCGCCGGTGCGGTCGATGAGGGGCTGGCCGACGCTGCCCATGACGGAGGAGATCCGCACCTGCCGGCCGTCGTCGGGCAGCCGCCGGAACGAGTCGAAGAAGGTTTCCGTGCGGTCGCCGAGGGTGGCCGTGACACAGCCCGGCCGCTCGCCGTCGGCCACCGTCGTCGTCCAGGTCGGCTCCGCCGCCCGCGTACGCGCCCGAAGCGCCTGCTCGGTGTAGTCGGTGGCGTCGTCCTCGGCGAGGATGTCCGCAGACTCCTCGCCCTTGCCGCGGGCCAGACCCGCGTTGAGGAGCGCGGGCAGGTCGTCGCCGGCGAGGCTGTCGGGCCGGACGAGGGAGACCTTCTCGCAGGCGTCCGCGAGCTGTTCGCCGTTCCCGGCGAGCAGCGCGGCCTGGCCGCCGTTGACGGGATAGGAGAGGTAGCTGCTGAACTCGGCCTCGGAGATGCCGTATCCGCCGATGAAGGGGATGCCCGCCGCCTCGAGCGGCGCCATGAAGGCGTCGCCGAACTGGCTGTACGAACCGACGACCGCGACCGCGTCCTCCTTGACGGCGCGTCGGGCACAACCCGCCGCGCCCTGCGGGGTGTTCTGCTCGTTGCAGGTGATGACGCGCAGCTCGTGGCCGTCGATGCCGCCCTGTGAGGCGGCCAGGCGGGCATAGGCCTTGGCCATCGCCGGCATGCCGGGCATGTTGGTCGCCTGCGTGTCCTCGGGCGCGAAGGTCATGACGGTGACCGGCTCCCTGGAGGCCCCCGGGTCTCCAGGGAGTACGCCGCAGCCGGCGAGCAGCGACAGCCCCGCCGCCACCGCCGTACACGCGGTACGGATGCGAAGTGTCCTTGAGGGGCGGGGAAGGATGGAGCGGCGCCGACCGGTCATGGTTGTGCACGCTTCCGGAGCCAGGTAACGGCACAGTGTGCATGGTGCAACGTCGAGTGACTGCGAGGTGAATTGCAGGGGTGGGTTCGGGTGTGCAGAAAGGGAACGTACGATCGAAGGCGTGCAGCAAGGTTCGGTCAACCCTTCCCGTCGCGGCCGTCGCTCCTCCACCATGGGCGGCATGCCGCTCAACGACATGCCCTGGTGGCGCTGGCGCAGCAACGTGCGCTCGGCGCTGCACATGCTTTCCGACCCCCTCTTCCACCAGGAGTTCTGGCTGGTGGGGCGCGAGGGGTACGGCGATGTCACCGACGCCGTGTACCGCCTGGTCGAGGACACCTGGCTGGACAACTGGTCCGCAGAGAAGTACGTCGGGACGATCTTCCGCGACTCCGGTGAGGCCGCCCTCGTGGACGTCGCCGTGCTGCGGGTGCTGCGGATCATGCACCAGGTCGGCGCCGACGCCCCGGTCTCCGCCTACATGGAGCACCACGGCTGGCCGGAGGCCGTACGGGCCGCGCGGGAGGCACACGTCCGGCTGGCCGAGAACGACGGCGAGGACCCCGACGTCACGCCGCGCTCCCTGGAAGTGCTGCGGATCATGACGCGGTCCGCCTGACGGACCAGCTCCGGGCTCCACCGCCGGATGTGGCAGTCTACGAGGATGACCGACCAGTACGTCCTCACGCTCTCCTGCCCGGACAAGCAGGGCATTGTGCACGCCGTCTCGAGCTATCTCTTCATCACCGGCTGCAACATCGAGGACAGTCAGCAGTTCGGGGACCGTGACACGGGTCTCTTCTTCATGCGGGTCCACTTCTCCGCCGAGTCCCCGGTGACCGTCGACAAGCTGCGCGCGAGCTTCGCCGCCGTCGGCGACTCGTTCCAGATGGACTGGGAGATCCACCTCGCCGAGGAGCGGATGCGGATCGTCCTGATGGTCAGCAGGTTCGGGCACTGCCTGAACGACCTGCTGTTCCGGTCACGGACCGGCGCACTGCCCGTCGAGATCGCGGCCGTCGTCTCCAACCACACGGACTTCGCCGAGCTGGTCGGCTCCTACGGCATCCCGTTCCATCACATTCCGGTCACCAAGGACACCAAGGCCGCCGCCGAGGCGCAGCTGCTGGAGCTGGTGCGGGAGGAGAAGGTGGAGCTGGTCGTCCTCGCCCGCTACATGCAGGTGCTCTCCGACGACCTCTGCAAGCAGCTCAGCGGCAGGATCATCAACATCCACCACTCCTTCCTGCCGAGCTTCAAGGGCGCCAAGCCGTACCACCAGGCCCACGCCCGCGGCGTCAAGCTGATCGGCGCGACCGCGCACTACGTGACGGCCGACCTCGACGAGGGCCCGATCATCGAGCAGGAGGTCGAACGCGTCGGCCACGAGGTCACCCCGGAGCAGCTGGTGGCGGTCGGCCGCGACGTGGAGTGCCAGGCGCTCGCGCGCGCGGTGAAATGGCACGCCGAGCACCGCATCCTGCTCAACGGCCGCCGTACCGTCGTCTTCGCCTGACCGCCCACCACCATGGCGGCGGGCCGGGTCCGCGCCTGACCCGCCGGGCAGGACCTACTCGCCGACGGCGTTGGCGCACAGGTCGTCCAGGACGAAGCTGTTGTCCAGGACCTGCAGCTTGCGTTCCGCCTCCAGCTGCTCGAGCAGTCGGTCGAGCAGTGCATCGTTGCCCGGGTCGCCCACGAACTCCAGCACGGCCCTGTGGAACGCGTCACGCAGCGTCGGCGGCATCGCGTCGGAGGCGTCGAAGCAGATCTGCCCCGCCGAGTCGAAGAGCTTCTGCACGCTCTGCGTGCCGGGTGACGGCGGCACGGAAGCCGTCGTGCCGCCGGGGAAGAACGGCCGCTCGCCCGGCTGCGCCGCCTTCGCCCAGCTCGTGCGGGCCTCTTCGGAGGTGAGCCGGCCGAGCAGGTCCCAGGCGGCGTCGCTCGCCCTGAACACCGCCGCCATGTCACCTGACACCTCGAAGGCGTTCTCGCCGCCCTGCGCCGAGGTCCGCGCTCCGTCGAGGTACTCGGACGTCGGGCGGGGCAGCACGTCGTCGCCGTAGTGCCTGCGGACGAAGGAGCCCTGGTGCTCGTGGGTGCAGTCGCCGCGGTTCAGCAGTCCGTAACGCCCGTCGTCGAGCAGCTCGAAGTCCGCCAGCGCCTCGGTATCCGGCGAACGTCCGTCCGCCGTCATCATCCGCCCCCACTCCCGCCACAGCGGCGCGGTCGTCTTCCACTCCGTTCTGCCGGTCGCCCAGTCCTCGTACACGTCGGGGCCGCTGCGCTGAAGGATCAGGTCCTCGAGCCAGTCGGTGCCCGGCCAGCCCGAGGTCGCCCCGGAGCCCATGCCGAGGCACCACACCGGATCGGCGTCCTCCGTGCCCGCGCCCGCACGGCTCCACACCAGCGACTTGAGGTCCACCCGTATCGGCACCCAGTAGGCGCGGGTCTGCGCCCCGCCGTTCGGCCCGGTGACCGTGACCGTGGGCGCCCAGGGCGGGACTGCGGCGCCCGCCACGCTCTCCGGCAGCCAGTGCACGTCCCCCGCCTTCACGTACTCGACGAGTTCGCCCGGGCTGTTGAGGATCGCCACGTCCGGTGGTGCGCCGGCCTGGAGCTGGGCGACGAGGGTCTCCCGCAGGGAGCGGGTGCCCTTGTAGACGTAGGAGTGGCCGGTCTCCTTCTCCATGGCCTTCAGCGCTTCCTTGAACGGCCTCTCCTCGCCGTCCGTCCACGGCCCCAGCACGACGAGGGTGCGCTCGTCCGACGAGCCGGAACAGCCTCCTGCCGCGACCGCCCAGACGGCGAACAGGACGCCCGCGAGCAGCACCCTCAAACCCCTGCGTCTCCTCATGACTCCCTCACGCCTCGGTGCGCTTGCGCCGGGTGACGGCGGCCGGATACGGCTTTCCGTAGAGGAAGAGCGTGACGCCGCAGGCGAGCGCGCCGATGCCGGCGGCGGGGACGGCGATGCCCGCCGTGAGGGACCAGCCCTCCGGATTCGCCGCGTCCATCCGCGCGTACGCCTTGCCCGTCGCTTCCTCGATCCTGGTCGAAGCGCCCGGGTCGGCGTCGACCTCCCGCAATGCCGCGACCTCGGCGCGCAGGCCCTCCTGCGCGTCGTGCTCCTGCGCACCGCCGAACGCGAGCAGCACCGGCGTCAGCAGCACCGGCAGCGCGCCTGCCGCCAACTGCACGCTGACCAGCCGCAACCGGTCCCGCAGGAACAGCGCCGTGCCGACGGTCACGAAGCCGAACAGCGCGGTCGTCAGCAGCGCGGCCCCCGCGGTCGTCAGGGTCAGCGGGCTCCAGGCCGCCAGGTCGGTGTTCTCCTGCCGCAGTTGATCCTCCAGCCTCGTGATGCGGTCCAGCACGGCCGTCGGCTCCTTGGGCGTGGCGGACTTCGTGTTCGCGGGGCCGCTGAGCAGGTCCTCGGCGTACTCGACGCCGGCCCGGCGCAACACGTCGCTGGCCCGGTTGCGGTCCGCCCAGGCGATCTTGTCCCCGTAGGCGACGACCAGCCCCGAGACCACCCGCAGCTCCTGCTCCTGGGCTCTGCTCAGGGCGTCGGCCTGGGCGACACGGTTGAGGCTCTGGGCGGCTTCCGTCATCCGTGAGCGATACGTCTCGCCCAGCTCGACCTCGCCGGCCTGCGGGGCGGTCAGCAACCGCAACTCGGCCTGTGCCTGGGCGAGTTCGAGCGATGTCCGGGCCTGCGCGAGTCCCTCCAGCGCCGGAACGCTCCGGTGCCGCAGCCGCTCGGAGCGTTCGTGCACATCGGCGTAGGCGACGGCACCGAGCGCGAGCGCGAGCAGTGCGAGAGCGGGCAGCACCAGCATGCGCCGCCGCAGGAACGCGGCCGTGGCCCGGCGCCCCCGGGGCCCGCGTCCGACGGCCCGCGCCCACAGCGCGGGCCCGGCCCCGGCGGCGTACCGCCCCAGCGCCACGCCCCACCGCTGCACGGCCGGCCACGCGCGTCTCATCCGACCTCCCCCGGTCTGCGGACCGTCTGCGGCGGGGCTGACTTCGTCAGCCCGTCCGTGGGCACCTCCCACGGCCGCCAGGCCGTAGGGGGAGATTGGGGACAGCGCGCGAAGCGCCGTACCGGGTCCGGGCGGAGCCCGGTACCGGGAAGTGGGGGCCCCTCCGCGGCCGCCGGGCCGTAGGGGGACGGCAGGGGAGCAGCCGCCACGCGGGCGATCACGGGCGGCCGCCCAGGGACAGTCGACGCAACCACGCCCGGCGACCTACGCCGGGGCGGGTGTGGCGCACGCCGAGGGGTCGGGTGCTGTACGCGTTGTCGAGCAGCGCCTCGGCCAGTGCCGCGCCGTCGGGCAGATCCTTGCGGGGGACCTGCTTGGCCAGTTGGCGGTAGCTCGCGGAGAGCTGCTCCCGCAGCTCCCGTTCCGTGGCGGGCAGCGGGATCGTCTTCGGCAGCGCGGCGCGCAGTTCGGTGAGCACCCGATCCGAGCCCGACGAGCGCACCAGCTCCAGCAGTTGCTCGCGCAGCTCCGCCGTGAGCAGCTCCTGCGCCTGCCGGTCCGTCAGCCCTTCCTGGCCGGTGAGCCGGTGCAGGGCGGCCTGGGCCCGGATCGCGGAGGCGACCGTCGGCGTACCGGCGTGGATGCGGACCATCGCCGTCCGTGCGGCGGTGCGGTGCCGGGAGTCGGGCGGGACGCCGTCGAGGGAGGCCAGCGCGCGGTCCGGGCTGTGCCGGGCCAGGTGGATACGCGCCAGCCCGAACGCGGCGGCGCCCAGCGCGTGGTTGCGCCGCCACACCGCGTCGTAGAAGAGCATGGCCTGCTGCTCGTGCGCCTCGCGCGCCGCCGGGGCCTTTGGTGCGCCGGCCCGACCCCCGGCCCGCCACTCGTCGGCGAGCTTCTCGTGGCAGTAGCCGAGGGCCAGCTTCGGGGCGTACTCGCCGGGTATCGCCGCGTACACCGTGTCGAAGCAGTTCAGCGCCCTGTGCAGCCGGCCGTGCGCGAGCTGGGTCAGTCCCTGGTGCCAGTCGAGACGCCAGTCGTAGCCGGCCCGTTCGCCGAGCAGCCGCGCGGCCCGCTCGAGTTCCACCGCGGCGGTCACCAGCGCCTGGTCGCGGCTGTGGCGGCGGGTGCCGGCGAGCTCCAGCTGGAGTCGGCAGCGCAGCAGATGCAGCTCCGGCGACGGCAGCCACTCGTTGCTGAGCTGGAGCAGGCCTGCCGGGTCGTCGTGCGAGGTGCGCTGGAGCTCCTTCCAGTTGGGGTCCAGCTCGTCGGGCTTCGGTACGGGAAGCGCCACCGCCGCCTCCGAGGGCTCCGGTACGTGCGCGCCGAGCCGGTCGTCCGTGCCGTCCGCCCCCCAGCGCTCCAGAGGCGGGGGCTTGCCCAGCCGGCCGTCCAGCGCGATGGCGGCCGAGTCGAAGAGCGGGGAGGGCTCGAACGTCTCCTCGTCCAGCCGCAGCGAGCGCAGTTCGCGCAGTACGCCGCGCAGCTGGACGGCCATCTCCTGCGCGGTGGCGTAACGCCGCTTCGGGTCGGTGGCCGTGGCGCGCGACAGGGCGCGCTGCAACGATTCGGTGCCGAGGTCGGACGGTGGCGAAGGGTCTTTCGCGACCAGCTCCCCGAGGACGGCGCCGACCGTGTAGAGGTCGCCCGCGGTGGTCATCCGGCCGCCGGTGCTCATGCTCTCCGGCGGCCGGTGCGTCACCGGCCCCGGGGCGCCCGGCTCGCGTACGCCCGCGACGTCGATCAGTTTGATGCCGGTGCCGCAGTGGAGGACGTTGGTGAGCGACAGGTCGCCGTAGACGAGTTGCTCCTTGTCGTGCAGGTAGTGGAAAGCCTCGAGGATCAGCAGGCCGTACGCGACGACGAACTCGCGCACCCGAGGCCCCGCGAACGGCTCGACGTGCCGGGCGATCCGGGACGCGACCCACGACAGGGAAGCGCCGTCGGCGAACTCCATGACGATGAACTCGGCCGACGTCCGCTCGTGGCGCGCGTAGTTGACCACTCGGATGACCGACGGGTGGTTGAGGCTGACGAGCCGCAGCCGCTCCTGGTGGGCCTGGAGCACGGCGGCCGGATCGCCGGGGTCGAGGATGCCCTTGAGGGCGACGGGGCGGTTCTCCAGCAGCAGGTCGCGGGCCAGGTACACCTTGCCGTGGCTGCCCTGCCCGATGGGGCCCACCACCTCGTACTGCTGATGCAGCATCTCTCCGCCCGCGAGCCGGTCACCGGGCTGCTCGGTGACGAGCGCGTCCGGGTCGCGCACGGCGACCGCCGGCAGGTCCGTCAGCCCGTCGCCGGGCGGGCCGACGACGAACTCGCGGGGCCCGGCCGGACCGGCGAGCTCCTGCTCCGCGGCCTCCGCCTCCAGCAGCGCGGTCTCGATGTCGACGGTGCACCGGAACAGCGCGTGCAACTGTTCGACGGAGCCGTTCAACGGGCCCTCCGGGCCGATCTGCTCGAGCGTCCGGCGCAGCCGGGGGGCCTGGGCGGCGGGCCGCCGTCCGGAGAGCTGCCGCAGCCGCTGCTCGGCCTCGGCGAGCCGGCTCACCCGCGTGCCGAGCCGCTCGGTACGGCGAACGCCCCAGTCGGAGCCCAGGAGTTCGGTGCGTACGCGGGTGAGGAGCGGCGAGCGGGGGTCGCTGAAGACGAGGAGGAGCCGGCTCCGGCCGTGGGCGAGCAGGGCGGTGAGCAGCCGCACGATCTCGTCGTCGGTGGACGCGGACCGGTCGATGGACAGGAACGCGGCGATCAGGGGCGGGCTCTCCTCGGCGATCCGCGCGAGCAGCCCGCCGTCCGGTTCGTCGTCGGCTTCGTCGGCTTCGTCGGCTTCGTCGGCTTCGTGGGCCACGGGGGCCTCGGGGCTGTCCCGGCGGTGCGGAACGGCCCGGGGGCCGCTGTGGTCGTTCGGGCCGCCCTCCGATATGTCCGGTCCGTCCGGGATCGGGTCGAGGCCGATGCGGTCCGCCGCGTGCCGGGCCAGCTCGGCGGCCGTCCGGTTGGTGGCGTCGACGGCGATGTCGATGCTGCCCACCTGCGGACCGCCCGGCACTCCCGGCGTGCCGGACTCGCTCCCCGGTGCCGACGCCGCCTCCGGGGGGCTCTGTTCGCGGTCGGCGAGGGTGAGCACCGATCTCACGGTGTGCAGGAGGTCGTGTTCGCCCTCTCCCGCGAACACCGGCTCCACCGGGTCGGTGTCCGGGGTGCCGTCGAGCCAACGGGTCAGCCGCTGGTGCAGGCCGGGGACGCGGCCGGAGGCGGTCCTGTGATGGGCGACGGCGACGTCGTGCGACACGGCCGGCTTTCCCGTCACCGTCAGCCCCAGCCGTTCCAGCGGAAGATGCTTCAACACCGTCTCGGTCGGGATCATGTACGCGTGGTCCCGGCGCACCCGGACCTGTGGGGTGCCGAACTGGTGGGCCACGATGCCGATGACCCGGCGCGTACGGCTGTGCACGACCGCGCAGCCGCTGTAGCCCCGCCGCACCACGTACGGCGCGTTCCGCGCGTCGAGCTGCACCCACTCCGGCGTCGGGGCGGGCCCGCCGCGTCCCATCAGCCGGGCATCGAGGTGTTCACCGCCGGGCAGGTCCTCCGGATACCCCGTGAAGTGCACCATGTCGCCGCGCGCCGGGATCTGGCGGTGCAGGACGGCATGCGGCACCGCGGGTTCATGGTCCAGCTTGAGCAGCGCGAGGTCGCCGCCGAACTGCCCCGTGGGCAGGACCAGATACTCCCGCAGCAACCTGGCACGCAGCGGTTCCTCCGCCTCCCCCGCGGGTGCGCGCGGCACATCGACGTACACCTCTTCCAGCGGGGTACGGATTCCCGAGGAGTCGGGGCGGGAGAGGACCACATGCGCACAGGTGAGCACCAGGCCGCCGGGGAGCAGCACCCCGGCACCGAGCGGCCGGCTCGCGCGATCCTGCGTCCGGAGCAGGCGCAGCCGCCAACTCTCTTCATGGGCCGTGTAGTTGGATGTGCGAAGCGGCTCGCTCATACTGCTCAACGATAACTACGGGAGACGGGGGACGCGATGGCTGAGCGTGACGAAACCGCGGTCGTGGGGCTGGCGGAGGTCATCGGGCAGGTCCGCGACGAGCTCGAGACCGCACAGGGGGCCGGCGCGGGACGCGATCTGCGGTTCAGCGTGGAGAAGGTGGAGTTGGAGTTCGCCGTGCAGGTGCGGCGCGAGGGCAGCGGCCGGGCGGAGTTGAGGATCGGGGTGCTCACTGCGGGAGGCGGCGGCTCGGCGGCGCGGGACACCACGCACACCATCCGGATCGAGCTCAAGCCGCACCGGGAGAACGGCGACCCGAACTACAGCGTGGGCGGGGAGTGACACACGCGAGGAGTCAGCTCGCGACGAGTGCCTCGGCGACGCTCGTACGGGCGTAGAGCACCACCCGCCCGGTGCGGTGGGCGGTGACGAGGCCCGCGGCACGCAGAGCCGTCAGATGCTGCGAGACGCCCCCGGCCGAGAGGCCGATGCGGCGGGCCAGGTCCGTGGTGGACGCCGGGGCGGCCAGCTCCGCGAGGAGCAGCGCACGGGTGCGGCCCAGCACTCCGGCGAGGGCGTCCGAGTACGGCTGGGGGCGTGGCTCCCACAGCGTGCCGACGCCGCGCGGCGGATAGCGCAGGGTGGGCTGCCGTTCGTCGCTGCGCACATAGGAGAAGATGCGCGGCGACACGAACACCGACGGCACCAGCAGCAGCCCCCGGCCGCCCAGGGTGTGCGCCCCGCGTACGCGGCGTTGCACCAGCTGCAAGGTGCCCGAGTCCCAGGTGAGTTGCGGGTCGAGGTCGTCGAAGAGGCGTCGCGCGCCGCCCTCCGCGAAACGCTTGGCCCGGTAGAGGATGTCGCCCTCGACGAGGGTGAGGATCCGCGGCCAGTGGGGCGCGATCGCCACCTCCCAGTAGGCGGCGATCACCTCCGTGAGACGCCCGAGCCCGAGGTCGGGGTCCGCGCGCAGCGCGGCCACCCCCTGCTCGACCTCCGTCGTCGTCGTACGCAGCAGGTGGCGCGGCGTCGACCGCAGCGCCGCCAGCTCCACCTCGAGCGAGGGCTGCGGGGTGGTCGGCGGCGGGGCGAGGAAGCCGGGGATGCCGGGGGTGGGCACGGCGATCAGCGAGGACAGCGGCGCGAGGTCGAGCTTCGCGGCGGCGAGCAGCGGCCGTACCTGTTCGGTCCACCGCCGGTGCATGCCGAGCACGTCGGCCCTTTTGAGCACCCGCACGCTGGCGACGACCTCCCACAGCGGGGAGACGGCGAAGCGTGTGCGGGCCACGTCCTCGGCCGTGAAGCCGATTTCAAGCCTGCCGCCCTCGGACGTTCTGTCCTGCACCATTCGGCCGAGGCTAAATCATTGGAACGCGATCCGGCTTCCGGGCAGCGTACGGGCCATGCCACAAGACAGTCCCTGGCGGTCCCGTGACTTCCGTGCGCTCTTCATGGCCACCGCGTTCAGTCAGCTCGCCTCGAACGTCGGCTACATCGCCGTCCCGTTGATCGCCGTCTCCGCGCTCGACGCGAGCGCCGGCGAAGTCGGCCTGCTGGCCACCCTGTCGACGGCCGCGTTCCTCCTCATCGGGCTGCCGGCCGGGGCGTGGGTGGACCGGATGCGCAACCGGCGGGTGCTGATCGCGGCGGACCTGGCGCGGGCCGGCCTGCTCGCCTCCGTGCCCGTGGCGTGGTCGCTGGACGTCCTCACGCTGGGCCAGCTCTATGTCGTCGTCCTGCTGAACGGCTGCGCCACGGTCTTCTTCGACGTGGGCGCGCAGAGCTGGCTGCCCCGGCTCGTGGACCGGGAGGCCCTGGTGCCGGCGAACGCGGCCGTGGTGAGCCTCCAGGCCGCGGGCAACGTGGCGGGCAGGGGCGCGGGCGGCGGCGTCGTGCAGCTGTTCACGGCCCCGGTGGCGGTGATCTGCGTGGGCCTGCTCTACCTTGCGTCGGCGCTGCGCCTGGCGGCCCGCAGCGACCGCGAGACCCCGGCGAGGACCGCCCCGGGACCGGGCGCGGCTGCCGCGCTCGACCGCGTCCCGAATGTCGCGGCCGCGCGGCTGGGGACGCAGATACGGGAGGGGGTGCGGCACGTGTGGGGGAACGCGGAGTTGCGGGCGCTCGCGCTCACCGCCGCGCTCACCAACCTCGGCTCACAGATCGTCAACACGCTGCTGCCGATCCTCTTCATCCGCGAGTTGGGCCTCTCCGCAGGTGTTCTGGGGCTGTACTGGGCGGTCGGCGGGGTCGGCATCCTGCTCGGCGCGCGGTGTGCCCGCCGTATCGCAGGGCGGCTCGGGCACGGCCGCACCCTCGGTATCGCCGGGTTTGGATGGCGCCGACCGCGCTGCTCCTGCCGTTCATCGACCGGGGCGCCTGGCTGTGGCTCGCCGGGGCCGGCTGGCTGCTGTACACGTTCAAGATCGGCGTCGACAACGTCCTGGGCGTCAGCCTTCGCCAGCGGCTGACCCCCGACCCCCTGCTCGGCCGGATGAACGCCACGTTCCGCTTCATGCTCACCGGTGCGATCGCCGTCGGCTCGGCCGTGGCGGGCCTGATCGGCGAGTTCGCGGGGCTGCGCGTCGCCCTGTGGACGGGCGCCGGCTGCCTGGCGCTCGCCTTCCTGCCCGTCTTCCTCTCGCCGGTGCGCCGACGCCAGGAACTGCCGGGCCATCAGGCCCCGGCGCCCGCCGCCGACCCCGCACCGAAGACCTCGACGGACCCGCGCTCTCCTACAGTCGGCTGAGCGCCGCCGCGGCGAAGAGCACGTCCCGGATCGCCTCCCGGTCGCCGTCCTGGCCGGCAGCGGCCTCCTCGGGGGAGACATGGCCGGCGACCAGCTTGCAGAACTCCACCCCGTCCAGAGCCACTTGCGCCACCGACTTGTCCGGTGAGCCGACGGCGGCCGGCGAGTCCAGGGCGATGTACCAGCTTCCGCCGCCGGACCCCTCCACTTCCAGGTGGAGCGAGCGCCCCGGCGCTCCGGCCGCGATCAGATGCTGCGGCGGCCCGGCGAGCCCGGCCCGCCTGCGCTCGGCGAGTGCGGCGGGCAGCAGTCTGGCCGCCAGATCGATCATCCGGTTCAGATGGGCGCCGCTCGGTGGCGCGTACGGGTAGTCCACCGCGTCGGCGATGTCGTCCGCGTGGATCCAGCACTCGAAGGCACGGTCGAGCAGTGCATCCTGCAGCGGCAGCGCGAACGACCCGTAGGAGACCGACAGTTCGGCGACGCCGCGCCCCGCGAAGGACACCGTGCGGATGAGGGTGTGGCTCTGGTCCCGCCACGGATCCCGGATCCTGCCGGTCGGCGGCAGGTCCGCGGTGCTCCAGAAGGACTCGGTCCGCTCCGCCGGCAGCGTCGGCGCATGCGGGCCCAGCGGGTCGTCGAGCCCGAGCGCGGTCGCGACGAGCCCGTCGACGGTCATGAGGTGCCCGATCACACCGGCCACGGTCGTGCGCCGGCTGATCTGGCGTTCGCCCTCGAACCACTTGAGCCGTACCGGCGCGTGCCACTCCGAGTCCCCTATGTCCCGCAGCAGCGCGTCCAGCCTGGCGGTCTCCGCGTCGTACGGGTCGGCCCAGTCGGGGACGGGGATACGGGCGGGCCTGCGGCCCAGGCAGTTCTCCAGCACACGGAAGCGCAGCAGCGGGTCGAGGTCCAGGTCACGGTCGGTGTGCAGCAGTCCGACGGCGTCCCGCAGCCGCAGCGCCTCTTCCGCGCACGGGGCGCAGTAGCCGAGATGGTCCTCGACGGCGGCGGTCTCCTCCGCGGAACAGGCGGACAACGCCCAGGCGCCGAGCAGCGACCTGAGCACGCTGTGCGGCGGCGCGACGGTGGCCTCGACGGGCGCGGGCTCGACGGGCGCGGGCTCGACCGGGCCGGCCTCGGCGGCGCGCGCACCTCCGGTCGCCTCCGCCGCCTCGGGCGCGGTCTGTGCGTCGCCTGTGATCTCCGCCTCGGACGGCGTTCCGTGCGCGGGCGGCGTTTCGCGCTCGGGCTGCGGCTTCCGCTTCGGGAGCGGCGGCCGCTTCGGGCGGTACGCGTCCGGGTGGAGGTCGTCCGCGGCGTGGCGCGGCGATGGTATGCGCGGCACACCCCGCACCTCGTCGCTGCCCCGCTCGCGGTCGTCGCCGCCGCTGTCGCCGTCGAGTGGCCCGTTCACAGCGTGCGTCCGTAACCGGGCGGGGAGGAGCCCTCCAGTGCGCGGGTGTGCGCCGTGGACAGGAGTTGCAGGCCGAGGCGCAGCCGCCGCCTCGCCTCGTCCTCCGTGACGCCGAGGTCCGCCGCTGTCTGCCGGTAGTCCCTGCGCTGGAAGTACGCCAGCTCCAGCGCCGCCCGCAGCGGCGCCGGCATGGACGTCACGATGTAATCGGCCCGGGCCGCGACGGCGGCCCGGCGCACCTTCTGCTCCAGTTCCTCCGGCGTGCCCTCGCCGCCCTCCGCGAGCGCGGCGGCCTCGCTCTGGCGCAGCCGGTGCACGGCCTGGCTGTTGGTGAGCCTGGCTACCCACGACCGCATGGAGCCTCGCTTGGGGTCGTAGGCGTCCGGGTTCTCCCAGATGTAGCCGAAGACCTCGCGGGTGACCTGGTCGGCCGCCTCGTCGTCATCGAGCACGCGATGGGCCTGGCTGTGGACGAGCGCCGCGAACCTGTCGTAGAGCTCACCGAGGGCCGCGGCCTCGCCCCGCGCCAGCCGCTGCTGCATCCTGCGGTCCCAGCGCTGTGGTGCGTCCTTCGCCATACGGCCCCCAAGCTCCGCGCTCCGTGCCTGCTGCCTCTGCCCCCGTGGTTGTCGCTCCATCGAATGTAGTGCGCCGGGCGGAAAACGTATGTCCCTTTGCGGCAAGTACGCCCTTGCGCGAGACCGGGATGGTAGGGCCCGGAAGCGGGAACACCCTCGTCGTGGGGGCGCTGCCCTGCGGATTCTCCGTGACGAACGTCGCGTTTGCGTGCAGGACAGTGGGGCAGCGGCAGTGGAAGGACAGCTTCCGGTCTTTCGGGCCGGCATGAGGAGGGGTCCAGACGTGGTGATGCTCAGTGTGGCCGAGACCCGGCAGGGCTCGTGGACCGTGCTGCATGTGTGCGGGGAGCTCGATCTCGTGTCCTCACCGGTGGTCCGCCAGCGGGTGCACGACGCGGTCGCCCAGGGTCATCACGATGTGGTGCTCGATCTCTCCGAGGTGTTCTTCTGCGATTCCAGCGGTGTCGGCGTGCTGATCGCCGCGCGGCGGCTGATGCGCTCGTGCCGCGGCAGACTGCGGCTGATCCTGCCCGCGCGCGGCGCGGAGGACGGCTCGCACGTCAACCGTGTGCTCGGCGCCCTCGGCGTGCGACGTCTTTTCGAGGTCTACGCGGACACGGGCTCGGCCACCGACGACGGGGCGGAACCGCTCTCCGCGTGAGCACGGCGCGAATGCCGGGAAACGCCATGAACGGCGCGCCCCCGTGCCCCGACTGCGCGCCCCCGTACGCCCCGCCGCACCCCCGTCACCTGCACTTCGCCCCCGTGTTGCACACATGCAATTCCCCGGGTGCGTACACACCTCGGCCTCCGGGGCTTTACGCTCCCCGCATGGACAGCGCAGAGTACGAGCGGAAGATCGCTTCCCGCTTCGCCGCTTTCGATCAGGACGGCAACGGCTACATCGACCGGGAGGACTTCAGTTCGGCCGCGGCCAAGCTGCTCGCCGAGTTCTCCGTCACCGCCCGCTCCGTCAAGGGCCAGGATCTGTACAGCGGTGCGGAGGCCTTCTGGCAGGGCATGGCCGGGATCGCCGACGTGGACGGCGATCAGCGGGTGACCCGCCAGGAGTTCGCGACGAGCGCGGTGAAGAGACTGCGCGACAATCCGAAGCGGTTCGGCGAGATCGCCCGTCCGTTCCTGCACGCCGTGATCAGGGTCGCCGACGAGGACGGGCGGGGCGTGACCCCGGCGGCCGTCGAGCGCGTGCTCGGTGCTCTCGGCGTCGAGGCCGGCGTCGCCGCGCGGGCGGCCGCGGCACTGGGCACGGACGACGACGGCAGGATCGACGAGGAGGAGGCCCTGGCCGCCTTCGCCGCGTACTACGTCACCCCCGAGCAGCCCCAGTAGCAGCCCGTCGGCACTTCCGTAGGCCCCGAGCGCCCCGCGCAGCCCGCGGGGCGCTCACGCGAACCGCTCCCTGAGCTTGTACTTCAGTACCTTGCGCAGGGCTTCGTTTCGGGGGAGGGCGTCCACGACCTCGAGCCGTTCCGGCAGCTTGTGGACCGACAGGCCCTCCCCCCGGAGGTGGGCGGTGAGTTCCTCGAGCGTGGGGTCCGCCGCGCCCGGGGCCCGTTCGACGACTGCGCAGACCCGTTCGCCGCGTTCGTCGTCCGGCAGCCCGACGACCGCCGCGTCGCCCACTCCCGGATGAGTGTGCAGCAGGTCCTCGATCTCCTTGGCGGAGATGTTCTCGCCCTTGCGGATGATGATGTCCTTGGCCCGCCCGGTGAGCACGAGGTGGCCGCTTTCGGTGAGGTGCCCGAGGTCGCCGGTGATCAGGAAGCCGTCGGCGTCGAATGCTGCCGCCGTCGCCGCCGGGTCCAGGTAGCCCTTGCACACGGCCTCGCCGCGCAGCCGGACCTCGCCGTCGACGATCCGGATCTCCATGCCGGCGGGCGGCCTGCCCTCGGTGTGTGCGAGGTCGAGCTGCGAGTCGTCGGGCGAACCCATCGTGATCATCGGGACCTCGGTCATGCCGTATCCGTGAGTGAGGGTGCAGCCCATCTCACGGACGACGGCGTGGTGCAGCTCGGGCGGTTTGGGCGCCCCGCCCCCCGCGAGCAGCCGCAGGGTGGGGATCAGCTTGCTGCCGGGCTGTTTGCGCTGCTCCGCGAGGAACATCGAGTAGAAGGCGGTGGACCCGCCGGCGGTGGTCACACCGTGCCGTCGGTATTCGCCGAGCGCGTCGGGCAGCGCGAACTTCTCGAAGAGGACCGCGGGGAAGCCGTACAGCAGCAGCATCACGAGATAGTCGGGTCCGCCGATGTGCGCGAACGGGAAGGCGATCGAGCCGATGTCGTCCGCCGACAGGTGCAGCGCGTGGGCCAGGCACGAGCCGCCGGCGATCAACGAGCGGTCGGTGTGCAGGACCCCCTTGGGGTCGGACGTGGTGCCGGAGGTCCAGTAGATCCAGCGCACGTCCGTGCCGGAGGCGGGCGGTGCGGGCAGCGCGGCCGGGTCGCCGTCGGGCAGTGAGCCGTACGCCTCGAAGACGCCGCGGGCGCCCAGCCGCTCCGCCATGGCGGCGAAGTCGAAGCCGCGCCATTCGCCGGGCACCGCAAAGTACGCGGCCTTGGACTCGCGCAGCGCGAAGCCGACCTCACGGTCCCGGTAGAAGGGGATGACCGGCGACTGCACGGCGCCGAGCCGGGCGAGGGCCACGGTCAGCAGCACGGTCTCGATCCGGGTGGGCAGCTGCCAGGCGACGACCGTGCCGGGGCGCACGCCCATGGCGGAAAGGCCCGCGGCGGCCCGCTCGGAGCGGTCGCGCAGCTCGCCGAAGGTGAGGGTGCGCCCGTCCTGGAGGAGGACGGGGCGGTGCGGGGTGAGGGCGGCGCGGCGGTCGACGAGTTCCCAGAGGGTGCGCGCGGCGCCGAGTGCGTGTGCGGTCTCGTTCATGCCCAGGAACCTCCGTAGCTGACGGCTCGTCAGATCGTAGGTCCGGCCGCCTTGTCGGTCCAGGGGTGCTGGGCTAGCCTGAAATCCAGAACTGACGAACCGTCAGGAGCGGAGGAAGGTCCCGATGGAAAAGGCCCCGCTGGAAACGGCCCCGTTGGACAAGGCCCCGTTGGAAAGAGAGCTGCCCCGGATCGTCAGCGTCGACGACCACGTCATCGAACCGGCGCACCTCTTCGCGACCTGGCTCCCCGCCAAGTACCGGGACCGCGGCCCCAAGCCCCTGACCGCGGGCATCGGCGAGCTCGCCTACGTCGGCGGCAAGTACCGGATCACGATGGACCCCGACGGCCCCCCCACCGACTGGTGGATCTACGAGGACCTCAAGTTCCCGTACAAGCGCAACATCGCCGCCGTCGGCTTCGACCGCGACGACATGACGCTCGAGGGCATCACCCGCTCCGAGATGCGGCCCGGCTGCTGGGACCCCGTCGAACGCCTCAAGGACATGGACCTCAACCACGTCGAGGCGTCCCTCTGCTTCCCGACCTTCCCGCGCTTCTGCGGCCAGACCTTCGCGGAGGCCCACGACAAGGAGGTCGCGCTCGCCTGCGTGCGCGCCTACAACGACTGGATGGTCGAGGAGTGGTGCGGCGACAGCGGCGGACGGCTCGTCCCGCTGTGCATCATCCCGCTGTGGGACATCGACCTGGCCGTGGCCGAGATCCGCCGGAACGCAGGGCGAGGGGTGCGCGCCGTCACGTTCTCCGAGATCCCCACCCACCTCGGGCTGCCGTCGATCCACTCCGGCTACTGGGACCCGTTCTTCGCCGTCTGCCAGGAGACGGGCACCGTCGTCAACATGCACATCGGATCCAGCTCCCAGATGCCGGCCGCCTCGCCGGACGCCCCGCCCGCCGTGCAGGCGTCGCTCTCCTTCAACAATGCCATGGCCTCGATGACCGATTTCCTCTTCAGCGGCGTCCTCGTGAGATTCCCACGCCTCAAACTCGCCTACAGCGAGGGCCAGATGGGCTGGATCCCGTACGCGCTGGAGCGCGCCGACGACGTGTGGGAGGAGCACCGGGCCTGGGGAGGGGTGCGCGACCTGGTCCCCGAACCGCCCTCCACCTACTACTACCGGCAGATCTTCTGCTGCTTCTTCCGCGACAAGCACGGCGTCGCCTCCATCGACGTCGTCGGCCGCGACAACGCCACCTTCGAGACCGACTACCCGCATGTCGACTCGACCTTCCCGCACACCAAGCAGGTCGCGCTCGACCATGTGCGGGACCTCGACGACGAGACGGTCTACAAGCTGATGCGCGGCAACGCCATCCGCATGCTCGGCCTGGACCTGGATTCGTAGTGGACCTGGCGTACACCGCCGAGGAGGAGGAGTTCCGCGCCCGGCTGCGCGAATGGCTCGCGGTCCAGCTGCCCGAACTGCCGCCGCCGCCGTCGCCGGACGACTGGCCCGGCCGGCGCGCCTACGACACGGCATGGCAGCGGGCGCTGTACGACGCCGGATACGCGAAGGTGCACTGGGACGCTCCGCCGACCGTCCGGCTGATCTACCTCGAGGAGACGGAGCGGGCCGGGGCGCCCTACGTCGGCGCCAACTTCGTCGGACTGCTGCACGCCGGCCCGACCGTCGCCGCCGAAGGAACACCGGAACAGCGGGCGCGCTGGCTCGAGCCGATCCTGCGCGGCGAGGAGATCTGGTGCCAGGGTTTCAGCGAACCGGAAGCGGGTTCCGACCTGGCCTCCCTGCGCACCAGGGCGGTCCGCGACGGCGACGCGTACGTCGTGACGGGATCGAAGCTCTGGACCTCGCACGCGGAGGTCGCCGACCGCTGTGAGCTGCTCGTACGTACCGGCCCCGCCGGCTCCCGGCACCGCGGCCTCACCTGGCTGGCGATGCCGATGGACGCCCCCGGCGTCACCGTACGACCGCTGCGGACCCTGGCCGGGTCCGCCGAGTTCGCGGAGATGTTCCTCGACGAGGTGCGCGTGCCCGTCACCGCCCGGGTCGGGGACGAGAACGACGGCTGGCGCGTCACCATGGTCACGCTCTCCTTCGAACGGGGCACCGCGTTCGTCGGCGAGGTCGTCGCCTGCCGCCGCACCCTCGTCGAAGTGGCCGCGGAGGCCCGCGCCAACGGCCGCTGGGACGACCCGGCCCTCCGGCGCAGGCTCGGCCGGCTGAACGCCGAGTTCACCGCGCTGTGGCGGCTCACCCAGTGGAACGTCAGCGAGGCCGCCGCGACCGGCGGCGTGCCGGGCACCGGCGGGTCGGTCTTCAAACTGCGCTACTCGCACGCCCGTCAGGAGCTGTACGACGCGGCGGCGGAGGTCCTCGGCCCGGACGCGCTCGACCTGGCCCGACCGTGGACGCGGGAAAGACTCTCGTCGCTGTCGTACACCATCGCCGCCGGTACCTCGCAGATTCAGCAGAACATCGTCGCCGAGCGCATCCTCGGCCTGCCGAAGGGGTGCTGATGGACTTCCGGCTCACCGACGATCAGCGGGCGCTGCGCAGCGGTGTGCGGGAGTTGCTCGCCGGCCGCTTCGGGCGTGAGGCGCTGAGGACGGCCGTGGATCGTGAAGGCAGGCTCGACCGGGGGCTGTGGCGCGAGCTCGGCAGGGCGGGGCTCTTCGCTCTCCGGTTGCCGGAACGCGACGGAGGGGCCGGGCTCGGTCTGCCCGAGGCGGTACTGGCCTTCGAGGAGGCGGGCCGGGTCCTGCTGCCGGGGCCGCTGGTGGCGACGCATCTGGCGGCCGGCCTCGTCCCGGGCGCGGCGGACGGGGCGACGATCGTCACCTGTGCGGGCCAACTCGGCCCTCTGATCCAGCACTTCGAGGACGCCGATGCGGCCGTCGGGTTCGCGGCCGACGGATCGCTGCGCCTCCTGGAGGCGGGGGGCCCGGCCCCCGTACGGTCCCTGGACCCCCTCACCCCCCTGCACCGTCTCGCTCGCCCCCCACGGCCCGCCGCGCCCGGCCCGCTGCTGGGCGCCGGCGTGCTGCTCACCGCCGCGGAACAACTCGGCAGCGCCGCCCGCAGCACCGAGGAGGCAGTGCGCCACGCGAAGGGCCGCGTGCAGTTCGGGCAGCCCATCGGCGCCTTCCAGGCAGTCAAGCACCTGTGTGCCCAGATGCTCGTACGCACGGAGGTGGCGCGTGCGGCCGTCTACGCGGCCGCAGTCGGCGAGGACCTCACCGAGATCGCAGGGGCGAAGCTGCTCGCCGACGAGGCGGCGGTGCGGGGCGCCAGGGACTGCCTGCAGGTGTTCGGCGGAACCGGCTTCACCTGGGAGGCCGATGTCCATCTCCACCTCAAACGATCCCTGCTGCGGGCCCAGATGTGGCTGACGACCGCTCAGGCCGAGGAGGTGCAGGCCCAGGCGTTGGCCGGAGGGCCGGTACGACCCTGAACCAGAGGGCAGGCCATGGCACTCCGGAGCGTCACCCTGCGTCGATATCGGGTTGTGTCCTTCGGGCGACTTGTCACGGGGCGGAGTCGGGGGCCCGCTCCGGTACGCTCCGTGAAATGGGAGTCGCTGCGATGACGGGGTCTCACGGTGTCGCCGGTACGGCGGTCCCGGGCCCGTCGTTGCGCGCTGTTCGGCCTGTGCGAATGCGTTCTGCGACCTTGCGTTCGACTCTCCGCGATGTGCGTCGCACAGTATGCACCATGCATACTCCTTCGCGCTGGAATATGCCCGAAGCGCTTGTTGCGGTGACTGTACGTCAACCATGCTGTGCCGTAAGGGAATCACATTCCGTTATGGCTGTGAGGCGCGAGGCTATGTGTCCGCCGGTTCGGATGGTGTGAGCGGTGCAGGTGCTTCAGATGCAGTTGGAGATCGGGGCCGACCCGTCGGAGGTGGGGCGCGCCCGCAGATGGGCCCGGTCGCGGCTCGACAAGTCCGGCGTGGCGGACGACGAGCCGTTGGCCGAGACGTTGATCCTGCTGATCTCGGAGCTCGTCACCAACGCCGTGGTGCACACCGGGTGTCCGGCCGTGCTCCGGATGCTGTTGGGTGCGGGCGCCGAGGAGCCGGGGACGGTCCGGGTCGAGGTGGCCGACGTGAGCGCCTGCCCGCCGAGACCCAGGCACGCGCACGGCGAGGACACCAACGGCCGTGGCCTGGAACTGGTCGACGGTCTGGCGGACCGCTGGGGGTGGCAGCGTGAGGGCGCCGGCAAGTCCATCTGGTGCGAGGTGGACCGGTGCGTGCCCACGGGCAACCAGCCGCAGCCGATGACCGCCGCACCCAGGACCTCCTCGCCGGTGGCGGCGCACGGAGGCTGAGCGCTTCGGCGTCTCGGCGGCCCGGATGCTCGTCGCCCCGAATGTCCAACGGCCCGAACTTTCTGCGGCCCGAACGCTCGCCGCCCCGAATGTCCGACGGCCCGAACCTGCGGCGGCTCGAATGTTCCGACAGTCCGACCATCCGAAGGTCAGAGCACGACCACGGGGGCGACCGGTGTGCCGGTGCCGCCGACGAACGGCTCCGGCATGGCGCACAGCAGGAACGTGTACTGCCGTTCCTGTGCACAGGCTGTGGACAACTTTTCCAGATTCCAGTTCTGGCCCTGCAGCATGCCCATCTCCACGAGATCGAGCGCGTGCACCGGCAGCCACAGGTTCTCGATCTCCGGCGGGAAGATCTCAAAAGTGAGCGTGTCGTTCGCCACGGCGGCGACATCGTGGGCGTGGAACCACTCGGGCGTACGGAGGGACAGCCCTGGCGACGGATACGCGTAGCCGTGCCGGTCGCCGGCCAGGAAGAGCTGCATCTGCCCCGTCCGCACCAGGACGATGTCGCCGGATCGGACGGTGACGCCGCCGTACTCCGCCGCTTCGTCCAGATCCTCCGGAGTGACGGCGTGGTCGCCGGGCAGCCGGTCCTGCCCCTTCGCGCGTGCCACATCCAGCAGCACACCCCGTGAGACGACGGGCGTGGCCTTGTCGATGCCGCTGAAGCGGGCGCGGTCGTGCGGCGTGATGGAGTCGGCGGGGCGGCCGTTGTAGATCCGGCCGGAGTGCGAGACATGGGTCAGCGCGTCCCAGTGGGTGGCCGCCTGCAGTCCCATCGTCACGGTGTCGTCGCTGGTGGCGACGGTGCCCGGGCCGAACAGCTCATGGTTGATCTGGACCATCGTGTGCAGGGGGTTCACCCGGCCCGGGATGACGCCTGTCTGCACTCCCTCCTGCTGGAGGGGGAGCGCGAGAGGGATCCGCAGGCCGCTGCGGACCGCGGCGGCTGCGTTCCTCACCACCTCGCCGTTGATCAGGTTGAGGGTACCGATCTCGTCGCCCTCTCCCCAGCGCCCCCAGTTGTTCACGCGCTTGGCGATGTCGTGGAACTCGGCCGGCAGTGACATTGGGCCTCCCGGGGCTTGTGCTCATGCATCGGACTGACCCTAGAATCTAACGGTCCGTCAGAAACTGCGGGAAGGGGCCGGTCGTGGGGAACTTCTTGACAGGCAAGGTCGTCGCCGTGACCGGCGCGGGCCGCGGCATCGGACGGGCGGTCGCGCTGGCCTGCGCCGCGGAGGGCGCCCGCGTCGTCGTCAACGACTACGGCGTCTCGGTCGAGGGATCCGCGCCCACGTCGCAGATCGCGGCGGGTGTCGTCAAGGAGATCGAGGCGGCCGGCGGGCAGGCCGTCGCGGTGGCCGACGACATCGCCACGATGACGGGTGGACAGCGGGTCGTGGACGTGGCGCTCACCGAGTACGGGCGCCTGGACGGGGTCGTGTGCGTCGCCGGGATCCTCCGCGAACGGATGCTGTTCAACATGTCGGAGGAGGAGTGGGACCCGGTCCTCGCCACCCACCTCAAAGGCACCTTCACGGTCTTCCGCGCCGCGTCGGCGGTGATGCGGAACCAGCGCTCCGGCACCCTGATCGGCTTCACCAGCGGCAACCACCAGGGCAGCGTGTCCCAGGCGAACTACTCGGCGGCCAAGGGCGGCATCATCTCGCTCGTCCGCAGCGCGGCGCTCGGCCTCCACAAGTACGGCGTCACGGCGAACGCGGTGGCCCCGGTCGCACGCACCCGTATGTCGGCGGGCGTCCCCATGGAGCTCAAGGAGATCGGCGGTCCGGAGGATGTCGCCGCCCTGGTCGTCTACCTCCTCTCCGACCGGGCCCGCGAGGAGAGGATCACCGGACAGGTCTACACGGTTGCCGGCCCCAAGATCGCGGTGTGGGCCCAGCCGAGGGAGCTGCGGGCGGCTTACGGAGAGGGCCCCTGGACCCCCGAGCGCATAGCCGATTTCCTCCCCGGCACCGTCGGCACCGACCCGATGCCGCTGCTGGCGCAGCTGGAGGCCATGTCCGCGGCGGCGTCCCGCGGCGACCGCCCCAATACCTGATCCGGCCGCGGGCCCGGGCGGGCCGGCACCCGGACAACCACCGCCGAGCGGGTGCTCGGCCTGCCGAAGGAGCCACGGTGAAGGGTGTCGTGTATGACGGGGAACGGGTCCGGGTCGTCGACGATCTGGAGATACGGGATGTGGGCCCGGGCGAGGTCATGGTCGAGGTCGCGGCCGCCGGGCTGTGCCACAGCGACCTGTCCGTGATCGACGGGACGATCCCCTTCCCCGTACCGGTCGTCCTCGGTCACGAGGGCGCGGGCGTCGTCACGGCGATCGGCCCCGGCGTCGGCCATGTCGCCCCCGGCGACCATGTCTCGTTGTCGACCCTCGCCAACTGCGGTGCCTGCGCCGACTGCGACCGGGGCCGCCCCACCATGTGCCGCAGGGCCATCGGCCGCCCCGGTCGCCCCTTCTCACGCGCCGGCGTGCCCCTGTTCCAGTTCGCCTCCAACTCCGCCTTCGCCGAGCGGACGATCGTCAAGGCCGTACAGGCGGTGAAGATCCCGGACGACATCCCGCTGACCTCGGCCGCGCTGATCGGCTGTGGCGTCCTGACCGGCGTGGGAGCCGTACTGAACCGTGCCAGGGTCGACCGCGGGGACACCGTCGTTGTCATCGGCACGGGCGGCATCGGCCTCAACGTCCTCCAGGGCGCACGGATCGCGGGCGCCGGCGCGATCGTCGCGGTCGACTCGAACCCCGCGAAGGAGGTTGTCGCCCGGCAGTTCGGCGCGACGCACTTCCTCTCCTCCACCGAGGGCGTACGGGAGATCCTGCCGACCGGCGCGGACCACGTCTTCGAATGCGTCGGCAGCACCGCGCTCGTACGGCAGGCGATCGACCTGCTCGACCGCCGGGGCCAGGCGGTCCTGCTGGGCATGCCGGCGGCGACGGCGGAGGCGTCGTTCGTGCCCGCCGCGATGTTCCTGGACAAGTCGGTGCTCGGCTGCCGCTACGGCTCCTCGCGCCCGCAGCACGACATCGCGCTCTACGCCGAGCTGTACCGGCAGGGCCGGCTGCTCCTCGACGAACTGGTCACCGCGACGTACCCCGTCGAGGACTTCGCGAAGGCGGCCGAGGACGCCGAGCACGGCCGGGTCGCCCGCGGCGTGCTCACCTTCTGAGCGGTGCACAGGTCACCTTCGCCGACAGGCAGTTGACGTCCAACGGTGCGTACGGGTTGTCTGCTGCGATGACCCACCTTCGCATCGAACAGGTGAAGGGCGACGCCGCGCTCGAGGACTGGCGGCACGTCCACAATCTGATCGTTCCTCCGGCCGCCATGGATCTCGACGAGGTGCGGGAGCGTGCCGTGCGCCACCACTTGGAGGTCGCGTACGCCGGCGACGAACTCGTGGGCTGCTCGACCGTGCGCCCGCCCACGGACGAGTCGTCCACGGCCACGGTGATCGCCCGGGTGCTCCCCGCCCACCGGAACCAGGGGTTCGGCGCCGAACTCTGGACGCGAGGGCTGGACCGGGCGCGGGCCCTCGGCGCCGAGGTGATCGAGACGGTCGTATTGGCGACCAACGTCGAAGGGCTGCGGTTCGCGCTGACACGCGGGTTCCTGGAGATCGAGCGATACGTGCTTCCCGGCGACACCGTCCCCTACATCGATCTGCGGCTGGCTCCCGCGCGGAAGGTGCGCCGGTAGACCGTGGGCGGCACACCGAGTGTCGTTTGCAGGTGCTGGCGCATGGACTGGGCCGTGCCGAAGCCGGCGTCCCGCGCCACCTGGTCCACCGACAGATCCGTCGACTCCAGGAGATGCCGGGCCCGTTCCACGCGCTGCTGACTGAGCCACTGCCCGGGGCTGATGCCGACCTCCTCGCGGAAACGCCGGGTGAAGGTCCGGACCGACATCGCTTCCTGGTCGGCCATGTCCCGCAGCTGCAGCGGCTCGTGGAGCCGGCCGAGCGCCCAGGCCCGCGCGGTCGCGGTGGTCGCGACCTGCGGCTCGGGGACGGGCCGGTGGATGTACTGGGCCTGCCCGCCGTCCCGGTGCGGCGGTACCACGGTGCGGCGCGCGACGTCGTTGGCGACAGCCGTGCCGTGGTCGCGGCGCACGATGTGCAGACACAGGTCGATGCCGGCGGCGACCCCCGCGGAGGTGAGCACGTCGCCGTCGTCGATGAACAGGACGTCCGCGTCGACCTTGACGGACGGGAAGAGCCGCTGGAAGTGCTCGGCCGAGGACCAGTGGGTGGTCGCGGGGCGGCCGTCGAGGTACCCGGCCGCGGCGAGCACGTAGCCGCCGGTGCAGATGGACACCATGCGGGTGCCGGGCCGCACGTGCTCGAGGGCGGCGGCGAGCTCGTCCGGGAGCCGGCCTTCATCGAACACGGGCCCGAGCTCGTAGGAGGCGGGGACGACGACGGTGTCGGCGGTGGCGAGCGCCTCGGGGCCGTGTTCCACGGTCACGGCGAAGTCGGCGTCCGTCATGACCGGCCCCGGCCTGATCCCGCAGGTGACGATCTCGTACAGCGGGCGTCCCGCCGGGTCCTTGGCGCGGCCGAAGATCCGGTGCGGGATGCCGAGCTCGAAGGGGAGCAGCCCGGTCAGCGCCAGGACGACCACGCGATGCGGTGTCACCTCATTCATGGCCCGATCCTATCGAATGCTGTCCCTCGGGCCACTCGTTGCGGACGAAACGGCATCGGATGCTGGGTGACGTGCCCCAGACAACCAATCTCCCCGCTGCTCAGGGCAGTGCTCTGCGCCGTCCGCCCCGTGTCCACCGAGCCTGGTTCGTCGCCGCCGTCACCTTCGTGACGATCATCGGCGCCGCAGCCTTCGCGTCCCTGCCGGGCCTCCTGATCGGGCCGCTGCACTCGGAGTTCACGTGGTCGCGCGGAATGATCGGCTTCGCCGTCTCGGTCAATCTGGCGCTCTACGGGCTCACCGCGCCCTTCGCGGCCGCCCTGATGGACCGGTTCGGCATTCGCAAGGTCGTGGCCGTCGCTCTCAGCGTGATCGCGGCCGGGTCGGTGCTGACGGTGTGGATGACGGCGCCCTGGCAGCTGATCCTCTACTGGGGCGTCCTCGTCGGCCTCGGCTCGGGCTCCATGGCGCTCGCCTTCGCGGCGACCGTGACGAACCGCTGGTTCGTGCAGCGCCGCGGCCTGGTCACCGGCATCCTCACCGCTGCCGGGGCGTCCGGCCAGCTGGTCTTCCTGCCGCTGCTGTCCTGGCTGGTCGAGCAGCACGGCTGGCGGCCCGCCGCGATCACCGTCGCGCTCTCGGCGCTGGCCGTCGTCCCGTTCGTATGGCTGCTGCTGCGGGACCACCCGGCGGACGTGGGCCTCGCGGCGTACGGCGCCGAGGGCTTCACGCCCAAGCCCGACCCGGTGCCCGGCGCGGCGCGGCGCGCGGTCGCGGTGCTCTTCCGGGCGGCACGCACGGGCCCGTTCTGGCTGCTCGCCGGCACGTTCGCGATCTGTGGTGCCTCGACGAACGGCCTGGTCAAGACCCACTTCGTCCCGGCGGCCCACGACCACGGCATGCCCATCACCGCGGCCGCATCGCTGCTCGCCGTGATCGGCGTCTTCGACGTCGTCGGCACGATCGCCTCCGGATGGTTCACGGACCGCTTCGACGCGCGGCGGCTGCTCGCCGTCTACTACGCGCTACGTGGCGTCAGCCTGCTCTTCCTGCCGATACTGCTCCAGCCGACCGTCCAACCGCCGATGCTCTTCTTCATCGTGTTCTACGGCCTGGACTGGGTTGCGACCGTCCCGCCCACCATCGCCCTGTGCCGCGAGCACTACGGCGACGACAGTGCGATCGTCTTCGGCTGGGTCCTCGCCTCGCACCAGGTCGGCGCGGCCGTGGTCGCCTTCGTGGGCGGCGTGGCGCGCGATGTATTCGGCAAGTACGACGTCGTCTGGTACGCCTCCGGAGCCCTGTGCGCCGCGGCGGCCCTGATGGCGCTGGTGATCCGGCGCAAGCCGATCCCGAAGCTGGAGCCCGCCGCGCAGTGATGTCTCCCGGGCCGGCCCTGTCCGGCCCGGCCGCTCAGTGGTCGAGCCGCCCGAACCGGCCGCGGTGGAACAGCAGCGGCGCGCCGTCCTCGTCGGCGTCCAGTGACTCGACCCTGCCGACCACGATGAGATGGTCGCCGCCCGTGTGCACGGTCTGGATCGTGCAGTCGATCCAGGCCGCCGCTCCCTCCAGCCGCGGTGCCCCGGTGACCGGCGCCGGCCCGTAGGCCACCCCCGCGAACTTGTCCGCCCCGCTGACCGCGAAGCCTCTGCACAGCCCGCCCTGGTCCGCCGCCAGCACGTTGACGCAGAAGGTCCCGGCGCGGGCGATGCGCGGCCAGGTGGTGGACGTGCGCCCGACCATGAACACGACGAGCGGCGGTTCGAGCGAGAGCGACGAGAACGACTGACACGCGAACCCGGCGGGCCCTTCCGCGTCGAGGGCGGTCACCACGGTGACCCCGGTCGCGAAGTGGCCGAGCACCCGGCGGAACTCCCCGACGGCGACCGGCAGCCGCTCGTCCTCCCCGACGGCCCGCAGGGCGGGCGCCGCAGGCGCGTCGTACACCCCGACGCCGGTGGGCGCCCCGACCGAGCGGAGATAGCGGACGGCGGCGGCGGCCATCCCTGCGTGTCCCATCACGCCTCCCATTGAAACTGACGATACGTCAGATGGGAACCCCGATGAGGGGTAGCGCGGGGAGCGGCCTGATGGCGGACATGCAAGGGCGGGGTGCTCACTCCCTGCCGGAGAGTGGGCGCCCCGCCCTTGGGTGTTCCGGTGCTCAGCGCTTGGTGCTGTTGTTGAAGAGCGAGCGCGACCAGACGTAGCCGACGAGGGCGATGCCGGCGCACCAGGCCATCGAGATCCAGCCGCTGTTGCCGATCTCCGTTCCGGAGAGCAGACCGCGCAGTGTCTCGGTCATCGGCGTGAACGGCTGGTACTCGGCGAACCAGCGCAGGCCCGGGGACATCGAGTCGGCCGGCACGAACGCCGAGCCCAGGAACGGAAGGAACTGGACCAGCAGCGGCTTGTTGCTCGCGGACTCGACGGTCTTGGAGATCAGGCCGAGCGCGCACGACAGCCATGTCACGGCGAACGCGACGGCCGTGAGGAGGCCGGCGGCAGCGAGCCACTCCAGCAGGCTCGCCGCTGAACGGAAGCCGAGGGCGAGGGCGACGCCCACGACGAGGACGAGGCTCACCATCGTGGTGAGGACGCTGCCGAGGACATGCCCCGTCATGAAGGACGTGCGTGTGATGTTCATGGTGCGGAAGCGGTTGATGATGCCCTCGGTCATGTCGGTGCAGACCGCGATCGAGGTCGACATCGCCCCGGCCGCCACCCCCATGATGATGACGCCGGGCGTCAGGTACTCCAGATACGCCTCCCGGCCGCCGCCCATCCCGGCGCCGATCGAGTCCCCGAAGGCGTAGACGAACAGCAGCAGCATCAGGATGGGCGTCACGGCAGGGCCCAGTGACACGGCCGGATAGCGCAACGCGTGCTTGATGTTGCGCCGCAGCATCGTCATCGAGTCGTGTACGGCGTAGGTGAGGGTGCTCATCGCAGGGTCTCCTTGACGTGGAGGGCGGATCCGGTGCCGGGGGTGCCGTCGCCGGTCAGGGCGAGGAACACGTCGTCGAGGTCGGGAGTGTGCACGGAGAAGTCGGCGGCGCGGATGCCGGCGGCGTCGAGCCGGTCGAGCAGGGTGCGCAGCGCGTCGAGCCCGCCGTCGCCCGCGATGCGCAGGGCGAGCTCCTCGTCGTCGCGGGCCGCGCCGGGGAAGGCGGCGGCCGCGCGCTCGTACTCGTCGGGCTCGGTGAACCGCAGGCGGACATGGCTGCCGGGGATCTGCGCCTTGAGTTCGTCGGCGGTGCCTTCGGCGACGATCCGACCGCCGTCGAGCACCGCGATGCGGTCCGCCAACTGGTCGGCCTCCTCCAGGTACTGCGTGGTGAGGAAGACGGTGACGCCGCCGGCGACCAGCGAGCGCACGGTCTCCCACATGGTGCGGCGGCTGCGCGGGTCGAGGCCGGTCGTCGGCTCGTCGAGGAAGATCACCTGGGGGTCGCCGACCAGCGTCATGGCGAGGTCGAGCCTGCGCCGCATACCGCCGGAGAAGAACGCGGCACGCTTGTGCGCGACATCCGCGATGTCGAACCGCTCCAGCAACTCCTCGGCTCGCCTGCGCCCTTCGCGCTTGCCGAGGCGCAGCAGGTCGGCCATGAGGAGCAGGTTCTCCTCGGCGGTGAGCAGGTCGTCGAGCGCGGAGAACTGCCCGGTGACGCCGATCGCGGCGCGAACACCGGCCGGTGACGTGGCGATGTCGTGGCCCGCGACCTGGGCCCGGCCGCCGTCGGCGGCGATGAGCGTGGACAGGATCTGCACGGTGGTGGTCTTGCCGGCGCCGTTCGGTCCGAGCAGCGCGAACACCGTGCCGGACGGGATCCGCAGGTCGATGCCGTCGAGGACGGTCTTGTCGCCGTACGACTTGCGCAGATCGGCGGTGGAGACGGCGGCGGGTGACTGCTGACCGTCCCGTCTGGGCATGGGCATGACAGAAGAAGGCATGGAGCCCTCCATTCGAAGGCGTGGTGAGCGGTGAAGGGGCCTTGCGTATGACGAGATCGGGCAGGTCAGGCCCGGGCGCGACGGATGTCGATGTTGCCGTAGCGGGTACGGGCTTTGATCCCGACGGAGTCCTCGGACTCGTCCGGGCTCTCGGACGCGGTGAGCGCGTTACGCACCTGGCCGGTGCCCGAGCTGACATCGAGCCAGGCGGCCGTGCCCTCGCGGACGCCGACCTCGATGGCGCCGTAGGAGGTCTCCAGCTGGACGGTGCCGCGGGCGACGTCGCCGACGCGAAGGGTGCCGTGGGCGGTGGTGGCGGCGACCGAGCCCTCGGCGCGCTCGACGATGATGTCGCCGTTGGCGCCGCTCACGCGCAGATCGCCCAGGGCGTTGCCGACGATCGTGGTGCCGTGCGAGTTCTTCAGGACGGCCGTGCCGTCGACGGTGCCGACGCGCAGGCTGCCGGAGCTGGTGGTGATCTCGGTGGGGCCCTCGACGCGGTCCACGGTGATGTTGCCGTGGGACGCGGTCAGATGCAGCGGCCCGGTGGTGTCGAGGTGGACGTCGCCCGACGAGGTCTTCACGCGGACCTCGCCGAACCGGCCCTCGCCGTACACCTGGGCCCAGGCGCCGGTCGTCTCCATCTGCGAGCCCGCGGGCAGTTCGACCGTCACGTCGACGGTGCCGGTGCGCCCGACGAAATAGCGCTGCTTGGGTGTCCTGATGGTCAACAGGCCGCTCGAGTACGTGACCTCGGTCTGCTCGGCCGCCCGCACGTCCTGGTCCTTCTTCGGGTCGCGGGGCTGCACCTCGACAAGGGTGTCGAGCCGGTCGGCGGCGACGAACCGGATGGATCCGGCCTCCACGTGGGCGGTGGCCGAGATTGCTGCGGGGGTGTCGAAAGAAGGCATGACTGTCCCGTCCTCTTGGGTCTCCGTGGCGTCCCTGCTGGTGGGACGTGGTGTGGGTGAAGTGAAGTGAAGGGCGGCGGGGCGTGGCCGGGGCGTGTGGCGAAAGTCCCGCCCCGCCCTCCGGGCGGACGGCGCTGCTTTCGCAACGCGCCCTAGCGCACCCAGCCCGTGAAGCTCTGCCCGACGGTGCGTGCGGTGCGGGACTTCTCCGTCGGGCCTGATGGCGTGCCGCCGTCGACCGCGGCTGACACGGCTCGTACCAGCCACGCGTTGACCGACAGGCCCTCGCGGCCCGCGGCCTCCTCGGCGCGTGCCTTGAGGTGGGCGGGCAGCCGCAGATTGACGCGGGCGGTGCCGCCGTCGTCGCCCTCGGCGGGTGCCGGGGCCGGTGCCTGGAGCGGCTCGGCGAGCCCGCTCCCGGCCTCGTACACCTCGTCGCCCGCCGGCCGCGTCACCACGAAGTCGGGGTCGAGCCCGCGCAGCCGTACGTCGACCGACCCGGGGGCGAGCTCACGGGTGATCTCGTCCATCGCGGCGGAGAGCACATTGAGCATCGTCAGGCGGGTCGCCGATTCCAGGGGGGCGGTGAGCCGCTCGGCCAGCTCGCGCGCTTCTTCGCCGCCGGCTTCGGCGGCCACCGCGAGTTCGCGGCGGAGGGTGTCGACATACGGCGTGAGGTCCATGACGCCATAGTGGCACCACGGTGATGCCATGCGCAAGCCCGTGAGGGGAGTGGGTGTGGGTCGAGGCTGATGCCACAGTGCTGACCTGCGGAAACATGCTGGCGCTGAGTTGCGTCACCGCGGTGCCACGTGAACTTGTGGGTGCTCTGGTGCCTCTCGTGGCGCCATGTGGTGCCACCGCGGGGGTGTGCCACCCACGTCGACGACTCTGCGGATCGATGCGTCCCTAGCGGCCCTCGAACTTGGGCGTCCGGCGTTCCATGAAGCTCCGCACGCCCTCGTTCGCGTCCCGCGTCGTCATGTTGAGTTCCTGGGCCGCCGCCTCCGCCGCGAAGGCAGAGGCGCGATCAGCGTCCAGAGACGCGTTCACCAGCTGTTTCGTCAGGGCGATCGAGCGGGTCGGGCCCGTCGCGAGGCGGGTCGACCATGCGCGTGCCGTCTTCTCCAGCTCGTCTGCGTGCACCACCCGGTTCACGAGACCGAGTCGGGCCGCGTCCTGCGCGGAGAGGGCGTCGCCGAAGAACATGAGTTCCTTTGTGCGCTGCGGGCCGATCAGTCGGGGCAGGAGGTACGCCCCGCCGCCGTCGGGTACGAGGCCCCGGCGGACGAACACCTCGATGAAGCGTGCCTCCTCGGCCGCCAGGACCAGGTCGCAGGCGAAGGCCAGATGCGCGCCGATGCCCGCCGCGGTGCCGTTGACCGCCGCGATCACCGGTTTCTCGCAGTCCAGTACGGCCCCGATCAGGCGCTGCGCGCCGAGCCGGATGGTGCGGGCGATGTCGCCGGCGATGTGTTCGCGGGGCGGCGCGCCCCGCAGATCGGCGCCCGCGCAGAACCCCCTGCCGGTCGCGGTGACGACGACCGCCCGGATCGCAGGGTCCGAGGAGGCCTCGGCGAGCAGCGCGATGATCCGCTCCCGCTGGTCCCAGGTGACCGCGTTCATCGCCTCGGGGCGATTGAGGGTGATCCAGGAGACGCCCTCGGTGACGGCGGACAGGACGTCGTCGTCGCTCACCGGCACACCGCCAGCGCGTCCAGAGCCACCGCGCCCTGCCCGCGGGGCAGCACCATCAGCGGGTTGACGTCCAGTTCCGAGAGTTGGTCGCCCAGTTCCAGAGCCATCCGCTGGACCCGCAGGACCACCTCCACGAGCGCGTCCACGTCCACCGGCGGTCCGCCCCGCACGCCCTCCAACAGGGCATGGCCGCGCAGTTCGGTGAGCATGGCCCGGGCCTGGTCCTCGCCGAAGGGCGGCACGCGTACGGCGGTGTCGTGGAGTACCTCCACCAGGACGCCGCCCAGCCCCACTGTCACGGTCGGGCCGAACAGCTCGTCCTGGGTGACGCCGACGACCATCTCGACGCCCCGCTCCACCATCTGGCAGACCAGGACGCCGTCGAGGTCGACGCCCTCGTAGCGGGCGATGTCCGTGAGCTCGCGGTACGCCTCCCGCACCTGACTGGCGGAAGTGAGGCCGATCTTCACCAGGCCCAGCTCCGTCTTGTGTGCGAGCTGCGGCGCGGAGGCCTTCATGACGACGGGGTAGCCGACCAGGCCCGCCGCCCGTACCGCCGCGGCCGCGCTGGTCACCAACTGCTCGCGCGGCACCCGGATCCCGTACGCGCGCAGCAGGCTCTTCGCCGCGTGCTCGCTCAGCTGCCCCGGCTGCAGCAGTGCCTGCGCCTTGCGGAAGGACGGGGAGCAGGTGCGCGGGGCCTCGTCGAAGGGGGAGCGGTAGTGGGTCGTGAACCGGTGGTGGGACAGGTGGGCGCGCACGGCCGTGACGCAGTTGCCGAAGGTGCGGAAGGTGGCCACCCGCGAGGAGCCGAGAAGCGTGTCGCGGTACGCGGCCTCGGTGCCGACCGGTGACCCCCACACCACGCACACCAACTTGTCGGTGGCCTCGGCGGCGTCCACCAGGTCCTGGGCGAGCCGGTCGCTCATCGGCGGGAACGGGCCGGTGATGGGACAGATCAGCACGCCGACGTCCGGATCGGCGAGTATCGAGTCGATGATCTTGCGGCCTCGCCAGTCGCCCACCGGGTGGCCACCGTTGTCGATCGGGTTCGAGACGTTGAGATACGGCGGTATCCACTGGTGCAGTTCCGCCTGCCGGCCGTCGCTCAGCCGCGGAAGGCGCAGGCCCGCCGCTGTCGCCAGGTCGGCGAAGTGCGCGCCGGTGCCGCCGGAGATGGAGTAGACGGCGACGCCGTCGGACACCGGCCTGCGGGCGCGCGCCAGCAACGCCGCGGTGTCCTGGAGTTCGTCGAGGCCGTCGACACGGATCACGCCGTACTGCCGCATCACCGCGTCCACCACCGTGTCCGCGCCGGTGAGTTTGCCCGTGTGCGAGGCCGCCGTCCGCGCGCCGGTGTCGGTGCGGCCGACCTTGACGGCGACGACCGGCACCCCGCGCCGGGCTGCCCGGTCCGCGGCCAGCAGGAACGAACGCCCGTCCTTGAGGCCCTCCACGTAACACGCGATGGCTCCGACCTCCGGGCGTTCGGCGAAGTACGAGATGAAGTCGGCGGTCTCCAGGTCGGCCTCGTTGCCGGTGGGCGCCCAGTGGGAGAGCCGTATGCCCAGTTCCTGGAGGGTGAAGACGGGCCGCCCCTGGTGGCCGGACTGGGTGATGAGCGCGATCGCCGGGCCCTCGAGGTCGTCGCGGAACTTCTCGAAGGCGTTGAGGTTGGTGTTGGGGCCGAGGAGGCGGATGCCCGAGCGCTCCACAGCGGCGGCGAGCCGCGCCTGGGCGGCTGCGCCCTCCTGACCGGTCTCCGCGTATCCGGAGGCGAAGGCCACGGCGAACTTCACCTTGACCTCCGCGAGTTCCTCGATCACCGGCAGCGGATCGCTGATCAGCAGTACGGCGAGGTCGACCGTTTTCGGCAGCGCGCGCACCGAGGGGACGCAGTCGATGCCGAAGACGGACGGACGGGTGGGGTGCACGGGGTGCAGTCGGGCGCCGACGCGCGCGGCCCAGTCGACGAGTTGGCGGGTGATGCCCGTGTTGGGCCTGCCCTCGGCGTCCGACGCCCCGACGACGGCGACGGAGGAGGGGCGGAAGAACCGGTCGAGGTCCGGCACCGGCGCGTACAGGGGGCGGCCGCTGACGTCGAGGTCACCGGCGGACGCGGCCGCCCCGGCGGCTTCGTGAACGGCGTTTCTGGGGCCGTCGCCGCAGGCGACGACGCGCGCGCGGAGGCCGGAGGTGAGGGTGCCGTGAGTTGATCCGAGCATCGCTGGTCTCCGCTCCCGCTCGATGGCCCGGGCGCCGGAGTCGCCACGGCCAGTAACTGACGCTCTGTCAGGTTAGCGAACTGACTACATGTCAGGAACCGTTGTGCCCACAAAGACCGCCACCCACGCCGCGCGCCGCCGAGAACCACGCCCCGGGCCGCCGGAACCCGCGCCGCGCGCTCACCGAAACCCACGTCGCCCGCTCACCGGGAAGCCGCGCTGCGTGCTCGCCGAGGGCCACGAGCCGGGCCCCGGGCCCGCCGCAAGCGCCGCCGCGGCCGCGCAGAGCAGCAGGCTCTGCGTCGGCCGCGGATCACGGGTCCACACCCCGCCGTCAGAAGTGCACGCGACGGTTCTCCGACGTCACCCGGTAGCGGATGCTCCACAGGCTGCGCCGCACGTACGTGCGCTGCAGCCAGCGGTCCCGTCCGTCGTAGCGGGCCGTGAACGACGACCTCGCGTGCACACCCTTGCGGTTGTTGATCAGCAGCGCCTGGCCCGGCCGCAGCAGCACCTTGTGCGCCACCGAGCGGCACACGCCCTGCAGCTGGTCCAGCGCGGCCTGCGCCCCGCCGGTCAGCGCCCGGACCCCGTTCGCGGAGATCGCGATCTCCGGGCAGTCCGCGCTGCCGCTGATCAGCGGGACCGGGTCGGAGAGCACCTCCGCGTCGCCGGCCACGTTCCTCGTGTAGCTGCCGGGCGCGTTCAGCCGGAACAGCGGGCTGTGGAGCGTCTCCAGCATCTGCGGGTCGAGCGCCGCGGAGATGTCGCGGGCGTCCGCGTAGTGCGTCGCGGCGATCCCCTCATGGTCGGAGCGCAGGCAGCTGAGCACCAGGAAGTCGGGGTTGGCGACGTCGTAGCGGCCGATCACGTCGTGCATGATGTCGCTGTGGAAGTTCAGGAAGACTTCCGAACCCTGGTTGGTCTGGGTCTTCGAGCCGCCTTCGACCGGGATGACGTCATGGACGAGCTGCCCCGCCTTCTCGGTCAGCACACCGAGCGGCTCGCCGAGCAGTCCGCTCAGCCCCAGCAGCACCCCCTCCGCGACGAAGCTCTCCTTGTCGCGGCTCGGGCCGCCGTCGGACGGGGTGGGCGGGAGGCTCGCGTCCACCGGCAGGTTGTCGACGAGCGTCACACCGGGGGTGTCGATGTGCCGGCCGAAGTCCAGGACCTGCTGGAGCAGCGGCGTCGGCAGGGACGCGAAGATCTGGTGGTAGCGGGCCATGGCCCAGTCGATGTCCGTGTCGGGGTCGGGCATCGCGGCGAGCTCGGCGCCGATGGCGTCCCGGGCCCCGTCGGGCAGGGTGACCGTGCCCAGGGTCGGGGGACGCTGCGATGCCGGCGTGCCGGAACCGGCGCCGAGCGGGCGGTCAACGGTGGCGGTCATGGCGGATCACACTCCTTGGAGCTCGGATACGGGGAACGGCGCTGCCGGGTCGTTCAGTTGGTCATGGAGACGCTGGGCGAGATGCAGGGCGTCGTCGTCACCGGCCGCGAGGTGGGTGGCGACCTTGCTGCCGCGCACGGCGGTCACCGGCACACCCGCGAAGTCGCCGGGCACCAGGCCCTGCCGCCGCTGGAATTCCTCCAGGTCGACGAAACCGCCGACGACGGCCACCAGCGGGCCGGAGGTGAGCCGGATCGTGTCGATGTTGGCGCCGTGGAAGGCCTGGAACGCCCGGTCCGCGAGTTCGTCCGTGTCGTAACGCAGCGCCACGGACCGCTGGTTGAGCACCACAGCGGCGACGGACGAGCCCGCCGTGCCGATGACGGAGCCGACCGGGAACGGCGCACGGTTGAGCCGGCAGGCGATCTCGACCCGGTGCTTCTGCGCGAGCCGCACGGCCCTGCGGTGCAGCACCTTCGCCCCGTACAGCGACATCAGCGCCGCCGTGTTGTACGAGACCTCCCTCAGCAGGCGCGTGCCGCTGACGAGGTGCGGGTCGGTGCTGTAGATGCCGTCGACGTCGGAGTGGATCTCGCACCGCGAGGCGCCGACGGCCGCGGCGACGGCCACGGCCGACAGGTCGGAGGAGTTCTTGCCGAGCCAGGTGGGACGGCCGAGTTCGTCCGCCGCCTGGCCGCCCGGGACCACGACCACGTCGTGGTCCCGCAGGGCGGCGCGCAGCGGGGCCGGGTCGGTGCGCTCCAACCGCGCCCACATGAAGGCCGAGTTGGTGACGAGGCCCAGCTGGTGACCGGCCAGCACGGTCGAGCGCAGTCCGCGCCGGTGCACGGCCGTGGCCAGCAGCTGGGCGCCGATCGTGTCGGCGAGGGTGAGCAGACCCGCCACGGTCTCGTCCTCGGGGTGCGGGTTGACCTGGCTGAGCCGCTCCCGGAACTGTTCGGTCTCGCCCGGCTGGCCGCTGACCACGACGACGAGCTTCGTGCCGTCGTCGTGGAAGCGGCGCTCCAGCGCCGCGGCGAGGTCGCCGTAGGCGGCCAGGGTGCGGAAGCTGGATCCGCCGAACTTCAGGACGGCGGGTGCGGTCACAGCGTGCCCCGCTCGACGAGCTCCTCGGCGATCTGGACGGCGTTGAGGGCGGCGCCGATACGGAGGTTGTCGGCGACGAGCCACAGCCAGAAGGCACGCGGGTTGTTCTGGGTGATACGGACCCGGCCGACGTGCACGTGGTCGGGATCGCCGACCGTGGTCGGCGTCGGGAACGCGGTACGGACCTCCTGGTCGTGGACGGCCACCTCGGGCAGTCCGGCCAGCACGCCCACCAGCTCGGTGCGGTCGACCGGCTCCTGGCACTCGACGTAGACGGACTCGGAGTGGCAGTTGGCGACCGGGACGCGGACACAGGTGGTGGTGACGTCCAGGTGCGGCATGCCGAGGATCTTGCGGGACTCGACCAGCATCTTCTGCTCCTCCAGCGTGAAGCCGGAGTCGAGGAAGCGGTCGATCTTCGGGATGACGTTGAACGCCAGGTTCGGGGTGAACTCCTGGGGTTCGAAGTCGGTGTCCGGCCCCTGCAGCGAGGCGCGGCTGGCCTCCTGGAGCTCCTCGACACCGGAGTAGCCGAGGCCGGAGGCCGCCTGGTAGGTGGAGACCACCGCGTGCCGGATGCCCCAGCGCGTCTCGACGCACTGCAGCAGCCGCACCAGCGGGATCGTGGAGCAGTTGGGGTTGGCGATCACACCGCTCTTGGGACGCCGGTCCAGCTCGTGTGCGTTGACCTGCGGCACGACCAGCGGGGTGTCCGGGTCCATCCGGAAGGCGATCGTGTTGTCGATGACGAGGGCGCCCGCGGCGGTGGCGACCGGCACCCACTTCTCGCTGACGGACGTGCCGGCGGAGAAGAAGGCCACGTCCACGCTCGAGAAGTCGAACTCCTCGACGGCCTGCACCGTGTACTCGCGGTCGTCGACGGTGAGCACCCTGCCCGCAGACCTCGAGGAGGCCACCAGCTCCATGGACCGGTAGCGCAGGCCCCGTTCCTCGATCAGCTCGATCAGCGTCGACCCGACGGCGCCGGTCGCTCCGACGATGGCGATGCGCGGGGCGGATGCGTCGGTGACACGGGTCATCGGGAGTCTCCGATCGTGATCTTCTCGCCCTCGGCACGCGTGTCGGCGGCCTCGGGACGAGGAGTGGTTGCGGGTGCGGTGGAGTTCGCGGGCCCGGTGGGGACGGACCCCGGCGCGGGGGAGGCGGCGGGCGGCTCCGCGGCAGGACGGCGGCCGAAGGTCCAGCCCAGGTTGATGCCGAGGCTCGCGCCGATGATCAGCGGAATGCCGAGCGCCTGGAGCAGGCTGACGCTGTGACCGTAGACGGCCCAGTCGCACAGCATGGCCACGGCCGGGTAGATGAAGGCCAGCACCGCGATCTTGGCGGTGGGCAGCTTCTGGTACGCCGAGTACATCAGGACGTACATCAGGCAGGTGTGGATCAGGCCGAGTCCGACCAGCCAGCCCCAGTCCGCGCCGAGGCCGCTCATGTCGGCGAAGGTGGCGAAGGGCAGCAGCAGCGGGATGCCCAGCATCACCTGGATCAGCGCCACGAGGTGCGGCTTCACACCGGTGACGCGCTTGGTGATGACGGTGGACAGCGCGTAGAAGAGTGCCGCGAGCAGCGCGAAGCCCAGGCCGGTCAGATAGGTCTTGTCGCCGCCGCCCTGGAAGTCTGAGACGGAGACGCCGGCGACCAGGATCAGACCGACGAACGCGACGCCCAGCCAGGCGAACTTGGTGCGCGTGAGCTTGTCACGGAAGAGCAGGGCCCCGAGCAGCACCACGTAGAACGGCTGCGTGTGGTAGACGACGGTCGCCACGGAGATCGACGTCGACTCGTACGACTCGAAGAGGAATGCCCAGTTGAAGACGATGAAGACGCCGCCGAGCGCGGCGAGTCCGACCTTCTTCGGGGTCAGGTTGTGGTTCTTGAACAGGCCGCGCACCAGGCAGTAGAGACCCAGCGCGACGGCGCCGAACACACAGCGGAAGAAGACGACGTTGAACGGGGACGCGCCGGACTCCACCACGAAGATGCCGAGGGTGCCGGAGAGCACCATGGCGGCGGTGAGCTCGATCGCTCCCTTCGTCTCCGTGCTTGCGGGGCGGGTTTCTGTACTCATGAGAGTCCCTCCTGGGATGGGGTGCGGGGCGCCACGGCGGTGCCCCGGCCGTTCACTGCAGGGGGACGGGGTAGTACAGCCCGCCCCTGGTCCACAGTTCGTTCAGGCCGCGCGGGACGCCGAGGCCGGAAGCGGCCCCGAGGTTGCGCTCGTAGATGTCGGCGTACGTCCCGACCGCGGCCAGGACCCTGGCCGCCCAGCCCTCGTCGAGGCCCACGGCGGGACCGTGCGGGCCGGCCAGGACCGCGGCCTGCGCCAGGGCTTCCTCGCGCCGCCCTTCGCCCGCCTCGTCGACGTGGTGCTCGGCCGCCGTCAGCAGCTGCAGCACCCAGCGGCACAGCCGGTACCAGTCGGCGTCGTCGTCGCGCACGGCAGCGGCCATCGGCTCGCGGGAGATCGCCGTGTCGAGGATGCGGTGCGCCTGCGGGTCCGGGAGCACGGCACGCTCACCGGCGAGAGCCACCCGGTCCAGCACATAGGCCGCGCACTCGCCGGAGGCGTAGCCGGCCAGGGTGTCCGCAGGCGTCGGGAAGGCGACCGGTTCCACGGAGAGGCCGCGGCGCCCGTACCAGGCGGCCAGGTTCGCGGCGCTCGTGGTGCCGTCCTGCACGGCGACACGCCGCCCGGCCAGCTGGGCCGGGTCGTCGACGCCGCTGTCGGCGCGGACGAGGAACCCTTCTCCGTCGTAGCAGGTGACGCCCGCGAACAGCACCGGCCACTGCGCCTCCCGGCCCAGCGTCCACGTCAGGTTGCAGACCGTCAACTCCGCGCCGCCCGCCGACAGCGCCTCGAGCCGGTCGGCCGGCGCGGACGGCAGCCAGTCCACCGCCCGGGCGTCGCCGAGCGCGGCGGCCGCGACGGCGCGCGCCACGTCGGTGTCCAGCCCCGTCCAGCCGTCCGGGCCCGGCAGGGACAGGCCGCGGATGCCGCGGCTCACGGCGGCACGCAGCACACCCCGCCGGCGCACCTCCTCCAGGGTCGTGCCCGGCGAGGTGCCACGGGCGGTTTCGTTCACGGCGGGGGCAATGGTGACAGCGCTCATGACAGGCTCCGGAACGGGGTTCGGGTCAACTGCTCACGGTCGAAACGGCGCTCGTTGTAACCGAGCATGTCGATCAGGCCCTGCGCGGTGAGCGCCGAACGCTCACCCCCGGGGTGCGCCGGGATCGACATCGCCCCCGGGTCGGACCAGCGCAGCAGGCCGCGCGGGTCGACGTACGCACGGGACTTGTTGGCGTTGTCGCGGTGCAGGCAGAACGGGACGTCGAGATGGCCCCGGGCGAACGCCCGTACCAGGGCCTGGCCGACCGTGCCGCCCAGCTCCAGGGTGCTGTCGACGAGGTGCAGCGCCTCTTCGTACAGGCCTGTGTCCGTGGGCAGTTCGGGGTTGCCGGCGGCCCGCTCGTCGGCGGCGATCGCCGCGGCGAACTCCAGCGCGTCGACGTTCTCCGCGACGGTCGGGATACGGTGCGCCTCCGCCGGCGTCTTCACGATCAGCCGCTCCGCGCCGCTGCGCACCGCGAGCCGCGCGCTGTCCTCGAGGATCCGGAAGGAGCCGACGGGCGTACGGGGATAGACCCCCATGTACGTGTAGAGGACGACATGCCAGTCGGTGGCGGCCAGCCGCTCACCGGCGAGCCTGCGCAGCGCGGCGATCGCCTCCAGGTCCTGGCCCGGGTGGGTCTGCTGCGCATAGCTCAGCGAGATGCTGGTCAGGCCGTGCTCCTGGAAGAACAGCCCCTCCAGGATGCTGAGCGCCACCAGCAGGCTCGGCGGGCACAACTGGCCGAGCATGCAGCCGCCGAAGCTCTCCAGGTGCATCTGCTCGTCCTGCGCGGCGAGCAGGTCGCAGCAACGGGACCAGGCACTCACGGCCTCGGACAACGGCGCCCTGCTGTACGGGAGGCAGTAGGAGACCGGCCCGCCCTCGGTGGCGTCGATGCCGGTCTCCACCATGGCCTCGAACAGCGGGTAGGGCAGGGCGGAACCGTGCCGTACCTGGATGGGGAAGTCGTTGCCCGCGAGGCCGGACAGCATCTGGCGGGTGGCGTCGGCGCCGTGTGCCACCAGCGGGAAGCCGTTCAGCTCGGCTCCGGTGCGCAGAGCGGCGCGGGCGGAATCGTGGTCGTTGACACGGGTGTAGCTGTCCAGGGTGATCGTGCCGACGGCCGTGGCCCGGGCCGCACGGACTCCGAGCAGCCCCTCACGCATGACGGGTATCTCGGCGAACCCCATGCGCGGCTGCACAACGAGCCGGCCGGCCTCCTTCGCCCCGTGGACGAACGCTGAGAAACGGCTGCGGCGCGGCACTTGCACAGCGGCTGCTGCGGAAGTGGCCGTTGCGGAATTGCTGGACAGGGAATGCGAAACGGTGGCTACGGCGCTGCTCATGCGGCGGCCTGCGCCATCTCGAGGGCGCCACGACGCGCCGGACCCAGTCCCCGGAGGAACTCGTTGAAATTCTCCAGGCCGCCTTCCGATTCGAATACGGCGTCGAAACCGCCGGCCGACAGCGCCTCGATGAACTGCACGTTCTCTGCGCCGCGCACCCCGAGCTTGCCGCCGATGACGACCCGCAGATCCGCAAGGTCCGGTTCGCTGCGTATCTTGCCGATCAGCCGCAGACCGTCCAGGTGGCCGTGGCCGTTGACGGTGCTCAGCACCAGAACGTCCGGCCGCAGTTTCCGGCACTCGTCGATGATGACCTGATCGGGCACACAGGCACCGAGATTCGAGACCTCGCCGCCGTGCTCCTCGAGCAGCAGCTGAAGAAAGACCAGGTTCCACATATGGGCGTCGGAAGATACGCTCGACACCAGGAATTTTTTCGCCGGGCGCACAATATTGGGCATCCTGAGCTCCGCAACGTGAGGGAATGACGAAAGATATGATTCCGGTGTCTTGACAATGCCGTCCAGCTGTCTCCGAGCGGACTCTTCGATATCGAAGATCGCGAAGTCCGATCAGGGGGAGACGGCCGAGGCCGAGGCCGGGGTGCCGGCCGCCGGCCGGGCCCGTCAGTAGTCGCCGGACATGAACTCGACCGTGCGGTCGATGAACAGCCGCATCTCACGCGACAGATGCCTGCCCCGCCGCCACGCCAGCTGCGTGAACACCTCGAACGGCGGCTCCCAGGCGAGCACCGTGAGCGTCCCGGCCTCGATGTCGTCGGCGACCGTCATCGTGGGCAACAGAGCCACACCGAGGCCCGCCGTCAGACCGCGCTTGATGGACTCGATGTTGCCGAACTCGAGGAACGGCACGGGCTCGCCCGTCCCGTCGTTGAGCTCCGCCTCGAACAGCTCGCGGTACGCGCAGCCGGCCTCGGGAGCCAGCACCTGCACCTCGCGCAGCTGCTCCAGCGTCACCTTCTCCTCGGCGGCCAGCGGGTGTTCGGGTGCCGCCACCACGACCAGCGGTTCGGCTCCCAGCACCTCGCTCTCCACGCCGGAGTGCTGTGTCTCCGCCTCCATCAGGAAGCCCATGTCGAACGTGCCCTGGCGCAGCGAGTGCAGCGTCTCCGCGCACAGGCTGGGCCGCAGCACCAACTGCAGTTGCGGATAGCGGTGGTGGAAGAACTCCAGCACCGGCGGCATCCGGTAGGAGGTGATGCTCTCCATGGTGCCGATGGTCAGCAGCCCGGCGGGATCGCCCGCACCGGACGCCGCCCCGCGGGCCTCACCGGCGAGCGTGAGCATCTGCTCCGCGTACGGCAGCAGCCGCCGGCCGGCCTGGGTGAGCTGGATCTTGCCGGACAGCCGCTCGAAGAGTTCGGCGCCCAGCGAGGCCTCCAGGCTCTTGATCTGCGCCGTCACGCTGGACTGGGCGTAGTTGAGCTCCGTCGCGGCGCGCGTGAAGCTGAGCAGCGTGGCGACTTTGTGGAAGGTCGTCAGTTGTCGGATGTCCACTGGGCCTCCAGGTGAGGAGATTCGGCGATGAGCGGTGTGTGCGGCTCGGGGATTCAGCGCTGCCAGCCCCAGTCGTTCTCGCCACCGGCCGGCGGCGTGGTCGGGTCGCTCTCGGCGGCCGCCGGAGCGGCACTCGAGGAGGCGTTGACAAAGGCGCGCTGTCCGGGCTCGGCGACGGCCGCCGCGGGCACGGCGAGGACCGTGCCGAGGGCGAGGGTGGCGATCGCGGCGGTGCGGACGAGACGCTTCGAAGGCATGACTGTTCCTCGGGTCGGTGACATGCGGGATGGTTTGCGGCGGTTCGCCCCTGGGGCGTCGCCCCGCCGGTGATCACCAGCTTCCCCTCGGTGACGGCCCGGGAGAAGGGAAACCGGGTGGCCCGAATGGGCCCTGACCCAACATGTCCACCGCACGCCGCGGCACGATCCACCAGGCGTAGCGGGGGTGTTGTGACCTGGAAACCTCTTGTTCGCACGCCAGTGGCTATCTAAGGTCTCGATGTTTGAGATCGAGCTGGTCGAGGACCACTTGAGTGACTCATTCCGAGTCGGTCGGGCAGTGGTACCGGTCGGCTGGAACATGCGGCAGAAGGGGGGACGCATGCTCGAGACACTCGGGCTGGATCGCACGACGGAGTCCGTCTACCGGGCAATGCTGAGGTATCCGCAGGACGGCCCGGGGGGACTGGGGGCGAGACTCGACCTGACGGAGGACACGGTGAGGTCGGCGCAGAAGGTACTCGCCGCCCTCAACCTGGTGAACATGTCCTACGAACATCCCGACCGGCTGCGGGCGGTGTCGCCGGACCTGGGACTCGAGGCCCTGCTCGCGCGCCAGTCCGCGGAACTCGCCGCACACCAGCAGCGGATCGAGGAGTCCCGCGCCGCGGCGGCCCGGCTGATCTCCGAGTACGCGGGCCTGCAGCCGGGGACGCCGGACTCGGGCGTCGAGCAGGTGGTCGGTATCGACGCGATACGCGAGCGGCTGGCACAGCTGCAGCGCGACATACGGAAAGAGGTGATGTCCTTCTCCCCGGACGGCGCGCAGACCGCGGAGAACCTGAAGGCGGCCAGGCCGCTGAACCAGCAACTGCTCCAGCGCGGCGTGCGGATGCGCACGATCTACCTCGACAGTGTGCGCAACAGCCCGCCGACGGTGGCGCACGCGGACTGGCTCACCGAGATGGGCGGCCTGGTCCGTACCGTGCCGCTGCTGCCGACGCGGATGCTGATCGCGGACCGCTCGCTCGCGATCCTGCCCATCGACTCCGAGGACACCAGCGCGGGGGCCGTCATTCTCACGGGGCAGGGCACGCTGAACGCGCTGTGCGCCCTGTTCGACACCACCTGGGAGGTGGCGCAGCCGCTGGGCACCGTGCGCCGGCGGGACGCGAACGGCCTGACCGGCCAGGAGTCCACCGCGCTGCGGCTGCTCGCCCAGGGGCACACCGACGAGGCGATAGCCAAGCGGCTCGGGGTGTCCCACCGCACCGCGCGCCGCATCGCCACCGAACTGATGGAACGTCTCGGCGCGCGGAGCCGCTTCGAGGCGGGTGTCAGGGCGGTCCAGCACGGCTGGCTGTCGAAGGAGCCGTGACAGCCGTGACCGGGCGGCAGTGAGGGGACCTGAGGCGAACCGCCCGCCGTTCGCCGACGATCGGCGCACGGCGGGCGGCCGGCTCCGCACGGACTTCGTTCCCCGCGTTGGGCCTTCGCCGCGCCCGGGCGATCCGGTGGAGACGCCCTACGCCAGCTTCTTCGCGATCTTGCGGGCGTCGATCGCCATCTCGCGGAACATGCCGCTGATCGGGTTGGTGAACCCGGTGAAGTACAGCCCCCGCGCCTGCGCGGGTGTCCGCGCCCCGTGGACGACCGGCCGGCCGCGCTCGTCGAGTACGCCGAGGTGACCGACCAGGCCCTCCAGCGCGCGCCGGTAGCCGGTCGCGGCTATCACGGCGTCCACGGAGATCCGGCTGCCGTCCGCCAGGACGGCCTTGTCGCCCTCGAACGACTCGAGTGCCGCGACGGGCTCGACCCTGCCGCTGCGCACCGCGTCGATCAGGCCCACGTCCTGCACCGGGATCGCGCCTTCCTTGACGCGGGAGTACAGCCCCGTGTCGGGACGCGGCAGCCCGTGCTCCGTGAGGTCCGGCACGGCGATCCTGCTCATGGCCCCGCCCGCCTTGTCGACGAGCCGCACCGGAAGCCGGCGGACGACGATGCCGGTGCGCTGGGCGGGCCAGCCCGCGGTGGAGCGGCGCACGATGTGCGGGACGGTGCGCACGGCCAGCCGCACCCGCGCGGCCCCGCCTTCCATCAGATCGACGGCGATCTCGGCGCCCGTGTTCCCCACGCCGACGACGAGCACGTCCTTGCCGGCGTAGGGCGTCGGGTTGCGGTAGTCGCCGGCGTGCAGCAGCTCGCCGGGGTACGCGTCGGTGCCCGGCCAGTCGGGCAGCCGCGGCGTGTGGTTGTGGCCGGTGGCCACGACGACCGCCCGGCCGGTCAGTTCGCGGCCGCCGGTGGCGTGCAGCAGCCACTCGCTCCCGGCCGGTTCGATGCGGGACACCTCGACGCCGGTGACGATCTCCAGCTCGTGGAACTCGGCGTACTTGTCCAGGTAGCGGATCACGTCGTCGCGCGAGACCCAGCGCCCGAACGAACGCGGCATCGGCAGGCCGGGGAGCGCGGAGAGCCGGCGGGTGGTGTGCAGGTGCAGCCGGTCGTAGTGCCGGCGCCAGGACGCGCCGACCGTCTCGGACTTCTCGAGCACCACGGCCCGTACGCCCCGCTGCCGCAGCGCGGCCGCCGCCGCGAGCCCGGCGGGACCGCCGCCGACGATGTAGACGGGTCTGTCGTTCGTGAGGTCGATGCGCCCGACCCTGTTCTTGGTGTCGGCCATGAACGCTGAGCGTAATCGAGCGATTGCCGAATGGGTATCGGTCAAGGCGGAGTTCAATTGCGAATCGGTCACGGTCAGGCATTCCTTGCGCGAGTCTCCCTTCCTCGAAAGAACTGACGTACCGTCAGATCCGTTTCCGTATTCGCCTGGACCCGTGTGGAGAGGGGTGTCCGATGCGGACCGTCTGGCTCACCGGCGCCGAGTGGCTCGCCGTCCTGCGTATCGGCCTCGGCCTGTGGTGGCTGGAGAGCTGGCGCCACAAGGACAGGAAGGCCTGGTTCGAGCGGGGCGCCGGTATCGCCTGGGCGGCGGGCGTCGCGCGCGAGCACCGGTGGCCGGCCGTGCGGACCGGCTTCGAGAAGATCGTCGCGCCCCGCCCCAAGGCTATGGCCTACATCGTCGTCCATGCCGAACTCGCCCTCGGTCTCGGCCTGATCACCGGCTTCCTCACGCCGGTGGCCCTCGTCGGCGGGCTGCTGCTCAATCTGCTGTATCTGATCCTCATGATCCACGACTGGGCGGAGCAGGGGCAGAACGCCATGATGGCCCTGATATCGCTGGTCGCCCTCTTCGCCATGTCCTGGCAGACATGGTCCCTCGATCACGTGACGGGGCTGTTCCTGTGACCGGCCCGGCCGTCGAGCCTGCCGCCGGCCGCACGGCCGTGTCCACGGCGACCCCCGACGTCGACGACTTCACCCGCCCCTACTGGGAGGCGGCCGCCGCCGGTGAACTCCTCGTCCGCCGCTGCGCCGCCTGCCGGCGACCGCACCACTACCCGCGCGAGTTCTGCCCGCACTGCTGGAGCGAGGACGTCCACTGGGAGGCGGCGAGCGGGCGGGCGACGCTCTACACCTGGTCCGTCGTCCACCGCAACGACCTGCCACCCTTCGCGGGACGCGTCCCCTACACCGCCGCGCTCGTCGAACTGGCCGAGGGTGTAAGGATGATGTCCGAGGTGGTGGAGTGCGCGCCCGAGCTCCTGGCCATCGGTATGGAGCTCGAAGTCGCCTTCCGGGCGGGGGACGACGGTGTCACGGTCCCGGTGTTCCGTCCCTCGGGGTCCGTTCAGGGCCAGAGCAGTTCGCGCTCCCAGGCGCCGCCAGGGGCCTCCCGGCGGTAGCGCAGCCGCAGGTGGCGGCGGCGCTCGTCGCCCTGGAAGAACTCCACCTCGCGCGGTGCGAGCACGTACCGCGTCCATGTCGCCACCGGCGCGTCCGGTTCCGCCTGCGCCCGCTCCCATGCGGCCTGCGAGGCGCGGGCCAACTCGGCCTCGGACGTGAGCACTTCGCTCTGCCGACCGGTCAGCGCCGCCGCCAGGGCGCCCGTCGAGCGGGCGTGCAGATCGGCCAGGCTCTCCTCGGCGGAGACGGAGGAGACGGGGCCCCTCAGCCGCACCTGGCGGCCCTGCGCGGCCCAGTAGAAGACCAGCGCCGCCTCCGGGTGGGCGGCCAGTTGGCGGCCCTTCGCGCTGGTGGCGTGGGAGGCGAAGTGCCAGCCGCGTGCGTCCGCGTCGTGGAGCATCAGCACCCGTGCGTCCGGGCGGCCCCGGTCGTCCACTGTCGCCAGCGTCATCGTGTGCGGCTCGGTCTGCCCGGCTGCCACGGCCTCGCCGAACCACCGGTGGAACAGCGGCAGCGGCTCGCCGGGCGCGGCGGCCGGGTCGAAGGCGGGCAGCGAGACGTCCCAGACCCGCTGGGTGTGCAGCAGTGCGCGGAAGGCGGCCTGCGGGTCCTGCTCGACGTGGTCCATGACCGCAATTCAACAACCTGCCGGTAGGGGTTTCAGCCCCGCCCCAGCACCACCGTGCCCGACGAGCAGAACCATCCCCCCGTCCCCGACGCCACCGCCAGCTCGGGCAGCCTGCCGCCGGCCTGGCGCACCTGATGCCCGCCTGCCTCGCCCCGCAGCTGACGCACGGCCTCCACCAGCAGGAACAGTCCGCGCATCCCGGGGTGGCAGGCGGACAGTCCGCCGCCGTCGGTGTTCACCGGCAGTCCGCCGTCCCGCAGCAGCCGGCCCTTCTCGACGAACGCACCGCCCTCGCCCTTGGCGCAGAACCCGAGATCCTCCAGCGTCACCAGGGTCATATAGGTGAAGGCGTCGTAGATCTCCGCGATGTCGATCTCGTGCGGCCGCACCCCGGCCCGTTCGAAGGCGAGCCGGCCGCTCACCGCCGCGGGCGAGAGGGTGAAGTCGTCCCACTGCGACATGGCGGTGTGCGAGACGTGCTCGCCGGTGCCGAGGATCCACACCGGGGCCTTCGCCGTGTCCGGTACGCACTCCTTGGCCGCCAGCAGCACCGCGCAGCCACCGTCGCTGCGGATGCAGCAGTGCAGCTTGGTGAACGGGTCGGCGATCAACGGTCCGTCCAGCACGTCGTCGACGGTGATCGGGTCGCGGAACATGGCGTCCGTGTTGGCGGCGGCGTTCGCCCGCGCCTGAACCGCCACCTCGGCGAGCTGCTCCAGGGTCGTGCCGTACTCGTGCATGTGGCGGCGGGCGGCCATCGCGTACTTGGCGACGAGGGTGTGCCCGTAGGGAACTTCGAACTGGAGTGGGCCGCGGCTGCCGAAGGAGAGCTCGGAGGTGCGCCGGCCGGCCCGTATGTCGGCGCGGGCGGTCGACCCGTAGACGAGCAGTACCGCACGGGCGTGACCGGCCGCGATCGCGTCGGCCGCGTGGGCCGCCATGACCTCCCAGGTCGCCCCGCCGACGGCGGTGGAGTCCACCCAGGTGGGCCGCAGACCCAGATACTCGGCCACCTCGATCGGCGCGAGCGTGCCGAGACCGGCAGAACCGAAGCCGTCGACGACACCGCGGTCGAGGCCGCTGTCGGCGAGAGCCCGGCGGGCCGCCTGGGCGTGCAGGGCGTAGGGGGTGGGGCCGTCGACGCGGCCGCAGTCGGAGAGGGATATGCCGACGACGGCGACCTTGCGCGGTGTGGAGGGCATGAATCTGACGGTACATCAGATTGCCTGGTGTGCAGGAGTGGTCCGTCCCGCGTCTGTGCATCCGGCGTGCCCGCATCTAACATGACGACCCGTCAGTTCGGGGGCCTGGGGCAGAAGTCTGGGTCATCGGACGCCTGAGCCATCGGAAGGAGCCGCGGATGGACGCCGTCCTCACCGCCGACCAGGACAGGATCCGCCGAGCCCTGCGCGACGTCCTGTCCGATCATTCCGGACCGGACATGACCGCAGCCGCCCGCACACCGGCCGGGTACGACACCGAGCTGTGGGCGGCGCTCGCCGGACAGCTCGGCCTGCCCGGTCTCGCGCTGCCCGCGCAGTACGGCGGGAAGGACCGCACCCTCACCGAACTGGCCCTCGCCTTCGAGGAGACAGGCCGCGTGCTGCTGCCGTCCCCGCTGCTCTCCACGGCGGGCCTTGCCGCACCCCTGATCACCGCCCTCGGCACCCCAGAGCAGCGCTCGGAACTCCTGCCACGCATCGCGGACGCCTCCTTGACCTGTGCACTGGCCGTGCCCGGCAGCCTCGCGCAGGCGCTTGCGCTGACCGGCGACAACACGGCCGGAGACTGGGCCGGGGGCGGCCGGGCGGGCGGCATACAGGCGCGGCGCCCCGGTGGCGGCTGGACCCTCTACGGCGAGGCCGGGCAGGTCCTCGACGGCCACAGTGCCCGGCTGCTGCTCGTCGCGGCCCACGCGGGTGGCTTCCCGCGCAGCCGCGCCCTGCTCTTCCTTCTCGACGCCGACGCGGCCGGTCTGACCCGCACCCGGCTGACAACGCTCGACGAGACCCGTCCACAGGCCGTGCTCCAGCTCCGTGACTGCCCCGCCCGGCTGCTGGGTGAGGACGACGACGGCAGCGGCGTCCTTGCCGCCCTGGCCGCCGCCGGCACGGGAGCCGCCGCACTGCTCGCGGCGGAGGCGGCGGGCGCGGCCGGATACACGCTGGAGCGAACGGTGGAGCACGTCCGGGCGCGCGAGCGGTCCGGCAGCCCGACCGACGCCGTCCGGGCCGTCGGACACCGTTTGGCCGACCTGTACGTGCACGTCCAGGCGGCTCGCTCCGCGGTGTACTACGCGGCAGTGGACCCCGGCGCAGGACCCCTCGCGCTCGCGCAGGGACTGGACGCGCTGCGCACGGTCGCCGGAGAGGCGGTCCAACTGCACGCCGGCACCGGCTCCGCCAAAGAGGACGAGGCGCATCGGTACGTCAAACGGGCCGCCGCCGACGAGCTGCTCCTCGGCCCCGCACACCGGCTGCGCTCCGCCGCCGCCGAGCGGTCCGGACTCTTCGCACCGGCGGGGACGGCCGCCTGATGGCCGCCGCCCTCCGACTGGTCCAGAAGATCTCCGCCACCCACGCCTTCGCGAAGGTCGCACCGCACGTCATCCCGGCGATGGACCGCGCGGTCCACGGTCTGACCCGGGGAAAGGTGCTGCCCAGTGCGCGGATGCTGCCGGGGCTCGTCCTCACCGTCCGGGGCGCGAGGACCGGTCTGCCGAGGCGTACTCCCCTGGCCTGCGTACCGGAGAAGGCGCCGGAGGGGGCGGGCACCTGGCTCCTCGTCGGCTCCAACTTCGGCCGTCCGGCGCACCCGGCGTGGACGACGAACCTGCTCGCCCACCCCGACGCGGAGGTCAGCCTGCACGGCGAGACGATTCCCGTGCGCGCCACGCTCCTCACCGGTGATCTCCGTGCGGTCGCCTGGGAGTCGGCCCTGCGTTTCTGGCCGCCGTACGCGACCTACCAGGCCCGCGCGCCCCGTGAGATCCGCGTCTTCCGCCTCACCCGCCGCGAGGTCGGCGACGCCTGAACCGCGTGTACCACGGGGGAGCGGCGTCCCGCGGCCCGTGGTCGTCCCGCGGTCCGTAGTCGTCCTGGTGCGGCCGGCCGCCGTACTGGTCGCCGCCGTACCGGTCGCCGTACTGCCGCGACGGGGGCCCGTTCGGTTCCGGCCCGTACGGGCCCCAGTCGTCCGCCGGCACATGACCGGGCGATTCCTCGTCGTACGGCTCCTCCCGCCTGCGCCGCAGCTCCCGGCGACCGGTCATCACCGCGGCGGCCAACAGCAGCAGCAACCCGCCACCGACCGCGAAGGCCATGCCGGCGCCGAGGCCGTTCCCGTCACCGCCGATCGTGAGACTGCCGGTCTCCTGGCCCTGGCGGACCATCCACAAGGCCGTGAACCCGAGCACGATCACACCCGACAGCGCCACCAGCAGCCGCGACCGCAGGACCAGCCCGATCAGCGTCAGCAGTGCGGCGAACGCGAGGGGGAGCAGCACCGAGGTGATCAGCGCCCCGCTGTTGGGGGTGATGCCGTTGAAGAGGTCCTGCACGCGGTAGTCGCGTCCGAGACGGCCGTCGTACCAGCCACGGAAGGGGCTCCATACCGCGGCCGCCGCTCCGATGAGAGCGAGGATCGAGCCGATGACGTTGCGAATCATCCCCGGCCCCCTTCTGTCGGCGCTCTCGTCCCGCGACGCTGCGCCGCAACCGAGTACCCCGCCACCGCCGGCCGAACCCCGGCCGCGGTCCGGCCTCCGCGCGGCGAAGTCGGCCCGCTCGGCGTTCGCGGACGTCGGGGCCGCGCGTCAGCGCGAAGACCGCCCCGTCGCGGTTCCCTTCACCGCGTCCAGCGCGTACACGCACCGGTCCTTGCTGCACGCGTACACGACACCGTTGCGCACCACCGGCGACCCCGTGATCTCGCCGCCGGTCGCCAGCTTCCAGCGCAGCTGGCCGCCGCTCGCGTCCAGCGTGTAGAGGACGTGGTCGGCGGAGCCGAAGTGGACCCGGCCGTCCGCGACGACGGGGGTGCCGACGACCTCGCCGCCCGCCGCGAACCGCCACATCGGGGTGCCGGTGACGGCGTCGAGGGTGTAGAGCGCGCTGCCGCTGCCGACGTGGACGTTGCCGGCGGCGATCAGCACGGGCTCGCTGGACTGGCGTGACTCGGTGGCGATGCGCCAGCGATCCTTGCCGGTGGTGGCGTCCAGTGCGTACACGGTGCCGAGGTAGTCGGCGAGGTACACGCCGCCGCCGGTCACCGCGGGGCCGGGCGCGAAGGCGGGCGGCGAAAGGAAGACCGCGGGCGCCTCGAAGTGCCAGCGCACCAGACCGGACGCGATGTCGACGGCCAGGACGCGCGTGCCTGCGGACAGGTACACATAGCCGTCGGGCGCCGGCTGCACCCGCACGGGTACGTTCCCGCACGAGGCCGCGTCGCCGATGGGGTACGACCACCGCTCGTCGCCGGTGCGCGCCTCCAGGGCGCGCAGCCGGGCGTTCTGCCACACATACACCGTGTCGCCGAAGATCGCCGGACCGGCCTCCGGCGTCTCGAAGTCGGTCTGGGCGCCGGTGATCTCCCACAGCTTCTCGCCGTTGGACGCCTCCCAGGCCTGGACTCCGCCGCCGCGGGTGCCGGTGAGGACCGTGCCGCGGTCGACCTTCAGGGAGTAGACCCAGGCGTCTGTCTGCAGCCGCCAGCGTTCGCTGCCGGTGGCGGCGTCGAGCGAGTACAGCGTCGGGCCGTCGGAGCCGTGGATCCGGCCCCTGGAGACGGCCATCGCCCAGGCCACGTCGCGGGTCTTGAACTGGCGGCGGCCCGTGCCGACATCCAGGGCGTGCACCTCGAAGGAGGTGACGTACAGCAGGTCGCCGTCGACGAGCGGGGTGCCCCAGACGTCGTTCGACATGCGGAAACGCCAGGGCCGCCAGTGGCCGGGGCCCGCGTCGGGCGCCTGCGAGGGCTGCGGGACCGGGGCGGGCGGCGCGGCGACGGCGCCGCCCGGGGCGTCCGCACCGTTCAGTCCGCCGGTCACCCCGGAGGGCGGGCGCACCCAGCCGGTGGCGGGACCGGCCTCCACGACCGCGGCCCGGCTCGCGTCGGCGACCCGGGGGCCGGGGCCGATGGGCACATGGGAGCCGGGCAGCCGCACGGGGCCACCGAGGGAGTGCGCGGGCGCTGCCTGACCCGAGCGCGGGTCGCCGCCGCCGTGGTGCACCGGCTCGCGGTCGGGTCCGGGCGGGGCGGTCGCGGGCCGGGGAGGCGCCTGCGGGGCGGGCGGCGCGGGGACCCGCGAGGGTTCGGGCCGCTGCGCCGCGGGCTGAGCCCGGCCGCCGCCGCGTCGGGCCTCGATCATGGCGGTGGACCGCGCGGGCAGCCATGCGGAAGCGGTGCCGCTGTCGTCGCCGCCGGAGGAGAAGAGGTGCGGGGCCAGCTGGGCCTGCAGATCCTCCGGCGTGGGCCGCAGCGTGGCCTCCATCTGCATGCAGGAGTCGATCAGCGGCCGGAGCTCGTCCGGGAGGCCCTCGAGGTCGGGGCCCTCACGCAGCAGCATGAAGACCGTCTCGACCGGGTTCGCACCGTGGAAGGGCGCGTGGCCGGTCGCCGCGAAGACCAGGGTGGAGCCGAGCGAGAAGACGTCGCTCGCGCCGGTCACACTGCGGGAGTCGCGGGCCTGCTCGGGCGACATGTACGCGGGGGTGCCGACCGCGACGTTGGTCATGGTCAGGCGGGTGTTCGAGACACCGGACGCGATGCCGAAGTCGATGACCCGCGGACCGTCCTCGACGACGAGGACGTTGGACGGCTTGAGGTCGCGGTGGACGAGTCCGGCGCCGTGGATGGACTGCAGCGCCTCGGCGATGCCCGCCGCCAGCCATCGCACCGCCTGGGCGGGCAGCGGCCCGCACTCGTTCACGATCTCCTCCAGGGAGGGGGCCGGAACGTAGGCGGTGGCCAGCCACGGCACGGCGGCCCGCGGGTCGGCGTCCACCACGGCCGCGGTGTAGAAGCCGCTGACCGCGCGTGCCGCCTCCACCTCGCGTGTGAAACGGACGCGGAACAGCTGGTCCTCGGCGAGCTCGGTGCGAACGGTCTTGATCGCGACCCGGCGGCCGGACGCCGACCGGGCGAGATAGACCAGTCCCATGCCACCGGCGCCGAGCCGGCCCAGCACCTCGAACGGACCGATCCGTCTCGGGTCGTGCTGCGTCAGCTGCTCCATACTTGCGTGCCACCTCCCCGTACGGGCTCCCACGGATTGGAGCCCGTCACATACAGCCCCGTGCAGGGTCTCACCATCGAGCCCCTCTGCGGTGAGCACCCTGATTCTTCCTGTCCGGGGCGTCGGTTGCGAACCCGGGGGCGGATCGGGATGTCTCACCGCGTTTCGGGCACGGCGACGGCGTCAGCCCTCCTGTGCCGCCTCCTCCGGTTCCGCCAGGACCGCGAAGGTGGCGCCCTGATTGTCGGTGAGCACGGCGATCCGCCCGTACGGGGTGTCGAAGGGCGACGTACGGACCCGGCCGCCGAGCGCGGCGACGGTGTCGGCCGTCCTGCCGCAGTCGGCGACGCAGAAGTAGACGAGGAAGTGGCCGGGCATCTCGGGCGGGAACTCGTCGGTGATCAGGCTGCGCCCGCCGACGGCGGTGCTCTCGCCCGGCTTGGTACCGGCGGGCGACCACATGCGGAAGCCGGCCATGTCGCCGGTCAGGTCGGTGCCCTGGAGGCCGAACACGGACTCGTAGAAGGCGTCGGCGCGCTCGGCGTCGCGGGTGTACACCTCGGTCCAGCAGAACGAGTTCGGTTCGCCCTGCTTCTCGAAGCCGGGCCGCTTGCCCGCCTGCCACAGGCCGAACACCGCGCCTCCGGGGTCGGCGGCGACCGCTACGACCCCGTCGTCGCCCACGGGCAGCGGGGCGCTGATCACCTGGCCGCCCTTCTCGGCGATCCGCCGGCCCATGCCCGTGGCGTCGTCGGTGGCGAAGTAGACGCCCCAGACGGTGGGCATGCGGCCGTCCCGCTTGGGTGTGAGGGCTGCGACGAGTCGTCCGTCGCTGTAGGCGTCGGCGGGGCGGGCGCGGACGCCGCCGGGGACCTGACCGCCGCCTCGTTCGGTGAAGGTCCACCCGAAGAGCTCGCCGTAGAAGCGCTTGCCCGCCTCCACATCGGGGAGCGATGCGTCCACCCAGCACGGCGTGCCCTCTGTGAATGAGGCCATGGACCCGGTTCCCTTCGCGCGCGTGTGGTGCCCGTCACCCTCAAGCTAATGGGGCATCACGCCGTGCGCTCGAGATCAAATCGAACGTTTGCTCGTAAAACGGCCGCTTCCGGCGGTTTCGGGGTGATCGGCCGGGATGGTCGGGCCGTCCGCCGGAGCCGATTTTGTTGAGTTGTCCACCGAAGTTGTCCACAGGCTGTTGATAACACTATTGCCGCGTGTGCATGGCACCCCATTTGCAGTCGGCCGAATCGCGCGCCGATCACCCCTCGGTAAGCTGACGGCATGACAGGACAAGTGCGTACCGTCGACGGCCGGGTGGCCGGACGACGCGGTCAGGCGACGCGGCAGAAGCTGCTCGACTGCCTCAGCGAGATGCTCAGCTCCTCGCCGTACCGGGACGTCAAAGTCATCGACGTGGCCCGGAAGGCGGGGACTTCGCCCGCGACGTTCTACCAGTACTTTCCCGATGTCGAGGGTGCCGTCCTCGAAATCGCGGAGGAAATGGCCAAGGAGGGCGCGGAGTTGACCGAACTGGTCTCCGGCCGCTCCTGGACCGGCAAGGCCGGCTGGCAGACCTCGGAAGAACTGGTCGAGGGATTTCTTGATTTCTGGCGTCGCAACGACGCGCTCCTGCGTGTGGTCGACCTCGGCGCCGCCGAGGGCGACAAGCGGTTCTACAAGATCCGCATGAAGATCCTGAACTCGGTCACCAACTCCCTCGCCGACGCGGTGAAGGAGCTCCAGAGCAAGGGCAAGGTGGACAAGGACGTCAGCCCGGCGGCGATGGCCGGCTCGCTGGTGGCCATGCTGGCGGCGGTCGCCTCCCATCAGAAGGGCTTCACCACCTGGGGTGTGAAGCAGGCCGAACTCAAGCCGAATCTGGCCCTGTTGGTGCACCTGGGCATCACCGGAAGGAAGCCGACGAAGTAGTTCCCGGCACGGAGCCTTGTCCTCCGTGCCGTATGTGCGAGTCCTGTCATGTCGATGGCGGCCCCCCTCTCCGGGTGGCCGCCGTCGGCGTTCTCGGGCCGGAGTGGTCGCAGGGCGCTGCTAGGGTGTCGTGCGCTCGTCAAGCGAGCCCATCCACCAATGCTTTCAACGGGGGTTGAAACGTGAAGATCCGTCATGTCCGCGCCATCGCCGTCTTCGGGATCGCGCTCGTCGCACTGACCGGGGCCCGTGGCTCCAACGGCGGCGGCTGCGACAACTCCAGCAGCTCCAGCAGCTCCTCGAGCAGCAGTGGCGGCAGCGGCAGCCGCGACGACGACAACTCCAGCAGCACCGGTGGCTCGCTGCCCGGCGGCTCCAGTGCCGACAAGGCCGCGCGCGACGTGACCATCGACGAGTGCAAGCTCGACGACGCCGGCAAGAACCTCACCGCGAAGATCACCATCAGCAACAGTGACTCGCTGGACTACGCCTACGACGTCACCATGAAGTTCACCGGCGATCTCGGCAGCACCACCGCTCCGGCCACCGCCACCAAGACGGCGATCGCCGTTGTCGCCGGTGCCTCCGAGACCGCGGTGCTCAGCACCCCGTACACCGGAACCGGCGACGGCTCCGAGTACACCAAGTGCGAGGTCTCCCGGGCCTCCCGCAGCTGAGCCGGGAAAACCGCTAACGCAGCCGGAAGCCGCCCCTGCCCCGACCGTTCGTGAAGAGCTCGGCCTGCCGCCCCGGCGGCAGATTGCCGAGCGCCACCAGGTGCGGGGCATGGGCGAGCGCGCGGGCCCGTGCCCCCTCGGTGGCTGACCACAGGGCCCGTACCGTCCCCTGGACCGCGTCCGTCGGATACGACGCCATCACCGCTGCCGCTCGCAGCGCCGCCTGCGCCGCGCAGCCCGGGTCCGTCAGCTCGGAGACCAGGCCGATCTCGTACGCCCGCCGGGCCGACATGCGCTCCGCCGTGCCCATCAGCGCCGTTCTGGCCGCCTCGCCGGGCGGCATGCGCTGGGCCATGAAAACGGACTCGTAGGCGCTGACCATCCCGTAGGTCGTGTGCGGGTCGAAGAACGTCGCCTCGTGCGAGGCGATCAGGAACTCGCTCTCCCCCAGCAGGTAGAAGGCCCCGCCGCAGGCCATCCCCTCCACCGCCGCGACCACCGGCTTCCACAGGTCGTTCGCCTTGGGGCCGATCGTGAGCAGCGGATCGTCGATCGAGTACGGGGACGAGGGCTGCGGCACCTCGGCGGCGCGGTCGATGCCCGTGCAGAACGCGCGGGCGCCTGCGCCTGTCACCACCGCCGCCCGTACGGTGTCGTCGCGGCGGAACTCACACCAGGCGGCGGAGAGTTCGGCTGCGGTCGCCAGGTCGATCGCGTTGTGTTTCGCGGGCCGGTCGAGGGTGACCAGGGCCACGCCTGTGTCCTTGTCCGTCTCCACCCGCAGACTCATGGCCGTTCCAGCAGCCAGCGTGGCAGGACGATTCCGTCACCGGCGGTGGTGAACGCGACCTTCACGCCCGCGCCGATGCGCAGCCGGGCCGCAGGGACCGAGTTCAACGGCGCGTCGGGGGAGGCGACCACATTGCCGACGAGCCGGATGCGGGGGGCGTCCAGCAGTTCGACGACGACGGCGTTGTAGGGGGCTTCCGCGGCGTACGCGGGAAGCAGCGGCGGGTGGGGGAGCACATACGACCAGATGCGGCCCCGGCCGCTCATCAGCCGCCATGCGCTGTCGAAGGACCCGCAGTGCGGGCAACACGGCCGGGGCGGGAAGCGCAGCTCGCCGCAGGCGGGCGCGGCGCAGGCCTGGACGCGCAGCTCGCCGCCGGCGGCGTACTCCCAGAACGGGGCGCCGTCGTCGTCGACGACCGGCATCAGATGTCCACTGGCGGAGTTCGTCATCCCTCGTCTCAACTCCTCAGAAGCACGGCCGAGGTCGGAACGCCCTCACCGGCGGTCACCAGACATCTCCCTGCGTCCGGCACCTGGGCGGTGGACGTGCCGCGCAGTTGCTTCACGCCCTCGTTGATCAGGTTGAATCCGTGGACGTACGCCTCGCTGAGGCCGCCCCCGCCGGTGTTCAGGGGCAGTCGGCCGCCGATCTCCAGGGCGCCGCCCTCGGTGAAGGCCGCCCCCTCACCCCGTCCGCAGAAGCCGTAACCCTCCAGCGACAGCGGGATCAGCGGGGTGAACGCGTCGTATATCTGCGCCACGTCGACGTCCTGCGGCCCGAAGTCGGCCTGCTTCCACAGCTGTCGGGCCGCGGTCCAGGCGGGCCCGGTGAGCGGGTCGTCGTTCCAGTAGTTGACCATTCCGTGGTGCTGGGCGGGCAGTCCCTGGGCGACCGAGTGGACGTACACCGGCTTCTGCCGGCAGTCGCGGGCGCGGTCGGCGCCGACGATCACACAGGCAAGGGCGCCGTCCGTCTCCAGGCAGTTGTCGAAGAGGCAGAGCGGCTCGCTGATCCAGCGTGCGGTCATGTACATCTCGCGGGTCAACGGTCGTTCGTACATCATCGCGGCCGGGTTCTGGTTGGCCCGGTTGCGGCAGGCGAGGGCGACGTTGAAGAGGTGGTCGCGGGTGGCGCCGTACTCGTGCATGTAGCGGCGGGCCAGCATGCCGATCTCGTCGGCGGGCCGCAGCAGCCCGAAGGGGCGGGTCCACTGGGCGGGTGTGGGCAACTGCACCGCCGTGTTGGTCCAGGGGCGCGGGCCGGAGCCCCGTTTGCGTGAGCGCCAGGCGACGCCGACGCTCGCCTGGCCGGTGGCGACGGCCGCGGCGAGATGTGCGACGGTGGCGCAGGAGCCGCCGCCCCCGTAGCCGATCTTGGAGAAGAAGGTGACGTCGCCGGCGCCGATCGCCTTGGCGATCTCGACCTCGTCGGTCTCCTCCATCGTGTAGGAGGCGAAGCCGTCGACCTCCGATGGTGCGATGCCGGCGTCGTCGAGCGCGGCGAGGATCGCGCGGCAGGCCAGGGTCCGCTCCGACTCCGGCAGGTGCTTGGCGAAGGTGGTCTGGCCGATTCCGGCTATCGCTGCTCGGTCCTTGAGGGTCGCCATGCGGGGAGCGTACAGCTAATCTGACGTACCGTCAGCTACTGCGACGCGAGGGAGGCTTGCGATGCGACGGGGCGACCTGGAGTGGGGCTCCATACCGGAGTTGGTGCGCAGTGCGGCACGGCGGTACGGCGAGCGGGAGGCCGTCGTCGACGGCCGCACCCGCGTCTCGTACGAGGAGCTCGGAGAACGCGTCGAGCGTGCCGCCGCCGCGTGCATCGCCTCCGGCCTGCACAAGGGCGACCGGGTCGCGATCTGGGCGCCCAACACGCTCGAGTGGATCGTCTGCGCCCTCGGCGCCGTGAGCGCGGGCGGCGTGCTCGTACCGCTCAACACCCGCTTCAAGGGCACGGAGGCCGCTTATGTGCTGCGGCGCTCGCGTGCCAGGCTCCTCTTCATCACCGGCACCTTCCTCGGCACCTCCTACGTCGCCTCCCTGCGCCGCTCGGACGTAGAGCTTCCCGAGCTCGAGCAGGTCGTGGTCCTCGCCGACAGCGCACCGGAGGACTACCGCACCTGGAAGGACTTCCTTGCAGGCGGCGACGGGGTCGGCGCCGGCCGGGTGCGTGAGCGGGCGGGCACCGTCACGGCCGTCGACCCTTCCGACATCATGTTCACCTCGGGCACCACCGGCCGCCCCAAGGGCGCCGTCATCACCCACGCCCAGACCCTGCGCTGCTACGACCTGTGGAGCGAGCTGGCCGGACTGCGCGAGGGCGACCGCTACTTGATCGTGAACCCGTTCTTCCACACCTTCGGCTACAAGGCCGGCATCATCGCGTGCCTCACGCGCGGCGCGACGATGGTCCCACAGTCCGTCTTCAACGTCGACACCGTCCTCGCCAACATCGCAGCCGAACGCATCTCCGTCCTGCCGGGCCCGCCGACCCTGCACCAGGCGCTGCTCGACCACCCGGCCCGTGACCGCCACGACCTGAGCGCCCTGCGTCTTGTCGTCACCGGCGCCGCCGTCGTCCCGCTCCGACTGGTGGAGCGGCTGCGCGGCGAACTGCGGATCGCCACCGTCCTGACGGCGTACGGCCTCTCCGAGGCGAGCGGCATCGTCACCATGTGCCGCCGCGGCGACGACCCCGCCACCATCGCCGCCACCTCGGGCCGCGCGATTCCCGGCACCGAGGTCCGCGTCCTCGCGTCGGCGCCGGGCGAGCCGGGCGAGGTTCTGGTCCGCGGGCACAACGTCATGCGCGGCTACTTCGAGGACCCCGACGCCACGGAGGAGGCCGTCACACCCGACGGCTGGCTGCGCACCGGGGACGTCGGCGTCCTCGACGAGGAAGGGAACCTGCGGATCACCGACCGGATCAAGGACATGTTCATCGTCGGCGGTTTCAACGCGTACCCCGCCGAGATCGAGCAACTGCTCGGCCTGCACCCGGACATCGCGGACGTCGCCGTCATCGGCGTGCCGGACGCCCGGCTCGGCGAGGTGGGCAAGGCGTACGCCGTCCGCCGCCCCGACTCGACGCTCACGGCCGACGACCTGATCGCCTGGTCGCGGCGGGAGATGGCGAACTACAAGGTGCCCAGGCAGGTCGAGTTCGTGGACAGCCTGCCCCGCAACGCGAGCGGGAAGGTCCTCAAGACGGAGCTGCGGTCCTGTTCGAGCCGCTGAGCGAGCCACCGGCCCGGCACCCGAGCCACCGGCCCGGCACGCGTGGTGCCGGGCCGGTGGCGGTGCCGGTCGGGGCGGGTCAGCCGTGGAGGCGGACCGGGATCTGCTGCCAGCCGTACGCGATGAACGACGGGACCTGCGTCAGCTCGTCCGGCTTGAACGCGGGCGCGAGGTCCGGGTACCGCTCGAACAACGTGGGCAGCGCGGTCATCGCCTCCATACGGGCCAGCGGCGCCCCGATGCAGCGGTGCACGCCGATCCCGAACGACAGGTGGTCGTCGGCCGCGCGCGTGGCGTCGAAGGCCGCCGCCTCCTCCCCGTAACGGGCCGGGTCGTTGCCGGCCGCCGCGTAGGTCGTCAGGATCGCGTCGCCCGCCGGGATGGTGACGCCGCCCATCGTGATGTCCGTGACCGCGAACCGCAGAGGCAGGCTGGCGATGGACGGTCGGACCCGCAGCACCTCCTCGATGACCTGCTCCCAGCTGATCTCACCGGCCCGTACGGCGGCGAGCTGCTCGGGGTGCTCGAGCAGCGCCACGACCGCGTTGCCGATGAGGTTGACCGTCGTCTCGAAGCCCGCGCCGATGACGAGCAGCAGGGTGTAGAGGAGCTCCTCGTCGCTGAGCCGGTCGCCGTCCTCGTCGCGGACCTTGATCAGCTCGGTGGTCATGTCGTCGCCCGGGCTCTCGACCTTGTGGCCGATGAGCGAGCCGAGGACCGTGCCGATCTGCTCCTGGACCCAGGCGGCCCGCTCGGGGCTCGGGTCGGAGGTGTCCATGAGGGCAGCGATGAGCCGGCCGGTGTCCTCGCGCAGATGGTCGGGCACGCCGAACAGCTCGCAGATCATCCGCATGGGCAGTGGTTGCGCGAACGCGGCCTTCACGTCCACGACGGAGCCGTCGGCGCCGTCGGCGTCCAGCTTGTCCAGCAGCTCCGCGGTGATGGCCTCGACCCGTTCGCGCATCGCCTCGGTGCGGCGGGCGGTGAAGCTGGGCGCGACGAGCTTGCGGAGCCGGGTGTGGTCGCTGCCGTAGGTGGAGAGCATGTTGATCACGCCGACCCAGCCCATGATCCAGCCCCACTCGGGGTGTTCGCCGATTTTCGGGAACAGCGACCAGTGTCTGCGCGGGTCCTTGCTGACCTCGGGGTTCAGGATGAGTGCCTTGAGAGTGTCGTAACCGGTGGGCGCCCAGGCGGGTATGCCGCCGGGCAGCTCGACGGGCACCACCGGTCCGAGCGAGCGCAGACGGGCGCTCTCGGCGATGATGTCGGCGCCGAACGGATCGACGGCCACTCGGGTGGACACGGTCATGAACGGTCTCCTGCCTGGTCGGGGCTACGGGGAGTGAATCTGACGGGCAGCGCCGTCAGCGATCGGTGGAACGGTCCGGGCCGCCAGGTGAGCCGCTCGCGCGGCACCACCGGCTCCAGGTCGGGAAGCCACTGGGTGAGGCGTTCGATCGCCTCGGTGGCGATCAGCACGGCGGGCTGCTTGACCGGGCACGCGTGCTCACCCGCCGAGAACGAGAGGTGTGACGCGTCGTGCCGGTGATGCGTCCCGGCGAAGGCCTGCTCGGAGAAGTGGCCCAGTGCGCCGTAGGACACCACGACCGGGACCGCCGCCCGCACCCACACGCCGTGGAAGGACACCGACTCGCGGGCGAAGTGGATGCCGTAGTTCGCCAGCGGCGTCTCGTAGCGCAGCACCTCGAGTACGGCGTCCATCACCGGGCGGGAGCCGCTGGTGAGGGTGGAGTAGTAGGCGGGGTTGCCGAGGATGCGCGAGAGGGCGTTGGAGACGAGGTTGGCGCTGGGCTCGTGGCCGGCGCCGAGGGTCAGGAAGACCTGCCAGGTCACTTCCTCCGGCGTGAGCGCCAGCGGATGGTCCAGCAGCCAACTCGTGATGTCGGGGCCGCGCCGCGCCGACTTGGCGGCGATCAGCTCCAGTACGTACTTGCCGTACTCGGCCTCCCCCTCCGCCGCCCTGTCGCCGCCCTCCATCATCGCGCCGAGCGCGGCGTCCAGGCGGCCGGACTCGCTGTCGGGCAGGCCGAAGAGGTTGTTGAAGACCAGCGCCATCAGCGGGCGGGCGAAGCCGGCCACCAGGTCGGCCTGCCCGGCCGGGCCGAACCGGCCGACGAGCACGTCCACCGAGTGGTGCACGCGCTCGCGCAGGTCGTGCGGCTCGACCAGGTCGAAGGCGTCGACGAGGGTGCGCCGGTAGCGGATGTGCGCGTCTCCGTCGGCGAAGAGGGTGTTGGGCCGCCAGCGCATCATGCCGAGCACGGGCGAGTCCTCCGCGACCGTGGCCTCCCACGCCCGCGGGTCGTGCGACCAGGTCTCGGTGTCGTGCAGCAGGTCGAGGGCGGCGCGGCGGTCGGTGACGACGTACGCCGGGACCCCGGGGGCGAGCTCCGCCCAGCCGACGGGGCCCTGGGCCCGCAATGCCTCGTAGTAGCGGTGCGGGGCGGTCGCGAAGCCCTCCTCCCACAGCCGTACGGGCGCGGAGAGGGAGAAGGCGTCGGAGCGGGCGGGATAGGCGGCGGTCACCGTGCCTCCGTCTGCCGGCTGTTGAGGTGGATGAGGTGCTGGACGAGGGCGAGCAGCGCGTCGACGGAGGAGTTGGTGTCACGCGCGTCGCACATCACGAGCGGGGTGTCCGGCTCGAGGTCGAGGGCGCGCCGCAGCTGCTCCTCGCCGTAGCTCTTGGAGTCGGGAAAGGTGTTGAGGGCGACGGCGTACGGCAGGCCCGACTCCTCGACCATGCCGAGGACGTCGAAGGAGTCGTCGATGCGGCGGGTGTCGACGAGGACGAGCGCGCCGAGGGCGCCGTACGCGATGTCGTTCCACAGCGAGCGGAACCGCTCCTGGCCTGGGGTGCCGAACAGGTAAAGGACGATCCCGCCGCCCAGCGAGATCCGTCCGAAGTCGATGGCGACGGTGGTGGCCGTCTTGTCGCGCACCCCGGCGAGGTCGTCGACCGTCGCCGACGCCTCGGTCAGATGCTCCTCGGTGTGCAGCGGCCGGATCTCGGAGACGGAGTCGATCAGCGTGGTCTTGCCGACGCCGAACGGGCCCGCGACGAGGATCTTGACGAGTTGGCGTGCGGTGTCCGGCAGATGGAGTCCGCCGTCGCGGGAGGGCCGGCCGGAGACCGGGACGGCCGGGGCCGAGCCGGTGCCCGGGGCTGAGCCGGTGCCCGGGGGCGGGCCGAAGCCCGGGGGCGGGCCGGCGGTTGCGGGCGGGCTAGAGCTTGAGGGCGCGGAGGCCATCGGCCACTCTCTTCAACAGGTCACGGTCGGGCAGGGCGGCGATCGGGACCGGCGGGCGTGCGCTCACCAGCCCCTGGTCGATCAGGGAGGCGGCGAGAACGCGCACCGCGGAGACCGGCAGCTCCAGCAGCGCTGCCGTCTCCACCACGGTCAGCGACCCGCCGTCCAGCGCCTCCAGCACGGCGTGCTGGGCGGCGGGCAGTTCGGCGGGCGCGGGGCCGCCGGTGCCGGTCAGCACCGACAGGCGTTCCAGGCTGTTGCGACTGGGCCGCGCCACCCCGCCCGTGGCGAGGTAGGCGGGGACCAGGGGGCGGCCGCTCCGGCGGCCGGTCATGCCGGTGTGCCGCCGTCGGCGCCGCGGGGCGCCGCGGCCATGGCCTTCTCGCCGAGCCTCGCCACCTGGGAGTGGACCCGGTGGCCGAGCAGGTCGAGCCGCACCTCCGGGTCGCCGTACGCCGCCACACAGGTGCCGTGGTCGGTGGGGGCGATCAGGATGTAGCCGTGGTCGGACTCGATGACGACCTGGCGCAGATGGGCGGCGCTCTCGTCGGCGAACGCTGCGGCGGCCGTACGGCACGCACCCTGGACGGTGCTGATGATCGCGGCGACGCGCTCCGCCGACTCCTGGGACAGGGCAGCGGAGTAGCCGGAGACGAGTCCGTCCCTGGTCAGCAGGGCGGCGGCCCGGACATGCGGGATCTCGAGGATCGGGTCGAGCACCCAGGCCGTTTCACCGGGTTCGCGGCTGGTCATCGGGAATCGGTCCCTTCGGTTTCGGCGGTGTTGCGCGCCGCGGCTGTTGCGGACTGCAGGGCGCCCAGGGCCGCGGCGGTCTCCTCGGGCGTACGGGCGGACGCGGCCGGGGACGGGCCGGCGGCGGTCGTGGGCTCCGCACGGACCCGGCGGCGGCGCTGCGGCAGCTGCTCGCCGTCCGGGGTGGGGTCGGGCACCGGCGCGTGGACGGGCTCGTCGCTGTGTGCGGGAGCGGGAGCGGGAGCGGGAGCTGGAGCGGGAGCGGGCGCGGGAGGGGCGGCGGGGGCCGGTGCCGCCGTCGCGGGCGCGGCGGCGCGCTCGGGCTGCTGTGCCGGGTGTGCCCGCTGCGCCTGCTCGGGCGCGAGCTCGGGCTCCACCGTCTGCCGCGTGGAACGGGCGGCGCCCGCGGCCGGCGGGTGCAGGACCGGGTCGATACGGCTCAGCAGATGGTTCTTGACGAGCAGCACGGCCCGTACACCGCCGTAGGGCGACGGCGTGGACAGATCGACGGACAGGTCGAACTGCCGGGTGAGCTGACCGATCGCCGCGAGGCCCATCCGGGGCGGGTCACCCAGGTCGGACAGCAGGATCGGGTCGCTTCCGGCCACCAGCCGCTGCGCGGCGTCCCTTTCGTCGCTCGCCATGCCGACGCCGGCGTCGTCGACGGTCACGGACACGCCGTGGTGGGCGCGTTCGAGGTGGACCACGACGGTGGTGTCGGGGGCGGAATGCCGCAGCGCGTTGTCGAGGAGTTCGGCCACGATGATGGCGACGGGCTCGACGGCGTGCGAGACGAGCGCGGTGCCCGGCTCGAGGTGGTTGTGCACCCGGACGCGGTGGTAGCCGACGAGCCGGGCCTGGCCGCCGGTCACGGCGTCGACGAGGTGCGACTCCTCGCGGGCGAGTCCCACCCACGCCCCGCACACGACGGCGGCGACCTGGGCGCGACGCAGCGACTGCTCGTTCTCGTGGTCGAGGTCGAACAGCGTCTGGGCCAACTCCGGGTCGTCGTACCGCTGCTGGAGCCCGCGCAGCACGTCCTGGAGGCGGTAGAGACCGGCCTGGATCTCACGGGTGGCGCCGCGCATGCCCGCCCGGGCGGCGGCGTCGACGCGTTTGCGCTCCTGGGCCATGGCGGTGAGCAGGGCCTGTAGGACCTGGTCCATGCCCTTGCCGAGTTCGCTTCCGGCCACTGCCGGCTGGAGAGGTCCGGGGACCTGGACGTGCGGGTGGGCCGCGCGGGTGGCCTCGGCGGGCATGCGCCGGTCGGCGAGATGGGTGACCTCCGCGGCGAACGCCAGGGCGGCACGGTCGACTTCGTGCCGGGCGGCCTCGAGGTGCGACCGGAGTCGGGCGATCTCCTGGCGCTGCCGGGCCCTTTCCCGGCGGGAGCGGATGAGCCCGCCTCCCAGTGCGAGTGCCGACAACGTCCCGGCGGCCAGGCCGCCGGCGGCCAGGTCCGGTATCTCGATCATCGATTAGACCTCGGAAGGGCAGGGTGTGGGGGCGTCGTGAGGGCGGACTCCGCCAAGTACACACTGCCGCCGAGCGGTTGCGCTCGGTTTCCCGCCAAGATCCTTTTGGTTTTGTCCGATCGGTGCCCAATTATTTACGAAGTGCCTGAGTGGGCATCAGGAGACGCTGCCACGACAGTGCTTGCACGGGGCGGGCATCCCACGGCCGTCGCTGCGGGCATCCCACCGCCGCGGCGGCTGCGGACATGCCACGGGCGGTCGCGGACATGCCACGGCCGCGGCGGCTCCCCTCCGCGCCGCCGCGGCCGTTCCCCGTCGTGAGACGTCGTTCGCCCGGGTCAGTCGGTCGGCTTCACCGGCTTCAGCGGCTCGGACGTCGCATGCGTGTCCATGGGGCGCATCTCGCCACCGGTCGCGTGCGTGTCCATGGTGCGGATGTCGCCGCCGGTGGCGTGGGTGTCCTGAGTCGTCACCGGCTCGGACGTCGCGTGCGTGTCCTGCGGCTTGAGGATCGGGTCCTGCTTCTTCGCGTCAGCCATGATGAGCTGCCCTCCCGTTCGGGTTTTCTTCTGCTGGTGGGACGGACCCGCCCGGCTGCTCCCCCGATGGCTGCCGGACGGGTCCTCCAGGGCGGCTCACCCTAGCGGTATGGCCGCGTGTCCCCCGTTTGCCCCCGTCGTTTCCCCCGTCTTCCCCCCGACGCGAGGGGCTGACAGGAAGGACAATGCACGGCGGCGATAAACGAACGATGAACGCCCCGGCCGGCGGGCGGACGACCCGCCACGACCCGCCCCTCCGGACGAGAACGCCCCGTCCGCTCCGAGCCCCGCCCGGCTCGCGGGCGCCTACGCCGCCGCGGCCGGTGCGAGCAGCGCGCGTACCTCGGCGCCCTCCGGCGACCCCAGCTCGTCGTAGATGCCGAGCGCCTCGCGCCAGCACACCTCGGCCCTGCCGGTCTGCCCGAGACCGCGCAGTGCCTTGCCGAGCACCGTCAGTACATTGCCCCGGCGCCACTCGCCGCCGATCCCGCGGAGCACGGTCAGCGCCATCTCCGCGTTGGACGCCGCCTGCGCGGGCCTGCAGCCGGCGAGGTCGGCCTCCGCGAGGCGAAACAGCGTCATCCCCTCCCACAGCCGCTGGCGGCTGTCACGGAAGATGTCCAGCGCCTCGTGCAGCCGCGCGTTCGCCTCCGCGAGCTGGCCGCTCCTGGTGAGCGCCATACCGAGGGCGTATCGGGCATTGGCGCCGCGCAGCGCGTGGCCCATGCGGTCGTATATGTCGATGCCCTGCTGGGCCAGGGCCACCGCGCTGTCCGTACGGCCCATGGCGAGATGGATGCGCGACAGGTTGCAGAGGGCGGCCGCCTCGCCGGGCGCGTTCTCGCCGGCCCGGAAGTCCGCGATCGCCCGCTCAAGGTGCCGCTCGCCGTCCGCCTGCCGGTTCTGGTAGATCGCGATGACACCCCGGTGGTTCGACGCCCAGCAGCCGGTCAGCGGATCGCCGGCGGTCCGGGACAGCTCCAGTGCCTGCCGGGCCTCCTCGTCGGCCAGGTCGAACCGGCCGGCGACGAGATGCACGTTGCTCAGCGTGATCAGCGAGCGGCCCTCCGCGCGGGCGTCGCCGCAGGCACGGGCCGCTTCCGGCATGGCCGCCGCGACCCCCTCGTACTGCTTGGAGTTGGCGCCCGACTCGGCCAGGTCGAGCGATGCCCACAGCAGATCGACCGCGCGCCGGAACGTCTTGGGCCCGGACGACTGGCGTACGCAGGCGAGCAGTGTGCCGGCCTCCGCGTACAGCCAGTCCTGGGCCTCGTGCCGGTCGGCGAACCGGAGCCCGGCCGTGCCCGTCGGCTCGAGGTGCTCCACGAGCCGGTCGCCCGGCCGCTCCATCGCGTACACCCGTGCCGCGGTCGCCAGATAGAAGTCCAGCAGCCGCGACAGTGCCGCCTCCCTCTCGGCCGGGGGCTGTTCGTCCCGCTCGGCGCATGCACGCGCGTAGAGGCGTACGAGGTCGTGGTAGCGGTACCGGCCCGGTGCGGCCGACTCCAGCAGTGAGGTGTCGACCAGTGCCTCGAGCAGGTCCTCCGTCTCGTGCAGCGGCAGGTCCAGCACCGCGGCCGCCGCGGCGAGCGAGATGTCCGGGCCGTCCGCGAGGCCCAGCAGCCTGAAGGCGCGGGCCTGGGCGGGCTCCAACTGGCCGTAACCCAGCTCGAAGGTGGCCTTCACCGCCAGGTCTCCGGCCTGGAGTTCGTCGAGTCGGCGCCGCTCGTCGGCGAGCTTGGCCGCGAGCACGGAGACGGTCCAGGTGCGCCGGGCGGCCAGCCGGGACGCCGCGATACGGATGGCCAGCGGCAGGAAGCCGCAGGCGGCGACCACGTCCAGTGCCGCCTCCCGCTCGGATCCGACCCGTTCCGCCCCGACGATGCGGGTGAACAGCTGGAGCGCCTCCTCGGGCGACATCACGTCCAGGTCCACCAGGTGCGCGCCGGCGAGGTCGACCATCCGCACCCGGCTCGTGATCAGCGCGGCGCAGCCGGCGGTGCCGGGCAGCAGGGGCCGGATCTGTGCCGCGTCCCGGGCGTTGTCGAGCAGGACGAGCACCCGCCGTCCGTCCAGGGTCGAGCGGTACAGCGCGGCCCGCTCGTCCAGCGTGGCGGGGATGGCGGAGTCGGCCGTGCCGAGTGCGCGCAGGAAGACGCCGAGCACCGTCTCGGGCTCCGAGGACCTGCTGCCCGTGCCCTGGAGGTCCACGTACAGCTGACCGTCGGGGAAGTGCTTGCGCGCCTGGTGGGCCACATGGACGGCGAGGGTGGTCTTGCCGACGCCGCCGATGCCGGCGAGCGCGGACACCGCCATCACGGAGCCCTCAGCGGTGGCGAGTTGGCTTCCCAGGTCCCTCACGAAGGAGGAGCGGCCGGTGAAGTCGGGGACGGTGGCGGGCAGCTGGGCGGGCCGGGTGAACTGCGGGGCCGGGGCGTGCTCCTCGCTGGGACGGGCCAGTTCCGCGTCGGCCCGCAGGATGCGCTGCTGGAGGCTGGACAGCTCGGGCCTCGGGTCGACGCCGAGTTCGTCGGCGAGCAGCCGGCGGGTGTCGGCGTAGACGGCGAGCGCCTCCGCCTGTCGCCCGCTTCGGTACAGCGCGAGCATCAGCAGCTCGCGCAGCCTCTCCCGCAGCGGATGCGTGGCGGTGAGTGCCGTCAGCTCGGAGACGGCCTCCGCGTGGCGGCCGATCTCGAGGTCGATGTCGAGGCGGGTCTCGAGCAGTTGCAGGCCCCACTCGACGAGCCGGGTGCGCTGGTTCTCCGCGTACGGCCCCGGCACGTTGGCCAGCGGTTCGCCGTCCCACAGGTTGAGCACCTTGTTGATCAGCGCACGCGCCTGGGCGCGTTCGCCGGCGGCGCTCGCCTTGTGCGCCTCGGCGGCCAGCTCCTCGGCGACCGCGAGGTCGAGGGCGTCCCGCCCGATCCGCAGGGCGTAACCGCCCGATTCGCTGACCAGGGAGTCGTTGAGCGCCTTGCGCAGCCGGGAGGCGTACGTACGGATGGCGGCGAGGGCCTGCGACGGAGGCTCTTCGCCCCAGATGGCGTCGATCAGCTCGCTCGCGGTCGCGGTGCGACCGTCGCGCAGGAGTAGTGCGACCAGCAGGGCACGCTGCTGCGGTGAACCGGACGGCAAGGTCTGCGCGCCCCGCCGAACCCGCACCGGTCCGAGCACACTGAAGTGGAGTTCGGCCTCCTCGCTCTGAAGCGGAGCGCGCTGGTTCGGTACGCGTGGCCCGCTGTCACGGTCCATTGGTGCCCCCTGCCCGTACTGCCGGAATCGCCCTCGACAGTCTGCCCTGTTGGGGGCGGTCGCGTCAGCAGCGGGGCGTGTCCGTCTCGCTGCCGCGCGGGTGACCGGCTGCCCGCTTCTGATCAGGGGCGATAGACCGTTCCGGGTTCGGGGGCGGCCGGTGAGAGAAGCTCGGGGACCGTGACGAAGGTGTAACCGCGCTTCTTCAGCTCGGCGATGATGCCGGGCACGGCGGGGACGGTTCCGTCGTAGATGTCGTGCAACAGGATGATGCCGTCACGCCCGGCCTGGTCGAGGATGCGCTCCTTGATGAGCTCGCTGTCGGTGGTCGAGTAGTCCTTGGCGGTGGCGCTCCACAGCACCTGGGAGAGGCCGAGCTCCTTGCTGACCTCCGTCACCTCGTCGTCGGTGCGGCCCTGGGGCGGGCGCATCAACCGCGGCTTCTCGCCGGTGATCTCGGCTATGGCGTCCTGGGTGCGGCCGAGTTCCTCGCGTATCGCGTCCTTGTCGAGCTGGTCGAGGCGCTTGTGCGTCCAGGTGTGGTTGGCGACCTCGTGGCCCTCGGCGGCGAGGCGGCGCACGACGTCGGGGTGCTTGAGGACGTGGTTCTTGCCCAGGAGGAAGAACGTGGCGTGCACGTCCTCCTTCTTGAGCATGTCGAGCAGCTCCGGGGTGTCCTTGCCGGGGCCGGCGTCGAAGGTCAGGGCTATGCACTTGGCCTCGCCGCAGTCGACGGCGGGCCCGGACCTGCCGCTCGCGAGCGGCTTGCCGTCGGACTTCGGGGCGTCTGCCCGGGCGTCGGCGGGCGAGGTGCTGTCGACGGAGCAGCCGCCGAGCAGCAGCGCGAGCGAGGCGGCGAAGAGGGCCGGGACAACCCGGGCCCGGCTTCTGTGCGTCCTTGTGGGCATGGCGAGAATCCCCGTTCCTGGTGGCGTGCAGGCGCCGACGCCTGCGGTGACGGCGCGGCACCGGTGGTCGGCCGGTGCGCGTGGCTGCACTATACACGGCGTGTATACATGGAGTTCATAGTGGTCGGGTCGTGAGCCCGGCCGCGCGGTGGGGAATCCAGCCGTAGCTGACGAACCGTCAGATCGGCGCTACCGTGAGAGCCATGGAGACCTTCCCCAAGATCATCTCGGTGGACGACCACACGGTGGAGCCCCCCAACGTCTGGCGGGACCGGCTTCCGTCGAAGTACGCCGACACGGCCCCGCGCGTAGTCCGCGCGCCCCTGAAGGAAATGACCTTCATGGGCGGCACGTTCGCCCCCGTGATGGGCGAGCCCGGCGACGAGGGGCCGGTCGGCGACTGGTGGGTGTACGAGGACCTGCACCGGCCGCTCACCCGCCTGGACACGGCCGTCGGCTACGACCGCGACGAGATCAAGCTGGAGATCATCACCTACGAGCAGATGCGCCCCGGTTCGTACAGCGTCCCCGAGCGCCTCGCCGACATGGACGTCAACCACGTCCAGTCCGCCCTCTGCTTCCCGACGTTCCCCCGCTTCTGCGGCCAGACCTTCACCGAGGCCGCCGACCGTGAGCTCGGGCTGCTCGGAGTCCGGGCCTACAACGACTGGATGGTGGAGGAGTGGTGCGGACCCGAGGCCCGGGGCCGGCTCATCCCCCTCACCCTCGTCCCGCTGTGGGACGCGGAACTGGCCGCCGCCGAGGTCCGGCGCAACGCCGCGCGCGGTGTGCGCGCCGTGGCCTTCTCCGAGATACCGCCCCGCCTGGGCCTGCCGTCCATCCACAGCGACGACTGGGACCCCTTCCTCGCGGCCTGCGACGAGACCGGCACCGTCATCGCCATGCACATCGGGTCCTCGTCGAAGATGCCGTCCACCTCGGCGGACGCGCCCCCGGCCGTCGGCTCGACGATCACATTCGCCAACTGCTGCTTCTCGATGGTCGACTGGCTGATGAGCGGCAAGTTCGAACGCTTCCCGGGTGTGCGCGTCATGTACGCCGAGGGTCAGATCGGCTGGATCCCGTACATCCTCGAACGCGCCGACGTCGTCTGGGAGGAGAACCGTGCCTGGGGCGGCGTGGCCGACAAGGTCACCCGGCCGCCGTCCGAAATCTTCGCGGAACACGTCTACGGCTGCTTCTTCGACGACGCCTTCGGGCTGAGGAACCTCGACGCGATCGGCGCCGACAACGTCCTTTACGAGACGGACTACCCGCACTCGGACTCGACCTGGCCGAAGTCGAAGGAGGTCGGCGAGGCCCAGATGGGCCACCTGGCGCCCGACATCGTCGACCGAATCGTCCGCGGCAACGCGATCGACCTGCTGGGCCTCACCCCCGACGGCCTCTGGCCCGGCCCGTAGCCGCTTTTCCGGACCAAGAGCTCGTCCTTGGCTGTACTTCGCGCAGGGCCCGGGCGATTGCGGGAGCAGAAGCTCTTGGTCGGGCCGCTGTGGGAGCAGCGGCCGGCCCGGTTAACCGGTTGCTGACCCTCGGGATGGAGTGTCTGATCCCGGCTATGACGATTGTGCTGGGTACGCCGACTGCCGACGGGGTACGCGAGGCCATGGCCGCGCTGCGGGAGTGGCAGTACGACGAAGCGCCGATGCATTTGCATTCCGGGGACATCGGCTGGAACTACCGGTTCGGAACGGCCGAGACGGCCGCGGTGGTCCGGACCTGGAGTCGGGACGGGCGGATTCTCGCGGTCGGGATGCTCGACTCGCCGACGCTGGTGCGGATGACGGTCGCTCCGGACGCTTTCCAGGATGGGGACTTGGCGCGGCGGCTCGTCGAGGACTTCTCGCTGCCTGAGCGCGGCGTGCTGCCGGAAGGAGCGGTGTCCATCGAGGCGCCGCTGGGCCTGCTGCTCCACGACCTGCTGAGCAAGGAGGGCTGGGGCGTCGACGAGCCGTGGACGCCGCTCTTCCGCGACCTCACCGAGCCGGTGGAGGACCCCGGCGTGCGGATCAAGCCGGTCGGCCCGGAGCAGGCGCAGGACTTCGCCGACGTCCTGCGGTCGGCGTTCAACACCTCGCGGCCTACGCGCGAGTACTGGCACGCGATGTCGGCGGGACCGTTCTACGCCGACGCCCGCTGCCTGGGCGCCTATGACGACCAGGGCAGCGTGGCGGCGGTGGTGACGGTGTGGTCGGCCGGCCCGGGGAAGCCGGGGCTGGTCGAGCCGATGGGCGTCCACGAGGACCACCGTGGTCGCGGCTACGGCCGGGCGATCACCGTGGCCGGGGCGGCCGCGCTGCGGGAGATGGGCTCGTCGAGCGTCCGTGTGTGCACGCCGAGTTCCAACGTCGGCGGCGTCGCCACGTACAAGGCGGCCGGGTTCGAGGTGCGGCCGGAGGTGCGGGACCGGATCCGGACGGGCTGACGCCGGGGCTGCTCGGTGAGGCGGCAGTCTGGGCGTGAATCGTCCGGCTGGTCGCAAGGCTCGGACGGCTTCGAGGGTTCGCCCGCCGTTGCCGGTGCCGGGCTGCATCGTCGTCATTTGTGGTCGCGCAGGAAGGCAGGGATCTCGTCGCGGGTCGGGTGGTTCGGTAGGGGGGCCGGCTTGTCCTGAAGGAACGCAGTGATGACGGCAACGGCTCGGTCGTTGTTGTCGTCGAGGCCGTTCCACATGTGGTGTCCGACTCCGGGCATGTACTGCGTGCGCTGGATGGCAGGGTCATGGGCAAGGACGGCGGTCGCCCATTGACGGACCTGGGAGGAGCACTCGGCGATCATCAGCATTGCGGGGGTCCGGGACTGCCTCAGTTGCGGGGCGATGGAGGGCGAGTCCTTGACCGTCTGCTGGACGCGGAGGCTGGCGGCGGGGCTGAAGGAGAAGTTCTGTGCCGTGTCCTCGGTGGGGATGCGGTGCGCGTCGCGCGCACAGTAGGCGGATGCGGTGTCGCTGCCGAGGTCGGCGGCGGTGAAGGCGTTGTCGCCTTCGGCCTGTCCGATCAGTTGGGTGTCGGGGGTGAGGAGGCCGAGTCGCATGAGGCCGAATGCCACGGCGTACCGGGGGACGTGCGTCGATCGCGGTCCGGTGGGGGTCGGCGCGAGGCCGCGTGCGGATTTTCGGCCCTTGTGCCCGGTGATGTGTGCGGTGGGGCCGTCCATGGGACCGGGCTCGGCGATGATCGCCCGGTGCAGGCGAGCGGCGACGCCGGGGTCGGCCAGGGCTTGGGCGAGCACGACACCGCCTCCGGAGAATCCGAGGACGTCGACCTTGCCCTTGTCCAGGCGGTCGACGAAGGCGGCGAGGTCACGGACCGACCTGGAGATCGTGTACTGGTCCATGGGGAGCAGGTCACTTCGTCCGCCACCGGCCTGTTCGTAGGCGTAGACGTCGTAGCCCTGGCGTGCCAGGAGTCGCAGAAACCGGTGGTCCTGCACCGAGATGCCGCGGACGGGTCCTCCGTGGAGGTACACGAACGGGACGGGATGCCGGGGGCCGGGGTTCGCGGGCGGATAGTGATACACCGCGACCCGGCTGCCCGTGGCCAGGTTCCAGTGCTGAGTGGACACGAACGGCAGCGCGGGCGGGTAGTGCCGGGCCGTCGGCACGGTCGGGATGCAGACCGTCGCCGTCAACGCCGCCGCGACGATCACCGGCAGGAACGGCACGAGCCGCGCCGGCCAGGTGCGGCGCCGGCCCCGCCACAGCGCGAGGACAGTCCCGGTCCCGAGGGTCGTCAACCACGCGGCGAGCCCCGAAGCTGCCCCGTCCGTGAGGGCGATCAGTGCGAGAAAGACGACGACCAGCGTTGCGACGGCGGCCAGGGCCGGCAGTAAGCGTCCGGTGAAGCGGACGAGACGTATGGCGGACGTGGGCATAGCGGACCTCCGACAGTTTCAGAACGCTGTTTCAAAACGACGTTATCAAAGAAGGTAGGCTGCTGACCGTGGGTAGGCCCAGAACAAACGACGAGGCCGTCAAAGAGCGGCTTGTGGAGTGCGCGACCGAGATGCTCGCCACCCGTCCACGGGAGTCGGTCACGGTCCGCGCCGTGGCCGCTGCTGCCGAGGCGTCGACGACGGCGGTGTACTCCTTGTTCGGTGGCAAGGACGGGCTGATCGGTGCGGTGCGCGACAGAGCCGTCGCCGGCCTGTTCCAGGACCTGTCGACGGTGCAGACCTCCACGGACCCTCTCGCCGACCTCTACGCGCTGGCCGTCGCCTACCGTCGTTGGGCGTGCGGACACAGCCACCTGTACACGGTGCTGTTCGGTGGTGTGCAGTCCTTCGACCCGTCGGGAGAGGTCGGTGCCATCGACCCGATCCGTCCGCTCCTCGCGGCGATCGATCGCGCCTTGACGGCGTCCGTCCTCGCCGGTGACGCAACGGCGATCGCCCTCGCGATCTGGGCAACCCTGCACGGGCTCGTGACTCTCGAACTGGCCGGGGCCCTCGACGCCACCACGGCCGAGGCCGCATTCCACTCGACGATTCCCGCCACGCTGCGCGGATGGACGACCCCGGAGGTGTTCCGCGGTCTTCGCCAAGCCGAACGTGCTCGGTGACAGGATCAGCGCCGGTATCCGGGCTCCCCCGGTCCTGGCTGAAGCAGTGGTGCGTGGTCGGTGAAGACCGGCATGCCGAGGTCGACCAGCTGCGGCCGGCCATCGGTCGGAGCCTGCTTGAGGCTGTTGAGCTTGGCCATCGCGCCGTCAAAGCCGACTTGACGTCCTTCGACCTCGCCGAGCCGGCCATCGGCGCGGGCCTCGCGGTGCGCTCGCGAAGGTTCTGCCCTCGCAGCCAATCGCGTTGAGAGCCCGACGCCTCCCGTGCTTACCTCTGACGTGATCACGAACGAACCGGAGGGGGCGGCGGGCATGGTGCTCGGAGAACTGGTGAAGCTGCGGGCGATGGGCCCGTCGGACGCCGAGGCGCTGTGGCGGTGGAACCACGACCCGGACGTCATGCGCTGGATGAACGACAACCACCCCTCGACGCCGGAACACGTCGAGAAGTGGCTCGCGGAGCGCCCGCGCAACACCTACGGAGACCTGCTGCTCGGCATCGAGGCCCGAAGCGACGCGCAGCTGATCGGCCTCGTCGCCCTGCACGACGCCGAACCTGAGACCGGCATCGCGGAACTGGACATCTACCTCGGCGAGAAGGAGTACTGGGGCCGGGGCTACGCCACGGACGCGATGCGGACGGTGTGCCGCTACGGCTTCGACACGATGCGACTCCACAAGATCAAGCTGACGGTCGTCACGGAGAACCACGCCGCGCAGCAGGTCTACAAGAAGGTGGGCTTCGTCGAGGAGGGCCGCCTCCGCCAGAGCTTCCGCCGTGACGGCGTCTGGTACGACCAGTTCGCGATGGGACTGCTGGAGGGGGAACTGCGCGAGGCGTGAGCCCCGCGCGCCGCCTCCCGCGGGGAGAACCGTGAATTCCCGCTTCGCTGCGCGGAAACAAACACCACGCTGCTTCGCAAGGTAGTCGGAGTTTCCCCTCACGCCCGGTCAACCGGCTCATCGGGCGGTTGGCGTATCCGTAAGTCACCCCGCATCCTCAAGAGGTCCATGCGAATCGTCGGCGTGCCGAGCGGGTCAGGGCTGCGAGATCGTCTCGATGCGCGGCTCGGCGATCGACCGGTAGTCGATCGCCGCCAGTGCGAGGGACCGGTCGAGGCGGGCGGCGTTGAAGTAGATCTCGGAGTGCCGCAGCAACTCCGGGTCGACGAGCAGCTCCAGGCGCTCCTCGAACGAGAACGGCAGGATCGTCCCGCTCTGTGAGCCGGCCAGTTCCTCCGCCGCGTCCTGGGAGGCGAAGGAGACGTACGTGCCGCCGAACAGTTCCTTGATCCTGGCCAGATCCACCCGCCTGTCGCCGGGCACGACGGCCAGGGCGTAACGGGTCACCTTCTTGCCGACCTTGACCATCACGACAATGCACTTGGCCGCCTGGGCCAGAGTGTTGCCCCGCAGCGCGCTCACGGCCTCCGTGGCTCCCTCCGGGGCGTGCTCGATCACCCGGTAGGCGGCGCCGTGCTCGTCGAGCATGGCGATCAGCTTGCCGTACATGTCGTTCTCGCTCATTGCTTCCCCACCTCGCTGGACCCGACGGTCCTCGACCCCCGACGGCTGCCCGGACATGGTGGCAGGTCCGTGCCGTCACGGGACGGCGGGCCGTGGCCGGATCCAGCCGTTCCGGGCCCGCTACCTGCAGCCGCCGGTTCGCGGGAACATGCTGCCCATGACGCTCTCCCTCGCAGAAGCAGACAAGATGCTCGCCGACAACTTCGCGCCCTGGGTCCTCGAACTGGGACTGTCCGTCCTGGAGACGGGCGACCTGCACGCCGTGCTGAGACTTCCCTGGGACGCCCGGCTGGCGCGCGAGGGCGGCGGGCTGAGCGGGCAGGCACTGATGGCCGCCGCGGACACCGCGACCGTGATCGCCGTGTCCTCGGCGCGCGGCGCGTTTGTCCCGATGACGACGGTCCAGCAGTCCACCACCTTCCAGCGGGCCGTCGTCGGCGCAGACGTACTGGTCGACGCGCGCCTCACCAAGCTGGGCAGGCGCATGGCCTTTGCCGACGTCACCATGACCGCGGAGGGTGCGGACGGCCCGGCCGCCCGGGCCTCGACGGTGTATGCCCTGCTGGGCTGACACCCCCGCATTCCTCGCCTGTGGGCGCACCCCTTGTCTGATGGCGCGTCAGCTACGACGATGGCGAACAGCCGTTTGTGACGGGCCGTCAGATTGTGGGGAGTCTCCATGGTGGCGTACGGGATGCAGCTTCCGGTCCAGTCCCAGAGCACCCTCTACGCCGAACCCTGGGAGGTCGAGGCCGGCCCGGAGGGCCTCGCCGATATCGCCCGGGCGGCCGACCTGGCCGGTTTCGCGTACATCGCCGTCTGCGACCACGTCGCCATCCCGCGCCGCCTCGCGGACGCCATGTCCACGGTCTGGTACGACCCGGTCGCCACCCTGTCGTTCCTCGCGGCAGCGACCGAGCGGGTCCGGCTGCTGAGCCATGTCGCCGTCGTGGGGCTGCGCCACCCCCTGCTGACCGCCAAGCAGTACGCCACCCTCGACCATCTGTCCGGCGGTCGGCTGATCCTCGGCGTCGGTGCCGGGCATGTGCGGGAGGAGTTCGAGACGCTCGGCGTCGACTTCGACGCCCGTGGCCCCGCCCTCGACGAGACGCTCGACGCGCTGCGGGCGGCGCTCGGCCCCGAGGAGTTCCCCGAGTTCGACGGCGAGCGGTACTCCTTCAAGGACCTGGGGCAACGCCCGAGGCCCGCCCAGGCGCGCGTCCCCGTGTGGGTCGGCGGGTCCTCGCCCGCCGCCGTGCGCCGGGCCGCGCTCAAGGGCGACGGCTGGCTGCCGCAGGGCGACCCGCGCGACAAGCTGCCCCGGCAGATCGCCCGGATCAAACAACTGCGCGAGGCGGCGGGCATCGAGGCGCCCCTCACGATTGGCGCGATCACCGAACCCCTCTACGTCGGCGAGCCGAACTGGCGCACCGGTCGCAGAACGCTGACCGGGAAGCCGGATGCGCTCGCCGAGTCGCTGCGCGCCTACGCGGTGATGGGCGTGCACCAGATCCAGGTGCGGTTCCGCAGCAGGAGCCGCAGCGAACTCACCGACCAGATGGCGGCCTTTGCCGCCGACGTCGCCCCGCACCTCGACTGACCAGGGAGAGCACGCATGGGCAAGCTGGACGGACGCGTCGTCCTCATCACGGGCGCGGCGCGCGGGCAGGGCGAGCAGGAGGCGAGGCTGTTCGCCGCCGAGGGTGCGCGGGTGGTCCTCGCGGACGTCCTCGACGAGCTGGGCGAACCGCTCGCCAAGGAGATCGGCGGGCTCTACGTCCACCTGGACGTGAGCCGCGAGGCCGACTGGACCGCTGCCGTGGCCGCGGCGAAGGACGCCTACGGGAAGGTCGACGGACTGGTCAACAACGCGGGCATCCTGCGCTTCAACGAGCTGGTCGCGACCCCGCTGGAGGAGTTCCAGCTGATCACGCAGGTCAATCAGGTCGGTACGTTCCTCGGCATCCGCAGTCTCGCCCCCGAGCTCGAGGCGGCCGGCGGCGGCACGATCGTCAACACCGCTTCGTACACGGCGCTCACGGGAATGGCGTACGTGGGCGCCTACGCCGCTTCCAAGCACGCGATTCTCGGCCTGACGCGGGTGGCGGCGCTGGAGCTGGCGGCAAAGGGCGTCCGGGTCAACGCGGTCTGCCCGGGTGCCGTGGACACCCCCATGAGCAATCCGGAGGGCACGGACCCGGGCGCGATCGAGAGCCTGTACCGCACGCTCGTGCCGCTCGGCCGGGTCGGCCGGCCGGAGGAGGTCGCGAAGCTGGCGCTCTTCCTGACCGGCGACGACTCCTCCTACATCACCGGCCAGCCGTTCGTGATCGACGGCGGCTGGCTGGCGGGCGTCAGCGTTCTCTGATGGTTCGTCATCTCTTGACTGCGCGGGCAGCCGGTGGAACAGTCGGCCACATCCAGACCTGACGGTGCGTCAGAAACCGTCGGAGACATGAAGGCGGTGAACCCCCTTGGAATTCGGCCTCTTTGTTCAGGGATACCTCGGCAAGCGCGCCGAGACCGACCCCCTCGCCGAGCACAAGGCGCTGATGGAGGAGACCGAGTACGTCATCCAGGCGGACAAGTCCGGGTTCAAGTACGCCTGGGCCTCCGAGCACCACTTCCTGGAGGAGTACTCCCACCTGTCGGCCAACGACGTCTTTCTCGGCTACCTGGCCCACGCGACCGAACGGATCCACCTCGGCTCGGGCATCTTCAACCCCCTGGCCCCCGTCAACCATCCGGTCAAGGTCGCCGAGAAGGTCGCGATGCTCGACCACCTCTCCCAGGGCCGCTTCGAATTCGGCTCCGGCCGGGGCGCCGGATCCCACGAGATCCTCGGATTCATGCCGGGCATCACCGACATGAACCACACCAAGGAGATCTGGGAGGAGACCATCGCCGAGTTCCCCAAGATGTGGCTCCAGGACGAGTACGTCGGCTTCCAGGGCAAGCACTGGTCCCTGCCGCCGCGGAAGATCCTCCCCAAGCCGTACGGGCCCGCCCACCCGGCCATGTGGTACGCGGCGGGCTCCCCGTCCTCGTACGCCATGGCCGGCAGGAAGGGCCTCGGGGTACTGGGCTTCAGCGTCCAGAAGGTCTCCGACATGGAGTGGGTCCTCGAGTCCTACAAGAACGCGGTGAAGGAGGCGAAGGCGGTCGGCGCGTTCGTCAACGACAACGTGATGGTCACATCGACGGCGATCTGCGCGGAGACGCATGAGCGCGCGGTCGAGATCGCGGTCGGGGGCGGGCTGAACTACCTGCAGTCGCTGCTCTTCCGCTACCACGACACGTTCCCGCGGCCGGAGGGCGTCCCGGAGTGGCCCGAACTGCTGCCGGAGTACACCACGGAGATCATCGAGCTGCTGATAGCCGAGGAGCTGATGATCTGCGGCGACCCGGCGGAGGTGCTGCAGCAGTGCAAGCGGTGGGAACAGGCGGGGGCGGACCAACTGTCGTTCGGGCTGCCGATCGGGGTGTCGTACGAGGACACGATGACGACGATCCGCCTGATCGGTGAGCACGTCATCCCTCAGATCGACACGGACCCGGTCCACCGCACGACGCGTTTCCGCGAGGCGGCCTGACGGGGCGGGGACGCGTGTCCGGGGGCTCCGGCGCCGGGGTCGCCGTCGGGGCTTGAACGTGCCGGTCCTGTCGGGGCCCCGCCCCGAATCCCGCGCATCGATCGCCGGCGGGGCTGAGTTGCCCCGGTGCTTTACCGGGTCCGGGCGGAGCCCGGTTTCGGAAAGGGGCGGGGTGGGGGACGGCCCCGCGCAGCGGCCCCACCCCGCCCCACCCCCCAGCGCGGGCGCCGTCTTCCCGGACCGTCGCCCGTACCGGCCCGGCCGGAGAGCCCGTACCGCCGTCGCGGCCGACCGCGGTGCCTTCCGGCCGGGCCACAGCCACGCCGCCATACCGCCACGCCGCCCCACCCGCGCCCCAGAACCCCACCCGCAGAAGGGGACACCATGCTCGCCCATCTCATCCGCAGCGCGACCGTCGTCGACGGCACCGGCGCCCCCGCCTACCGCGCCGACCTCGGCATCGGCGGCGACGGCCGCATCGCCGTCATCGCCCCACCCGGCCAGGTGACGGAGCCCGCCCGCACCACCGAGGACGCCACCGGTCTCGTCCTCGCTCCAGGCTTCGTCGATCCGCACACCCATTACGACGCCCAGCTGTTCTGGGACCCGTACGCCACCCCGTCCCTGAACCACGGCGTGACCACCGTCGCCGGCGGCAACTGCGGCTTCACTCTCGCCCCGCTCAACCCGGCCCGTCCCGACGACGCCGACTACACGCGCCGGATGATGTCCCGCGTCGAGGGCATGTCCCTGGTGGCGTTGGAGCAGGGCGCGCCCTGGAGTTGGCACACCTTCGGCGAATACCTCGACGCCCTCGACGGCCGCATCGCCGTCAACGCGGGGTTCATGGTCGGCCACTGCGCCCTGCGCCGGTATGTGATGGGCCCGGAGGCGGTCGGCGGCACCCCGACGGCCGCCCAACTCGACGCCATGGTCGCCCTGTTGCACGACGCGATGGACGCCGGCGCCTGGGGGCTGTCCACCACCCAGTCCTCCACCCACTCCGACGGCGACGGCATGCCCGTCCCCTCCCGCCATGCCCGTCCCGACGAGCTCCTCGCGCTCTCCACGGCGGTGGGGGAGCACGAGGGCACCCAGCTCGAGGCGATCGTCGCGGGCTGCCTCGACCAGTTCGGGGACGACGAGATCGACCTCTTGGTCGAGATGAGCGCCGCCGCGGGAAGGCCGCTCAACTGGAACGTGCTGACCATCGACGCCTCCGTGCCCGAACGCGCACCGCGCCAGCTGGTCCCCTCCGAGCGCGCCCGTAAGGCCGGTGGGCGGATCGTCGCGCTCACCATGCCGATCCTGACGCCGATGAACATGTCCTTGGGCACGTTCTGCGCGCTGAACCTCATCCCCGGCTGGGGCGAGATCCTGTCGCTGCCCGTCCCCGAGCGCATCGCGAAGCTCCGCGATCCGGCGACGCGTGCCGAGATGCTGCGCCGTGCCGACTCCAAGGAGGCCGGTGTGTTCCGCCGGCTCGCGAACTTCGGCCGTTACGTCGTCGGCGACACGTACACCGCCGAGAACGAGGGCCTGACCGGCCGGGTCGTCCGCGACCTCGCCGCCGAACGCGGCCAGGACCCGTTCGGGTGCCTGGTGGAGATCTGCGCCAACGACGACCTGCGCACGGTCCTGTGGCCCATGCCCACCGACAACGACCCGGACTCCTGGGCCCTGCGTGCGGAGACCTGGCAGCACGAGGACGTGCTGCTCGGCGGCTCGGACGCCGGCGCGCACCTGGACCGGATGTGTGGCGCGCCGTACACGACCCGCTTCCTCGGCGACTGTCTCCGGGGTCGGAAACTGGTCGGCCTGGAGCATGCCGTGAAGATGCTGACCGACGATCCGGCGAAGCTCTTCGGCCTGCGTGGACGCGGCAGGATCGCCGTGGGCCACCACGCCGATCTGGTCCTTTTCGACCCGGAGCGAATCGACGCCGGCCCGGCGACGCTCGTGCACGACCTGCCGGGCGACAGCCCGCGACTCGACGCGAAGGCCATCGGCATCGTGTCGGTCCGCGTCAACGGCGTGGAGACGATACGGAACGACGAGGTGACCGGCGCCGTACCGGGCATCGTGCTCCGGTCGGGGCGGGACACCAGGACGGTGTCGACCCGATGAGGGCGCAGCGGCTGTTCATCGCGGGGGAGTGGGTCGAGCCGGACGACGGCCATTACGAGGTGATCGACCCGGCCACGGAGGGGGTCGTCGGCCTCGCCCCCGAGGCGAGCCGCACCCAGGTCCGCGACGCCGCCGCCGCCGCCCGTGCGGCCTTCCCGGCCTGGTCCCGTACGAAGCCGGAGGAGCGGGCCGCGATCCTGGACCGGGCGGCCTCCCTCGTCCAACGGGACGGCGAAGCGCACACGGAGCTCGCCCGCGCCGAGAGCGGCGCGACGACGGCGACCGCCCGCGGAATGCAGGTCGCGGTCGGCGCGGCCCGTTTCCGCCGTTACGCCAAGGGTGCGCTGGAGCCGGTCGAACAGGCCGTGCCGCCGCAGATCAACGCCGCGGGCCCGATGGGCAGGTCGGGTGTCTTCGGCGCGATCGCGGTCCGCCGCCCGGTCGGCGTGGTCACCTGCATCACCTCGTACAACAATCCGTGGGCGAACCCGGCCGGCAAGGTCGCGCCCGCGCTGGCGATGGGCAACACGGTCGTCGTGAAGCCCGCGCCGCAGGACCCGCTGTCGGTCTACCGGATGGCGGCGGCGCTGGAGGAGGCCGGCGCACCGCCCGGCACGGTCAACGTGGTCACCGGTTCCGCGCCCGCCGTCGGTGAGGCGGCCGTCGACTCCCCGGACGTCGACATGGTCAGCTTCACCGGTTCCACGGCGGTCGGCCGACGCATCGCCGAGGTGTGCGGCCGCGGGATGAAGCGTCAGCTGATGGAGCTCGGCGGCAAGGGCGCGGCGCTCGTCTTCGACGACGCGGACATCGAGGCGGCGGTCCGCGGGATCGGCACGACGTTCTCGTTCTACAGCGGGCAGATCTGTACGGCGCCGACGCGGGTGATCGCGCAGCGCGGGGTGTACGACCGCCTCGTCGAGGGGCTCGCGCGGTACGCCGCACATCTGAAGGTCGGCGATCCGTCCGACCCGGCGACGGTCGTCGGACCGGTCATCTCGGCGGCGCACCGCGACCGTGTGGAGGCGTACGTCGAGCTGGGCAGGAAGGAAGGCGCGCGTCTGGTGGCGGGAGGCGAGCGCCCCGCGTACGACAGGGGCTTCTACGTCGCACCGACCCTCTTCGCCGACTGCACCAACGACATGCGGGTGGTGCGGGAGGAGATCTTCGGTCCTGTGGTGGTCGTGGTCCCGTTCGACGACGAAGAGGAGGGCGTCGCGCTCGCCGACGACGGCGACTACGGCCTGATCGACTACGTCTGGTCCAGCGATGTGGCGCGGGCGTTCCGAGTCGCCGGAGAGCTGCGGGCAGGCGGGGTCGGGGTGAACACGGTCGGCCGGAACATGGAGGCGCCGTTCGGCGGGTTCAAGCGGAGCGGGGTGGGCCGGGACGTCGGCTCGTACGCGCTGCATGCGTACAGCGAGCTCCAAGCGGTGGTGTGGCCGGGCTGACGTCGTGCTGCAACCCTTGGGAATGCGGGGCCCGTAAAAAGACACGGGAAATTTTGGAATCGGACAAATCGGGTGTTGCTGCGGTTTCCGCATCTCGGAAGACCGGCGGTGACGCCTCCTGATGTATCACTGGTAACGGCAATGCGTCTTCCAAACATCGACCGTCTCGCCATTACGCCCTTGGAATCGAACGCTGAGGATCCCCCACGATGCGGACTTCAATCATCCGGATGTGGAAACCGCAGCACTTAACGTCCTCCTCATGACTCAGCTCGATGCGCGGCCACAGGCCGGAGACACGGTACGGAGCGCCCCTGACGGGGGTGTCCGCACCAAGGGCCTCGGCGGGAACTCCGTCGGCCTGATGGGCGGAGCCGTCATCGGCGTCTCGACAGTCGCCCCCGTTTACTGCCTGACTTCCACCCTGGGGCCGACCGTCTCGGAAGTGGGGCTCCAGATGCCCGCGATCTTCCTGGCGGGCTTTCTGCCGATGCTGCTCGTGGCCTTCGCGTACCGGGAGCTCAACAAGGCAGTGCCGGACTGCGGCACCTCCTTCACCTGGTCGGTGAAGGCCTTCGGGCCAAAGATCGGCTGGATGTGCGGCTGGGGCCTGCTGGTGGCCACCGTCGTGGTCCTGTCCAACCTTGCCGGCGTGGCCACGTCGTTCTTCTGGCTCACCGCTGGGGAGATCACGGGCAGCGACGGTGTCGCCGCCCTCGACGGCAACAAGGCCGTCCACATCCTCACCACCCTCGCCTTCATCGCCGTCGCCACGGCCATCAGCTACCGGGGCATCACCGCGACCAAGTGGGTCCAGTACGCCCTGGTCGGGCTCCAGCTCACCGTCATCGTCATGTTCGCCGCCATGGCGGTCATGAAGTCCGACGAGGTGGCGGGCTCCCTGGACTTCTCGCTGTCCTGGATGAACCCCTTCGGCATCGAGTCCTTCTCCGCCTTCACCGCCGGACTCTCCCTCTCGATCTTCATTTACTGGGGCTGGGACGCCTGTCTGTCCATCAACGAGGAGAGCGTCGGCAGCTCCCGCACGCCCGGCCGCTCCGCCATGCTCGCCATGGTCGTGATCGTCGCCTCGTACCTGATGGTCGCCATCGCGGTGCAGATGTACGCCGGTATCGGCGAGGAGGGCACCGGCCTCGGCAATCCGGACACCTCCGACAACGTGTTCGCCGTCCTGGCCGACCCGGTCATGGGCTCCGGTCTCGGCATCCTGCTCTTCGTCGCGGTGCTCGCATCCGCCGCGGCGAGCCTGCAGACCACCTTCATCCCGGTCGCCCGTACCGCTCTCGCGATGAGCGCGTACGACGCCATGCCGAAGGCTTTCGCCAAGGTCCACCCGCGCTTCAAGACCCCCGGCCTCGCCACCGTGGTCGCGGGCATCGCCACCGGCGCCTTCTACACGGTGATGAGCCTCGTCAGTGAGAACGTCCTCGTCGACACCATCTACGCCCTCGGCCTGATGATCTGCTTCTACTACTCGATCACGGCCTTCGCCTGCGTCTGGTTCTTCCGCAAGGAGCTGACCCGGTCGACCGCCAACCTGCTCGTCAAGGGCGTCCTGCCCGGCGTCGGCGGCCTGATGCTCACCGCCGTCTTCGCCAAGACCCTCTACGACATGTGGGACCCGGCCTACGGCTCCGGCTCGTCGGTCCTCGGCATGGGCTCGGTGTTCGTCATCGGCGTCGGCCTGCTCCTGCTCGGAGTCGTCCTGATGCTCGTCATGCAGCGCCGCAGCCCGGCGTTCTTCCGGGGCGAGGTGCTGACGAAGGAGACGCCGTCGCTGGTCATGGCGGACTGAGCAGCCGACCGTCGGTGCCGGGTCCTAGGGTCGCCTGCATGACGAAGCCGTTGATCCGGGCCAAGGAAGCCGGCGGGAAGTCCATCGACGACCCGTCGGAGGTGGCCGTCCACGACATGCTCGCCGACATGAATCTGTCCCACCCGTTCGTGATCGTCGAGCGGACCGACAGAGAACCGGTGGACCAGCACTTCATGCAGGTCTACCTGAACGACGACTTCAGCTACCAGGTCGAGTACCGCGAGGGCGGCGACCCACTGCACTTCGAGGCGCACGTGCCCTGTCAGGGAGACGTCATCGGCCCCGAGCCGGTCGCGAAGATCATCGGAGACTGGATGCGCGGTGGCCACGCGTGGCGCACGGCACTGCCCTGGACCCCGCTCTTCCCGATCGGCAAGGACCGCCGGTAGGGAGCGCGGGGCCTGGGCAGGCGGCCGTTTCGGCGTCGTCAGGCCGTCCGCTCGGCAGCGCCGCGCTCGACGCAGAACTCGTTGCCCTCCAGGTCCGCCAGCGTCACCCACCCCCGGCCGTCCGGGACACGGTGGTCGCCCACCAGGGCCGCCCCCAGGGCCAGCAGGCGGTCCACCTCCTCGTCCCGGGTGCGGTCCGTCGGCACGATGTCCAGGTGGACGCGGTTCTTCACCGTCTTCGACTCGGGGACGGTGACGAACAGCAGCGCCCCGCCCTTCGACTCGACGAGCGCCTCGGGGTCGCCGGGCGCGTCCTCGTCGGAGACCCGGGCGTCGAGCACCTCGGCCCAGAAGGTGGCCAGCCGGTAGGCGTCGGCGCAGTCGATGGTGATGTGGCGAACAAGTGATCCCATGCCCCGGACCCTAGAGACCTCCGGGGTGTTCCACATCTGCTTTTCCCCGCCCACCAGTTGTCCGCCACCGCCGGTCAATGTCCCCCGAGGAAAATCGGGTTGGTGAGCGCGGCCGGTGCCCCCGGCAGCGGCGGCATCACGGCCGGGTGCCGCACCTCGGCCCGTACATAGGTGGCGTACTGCGCGGTCGTACGCCACTCCACCGTCCCCGCGCCGTCCGCCGGCAGCGCCGCCGTGTGCAGTACGCCCTGGTCGGTGACGAAGCGGACCGAGCAGCCGGGCGCGCCCGTCACCTCCAGCCGTACCGTCACCGGGTCGTCGTCCGCCACGCGCAGCCGCTCACCGATGCCGGCATGCCGCCCGCGCCCGCCCGCTGCGGAGAACGTCACCGACACGTCCTGGGACTCGGCGATGTAACTGCGCCCGGCCCTGATCCCTTCGAGGATCGCCTCGCGCGTCAGATCATCGGCGAGCACGACGGTCTGCGGCGTGCCGATCGGGTCGGGGTCGCGGTGCGCGTCGCTGCTGCCCATGGCCGGTGTCCAGCGCTTCCCGCCGCGGGCGGCGACGGCGAGCGCGCTGTCCCAGTCCGCGAGCGAGACCTCGTCGTCGGGCGTGTACGGCCCGTTCCAGACCTCCACCGCATCGGCGTCCCCGAAGCCGAACTTCCAGTTGCAGCCGATGCAGGTGGCGTGCGGATGCGCCGGTACGACAAGGCCGCCGGCCCGCCTGATCGCGCGGGCGTAGTGCCCGAAGCGGTTGTCGCGCGCCCGGTAGCGCCAGTCGACGAACGTCCCCGGGTCGGTGCCCAGTGCCACCACGTGCCCGTTGCGGGTGGTGACCTCCTCGCCGAGCAGAATCAGCAGGTCATCGCCCGCCTGGTCGGCCCAGTGGGCGTGCGCGGAGTGGGTGTTGTGCTCGGACGAGTTGATGAAGTCGAGCCCGGCGGCCCGCGCGAGGGCAGCGATCTCGGCGGGGGTGCGCCTGCCGTCCGAGTACCAGGAGTGGATGTGGCAGTCGCCCCGGTACCAGGCGCGCCCGCGTCCCTTGGCGCGTTCGGCGGGATAAACCGGCTTGCGGCGCTCCGGCGCGGGCCCGTACTCGAGCGTGACGGTGACCTCGTAGGCGAGGCCCTGCGGTGCGACGGTGTACGGCCCGAGGGCGATGTACCAGGTCCCGGGGCGGACCGGCCCCGGGATGTACCCGGGAGTGGCGTCGTCCGCCCGGACGAAGAACTCGGACCGCGCCCCGCCCGACCACCCCCGGAAGCCTTCGCCGCCCAGCTCGGTGCCGCGCTCGTCGAACAGGCCGATGTCGAGGGCGTTGCCGGCCGTACCGGCGGGGACCGCAGGCTTCTCGTACGTGTACGAGACGCGGATCTCCCGCACGCCGCGTGGCACGTCGACCGGCAGGTAGACGTAGTCGGGCGAGCCGGGCGGCAGCGTGCCGCGCACGACCTCGGTCTGCGTGCCGCCGTCGCGGGGCGTGCCGCTCCCGCGGGGCGCGGCGCTCGCGAAGCTCACGCTGCCCAAGGTAAGGGCGGCGGCCGCCCCCGTCACGATGAGCCCGCGCCGAGCCATCGCGTGTTCTGCGTGGCTGGTGTGTCCCGCGTGTTCTTCCTCGTTGCACATGCCGTCGGCTCCCCAGGGTGTCGAGAGGGACAGGAGTGATGCAGCTTGCAGTCGAACCCTGGTATTGAGCCGTTAACGTGCGGCCAAGGGAAGGGATTTGACGAACGACGCCGTCATGACCGGCGACGAGCGATCCCCCTACGGCATACGTTGGGCGTATGCGGATCTCGACCACCATCTTCCTGACCGACGAGACGATCAGCCCGGTGCGGCTGGCCCGGGAGCTGGAGCAGCGGGGCTTCGCCGGCCTGTACGTCCCGGAGCACACCCACATCCCGGTGGAGCGGTCCACCGGCTACCCGGCGGGCGGCGAACTGCCGAGCGAATACGGCCGCACCCTCGACCCGTTCGTGGCCCTGGCGCAGGCGGCGGCCGTAACGTCGAGGCTGACTCTCGGCACGGGCATCACCCTGGTCGCCCAGCACGACCCGATCGACCTGGCGAAGCAGATCGCCACGCTGGACCACGTCTCCGGCGGCCGTTTCACGCTGGGTGTCGGCTTCGGCTGGAACAAGGAGGAGGCGGCGGACCACGGGGTCGAGTGGCCGACGCGCCGCGAGCTCGTGCTGGACCGGATGCGGCTGATGCGAGCCCTGTGGGCGCCGGAACCCACCGCGTACAAGGGCGAGTTCGGATCGGTCCGCCCGTCCTCGGCCTTCCCCAAACCGGCCTGCGGAGCCCCCCGCATCCTGGTCGGCGGCGCGGCGGGCCCGAAACTGTTCTCCCACATCACGGAGTACGCGGACGGCTGGCTCCCGATCGGCGGCCGGGGCCTCACGGAGACCGTGCCGCAGCTGCGCGCCGCGTGGGAGTCGGCGGGCCGCGACCCGAAGACCCTCCAGATCGTCCCGTACGCGGTCCGCCCGTCGACGGGCAAGCTGGCGCACTACACGGAGCTGGGCGTGGAGGAGGTCGTGCTGCAACTCCCGCCGGGTGACGAGCCGGAGGTGCTGCGGGTGCTGGACGAGTACGCGCAGTACCTGTAGGAGGCGCCAGGAGTCAGGCGGAGTACGGATCCCGGACGTCCCTCACCTCGGCCTCGTCGACGACGCGAGCGTCAGCGGGGAAGTCGTTGTCGCGGTGCAGCACGACCAGACCGTGGTGGACCGCCGTGGCGCACACCAGCAGGTCCAACGGGCCTGCACCGCGATGCTGGCCCTTCTGCGTGAGCTTGTACTGTGCCGTGCCGACCCAGGACCATGCACCCCCGGGAACCCGGACGGTCGAGAACATGCTGTGGAGCCGCTCCTCGAGGTCATCCCGGTGGGCCGGGCTGGTCGCCGAGCGGAGAAACTCGGCCGTGGTGGGCTCGCAGATCAGCACGAGGCCGGACTCGATGAACGGTGCCCATGCTGCCCGTGCTTCGCGCACGCGCAGGAGTTCCCACACGGCCGATGTGTGGACCGACGGTCATGACGTCAAGAGAGCGGCGGCCGTCGCGCAGTGCTTGCACAGCCCCGGCTCCGGCGCGCGGAACGCGAGGTCGCATGCGTCGCAGGTCTGAAACGGGTCCGGGCGCGGCGCGGCAGGAGTTGCGGCCGGGAGCGGAGGCGGCAGCAGCGCCGTCAGCCGGTACCGGAGCAACGCCGCCGGGTGGTGCAGCTGCCCGGCGGGCAGCTCGGCCGTCAGCGCCCGCCGCACGGCGTCGGGCGCGACGCCGCGCGCCAGCCAGGCGTCGACGGCCGGCGCGAGCCGGGCGACGTCCCGCCGGGAGAGCAGCAGCCGGGGATCGTGACGGCGCAGGTCCGCGAGGAGCGCGGCGGGGACGGGGCTCGTGGGGACGGGAGCGGCCGGCGCCGTGGGCCTGGGCTTCGGTGCCACGGGCTCGGGCTCGGGCTCGCGTTCGGGATCGGGGCGTGGTGGGGGCGGCGGCGTGGGCTCTGCCGCCGGCCCGGGCGGTGGTGGTGCCTCCGGCACGGGCCGGACCGTCGCCTCCCGTCGCACACGGTCGCGCAGCGCGGGCGGGTTGTTGAACGACTCCGTCGTCGTGATCAGCTGCCCCGAGGGCAGCCGCACTCGCGTACGCCGCAGATACCCGTGCTGTTCAAGCTCGTTGAGCGCGTCCGTGATGCGGTCCTCGCCCTCTGGGAACCGCTCGGTGAGCTTCTTGATCGAGATCCTGGTGCCCGCGCGGAGCGACTGGATGTGGACGGACAGCCCGATCGCTGTCAGCGACAGGCCGCTGTGCTGGGCGAGATGGTTGCCGACCACGACGAAGCGGTCATTGTGCGGCAGGTTGATGTGCCGGATACCGACCGCGGGAACGGGCGGCGACGCGCACACGGGCGCGTTAAGCTGCGCTACAGCCATGGGGAAGGCCTATTTCCTCGTTGGTGAGGCCCTCGATCGGGATGCCAGTCCCGGCCGGGGGCCGCCGCATTTCTGCGGTTGCTGTGGCTGAGCTTGCACGGCGTAGCGGCATATGCGCCAGTTGAGTTGGGGTGGATCACCCGTCCGAGTGAGCGGAGGGTGAGGTGGGGTGGGGTTGGTTCTTTCCCTGGTTCTTAAAGCTTTTTGAAGCGGGGACCTCGGGGTCCTGGAGAACCGGGACCGGGAAACCCCGATCCGGCCCAACCATGACAAATCGCCGCCGTATGGGCGCGCTTGCCCGCCCCGTGAGGCCCGTGTGTGCGCCTCAGCGAGCGGACACGGCCCGGGCGTACGCGACGAAGTCGCCCCAGGCGGCGGGCGCGACGGCCAGCCGGGGCCCGGCGAGGTCCTTGGAGTCGCGGACGTGGACGGTCGCCGATGCGGTCGCGACCTCGACGCAGGAGCCTCCTTCGCCGCCACTGTGACTGCTCTTGAACCAGTGGAGCTGCTGCTCGGTGTTCATCGCTCTCCCAGCATCTTCTCGATCAGGGCCAGGGACTCCCGGGCGTTCAGGGCTTGAGATCGAAGAATGCCATAGCGAGCGGTGATCAGACGGACCTGTTCCGCATCGGTGATCAATCGTGGATAGCCCTGTACCTCTGTGTAGGCCACCTGTTGGCGAGCCTCAGCAGTGAGCAGGGTGAAGACCCCGTCCACGTTGGGATGTTCTTCCCGATCCGTCGGCATGACCTGGAGCTCCACAGTCCGCATACGCCCCACGCGCAGGAGCTGACGCAGCTGAGCCTCGTGCACGGCGCGGCCGCCGATCGGCCGCTGCAGCGCAGCCTCCTCCACGATGAAGCTGCACGTAGGCGCCGGCCATCGCTCGAAGAGCTGCTGGCGCGCGAGCCGGTCGGCGACTCGAATCACGATGGTGTCCTCATCGAGCAGAGGGCGACGCTGAGAGAAAATGGCCCGCGCGTAGTCCTCTGTCTGCAGCAGACCATGTACGACCTGGTTGCTGTAGTCGTGCAGTTCTACTGCTCCCGCCTCCAACTTGGCGTAATTCCGGTACCACTCCGGATGCCGGGTCCGAGCCTTCGCCTGCGCCTCCCGTACGTCCGGTACCGCCGCCCTCAGTACGCCCCGCGCGTCCAGCAGCTCGTCCGCGCGCTCGAGGAAGTCCGGCTGCGGCGTGCGGACGCCGCGTTCCATCGCCGAAATCAGCGCCTCGCCGCAGTGCGTAGCCGCGCCAAGCTCCTTCTGGCTCAGCCCGGTGGCCTCGCGCAGCACCTTGATCTGCTTTCCGAGCGCACGGAACAGATGCGTGGTCCCGTCCACCTCGGCCGGCCGTTCCGGCCGCTCGTCGCGTTCAGAGTCCGCCATGCCCCGACCTGCCTCTCGCCTCACCGCCTGCACGGTCACGCCCGACGACCCGCACACCGCGGCCCGCGTACTCGCACAACGACGCTCCGTCGACCGGCAACCCCTGGTCAGGGTAGGCAGAGCCGGACACGCTCGGTGACGTGAATACGGAAACGACCACCTGCAAGGCTGAGTTCGTCCAGCGCTTCACCGCCACCCGCCGCGGTGCCCGCCTCGCCCGCCGCCTGGCGGTCCAGCAACTCGACGCATGGGGCTACGTGCACGGCACGCACGCGTCCGACACGGTGGCCCATATCGTCGCGGAACTAGCGACGAACGCGGTGACCCACGGCCGCGTACCGGGCCGCGACTTCGAGCTGCGCCTGCTGCTGTCGACCTCAGGCGCCCTGCGTATCGAGGTCTCCGACACCCGCACCGAACGCCTCCCGTCCCTCGTGCCCGAGCCGGTGACCCCGGACGTCGAGTCGGGCCGCGGCCTGCTCCTGGTGGACGGGCTGGCGGACGACTGGGGCGTCACGCCACGCCCCTTGGGAAAAACGGTCTGGGCGACTGTGACCACTGGCGGTACTTGTGATCAGTCCGACGCCGACCTGGCTCGAAACATGTCTTGAGGAGGGCAACTCACGTCTCGGTCTTTGCCCGAGCCCGCCACTATCTCCCACGTCTGCCCAGAAGTCGCAGTTGCACCTGCTGCAGGCGTCCGCCCGACTTCCGATGGGCGCAGAGGGGGACTGCAGGCGGGATTGTCCATCCGTCAGGCCGTGACGTCGTCTCTCGCACTCCCAGGTCCGTGACGCCTTCGTATTTGACGAGAACGGCCTACGCGGAAGCGGCCCTGCGAGCCGAGTCGAAGGAGGGTTACACACTCTGCATCCAGATTATCGCTGTATTTCAACATCGCGTCTTGCGGGCGGCGTATAGAATGCTTTCCATGTGGCCCAACGATGATCCAGAGATCCTTGCTGCAGTTCGACGCTATGTTCTACCTGATCGACGCTACATGAAGCTCCATGGCTGGAACATTACGCATATGAGTGATGGGCGTCGGGATGCGTTTGGAAGATCCTTGGCAGAAGCTGCGCGGGACGTAACCGATGCCGAACTGATTTCCCTGCTCCGAGGTGATTGGCGCGCAAGTCTGACGGCAGCATGGTTGATAGGAATGGATGGCAGGGTCGCCTTCCGGGATCTCATCGGCAGGCTTCTTCTGCAGCGTTCTGCGGCTAACCCTCTGCGGGGTTACTGTTTCGCTCTGGTCCGATTCGGCACTCATGAGGACGCTGAACTTCTGTGCTCATTCCTAGAAACTTCACTTTCTCCGGATGAATCGGTTCATGCCCAGAACTGGGCGCTTGCCGGACTTCAAGTATTGGATGTTCGGCTATCTACTAATTATGCCGATCGATTTCTGGGGACAGATATTTGGGCCCGCTGGTCAGGTTATTCTCATGGGCCGGAAGAGGAGAAATTGATCCGATTTCTCTGCTCCTTCGGTGAAGCGTACGGAGTGAGTGTCAGGTGCGGGCAGGCCCCTTACGGATCGCGGATCGTGCAGGAGTTCGATGAGTGGGCCCCTCATCCTCTTGTGCCCCCATGGGTGCTTATTCCTGAGGAGTCGGAGAGGGGTCGGTTCGATACGGAAGTGCAAGATTGCTTTTCGGGTGCTGGGATTGTATTTCGTACCAGACCTATCGTGGTTGCCCGTTGCGAAGCGTGTCATGCCCTGCTCGTCAATGTCATGCTTGATAGTGGTGGATGGGTAATTGTCCATCCGCGACTCTTTCATTCAAGAGTGGTTCGAGACGTAGTGGCACTCCCGTCGCTCGATGAGGCCTTGCTGCATTCGCATTAATCATCGCCCGGGATAATGCCATGGGCCTCCTGAAATGCTAATCTCCGCATTCTCGATGGTGCCGATGAGTGTTACTTCTGATTCTGCATATGGGTATGACACGCCGGGAACTCTCGAGTAGCCTGGGCTATCCGCATTGGGTATGCGGAGCACAATTCCCGGCCCATTTCCGTAGTGGCTGGCTTCTCTGGCTACGTCTTCCAAATCAGTGGTCCACGAAGTGAAAACGCTCCGGGTGCCTTCGTCGCCACCGACGTGCCGTTGCACGTCTGAGTGGCCCCCATGTGGGACAGCGCGACCCTGGAGGGCATTCTGGTACATGTCCTGCCAGTGTTGAGGGGCGGATACGTCCGCGTAGCTGACACCGCGATAGATGTACGGCGCTTCACGGGGATCCCAACTGCCCCCGTTCGGGCATGGGTCTGGTGCGAGTCCTAGTGGATCAACTTGAGTGAGTGGGTTGGGTACGTACGTTGCGGAATTAGGCGCTGGTATGAGGCCTAGTGGGTCCGGGCTGAGATAGCGGGATGCTTGGGGGTCGTAGTGGCGGAAGTAGTTGTAGTGCAGGCCCGTTTCCGGGTCGAAGTACTGCCCCGGGAAGCGTAGCGGGGTGAACGCCAAGCTTGAGGCTGCCCATGATGTGGCGCCCCACAATGTCGTGCGGGAGCGCCAAGCCACGTCGCCCGACGCATCGATGAGTTCGGTCGGCGCGCCGATCAGGTCCGTGATGATCGAAAAGAAGCGTTCGTCGATCGCTGCCCGGGGTTCCTCTACCGCTAGGATTCGTTCCGTTTGGGCGAGGGGGCGCAGGCCCTGATGATCCCATGTGAGGGCGACTGGGCTGAGGAGGGCTTCGGTTTCGGTGATTTCTTCACAGAGGGTCGTGCCGTCCCAGGTGAAAGTGATCTTTTCGAGGACGGTTTTCTGGTCGTCGCCGAGGCGCTGTTTTGTGGTCCGCCGGCCGAGTGCGTCGTATTCGTAGCGCCAGACTGTGCCGTCGGGGGTGGTGACAGAGCGCATGCGGTCTTCCGCGTCCCACTCGTAGCACCAGGTGTCCGGCCTGCGGGAGAGGCGGGTCTTCTGGCGGAGGGTGATGCGGCCCAGTGCGTCGTGTTCGTAGCGGATGCTGCCCGCGCGGGTGATGGTGGTGCCGGTGTACTCGCGGGTGCCGACCGCCTCTTGGCCGGGGTGGCTCGCGGGCCATGACGCCTCGGTCTGGTTGCCGGCCTCGTCGTAGGCGTAGCGCTCGCTCCAGCCTGCCGCGTGCACGGCCGAGACGCGTCCGGCCGGGTCGAGGTCGAAGGTGCGGGTGCCGGTGAGCTGGTCGGTGAGGGCGATGAGGTTGCCGTCGGCACGGTAGCTGTAGTCGCGGCGCTGGATGCTGCGATCTGCGGCAGTGACGTGCTGGCTGGTGAGGCGGCCCAGCGGGTCGTACTCGTTCGTGAAGGAGACGGTGTCGCCGATGCGGCGGGCGATCTCCTGGCCGGCCGCGTCGTGCTCGAAGGCGATCGTGCGGCCCGACGTGGTGAGGGAGGTGCGCCGACCTGCGGCGTCGTAGGTCCAGGAACTGACGGCGCCGGTGGGCGTGGTGCGTCCGGTGCGGCGGCCGAGGGCGTCGTATGTGTACGCCATGGTGCGGCCGTTGACGGTCTCGGAGACGAGACGGCCGTGGCGGTCGCGGAGGTAGGTGATGGTGGCGTCGGCGTTGACGGCTTCGGCGAGTTGGTCGGAGAGGTCGTAGGCGAAGGTCGTGATCTTCCCGGCGGCGTCCTTGCGGGTGATGCGGTCGAGTTCGTCGCGCTCGTAGCGGATGGTCTGTCCGAGAGCGTCGGTGCGGGCGACGAGGCGACCGGCCGGGTCCCGTTCGTAGGCGAGTGTGCGGTTGTCGAAGTCGGTCTCGGATATGAGGTGTCCGGCCGGGTCGTATGCGTATTCCCAGGTCAGGCCCTGTGGGTTGAGGACCTGGGTGAGGCGCAGCTCGTGGTCGTGGGTGAATTCGTAGCGCACTCCGTCCGGGCCGGTGCGGGCGCTGAGCAGGTCGAAGTGGGTGTACTCGAAGCGGGACACCTGTCCCATGGCGTCGGTGTGGGCGATGCAGTTGCCTTCGCCGTCATAGGTCCAGGACTGCTGGGTGCCGTCGGCCTCGGTACGGCGGGCGAGCTTGCCCTCCGGGGTCCATTCCAGCCTGGTCGTGGCCCCGAGGGGGTCGACGAGGGTGACGGGGCGGCCGAAGGGGTCGCGCTCGATGCGTGTCACCGCGCCGAGAGGATCGGTGATCTCGACGGGAAGGCCGACGGCATTGCTGCGGATGCGGCTGGTGTTTCCGAGTGCGTCGGTGACCGAGGTGACGTGGCCGGCCTCGTCGTAGCTGTAGCGGGTGACGGCCCCGGAGGGTGCGGTCACCGAGATCCGGTTGCCCCGCTGGTCGTACTCCTGGCGGACCGTTGTCCGGTCCGGGTTGGTCACGCGGACGGCCAGTCCGAGCTCGTTGTACTGCGCCGACATCTCGCGGCCGTCGGGGCGGACGATCACGATGGGGCGCCCGGTCTCGTCGTACTCGAAGCGTGTCGTGCGGCCGAGCGGGTCGGTACGGCTCAGCAGCCGGTTGTACCGGTCGCGTTCGTAGCGAGTGACCGCGCCGAGCGGGTCGATTTCCTTGACGACCTGGTGAGCCTCGTTGATGACGAACCGGCTCACCGCACCCGCGGCGGTTGTGGTCGTCGTGACGCGCAGGCCGGTCTCCTCGTCGACACCGTCATAGTCGAGGCGTAGGGCCATGTGGCCGTCGGCACCGGATTCGGCGATGCACCGGTCCTGGTCGTCGTAGACGTAGTCGTAACGACTGCCGTTGGTGTCCGTCCAGGAAGTGATCCGGGCGCGCTCGTCGTAGCCGAAACGAAGCGGCAGTCCGGAGGAGTTGGTGACGGTGGTGAGGTTCCCGTCGGTGTAGCCGTAGCTCAGGATCTCCTGGTCGCCGCCGTCCAAGGCTCCGCCGGTCAGGGACAGGGCGGTGACCCGGCCCTCGTCCGTGGCGAGCTTCAGGTGGTAGCCACCGCTGTGCACGATCGAGGTCGGGGCACCGGCGTCGTCGTACTCGAAGGTGATCCAGTTGCCGTTGCGGTCGTCGATCTGGACGAGCAGCGCCAGGGCGTCGTGACGGGTCGCGAAGTGCCAGACGCGGCCGGTGTCCGGGTCGGTGATCGTGTAGTCGCCGCCCGGGTCGCGGTCGAGCGGTCGACGCGGTCCGTGGGTCGGCATGACGGGGACGCCCGGGGCGGGGTGCGGGTAGGACAGCAGCAAGCCGTCCTCGCACACGAACACGACACCCTCGGAATCGATCTCGAGGCGCTGATCGGCCGTGGAGGACCAGGAAGGGCCGAACCATCGTCCAGCCCGGTAGTCGGAAGCGACTCGGCGCCTGAAGACCAGCGGAAGCGTGCCGGGCAGGACGATGTCCGTCTGGGGCAGGTACATGGACCCCGTGGCCAGGTCCACCGGGTCGGTGCCCTTGTGCTCGACAGCATCCGGCGTCCTGGCGGGCTTCGCCGCGTCCTCCACGCCTTCTCGTGCCGCCGTCTTCGCCCCCGCGGTGACGGCGTCGTTGGTCCCGGCGCGCAGGACGGTCCTCAACGCGCCCGTGCCCTTGGTGCCGAGGATTTCGGGGACGAGGCGGCCGAGGAATTCGGAAGGGTCGCCCTTGGCGGCTTCCCAGGCGTTCTTCAGGGCGCGGTCGGGGTTGGCGACGGTGGAGGCCAGGCCGGCGAGGGTTGTGTTGACGCCCTTCCAGTACTCGGCCGGGTGGGTCAGGTTGTACATGTCGATCGGCGCGACGGAGCGGACGAAGTTGACGATGCCGGCGGTGCCCTTGACGATGCCGCCGCCGAAGTGGGCCAGCTCGATGCCCTGTCCCACACCCCAGTCCGCGATCTCCAACACGGCCTTCTCCCGGCCGGTGGGCTCCTTCGGAGCATGCGCGAGGGCGGCGTGGACAGCGGTCTTCGCGCTCTCGCCGGCCTCGTTGCGGGCGGTGCGGGCGTCCTTGAGGATCTCCTGGGCGCGCTGCCGCTTGGCCTTGCCCGGGTCGGAGAACTCACCGGGGTGGGGCAGCGGCTTGTCGCCGCCGAGTGCGGCGTTGTAGGCGTCGACCTTCTTGTTGAACGCGTCAACGGCCGTCTTGGAGTCCTTGGTGCCCTCCTTGTACAGGGCGATCGCCTCGCGCGCTTTGCCCTGCGCGCTCACCACCGCCTTGGAAAACGTCTCCAGCGCCTTGGCCGCGTCCTCGAACGCGTCCGCTGCCCGCAGCCAGTCGGTGGGCAGTGTCTGGAACTTCTCCCGGAACGTTTCGGCGGCCTCGCCCTTCCAGTTGCCGGAGTCCAGCCGTTTCATCCCGGCACCCACGAGGTCGAACGCCTTCTGGAAGTCGCGCAGGTTCTTCACCGTCGCGGCGATCTCCGTAGGCCGGCCGTGGATCAGCTCATTGGCTTCCTCGGTCTGACCGAGTTGCAGCTCGCCGACCTCGGCGCCGAGCGAGGACGCGGTTTCGTCCCCCCAGTCCTCGACGACCTCCGCCAACCCGTCATGACCGTAGTGCCGCAAGCCCTGCCCGGCCTTGTCGGTCACATAGTCGACACCCTCACCGACAAGCTCCTTGCCCTTGTCGATGCCATGGTCGATCCCGTCGACGATCTTGTCCGTGGCCTTGCCGGCCAGATCGCCGATCACCCCGAAGTCCCCCATCAGCGGCTCTCCCCCCAACGCGGCTGCTCCGCCAGATCCACCGTCTCCCGCGACGGATCCAGGTCCTCACGCAACTGCGCGTCCAGCCTCTCCCGCACAGCCGGATCGATCACACCCGCCCGCTCCAACGCGTCGTTCTGCGCGTCCATCACGTCATACGTGGTGTCCGCCCACGTCTGCTTCACCTCGGTGTGCGCCTGGGCAAACGACTCCTTGCTCCAGTCCGCGTTGTCCCACGCATGCTGGTCACGGATCGTGCCCCAGCGCATCTGCTTGACCTCGTCCTCCGACAGATGCGGATTACCGTTCACCGAGTTCACGCCGATCTTGATCGTGTCCTTGATGTACTGCTCCTGCTCCGCGAACGACCCCGCCGACAGGCCCACCCCCTGCGCGAAAGCGTTCCCGCGCAGCGTCAGCGCCCGTACCCCCCACTCCCACCGGTTGCAGAACGTCTCGAACTCCGCCGTCAAACCGCCATGCCCCAACTCCAACCCCGACAACGCCAGATCCGAAAACCCCCGACCCGTCGACGCCTCCCCGATCATGCCGAGCTCCTTCAACTCCGCATGCGCCAGATTGATCCCCGCCGCAATCGCCGCCAACGCCACCGGCGGCGCCGCAAGATCAGCACTCTCCCCGCTCACTGCATCCCCCCGAGATCAACCGCCACCGCATCCGGCACCACACCCACCACCGGCGGAAACAACATGCCCTCCACGCTGCCCGCATCCAGCGCCACACCCGCCGGGCCAGGCAGCATCGGCACCATCACATCCAAAAGCCGCGCACCCAGAACCGTCCGGAACTCCCACTCACGGCCCGCATCCCCCTGCGCCCGCGCGAACCGGGCCAACGCCTCCTCGTCCGAGAACGCACAGATCCACCGCACCCCGTTGAAATCCGCCGTCCACAAACTCCCCTGCGCATCGAACGGCACCAACACTGCCGTCCGCCGAAATTCCCCCAGCAACACCGCAAACCGACGCCGCGCCAACGCGGCCTCGTCCACCGGCGCGGCACCGGAAGCAGCAGACAGCGAAGGCGACGGCTCTGCCGGCGGCACCTCCGCCGCAGGCCAATCGGCCAACTCCGCAAGCCCCGAGAGGCGGTCAGGCCTCGATATCCCATCCCCGTTGTCACTCACCCGGAGATGCTTTCACGGCCGCTTTCTCACCAGCAACGATCAAAACTGGGCAAGCTGGCGCATCCGGCGCCACGCGTGCGTTCTTGACGTCGCATCACCCCGCCCGCAGCCGTCAGCGCCCGCCGTTCGGCCTCGGGCGCGCGCCGCGCGCCACCAGGTACTGACCGCCGGGGCGAGTTGGGCGACGTCCCGCCCGAGGAATGCTTCTGAGCAGCAACGAGGGAATTGGCTATGTGTTCAGGCGCGTTGTACGCGTCACCGGTAGCGGACAAGCCCAGACGTGTCGAACGTCCACCTCCCGGCCGGGACCGTGTCGCCGAAGGAGTAGGGGATCGAGGACCGGTACTTGAGGCCATCGGGTCCGTCGTTCGGGGCGGAGTGGACGCCGATGGTGCCGTTGCGGGGGTCCACCACGATGTAGAGGGGGATCCCCATCCTGGGATAGTCCTCCAGCTTCGTGACGAGATCGTTCTTGGGATTGCTCTTGGACACGATCTCGACCACGACGAGGACCGCCCGCGGATCGATGGACTCCGCCTGCGGATCGACGTCCTCGGCCGGGAACGCCATCAGGGCGGGCACCTTCTCGAGCCCGGTCAGCGGATCCAGCATGTCCGTGTTGTTGACGGCTGTGATTGCCGGTGTCTGAGCCTTGATCTGGTCGCGGAAGACATCGACATTGGTGATGTGGGGCAGGTTCGGGCTCATCATGACGAACTTCACTTCGCCCTCGGAGGTCTCCACCTTCCAGCCCTTTTCGAGATGCTCCGCGTATTCGGAGAGGTGCGCGACGACCTCACGCATGCGCTCGATCTGCTTGGGGGTCATGCTGCTCACGATGTCCTCCGTGGGGTCAGCACCAGACTGGAACGTGTGGCGCGGGCCGGATGCGGGCGGACGCGGCGCGCGCGTACGTGACGAAGTCCGCCCATGCGGACGCGGGACGGGGAGGGGGCCGGGCAGGTGCCTGGCTGTGGGGGTCTCCTCGGGTGGCGCGGCGCCCCGCAGGGGCTCGGTTCCGGCCGCCGGACCGGGCTCAGGTAGGCGTAGGCGCACGTACTCAGCCGCGGGCGAGGCCGAAAGTCATTCGGGGTGGGCAGGTCCGGGCCACTGCCCCGGCCCGGCTGTCCGCGGGCGCTCGTATGCTCGACGCATGACCGATCACCAGGGCGGACAGCACGCAGCGCGGCCCACCGAGAACGCCATGCGGCGTGCGCTGAAGCGGGCGAGGGACGGGGTGGCCCTCGATGTGGCCGAGGCCGCCGTGCTGTTGCAGGCCAGGGGAAGCGACCTGGAGGACCTTGCGGCGTCCGCCGGACGCGTGCGGGACGCGGGGCTCGAGGCTGTCGGGCGGGCCGGGATCATCACGTACTCGAAGAGCGTCTTCATCCCGCTCACCCGCCTGTGCCGCGACAAGTGCCACTACTGCACCTTCGCCACCGTGCCCGGCAAGCTGCGCCGCGCGGGGCACGGCATGTTTTTGTCGCCGGACGAGGTCCTGGAGATCGCGCGGCGCGGCGCGGAGATGGGTTGCAAGGAAGCGCTGATCACGCTCGGGGACAAGCCGGAGGATCGCTGGCCGGAGGCCCGGGAGTGGCTCGACGCCCATGGGTACGACGACACGATCGCGTACGTGCGGGCCATGGCGATCCGGATCCTGGAGGAGACCGGGCTGCTGCCCCACCTCAATCCCGGTGTCATGTCGTGGACCGACTTCCAGCGCCTGAAGCCGGTCGCGCCGTCCATGGGCATGATGCTGGAGACGACGGCGACCCGGCTGTGGAGCGAGCCCGGCGGGCCGCACCACGGTTCGCCCGACAAGGAGCCGGCCGTCCGGCTGCGGGTGCTCGAGGATGCCGGGCGGACGAACGTGCCGTTCACCAGCGGGCTGCTGATCGGGATCGGCGAGACGTACGAGGAGCGTGCCGAGTCGCTGTTCGCGCTGCGCCGCATCTCCCGTGCGTATCACGGCATCCAGGAGCTGATCCTGCAGAACTTCCGTGCCAAGCCGGACACGGCCATGCGGGGTATGCCGGATGCCGAGCTGGACGAGCTCGTCGCGACCGTTGCCGTCGCCCGGCACATCATGGGGCCCTCCGCCTGCCTCCAGGCCCCGCCGAACCTGGTGGACGCCGAGTACGCGCGGCTGATCCGCGCCGGCATCGACGACTGGGGTGGCGTGTCCCCCCTGACCCCCGACCACGTCAACCCCGAGCGGCCCTGGCCGCAGATCGACGAGCTCGCGGAGAAGTCGGCGGCGGAGGGCTTCGAGCTGCGCGAACGGCTCTGCGTGTACCCGGAGTTCGTGCAGCGCGGTGAGCCGTGGCTCGACCCGCGACTGCTGCCGCACGTACGGGCGCTGGCCGACCCGGAGACCGGCCTCGCACGCGCGGACGCGCTGCCCGCGGGGCTGCCGTGGCAGGAGCCCGACGAGGGGTTCACCGCCACCGGGCGGACGGACCTGCACCGGACCATCGACACCGAGGGCCGCACGCACGACCGCCGTGACGACTTCGACGCCGTCTACGGCGACTGGGACGCGTTGCGGGAGGCCGCAGCGCCCGGAATGGTGCCGCAGCGCATCGACACGGACGTTCGGCAGGCGCTCGGGCAGGCCGCCGACGACCCGACGAAGCTCACCGACGACGAAGCTCTCGCGCTCCTGCATGCCGACGGGCCCGCCCTCGACGCGCTCACCCGCATCGCCGACGAGCTCCGCCGCTCGGTCGTCGGCGACGACGTCACGTACATCGTCACGCGGAACATCAACTTCACCAACGTCTGCTACACCGGCTGCCGTTTCTGCGCCTTCGCCCAGCGGCGCACGGACGCCGACGCGTACACCCTGTCGCTGAGCCAGGTCGCCGACCGCGCCGAGCAGGCGTGGGACGTCGGCGCCGTCGAGGTGTGCATGCAGGGCGGCATCCACCCCGACCTGCCCGGCACCGCGTACTTCGACATCGCCCGGGCCGTCAAGGAACGCGTCCCCGGCATGCATGTGCACGCCTTCTCGCCGATGGAGGTCGTCAACGGCGCCAGCCGCACCGGCATGTCGATCCGGGAGTGGCTGACGGCGGCGAAGGAGGCGGGACTCGACTCGATCCCCGGCACCGCCGCCGAGATCCTCGACGACGAGGTCCGCTGGGTCCTCACCAAGGGCAAGCTGCCCACGGCGACCTGGATCGAGGTCGTGAAGACGGCGCACGAGCTCGGCATCCGCTCCTCGTCCACGATGATGTACGGGCACGTGGATCAGCCCCGGCACTGGCTCGGTCACTTCCGCACTCTCGCCCGGATCCAGCAGGAGACCGGCGGCTTCACCGAGTTCGTGACCCTGCCGTTCATCCATACCAACGCACCCGTGTATCTGGCGGGGATCGCCCGGCCCGGGCCCACGACCCGCGACAACAGGGCTGTCACCGCGATGGCCCGCATCCTGCTCCATCCGCACATCACCAACATCCAGACAAGCTGGGTCAAACTGGGCGCGGAGGGTGCGGCGGAGATGCTCCGCTCCGGGGCCAACGACCTCGGCGGCACGCTGATGGAGGAGACCATCTCCCGTATGGCGGGCTCGAGTTACGGCTCGTACCGCTCCGTCCGCGATCTGACCGCCATCGCGGAGGCCGCCGGACGGCCGTCCAGGCCGCGCACGACCCTGTACGGGGAGGTTCCGGCGGAACGGCAGCAGGCGGCGATCGCGTCCGACGGACACCTGCCGGAGCTGCTTCCGTTGCTGCCGGACTGAGTGGGGGGGAGGGGCCGGGCACGGCCGGTCCGGGCGGGCCTGCGGACGCGTTACGGTCGGGCCCGCCGGGTCGGTCGTGCGGCCAAAAGCGACCTCCCGCGGGTTTGGTCACATACCCGCGCGAACCCTACGTGCCCTCTGAACCGGTCGCCCCCGTTCGATTACAGTGCTGCGCCGGGCAGGGTTCGTTCGACGACGTCCGGGGAGGAGCGCGGTGAGCGCAGCAGCCACAGCCGTGTGGGGCCGTGCCGAGCAGCAGGACTTCCGCGCCAGGGTGCGCGGCGCTCTGCTCGGCGGAGCCATCGGCGACGCGCTCGGCGCCGGTGTCGGAGGGCTGACCCTCGAGGAGATCCGTACCGTCCACGGCTCCGACGGGCTGATGGACCTCACACCCGTCAACGGCCGCCGCGGCGCCGTCACGGCCGCCACCCAGCTGACGCTCTTCACCGTCGACGGACTGATACGGGCCCAGGTCCGCCGCGACTCCGGCGCCTGGCACCCGCCGACCGACGTGCACCGCGCGTATCTGAGATGGGCGGCCACCCAGCGCGACTGGGGCCCCGACGAACGCCGCAAGGACAACGGCTGGCTCGCCCGCGAGGAGTGGCTCTACAGCCGCCGCAACCCGTCTCGCGACACCGTCACCGGTCTCGGTGACGAGAACATGGGCACCCTCCAGGCCCCGAAGAACCCCACGGCCCGCGACGCCGGCGCGCTCGTGCGATCGGCACCGTTCGGGCTGCTCGTCGGCTGGGAGCCGCAATTGGTCTGCCAGCTCGCTGTCGAGTGCGCGGCGCAGACCCACGGGCACCCGACCGCTTATCTGTCGGCGGGCGCGTTCGCGGTCATCGTGCACGGCCTGGCCCGCGGCGAGACGCTGGACGGCTCGGTGCAGCGCGCCCTCGCGCAACTGGCGTCCCGGCCCGGCCACCAGCCCGTCACCGACGCGCTCAAGCAGGCGCTCGGGGCCGTACGCCAGGGGATCCCGAGCGCCGCGAGGATCGCCGCCATCGGAGAGGCCCACCTCGCGGAGGACGCCCTCGCGATCGCCGTCTACTGCGCGCTCGTCGGTGAGGACATCCGGCACGGGCTGCGCCTCGCCGTCAACCACGACGGCCCCTCCGAGGTGACCGGCGCCGTGTGCGGCGCGCTGCTGGGCGCACTGCACGGGGAGACGGCGCTGCCGCCGGCCTGGCTGTGCGAGCTGGAGGGCCGCCCGACGGTGCTGGAGATCGCGGACGACTTCGCGATGGAGATGACCCAGGGCCCGGCTCTGCACAGCCCTACGGCGACTGCGCCGGGCTGGGTGCAGCGCTACCCGCGAGCGGCGGCCGAACTGCCCTGACGCTCGCACGCCCGGCCGGTGAGCTCGTGCACGTGAACCGATGGACGCGCGCCCGTCCGGCCCAGCGCCGATGCACCCGCGCCCGTACGCCGGTACGCCCGACCGGCCCGCGCTGCGGGACGATCGGGCTCACCGGGCACGCCGGGGCATGGCAGGCCGTTGGTCTCGCGCGCGGCGGGGCCGTCAGAGGCCGGTGGTCTCGCGGGCGGCCGGGGCCGGGACCAGGCCCACCGCGTCCGAGCCGGCGCCGCCCTCGTCGTCGCCGTTGATCTTCGCCAGGACCTCGTCGCGCTCCGGTGTGTCCTCCGGCTTGATCCAGCCGATCACGATGTAGAGGACGAGCGACACGGCCAGCGGCACCGAGATCTGGTACTGCAGCGGAACGCCGCCTTCCACGTTCCAGCTGATCGGGTAGTTGACCAGCCAGAAGGTCACCAGACCGATGCCCCAGCTGAGCAGTGCCGCGGTGGGGCCGCTCTTGCGGAACCAGGGGAGCAGGCCGAGCATCAGCGGGATGGCGATCGGGCCCATGAGCCCGGCGACCCATTTGATGACGACGGTGATGATGTCGCCGAAGAACGGCGAGTTGACCTGTGTCGCGATCGCCATCGACAGGCCCAGGAAGAGCAGCGTCGTCCAGCGCGCCGCGAGCAGCCCGGCGCGGGTGTCCCACTCGCGGACCTTGCGGGACAGGGCGGGCATGATGTCGCGGGTGACGACGGCGGCGATGGCGTTGGCGTCGGAGGAGCACATGGCCATCGTGTGCGAGAAGAAGCCGACGATGACCAGGCCGAGCAGGCCGTGGGGCAGCAACTGCTCCGCCATCAGCGCGTAGCTGTCGGAGGGCGTGTCCGTCTCGATGAGCAGCGGCGCGACCCACATGGGGAAGAACAGCACCGCCGGCCAGACCAGCCACAGCACGGCGGACAGCGCACCCGAGCGCTGCGCGGACTTCGCGGAGTCGGTGGCCATGTAGCGCTGGGCCTGGTTCCACATGCCGCCGTTGTACTCGAAGGTCTTGATGAAGAGATACGCGATCAGGAACACCATCATGTACGGGCCGGCCAGCGGCTCCGCGTGGCCGGCCAGCTTCGGCTCGTCCCACACGGTCCACAGGCTGCTGAAGCCGCCGAGTTCGGCCATGACGGCGACGAGCATCGCGATGCCGGCGACGAACTGGATGATGAATTGGCCGAGTTCGGTCAGGGCGTCGGCCCACAGGCCGCCGACGGTGCAGTAGACGGCGGTGACCGCACCGGTGATCAGGATGCCCATGTTGAGGGAGACGCCGGTGAAGACGGAGAGCAGAGTGGCGATGGCCGCCCACTTCGCGCCGACGTCGACGATCTTCAGCAGTACACCGGACCAGGCGAGCGCCTGCTGCGTCGGCAGGTTGTAGCGGTTCTTCAGATACTCGAGCGGCGAGGAGACGTGCAGTCGCGACCGCACCCGATTGAGCCTGGGGGCGAACACCTTGGCGCCGATCGCGATGCCGATGGCGATGGGGAAGGACCAGGTGACGTACGAGGTGACGCCGTAGGTGTAGGCGATGGCCGCGTAGCCGGTGAACATCACCGCGCTGTAGCCCGACATGTGGTGCGAGATGCCGGAGAGCCACCACGGCATCTTGCCGCCGGCCGTGAAGAAGTCGCTGACGTTGTCCACGCGCTTGTGGGACCAGACGCCGATCGCGACCATCACTCCGAAATAGCCGATGAGTACGGCCCAGTCGAGACTGTTCATGCCCCCTCCAGGGGTCCGGTCCGTCTTGTGAACGCCGTTCATGGTGTGGCCCGGCAAGGTGGCACTACAACGGACTGGAGGGTCAAGAGCGAGTAAAATCGTTCGGACTTTTGACCTCTGTTCTTATTCATGAACGCCAGAAGGTGAAAAAGGGGTCGCACGGGATATGTGCCCGCGCGACCGGAGGTGGTCGGAGTGTGCAGCCGCCCGCGGGAGCCGGATCGCGGGAGACCGCGGCTGCTACCGCATCAACTCGCCCGCGTTGACGAGCAACGACTGGCCCGTGATCGACCTGGCACGGTCGGAGGCGAGGAAAGTGGCCGCCTGTGCCACGTCCTGATCCGTCGCCAGCTCGGGCAGCGCCATCCGCTCGGTCAGCCGCCCGAGCACCTCGCTCTCCGGCGCCCCTTCGGTGAGGGCCGTGAACTGGACGTACGCCTGCACCGGCGGCCCCCACATCCAGCCGGGCAGGACCGTGTTCACCCGTATCCGGTGGGGGCCCAACTCCCGTGCCAGCGAGTACATCGCGGACGTGAGCGCCCCCTTGGACGCCGCGTACGCCGCCTGCCGCACCTGCGAGGGCGCGGCCACCGCCGACTGCGTGCCGATGATCACGACCGAGCCGCCCCTCTCCTTGAGTCCCGGCAGGCACGCCCGCGTCATCCGCAGCGTGCCGAGCAGGTTCACATCCAGAACGCCCTGCCAGGTCGTGAAGTCCGCGTCCTCGAGGCCGCCGAAGCAGCTGTCCCACGCGGCGACGTGAACGACCGCGTCGATCCGCCCGAACCGCCCCAGCGCGAGGGTCGCCAGCGCCTCGCACTGCTCCTCGTCGGTGATGTCGGTGGCCCGGTACGCGGTTTGCGTACCGCCGGGGTCGATCTCGTCGGCCGATTTGGCGAGGTTCGCCTCCGTGCGCGCGCCGAGGACGGCGTTGCCGCCTTCCTCGACGACGGCCGCCGCGACCTGGTGCCCCAGTCCGGCGCCGACGCCGGACACGATGACGGTCTTGTCCCGAAGCAGCATGCCCGTGCCTCCCGAGGCTGGCGGATTGTCTGACGGATCGTCAGAGTAGGTCCGTCCGCAGGCGAAAGGAAGGGGAGCGCCATGAGCGAGGACACGCGCAAAGAGGCCACGCGCAATGAGGGCAGGCGCAATGAGGCCACCCGCAAAGAGGCCACCCGCAATGACGGCACGCACACCAACGGCACGCACGGAGAGGACACGCGCAGCGAGGTGTACGCCGAACTGGCCGCCGTCGGCCCGTACGGAGTCCGCCCGGGCCACGCGTTGATCACCGTGGTCGAACCACATCCCGGCCACGAGTACGCGTACAACCGCTGGTACGAGGACGACCACTACTACGCGGGCGCGACGGCGATGCCCTGGATCTTCGCCGGCCGCCGCTGGGTGGCGACCAGGGACCTCCAACTGCTGCGCTACCCGGAGAAGTCGGCTGTGGCGCAGCCCGTGACCGCCGGGTGCTACATCTCGACGTACTGGATCACCGAGGGCCGGTACGCCGACCACATGAAGTGGACCGTCGCCATCAACAAGCGCCTCAACCGCGACGGCCGCGTGCACCAGCAGCGTACGCACGTCTTCACGGCCTTCCAGGACCACGAGGCAACGGTCTACCGTGACGGAGCCGCCGGCCCGCGCGACCGGCATGCCCTGGATCACCCATACGCCGGTCTCCTGCTGCAGGTCATCGACGCAGAGGGCCCCGCACAGCGGGCGGAACTGCTGGAGTGGCTCCGTACGAAGCACCTGCCGAGGAGGCTCACGGGCTCGTGTGCCTCGATGGTGACCATTTTCAGGCCGACCCCGCTGCCCGGCGACCGGATGACCTACGTGAAGCAGGTGGAGGGCGTGGACTGCCGGCTGACGCTGCTCTGGTTCCTCCAGGCGGACCCGCGCGAACGATGGGACGCCGAGTTCACCGGGCTCGACGTCGTGGTCGCCGAGTCGGGGCTGGGGAGGGTCGAGCTCGTGGCGCCGTTCGTGCCGACCGTTCCCGGGACTGATCGCTACGTCGACCGGCTGCGCTGAACCGGGCAGGCGCCGGGAGCGCGGTGGGGGGCGTCCGGCCATGGCCGAGCCCCCTCGGCCGGGACGGCGAACCAGTCGAGAGGGCCCTCGGTACTGTCTCTTGCATTTTGCTTGTAGCGCGCAGCTCGCTGGTGCGAATCGTTGCTGCGTGTCGTTCGGGTGCTGCGGGTCCCGACGCGCTCAGTCGAGCCCGAACGCGCTCGCGCCCACTTCGTTCACGAACGCATTCCACGACTCGGGTACGAATGTGATCGTCGGACCTGCGGTGACTTTCGAGTCCCGCACGGAAATCTCCTGCGCGACAGGGGATTTGACCTCTACGCATGCGCCGTTTCCGGTGGAGTACGAGGACTTCGTCCAGGTCTCCGTGGCGCCCTGAAGGATTGCCATGTTCGCTCCGCTTCCGGCAAGTGGGGTGATCTGAGCCAACGTTCTTGCTGGCGTGATCGACGCTACTCGCCGAGCCGGGCGCGTGAGATGGGCGTTCACTCGACCGGATGGCATATTCCATGCGACTCTTCCGTCGCACGGGAGCTCTGGTGTACCGTGCGCCCCCGCTCAGGCGGGGTCGCCCTGGGCGTACATCTTGGCGATCTCGGCGATGAACTGCCGCGTCTGATCCACGTTGAGGGCCTGCGCGCGCAGATGCTCGTACATCACGCTGTACTTCTGCACGTCGTTGGCCTTCTCCAGGTACAGATCGCTGGTCACACCCTCGATGTAGACGACGCTCGAGTCCGAGGCGTCGGGGAACTCGAGGATCGCGTACTGACCGTTGATGCCCGGGTGCGCGCCCATTTCGAACGGCAGCACCTGCACGGTGACATGCGGCTGCTGCGACAGCTCCACCAGGTGCTCGAGCTGCTCGCGCATCAGCTGCTTGTCGCCGACCTGCCGGCGCAGCGCCGCTTCGTCGATCACCACCCACAGACGCAGGGGATGTTCGGTGTCCCTGATGCGCTCCTGGCGGCGCAGACGGACGCTGACGCGCTTCTCGACATCGGTCGCTCCGCTCTCGGGCAGCGCTCCGGCGATGAGCGCCTCCGCGTACTGCCGCGTCTGCAGCAGTCCGGGGACAACCTGCGGCTCGTACACGCGCAGACTGGCCGCATCGGTCTCCAGGCCGATGTACACGCTGTACGGGATGTCGCCGAAGGCGTGCCACCAGCCCTGCTGGCGGGAGTCCTTGGCCATCTGCATCAACGAGTCGACGATCCGGTGGTCCTCGACCTCGTACACCCCGCACAGGTCACGGACGTCGCGCTGGCTGATGGAGCGGCGGCCGTTCTCGAGACGGCTGATCTTCGACTGGGAGACCAACAGCCGCTCCGCGACCTCCTCGGCCGTCATGCCCTTCAGCTCCCGGAGCCGGCGCAGCTCCTGCCCCAATCGGCGTCTCCTGACGGTGGGATTGACGTTGGACGCCACGGAAACTGCACCTCCGGCTTGCGTAGCTGTGCGTATCTACTGCTGAGCAGATTGCCACCAATGGTGGTCGCTGCGCTGCCAAATGGCTACACACGTGAACGCTGCCGCTACACATACGAACGCGCGGGGCAGCGGCGTGGCTGCCCCGCGCGTTCGACCTGCGGCTCCCGAACCGGTCTTGGGGACGTCGGTGGGGTGGTCCCGCGATGGGGTGTTCTGTTGTGCGGACGTGCGGTCGTTCAGTGGTGCGGTGCTGATGTCGTGCTGTTCGGCGGCTCTGCCGGTGGTGCGTCGACGCGCTCAGTGCGCGGCGACACGTGCGGCCATGCTGCCGCGGCGTGGTTGCATCGGTACGGGCCCCGGCTGGCGGCCGCCGGGGGCCGCTGCCGGGTTGCGGCGCGGCTGTGCGGCCACACCGTTCTGAACGTCCATCACCGCGTGCGCGACGAGGCCGCCCATGGGGTCGTGCCTGATGAGGTCCCGCAGACGGGACCGCGAGGAACGCCCTTCGTTACCCGGGTACAGGTGCTTGCCGAGACCGACCGCGTGGGCCAGGGCGGCGAGCGCCGCGGTCCGCGGGTCCGGCGGTACACCGGTGCGGATCGCACTGTCCAGCCGGGCCCTGATGTCCCGGCTGATGGCCGTGTCCGTCGCCTGGTAGCGAGTCGTCGGCAGCACTCCGCACATCTGGCCCGCCACGGCATGCACCATGCCGCACCGCTCCAGATGCGAGAGGTAAATCTGGCGCAGCCCCAACCGGGGCCCGCCGATCCAGTGGACCGCGCGCACCGGGCTGCCGCGTCTGCGCAGCAGTTCCAGTGCGGAGTCCAGAGTCGGATCTCCTGTCGGCCGTGGCATCACCACGGCGATACGATCCCCGTCTGGGGCTATCCGTCCTGCCAGAGCCAGCTCTACTAGCTGTGCCCCGGCCAGGCCGAGGTCGAGCGACTGCGGCTGCGCTGTGGTACCCGTTGTCGGGTCCAGAGCGAGCAGCAGAAGCTCCTCCGGAAGTGTTCTGCGGCTCCTGCCCATCCATGCCTCCCCGCGTGGATGAATGACAGGGTGACCCCTCTCACATTGGTCTGTCGAGAGCGCCTGGGTGCTTTGTTAGGGAACCGATAGGTATGTCGTTCTCGTCTAGCACGGGAGCCAAGCGCTCACACAGGACACTGGTAGATGGTTCGGACACCTCGAGCCGTCGGCGGACCGCCGGCTCCGGGTGCCCGTGAAGACATACGCATGGCACATGACTCATGGAGGAGGCACGGTGGCGGGCGAGTCCCCCGACAAGTCGGAGCAGCGGAAGTCGTCGGGGGAGACGACTCGGGAGGAGCGCGACCCGCGACTCGCCGTGTTCCGTCAGGCCTCCCCGGGGCGCGGCACGGCGTCCGCGTCCGCACAGGGAAGCGCACCCGCGCAAGGTGACGCCCCCGCGCGGGGCGGTGACTCCGGTCATGACGCACCCCCCTCGGACGATGCCGCGGAGCGCCCGGCTCCCTTGGACCAGCCGACGGCGGTCTTCAAGGCCCCCGCGGTGGACGACGCGGGCGAGCGGGACGCCGCCCCGGAGGGCAATGACGCACGCCTGCGGGCAGCGGTTGCCGCATGGGTGGCAACGGCCGACGAGCCGGACGCCGAGGAGCCGGACGCCGCCGAGCCGGACGCCGCCGAGGCGGCGGAGGGCGCGCAGGCCCCGGCAGAGGCCGAGGAGCCGGGCGCGGGTCGGGCACCTGCCGAGACGGACGGAACGGCCGGTGAGGAAGCGCCTGCGGCACCGGACGCCGCTTCCGAGGTCGACGCCCCGGCCGACGATCTGACCGACGGCGCGGACGCCGGGGTCGCGTCGGAGGGTGACGCCTCGACCGAGACGGAGGAGCCCGCCGGCAGCGCGCCCAAGCCTGCGGAAGTCGAAAAGGCGTCAAAGTCCCAGACTGTCGAGGAGTCTGACGAGCCCGATGAGTCGGGCGAACCGGATGAATCGGCCGAGTCCGACGGCGACTCCTCCGACGATGCCCCCTCCGGCGACGCGGCCGTCGGCGAGGACGGGAACGCGCGGAAAGCTTCCCCTGCCCCCGCCTCCATCTCTTCCGACAGTGCGGAAGCAAAGAGCGAAGACGCTCCCACCGAGCCCGCGGACCGTGCTGTCGATCAGCCGACCACGGTGTTCAAGGCGCTGCGTCGTCCTGTCGTCGACCAGCCCACCACCGCGCTGAAAGTGCCCCCGCTCCCCAAGCCCAAGGCCGAGCCCGCGGGCGAACCCAAGGCGGAGCCCAAGGCCGAGCCCGCGGCCGATCCCGAGCCGGAGACCGACGCCGAGCGCACCAGCACCTTCGTGCCGCTGCGCCGCGACGACGTGCGGCCGACACCGTCCACGCCGCCCTCCCGGCCCACGCCGCCTTCCGGGTCCACGCCGCCCGCAGCTCCTGAGAGCCGCGAGCCCGAGCCGCAGCCGGCCGCCGCGCAGGCGCTTCCGTCCGCGCAGGCGCCCGCCTCTCTCGGCGAGACCGAGCGGACCAGGCAGCAGCCGATGCCTCCGCTGCCGCCGCTCGATCTGCTCGCGGAGCTGACGAACACCCCGCCGCCGCCGGAGACCCCGGTCCGCACGGTCGTGCGGCGCGTCAAGATCTGGACGCCGCTGGTCCTGCTGCTCCTGATCGTCTTTGCAGTCGTGCAGCTGGTGCGCCCGCTTCCGGAGCCCTCGCTGACGCTCTCGGCGAAGGAGACGTACACCTTCGAGGGGGGCCCGCTCGAGCTGCCGTGGCCCGCCGAGGGTCAGGGGGCCGCCGAGGTCGTCGGCGTCGGCAGCCTCGGCACGTACGGCGCCCAGAAGCCCGCCCCCATCGCGAGCGTCGCGAAGACCATGACGGCGTACGTGATCCTCAGGGACCACCCGATCAAGGGCAAGGAAGTCGGCCCGAAGATCACCGTCGACAAGAAGGCCGAGGAGGAGTCGAAGGCGAAGAGCGAGTCGACGGCTCCGATCAAGGAGGGCCAGCAGTTCACCGAGAAGCAGATGCTCCAGCTGCTGATGATCCCGTCGGGGAACAACGCGGCCCGTCTGCTCGCCCGTTGGGACGCCGGTTCCGAGGAGGCGTTCGTCAAGAAGATGAACGACGCCGCCAAGGAGCTCGGGATGACGAACAGCACCTACACCGACCCGAGCGGTCTCAAGGCCAGCACCGTCTCCACCCCGCTGGACCAGCTCAAGCTGGGCAAGGCGGTCATGGAGTACGACGTGTTCCGCGAGATCGTGAACATGACGCAGGCCGAGATCCCGGGCATCGACGGAGCGATCCGTAACAACAACGACCGCGCCCTCATGATGGACGGCGTCGGCGGCATCAAGACCGGTTCCTCCACTCCGGCCGGCGGCAATCTCCTCTGGTCCGCCAACGCCGTCGTCGACGGCGAGGTCCGGCTCATCGTCGGGATAGTGATGGGCGCTCAGGACGCTCCCCTGCTCTGGCAGAAGCTGGAGAAGGCGATCGACTACAGCATCGCGGTGATCCCGCCGGCGCAGGAGGCCGTCACCTCCGCCACGGTCGTCAAGAAGGGCGATGTCGTCGGCCACGTCGACGACGGCCTCGGCGGCCGTACCCCGGTCGTCGCCACCAAGGACCTCAAGGCCGTCGGTTGGGCAGGACTCGACGTGAAGATCGAGATCGCCGGCAAGGGCGGCGCGATCCCGCATGCGGCGAAGGCGGGCACGCTCGTCGGCCAGGTCTCCGTCGGAGAGGGCGTCGGCAAGGTCAGCGCCCCGGTCGCTCTCCAGAAGGACCTCGAGGAGCCCGGCTTCGGCGCCAAGCTGACCCGTCTCGGCTGACCGGGCCGGGTCGGCGGCGAACGCGCAGCGCCACGTGAGGAGGGGGAGCCCGATCGGGGCTCCCCCTCCTCACGTCCTCATATGCGTGCGACCGCCGTCGGTGCTCATCTCCGCCCGCGCCGGAGGCCCTTGTGCGCCGCCCAGTAATGTGGATGGCCTCCATCGCGCCCGCCGACACGCCCCTTCACGTACAGACGCGCCCCACCACACAGACACGCTCTTCAGGAGTCCGTCATCGCCACCACGCTGAACGCCTCTCCGGCCGTCGCCGCGGAACGTGCGGTGTGGACGAGCCGGACCGCCACCGCCCTGATTCCCCTGACGGTGGCGCTCGTCCTCGGGCTGTGGGGCATCCGCCGCGACGGTGGCGTCTGGCGGGACGAGGTCGTCACGTACGACATGGCGCACCGGACCCTGCCCGAGTTGTTCCACACGCTGCAGAACGCAGACGCCGTCCATGGGCTGTACTACGTCCTGATGCACGGGTTGTTCTCCGTGTTCGGAGGGGACCTCGTCACCCTCCGGCTGCCGTCCGTGCTGGCCACGGCCGCCGCCGCCGCGGGCATCGGGCTGCTCGGCCACCGCCTCGCCGGACCGAGGGCGGGCCTCTTCGCCGGGCTGGTCTTCCCGGTGATCCCCGCTGTGCAGGAGTACGCGCAGGAAGGCCGTTCCTACGCGGTCGTGTGCGCGCTGGTCGCCTGGGCCACCTACCTCCTGGTGAGCGCCATGTCCCGGCCGACGAAAGGCCGGTGGGCCGCCTACGCGGTCGTGGCTCTGGCCGCCTGTCTGCTGCACGAGTTCGCCGTGCTGATGCTGACGGCGCACGGCGCGACGGTGCTGCTCTCCGGTGTACCGCGGCAGGTCAAGCGGGCATGGAGCCGGGTGGCCGCCGGCGTTGTCGCGGGTCTCGCCCCGCTCGCGCTGTTCAGCATGAGCCAGTCGGAACAGGTCGGCTGGATCCTGTGGCCCGACCCCGTCCAGCTGCTGACCTTCGCGGCCATGGCGGCCGTGGGCCTGCGGTGTGCCCGTACGCCCGTGCGTGCCCGCGGACCGATTCGGCTGCGGACGCTCGCGGTCCCCCTGCTGACGCTGCCCACGGTCGCCCTCCTGCTGGTTTCCCAGCTGAAGCCGATGTACGTCGAGCGTTACGTCCTCTATTACGTCATAGGGTTCGCGCTGCTGCTGGGGGCTGCGCTCGACCGGATGTTCCTGCCGCACGACGGGCCGGGCCGGAGCTCGCGGCGGAAGTGGATCTCGTCCCTCTCGGTGGCTGCCGTGCTCGTGGCCCTGGTGCCCGTGGCCGTGTACCTGCGCAGCCCGGAGAGTCGCGTGGACGACGCGACTGCTGTGGCCTCGGCGGTGGCGGAAGCCGCGGAGCCCGGCGACGGCGTTGTGTTCACCCCGGCCAGGCGGCGGGTCTGGACCCTGGCCCGTCCGGAGGAGTTCCGGGGCCTTCGCGACGTGGCGCTGGCGCAGAAGGTGACCACCTCCGACTCCTTGTACGGCGAAGAGATATCGCCGGAGCGGACGCGCGCGGGCATGCTCGCCCTGGACCGCATCGTCGTGCTGGGCGACCCCGAGGGGAGCCCCCTCGATGTGGACGAGCAGGAGATCACCAAGCGGGCGACGCTCCGCGACCACTTCGAGCAGTGCAGCAGCAAGGAAGTCACCGGCGCACGGATCATGGTCTACGCGCGCCCGGGGCACTGTTCCGGGCGCTGACGCCGCCGCCCGCCGCCGACGTCCCACCCGACGCCCCCGGCCTCGGTAGGCACGCCAATTCCCTTCATTCTTACCCGCGTTAACACTTATCTGCCCGCTTCCGCTCATGCATAGTTGTCGCGCATTGACCTACCCAAAAGTCGGTGTCTACGGGTTCGGGTGCGACATGGCGTGTGAGCGATGCGGCGGCGAAGACGATGTCCGCGGCACGGGGGTGCTGCCGCGTGCATGCGGCAGGTCCGAAGGATTCGGCGGGTGCGCTCGCCCGCTGCTCAGATCCGGAAAGGCTCTGCTGGCAGGGGTGGTTGCGCTCACGGTGCTCATACCCGCGCTCGTCGCCTGCGACCCGTCCGGAAGCGGCTCGCAACGCGCCGGCGGACCGGCGCCCGGAGCCGCGGGAGAACCGGGCGACCTCGGGGGCGCGCCCGAGCGGATCGCCCCCACGGAGCCGCCGGAAACCTCGCCGCCGCCCGCCCGCGCTCGGCCGAAGCCCCCGTCGACGCCGAAGCCGAAGGACCCGAAGGCGCCGAACGAGCCGTCCGGCCCGTCGTACTCGGCCTGGGCCGGGCCCGGTTGCACCGGAGGCGGCCGTTACCGAGAGGAGGGTCGCTTCAGGGACGGCGACGACGGCTGGTACACCGTCAGCTCCGGCGGCCATCGAGGCGACGGCTGCGACGGCAGCTTCACGGCGATCCCGATGTCCGGCAGCCGCACCGAGGACCGCGGAGGTTCCGCGACGTGGTTCTGGTACGTCGGCAGCGGCTACCGCACCTGCTCGATCGCCGTTGTCGTCCCGGACAGCGGCCGCGACCGCGACGCCGCGGGGCAGCCGACCACGTACAACGTGCTGAAGGACCCCGAGGACCCGGGCAGCACCGTGAAGACGTTCGAGATCGACCAGACGAAGCTGCGCGGCAGAGGACTGGTCATCGAGAAGGTCCCGGTCCACGACCAGCAGCTGACGGTACAACTGGTCGACCGCGGCCAGGACTGGGGCGCCGACGACCGTGGCGGAGCCCACCACGGAGCGGCACAAATGCGGGCGGAATGCCGCGCCTGAACCCGATTCCGCAACGTTGCCACCCCGCGCCTGTCAGGGCGTATGGCGGTGCTGCATAGTGTCCGACATGGTTTGCGAGGGATGCAGACGCACGGGACGCACGTGCGAGGAGTGCACGGTGCCCGCCACACCCATACCGGGCCGTCATCGTGCCCCGGCACGCCCCAAGACGCTGCTGGGCATCTGTGCAGCCCTCGCGGCGGGCGCACTGCTCACGGGTGCCGCGCTGCTGATCGGCGGCGACAACGGCGAAGCGGTGGGCGAGCCGGTCGCCCCCGTGGCCGACATCGAGGTCGGCGGCCGCCCCAACCTGATCAGGCCGACGGACGCCCTCCCCACCCCGAGCGCCAAGCCCTCGGCCCCCGAGCCCGCCGCCCTCGTCACCACCACCGCCCGGCCGACGCCGAGCGCGTCCCCTTCGATTCCGATGCCGCCGAGCACCCGTCCCTCGTCCCCGTCCTCACCGCCCGCAGCCGCGAGCTCCACGGCGCCCGGCCCCTCCGCGACCCCGTCCGACGACTGGAGGGGCCGCGACAACTGCCGCGAAGACTGGGACGACGACCCCCACCCCGGCGGCAACGGCCGCTGGGACCGCGACGACTGCTGGTGACCTGAGGCTTTCCCGCGAGCCGCGGTGAGCGCCGCTGGTTGACGGCCGCCGCCCCGTCGGTTTCCGGCTGTGCCGGAGATCTCGTGTCCTCAGCGGCCCAGGGACAGACGGCCCAGCGCCAACCGTGCCACGCGCGGCCAGTCCGCCGCCCCGCCTATGACGCGCGGTGCGTGGGGCCGACGGCGTGGCACGCGGACCCGGAGGGCCCCGGGCGCGCTGCGGCACACCACGGGTGACGGCAGAACGACGTGCTCTCCGTCGATGCCGAGGGGAAGGGTGTCCGTGTCGGCTTCGACGACGACTTCCTCGGCGCTCAGCCGGACGAGTCCCCCGGAGCGCGGACCGCGCACCATGCGTGCCGCCTGCGCGGTGTTGCCGACCCGCACGCACACCACGCCGAGGAGTCCCGAGTCCAGCCGCTCCCTGCGCCCCGGACGGGCAGCGTCGACGGCACGTCCGTAAGGGTTGTTGCTGACGAGCAGCGCCTGAAGTCCGTCGACGTGCGTCCGGTCGGCTCGCGCCCTCAGCCTGGGTGCGTCCTCGCCGGTGAGGAGGCCGGGGAGGGTTCGCAGGGTCGTGCGGGCTTTGGCATCCCGGTACGAGGGGTCGACGACGACGGACGCGTACGTTCCGAACGAGGCGTTGTTGACGAAGACCCGGTCAGCGGCGTACCCGAGGTCGACGCGGAGTTCGACGCCCTGGGTCAGGGCTGCCAGGGCGGCCACCGGATCGTCGCGGTCCAGGCCCAGGTCGAGGGCGAAGTGGTTGCGGGTACCGGCGGGAATCACCACGAACGGCAGGTCGTGGCGCGCCGCGACCTCGGCCACCAGCGCCTGGGTGCCGTCACCCCCCGCCACCGCCAGCAGATCGGCCCCCTCGGCGACGGCCCGCCGGGCCAGCTCGACGATGTCCCGGCCCGCGTCGAGCAGCTCCACCCGGCAGCCCGCAGCCCGGGCCTTCTCCACGAGATGGAAACGGCCCACCTTGCCGCCGCCGGAGCGCGGGTTCATGAGCGCCCAAGGGGCGTGGGGCGTCTCGGCGAGAGCCTGCTCGGAGGCGGGGCGACGAGGTGTCAGGGCCGAGCGCGCCGCCGTTACGGCCAGTAGCCACAGGGCCAGGGACAGCAAGGCCGGCCCCAGCATGCCGGACGCGGCGTACACGGCGAGGACGGCGACCGGCGCGGTCACCGACAGGGCCGTTCCAAGGGCACGAAGCGCGCCGGTGTGCGCCAGGGCCCACCACAGCCCGACGGCGGCGAGCGCCAGTCCGGCGACGCCGACCAGTACCCACAGCACGCTCCGCAGACCGGCGGCGACGAGCGGCACCAGGACGGTTACCAGCAGGGCGAGCACGGCGAGGCGAGCCCGTCCGGGACTGCCCTCGCGTATCGGTGCGGCCCCTGCCCCACCCGAAGTCCTCGTGTGCCCGCCGTGTCGTGTCACCCGTCAGGCCCTTCTCCTCGCGATCCCTTGCCCGCCCCGCCCTTGCCCTCCGGGCGGTCCGCCCGGTGCGGCCTCACATGTTGCGTGGTGAGCGGTCCTCGGACAGGTCGAAGAGGTTGCCGCCGCTCTGGAGCACGCACAGGGCCCAGATGATGAAGCCCGAAAGCGCGATCATCACGACCGACCACACCGGGTAGTACGGCATGGAGAGGAAGTTGGCGATGATGACGAGTCCGGCGATGGCCACGCCGGTGACCCGCGCCCACACCGCGTTCCGGAGCAGCCCGATGCTGACGATCACGGCGATCGCGCCCAGCACGAGGTGGATCCAGCCCCAACTGGTCAGGTCGAACTCGAACACGTAGTTGGGCGTCGTGACGAAGATGTCGTCCTCGGCGATGGCCATGATGCCCCGGAAGATGGCGACCAGGCCGACGAGGAAAAGCATCACGGCCGCGAAGCCGGCCAGGCCGGTGGCCCACTCCTGCTTCGCCGTGTGTGCCGGCGGTGTGCGTGTCGCGGTCATTCTGCGCCTCGATTCGTGTTGCCCGGCTGCTCAGCGGCCGGGGGTGCGGGCGGTGGAGCCGGTGTGCTCCGCCTGGCCGGTCAGGACCAGTTCCTTGGCCCTGCGGAACTCCTCGTCCGTGATGTCGCCGCGGGCGCGGATCTCGGACAGCTTGGCGAGTTCGTCGACGCTGCTGGACCGACCCTTCCCGCCTGCGGCCTCCCTGATGTGGGCGTCGAAGGCTTCTTGGTGTGCTCGAGCCTGTGCTATTTCCCGGCGGCCCATGTTCTTGCCGCGGGCGATCACGTAGACGAAGACGCCCAGGAAGGGCAGCACGATGGTGAACACCAGCCAACCGGCCTTCGCCCACCCGCTCAGCGCATCGTCACGGAAGATGTCGGTGATGATGCGGAATAGCAGGATGAACCACATGATCCACAGGAAGAACACGAGCATGCTCCAGAAGACGCTCAGCAGGGGGTAGTCGTACGCGAGGTACGTCTGCGCGCTCATCTCTTTCCTCCGTCCCCGGCGCTCTCGTCCGGCCGCCGTTGCGTGCTGTCTTCAGCGTGGGTCGACAGGGGCCGGGTGGCCTCACCCGGCCCGGGTGAGCTTGCGCCTTCCGGCGACAGCCGGGACAGGCAGCCGGGTCGTGGCCCGCGACCGCAGGCCCACCGTGGCGCGCGCTGCCGTACGCCTTCGGGACACCGTGTGCCGGTCGACGCGCGCCCGAGGCCTGGTCTCCCGGCCGTGACTCACGGGGCCGCAGCCCGGTCCTCCCGTCCGGCGGCCGGGCCCGTGGCGGCCGCGAGGACCGCGAGGACGATCAGGAGGGCCACGGTGATGCCGAGGACGAGCGCCACTGCTCCAACCGTGGGGTGGTTCCAGAGGATCAGCGCCAGCGCCCCGGCGGCGATGACGATGCCGGTGGTCCACGCCCGGTGGCCCGTGAGCCAGTGTCCTGTGGATCCGGTGTGCACTCCGGCGCGATGCAGCGCCCGGCCGGCGGCCGTCGTGCTCCGTTCGGTCGTTGCCCGTACGGCGCGGGCGAGGCGACCGGGACCGTAGAGGTAGGCGGCCAGCGCCGTGATCACGAAGACGACCAGCAAGGTGCGGGTGGTGTTGCGCAGGAAGCGGACGAACATGTCGTAGATCGCGGCGGCGGCGTCGGGGGGCAGCGCCGAGGGTGGGACCGAGTCCAGATAGACCCGTCGTGCGAGGGCCAGGGCGACGAGCAGGAGCACCATCATCACGCCCAGCCCCGTGGCCGTGATCACCAGCATGACGCGGTGGGACGGAGCGGTCCACACGGCGAGCGCGGCCAAGGCCACGGTCACCACGGGCAGCCAGGTGCCGAGAATGTCCAGCAGCCGCATCGCGTCCTGCGCCTTGCCCAGCTCCTCGACCTGGAACAGCGTGATCGTCCGGTCGGAGTCCGGGATGGCGGCCGCCTTGTCGAAGCCCGCGTCGACGAGCCGCTGCCGCACCTGGTCGATGACCTCTCCCACGTCCAGTTGGACGGTGTCGCCCTCGGCGCGCACGGCACCCTTGTTGTCACCGGTGAGCATGTTCACCACCGCGGCGTGTGCCCGCCGGTTGGCGCCCTCCCACGCCTGCTGGAAGACGTCGCTGGTGATCACGCGGCTGACGGTGCGGTCCACGACGGTCCTGACCGCGTTGCGCAGTGGACCCGTGAGGGCGTCGGCCCCCTCCACGACACGGGGCGGTGCCCCGGCGTCTTGCAGGGCCCCGGCGAGCGCGTCCGTGATCGCCTCGACGTTCACGTTCTCCACCACGCGGTCCGTGAGCCGGTTGATCACGGCCTCCTGCACGGCCGGCTCGGACGCCAGCGGCGCGACGGTCGCCACGTACCGGTCGGTGTCGGAGACCGTGTCATGGACCCATGCCGCGACGACGGCCAGGGGCGCGAGCAGCAAGGCCACCAGGAGGAGGACCGAGGAGCCGGCCAGGCGTATCCGCCGGTGGTGCACTGCCGCGTGCCGGCGCAGTCGCTCGTACTCCGCTCGTTCCTCGGCGTTCATGACGTATTTCGGGGCGGAGTCGCCCGGGTCCGGTGGATCCAGGGTCGCGTCCGGGTTCATGGCTGCTCCTTTCCGTGGGTGCGCCGTCCTGGCCGCGGCGGCTGCGGCTCCGAATGACGGAGGGGAAGGCGACAGCACGGGTCCGGTGTGTCTGCCGCGCCCCGCCGGAGCGGCGGGGCGGGTGCGGTGTCAGGCGGACTCGGCGGGGGAGTGCGGCCCCGTGGTGTGCGTCTTTCGGAGCGCGGTCCGCCACGCGAGGGCGACCACCGCCTCGGCCAGACCGAGCAGGACGAGCCACAGGCCGAGCAGCCGGGTCAGGGCGCGGGCCGACTCCGCCGGCAGGGCGAGCACCACGATCCCCGCGACGATCCCGAGCACCGCGACACCCAGGACGACGCCGCGGTGCGGCAGATCCTTGGCGGCGATGGCCATGTAGAGCGTGAGGATGCCGGACACGACCCAGACGACGCCGACGATCAGCGAGAGTGCGGCAATGGTCTGCAACGGGTTCCGCAGGCACAGCACCCCGGCCAGGACGTACAGCACGGCGAGGAGCAGCCCTGGGAGCCGTTCACCGGGCTCCTCCCGGCCGAAGACGGCCACGAACCGGAACGCCCCGGTCACCAGCAGGTACAGGCCGATGAGGACTGCCATGACGTGCAGGGTCGCCTCCGGCCACACCAGCACCAGGATGCCCGGCACCAGCGTCGTGACGGCCGAGCCCAGGAGCCAGGTCCATGAACGGCCGAGCCTCGCCAGTGCTTGCGCGGGGTCGTCCAGCGGACCGGGGGTGCCCCCGTCGGGCTCGTGTTCCTGTCCAGTGCGCGATGCCGGACCACGCGGCATGGTCATGGCTCCTCCTCGCGTGATCGAGTGGTCGCTTCCGGACCGCCGACGGGGCGGCCTGTGACGGGGTGTGCGGTGGGGCGCTGTGCGACGGACCTTGACCGCTCCAGGGTCACGCCTGTGACCGGGTGCCGGGGTCACCCACCAAGGGTGATCCGTCGGCGCCGCCGTGGCGGTGAGGTGGAATCTCAAGGCGCCTGTCCCTCGGCCTTCCGGCTGGACGGAAAGATAGAGAGACGATATGAGCGATCCGAGCACTGCCCGGCCGGACCGCACCCGGTCCGGCCCGGACGCGCGCCGGCGGCGCCGGCCGCTTCGCCGCCGCCGGTGGGCGGCGGCCGTGGCCGCCGCCCGCGCCGTGCTCATCGCCGTCGGCCTCGTCACCGCCTACTACCTGCTGCCGCTGGATGAGCGCGGTACGGCCGGCGCGTCGGCGCTGCTCGTGTGCGGCCTGGTGGCGGTGCTGCTGGTGTTCGGGTGGGAGGTGTGGGCCATCGTGCGCTCACCCCACCCGCGCCTGAAGGCCGCCGAGGCCCTGGCTGCCACGCTCGCGCTGTTCCTGGTCCTCTTCGCCTGCGCCTACTACCTGCTGGACCTCTCCAGCGCGGGCTCCTTCAGCGAGCCGCTGACCAGGACGGACGCCCTGTACTTCACTCTCACCACCTTCAGCACCGTCGGCTTCGGGGACATCACGGCACGCTCCCAGACCGGGCGCGTGCTGACGATGCTGCAGATGGCGGGAGGGCTGCTTCTCGTTGGTGTCGCCGCACGGGTGCTGGCGAGCGCGGTCCAGGCGGGGCTGCGCCGGCAGCGCCGGGAGCCGTCGGCCCGGCCGCGTTCCGAGACTGATCCCGACACGCCGGACCGGGAGGCCGGACCATGACCGTACCCAGTGCTTTCACCGCGTCCATGCCCCCGGCCGAGCGAGCGGCGTACGGCAGGGACGCGCGATGGCGCGCGTCGCGTTCGTGCCACGGCTGGTACGAGACGGCGCGGCAACGACCCGACCCGATCGAGGTGATAGAGCGTCAGTCGGTTGAGCGAGTACCGGAGTTGGTGCCGATCCGCTACGGCCGCATGCTGGAGTCGCCGTTCCGCTTCTACCGCGGCGCGGCCGCGATCATGGCGGCCGACTTGGCGCCCCTCCCCAACACCGGGCTGCAGGTACAGCTCTGCGGGGACGCCCATCTGCTGAACTTCCGGCTGCTCGCCTCGCCGGAGCGCCATCTCGTCTTCGACATCAACGACTTCGACGAGACCCTGCCCGGCCCGTTCGAATGGGACGTCAAGCGGCTGGCAGCGAGCTTCGTGACAGCGAGCCGGGCGAACGGCTTCTCGTCCAAGGAGCAGAACAGGGCCGTGCGCGCCTGCGTGAAGGCGTACCGGGAGCGGATGCGCGAGTTCGCCGGCATGCGCACCCTGGACATCTGGTACGCCCAGGACGACGCCGACCGGATGCGGCAGCTGCAGGCCTCCTCGATGGACGAGGAGGCCAGGCGCCGTACCGCCAGAGCGACGGCGCGGGCCCGCACGCGTACCCATCTCCAGGCTTTCGCGAAGCTCACCCGTGTCACGGCCGAGGGCCGCCGCATCGCTCCGGACCCGCCGCTGATCACTCCGCTCGACCAGTTGCTGGCCGACCCGTCCGAGGAGGGGCGGGAGAAGGAGCTCCGGAGCCTCCTGGCCGGATATGCGCGGACCTTGCCGTCCGAACGCCGTCACCTGTTGCGTCACTACCGCCTGGTGGACATGGCCAGGAAGGTGGTGGGCGTCGGCAGTGTCGGTACGCGCTGCTGGATCCTGCTGCTGCTCGGCAGGGACGACGACGACCCGCTGCTGCTGCAGGCCAAGGAGGCCCAGGAGTCGGTGCTGGCCGCCCACAGGGGCGGCGAACGCTACGACAACCAGGGCCGCCGGGTGGTGGCCGGGCAGCGCCTGATGCAGACGGCCGGCGACATCTTCCTCGGCTGGACGCACGTCATGGGCCTCGACGGGCAGGAACGGGATTTCTACGTGCGCCAGCTGTGGGACTGGAAGGGCATCGCACGGCCGGAGACCATGGGGCCGGATCTGCTCTCCCTCTTCGGCCGGTTGTGCGGGGCATCCCTGGCACGGGCCCACGCCCGCTCGGGGGATCCCGTCGCCATCGCCGCCTACCTGGGCGGCAGCGATCGCTTCGACCGCGCGCTCACCGAGTTCGCCCAGTCCTACGCCGACCAGAACGAGCGGGACTTCGAGGCGCTGGAAGCCGCCGTCGGCTCCGGCCGGATCACGGTGGAGCGGCTCTGAGCAGATGCACAGCCTCCAGAGGCCGATCTGCTGCACGGCCTCCAGAGGCCGATCCGGTATCGGACACTTCCCGGTCCCCGCCGGTATCGGACACTCCCCGGTCCCGTCACTCCGGCAGCTGCCGCATCTCCAAGACACGCAGCCCCAGTGACTGGCAGCGTGCCAACAACCCGTACAGGTGCGCCTCGTCCACGACAGGGCCGAACAGGACGGTCTGGCCGGACATCACCACATGGCCCAGCTCCGGGAAGGCTTTGGCCAGTGTTTCCGACAGGTGTCCCTCGATTCGGATCTCGTAGCGCACGAGCTTGTCCTCCCACGGGCTCCCTGGATCAATGCGTCAGAACGATCTTGAAGGAGATGATCAACAGGCCGAGCAACAGGTTGACCAATGCGGTGGCGGCCACAAGCCGCCGCGAAGCACCGGCGCGGAGTGCCGCGGCAACGGACCAGCCCACCTGGCCGGCCACGGCGACGGCGAGAGCCAGCCAGAGGGCCCCGCGCACGTCCAGGCCCAGGATCGGGCTGACGGCCACCGCTGCGGCCGGCGGGACGGCGGCCTTGACGATCGGCCATTCGTCACGGCACACGTGCAGCACGACCCGGCGGTCGAGAGCCTGTTGCGCCAGGCGCGCCCCGAACAGCTGGGCATGCACGTGGGCGATCCAGAACACCAAGCCGGTGAGCAACAGCAGCAGCACCAGCTCGATGCGCGGGAAGGAGCCCAGCGTGCCGACGCCGATCACCACGGACGCCGCGAGCATGGATCCGTAGACGCCGCCCGTGTAGTCCGCCTGGGCCCGGCGCTCGGCACGGCGTGTCCGGCGGGCCGCGCCCGGGTCGTTTCCGGTCCTGGTCACCGGTGGCTCCCTCCGGACTCAGTGCGTCGATTCGGTCCCACTGCCGGCAGTGTCGGGATCCGGCCGCCGCGGACGGCTCTCCCGGGCGGTCGGCAGGTGCGGTGTGACGAGGAAGCCGGCGAGAGCGATGCCGCCGGTGGCCAGGATCGCCGCCTTCAAGCCGTCCAGCTGTGCGGAGGCGTAGGAGTCCGCGACGGCGTCGACCTCGGACGGCGGCAACCCGGCACGCTCGGCCGCCGAGCGCACCTGATCGGTGGAGACGAAGGTGACCCCGGCCTGGAGTGCGACACCGACCTGCTCGCGGGTCTCATCGGACAGCCGCGGATCGTCCGCCACCTGTGTGGTGAAGGCGTGGGCCAGCGCACCTATGAGGATCGACCCGATGAGCGCGGTGCCCAGCGCCGAGCCCAGATTCTGTGCCGTGAACTGGAGCCCTCCGGCCTCACTGCGTTCCTCCTCGCCGACGCTGGACTGGACGACGTTGCCCAGTTGCGAGGCGAGCAGACCGACGCCCACGCCCAGCAGGGCCATGGCTCCGGCGAACTGCGCGTCGTCGATGACAGGGTCGATGGTGGCCAGCAGCCACACAATGGCCGCCGCCAGGGTTGTCAGGGCCAGCCGGACCACCCGGCGCGGCCCCATCATCCGCCCCAGCGCGGACGCGCACAGGGAGGTCACCAGCATGGTGACGGACACCGGGAGCAGGCGCAGACCCGTCTGGAAGGCGTCGAAACCCTGAACCACCTGCAAGTACAGCGGGATGGTGAAGAACAGCCCCAGCAGGATCAGGTTCTGGCTCAGCAGCGTCATGAGGCCGGAGCGCAGCACGGGCCTGCCCAGCAGCGACAGGTGGACGAGGGGGTCGGCGCCCGCGTCGTCCCGCCGCCGCTCCCAGTACCGGAAGGCGGCCAGGACGGCCACCCCGGCGCCGACGACGAACAGCGTCGGGGCGAAACCGAGGACCGTGAAGGGCGGATTGCGGGGCTGCACCCATCCCCAGGTGCTGCTCTGCAGCACCCCGAGCACGCCCAGCCCCAGTCCGGCCGCCGAGAGCACCGCACCGACCCCGTCCAGCCGGGGCCGCCGGCCGGTCGGTGCCGGCGTCGCGATCACCCGGTGACAAAGCAGCATGGCCACGACGACCACGACCTCGCCGGCGAAGACGAGCCGCCAGGTCAGATATGTCGTCACCCAGCCGCCCAGCAGCGGGCCGACCGCGATCCCGGCGCCGGCGAGCCCGCCGATGATCGCGTAGGCGACGGCCCGGTCCGGCCCGCGGTACGACTCCGCGACGAGGGCCGCCATGGCCGGCAGCACCATGGCGGCTCCGAGCCCTTCGATGACGGACCAGCCCAGAGTGAGGACCCACAGCGTGGGTGCCGCAGCGGTCAGGGCCGACCCCACGCCATAGACGACCAGCCCCAGAAGGAACATGCGGCGACGCCCCAGTATGTCCCCGAACCTGCCACCGATGATCATGAACGCCGCCATGACCAGCGCATACAGAGTGATGACGGCCTGGATGGCGGTGACCTCTGTGTCGAAGTCCTCGACGAGCTGGCTGATGGACACGTTCATGACGGAGGTGTCCAGGACCATCAGGAACTGGGCCGTACCGAGGACGATCAGAGCCCGCCAGTGCTTCACGCTGTCCACCTCGCCGAGTCGGCCCGATACGGCGACGGAGCCGGCCGGGCAGTGGGCCGAGCACGCCCCGCCGCACCTCCCATCGCATCCGAGGAACACGCCCCGCGCCTCACCCGCCACGGGGGAAGCCCGTGCCCCTGCCGTGAGGGGAGGGCTGCAGCCTGTGATGTCCGGCCGGTGGGGAGGGCGGTCGCCGCCCCTTCTCACCGGCGCGCGTTCACAGCAGCCGGAGTTCGCGCGCGCGGCGCACCGCCTCGTTGCGCCGACTCACCGCCAACTTCCGGTAGACGCTTTTGAGGTGGGTCTTCACCGTGTTCACCGACACGAAAAGGTCGGCGGCGATCTCCTCGGTCGACATCATCCGGGCCAGCCGTTCCAGGACGTCGTGCTCGCGTCCGCTCAGCTCCGCCGCGACGAGCGGTGCGGGCAGCGACTCCGGCCGGAGCCGCTCACCGCGCCGGGACGGATCGGGGGCCAGCCAGCCCACTGCCAGCTCGTGGAGCGGCGCCATGGCAAGGAGAGGCCGGATCCACGCTCCGGCATCAAGGAACGGTCGCCGCAGCCGCTCCCGCCGGGCATCGAGGAGCGCCTGCGCCACGAGCCTGCGGGCGGCGGCGGTGTCTCCCGTAGCCGCAGCAACCTGAGCCCTCACCAGCGCTGCCCTCACGGTCACCGCCGGACCGGTACGGCCCTCGGCGCTGATGCTGTCGAGCAGGTCGACGGCCGCTCCGGGACGCCCTGCGACGAGCTGGAGCGCGGCGGCCTCCACGGCACACACCGGCTGGTCGCCGGACAGTCCCTGGAGCACCTCGGCGGCTCTGTCAGGGCGTCCTTCGGCCAGGTGGGCGGCGGAGGTGACGAGCACTTCATGGCTCGCCGCCCAGGGTGAGGCCACGGCGGCGGAGACGGCCGGGCCCGCCGCCTCGACGGCGGCTCGTGCCCTGCCTCTGGCCAACAGGAGGCGAGCTGTGGCGAGCGCCCGCCCGGCCGCCATCACCGGATCACGCGTTGCCGAGGGGAGCCGGGCCGTCTCGTCGAGGAGGGCCTGGGCCCGGCCCAGTTCATCACGATCGACAGCCACGGCGGCCAGTACCAGCCGTCCGATGCCGGACCCGGACGGCCGGGGCAGGCCGAGCCGCTCTGCCTCTGACACCGCCGCCAGTGCCTTGCGCTCCGCCCGGCCGGTCCAGCCGTTCAGGTAGTCCAGAAGGGCCAGGTGCCCCATCGACTCCTCGCGGGCCAGCACGGTGGGAGCTCCGCCGGGAGCACCGGCCACGGTGGTCAGGACAGCGCGTGCGTCCTCGAAACGCCCGGCCCACAGGCGTGCCGAGCCCAGGTGGGTCAGCAGGAGAGCGGTGAGTTCGGGATGTTTGGCCAACAGGCGCGCCGGGACTTCCTGCCGCAATTCACCGGCCGCTTCCGCGGCCCGTTCGGCCCGCGGGGGACACCCGGCCAGCCGGGCCGCCAGTGCCTCGAGCAGCGCACAGCTCAGCTGGGCGGCCGCCAAGCCGGGGGCGTCGTCGGTCAGACGCTCCTCGGCGTGACGCAGTCGTGCCAGACCACGATCGAGGTCGTACCGGGACAGGTCGTGGGCGGCGCGCACAAGGTCCGTCGCGGGGCTCCTGGCCTCGGGCCCCATCCGGGAGAACAACTGGACCAGGTCGTCCGAGCGCAGACCGGTGAAGAGCTGGCCGATCGCCAAGTCGTCTATGAGGGCACCGGCGGCGAGATCCCAGTCGCCCGCGACGGCGCTGTGGGCGAGCGTCTCCGGCAGGAATCCGGAACGACGCAGCCACCGCGCCGCCCGCTGGTGGAGCTCCGGCTCCAACCCGGGCAGGCGCACGCGCAGATGGGCCCGGAGTATCTCCCCGAACAGCGGGTGGAGCTCGTACCACGAGTGCCCGAGACGCTCGACGAACGCGTTCTCGCGATGCAGCCCGGCGAGAATGGGTTCGGCGTCGGTCCGGAGGGTCAGTGAGTTGGCCAGATCGGGACAGAAACGCTCCAGGATGCTGACGCGCAGCAGGAGGTCCTGTGCCTCCGGCGTCTGCCCCTTGAGAACCTCGGCCAGCAGGAAGTCCGCGACCGTACTGCGGTCTGCCTCGAACTCTTTCAGATAGAGCTCGGGGTCGGCGCTTCCCCGAGCCGCCAGGGCGGACAGGCGCAGGCCGGCGGCCCAGCCCCGGGTACGGTCCACCAGAGCCCGCGCGGCGTGGACCGGAAGGCTCAGACCATGCAGTTCAAGCAGTACGACGGCCTCATCGGCGGTGAAGGCCAGGTCGGCGGCGCGGATCTCCGTCACTTCGCCGGCCGCCCGGTAACGATGCAACGGAAGCAGTGGTTCGGTGCGGGTGGCGAGGACGAGGTGCAGCCCCCGCCCGGCGTGGTGCAGGACGAACGCCAGCTGCTCCGCGATCTCCGGCGCGGGCACGCGATCGTACTCGTCGAGCACGAGGACCACGGGCCGGTCGCGGTCGTTCAGCTCGGCGGCGAGCGCTGCCAGCAGCCTCCGGCTCACCCCGGAAGCGTCCTCGGGAACGCCGACCGCCTCGGCCGCTGGTGCACCGCAGGCGCGCAGGGTCTGAAGGACGTACGCCCAGAACACCCCGGGACGCCAGTCCCCCGCGTCGACGGTGAGCCAGGCGACCGGCGACCGCAGTCCGGCGGCCCAGTCGGCGGCCAGCAGGGTCTTGCCGGCTCCGGCCGCACCGTTGATCAGCGTCAACGGCGTCCCGAGAGCCTGATCGAGGTGGTCGACGAGTCGCTGCCGCCGCAGGAACGTGGCGGGTCTCGTGGGGACGGCGAACCGGGTGCGCAGAAACGGGTCTCCCAGCGGATCGGCGCACGGAACGTCCCGAACGACGGGCACCGTCGGTCCCAGAGCGTTCTCATAGGACTCCGACACGGCGCTCACCACCCCAGTCCGGCAGGGTCACGTCATAGCACTCCTCTCAGCATCCCAGTCTTACTGCCCGGACGCGCGACGCACCGGGCCATCGGCCCGTTCACCAGCCTTTTGCGGTCAACCGGGCGGATACACGGCCCGCATCGGCATGCGTGGGCCATCCGGTACGGGCACACGGCCCCCGGTCTTCCGCCGCCCGATCGCCCGTCTCGCAGCACGGGACGCCGGCGGCACCGACGAGGTCCCGACCCGTGCCGCACCTGCTGCCCTCCCCGCGTGTCCTGTCGACGAGACCGCTTCGTCCCGAAGCAACTCCGGATGGGTTGTCGTCAGGTGAGGGAGGAGGATGAGCGGCATGGCCATGGTGAAAGACATCGATGTCCGCGGCATGCAGCACTGCGAGACGACGGCGCTGGGCGTGCTTCTGAGGCATGAGGGACTCGACTTGTCCGAACCTATGCTGTTCGGGCTCGGCTCCGGGCTGTCCTTCATCTACTGGGACAGCAAAGCCATGGGTTTTCCCTTCCTGGGAGGTCGGGTCAAGCCGTTCGAGCTCACCAGGAACCTGGCCGCCGCCCTCGGGCTCGAGCTGCTCATCGGGGAGACCACCTCCCCGCGCAAGGCATGGCAGAACGTGGCGGCACCCATCGACGCCGGTCGGCCGGTCGGCCTGCAACTCGACAGCTACCACCTGGACTACTTCACCACCAAGGTGCACTTCGGCGGGCACGTCGTGGCCATGTACGGCTACGACGACCAGAACGCCTACCTGGTGGACACCGACCCGCAGGGCGGAGCCGTCTCCATCAGCCTGGCCGGCCTGGCCCGAGCCAGGGCCGAGCGCGGCCCCCTGACCGCCAAGCACCGCTCCTTCACCATCACAGCGCCCAGCAGCCCGACGCCACCGCAGGACCGGATCATCCCCGCGATCAAGACCTGCGCCGACGCCTTCCTGAACCCGCCCATCGCGAATCTGGGCCACCGGGGCATCGAGAAGACCGCCAAGCAAGTGCCGAAGTGGCTGCAGCGCAGCGACAATCCGCGGGAAGACCTGCCACGGACCGCCGTCCTCATGGAGAGGGCCGGCACCGGCGGCGCCCTGTTCCGCAATCTCTACCGGGACTTCCTCGCCGAGTGCGCCCAGCTGATCGACAGCCACCACCTGCGCACCGGCCACACCCTGTATACCGAAGCCGCCACCCTCTGGACACAGGTGGCCGTACTCGTCGCGACAGCAGGCGAATCCGGCGACGCGAAGCACCTCATGCAGGCCGGTTCCATCCTCCACGAGCTCTCGCGCATCGAACGCGATGCGATGCAGGCACTCAGCCTGCTCTAGCCAGGCGCCTCCTCCGCGGCGGTGGCGAGTGCTGCACCAAGCTCTCTCAGGAGGGCGACCTCCTCCTCCGTTCGGAGACCTTCAGGGCGAGGGTATGCGTGTGGAGAGCAGTACCCAGGCTCTCGCCATTCGCCTCGGCGTGACAGCGCCGGCGTTCGCAAGATCGCCGGTGCTGTGGCCCGTCGGAGATCCGCTCCGTCGGCGGTCATCTGAGACCCTCCCGAAGGACTGTGCCGCGCCCCCTTGTGCGCCCAGCCACCGCGCCGCAGGGTGTGTGCCGCTCACGACGGCGGAGCCCCCGGCCCGAAGCAAGGCCGGCGGCCTTGTGCCCCGGGGTGCGGACAGCCGTGTACTGGTGCCGGCCTGCCGATGCGGGGCGCACGGGCTGATCCTCTCGCGGGCCACCCAGGCACGGGGGTACACGTGCTTCTCAGCCACCCCACCTGGGGGATATACGTGTCCGATGAACGGACCTCGAGTTCTGCATAACGGTCTGGCGTCGCTCGCTGGGACTTTCCAATATTACTGACGGTTATGTGACTTGCCTCACTAAAGATCTCGTAAAGGTCGTGGTAGACATGCGCAACTCCGTCGGCCGCCGCCCCGCTCGGCCGCGGCACGGAGTGCCGGCTCCGGGCCGGCAGCAAGACCAGGGTGACCACGGTCCGAGTCCGCGGACCGTTCGCCCCGGGTCGCCGATCGGACAACGGCGTTCGCTCAAAGCCCGCACATCGACCGGCGCACACCCCTCCGCGCCGGTCCCGCGCCATCGAGGTAGCCAACGTGTCACTCGACTCCATGACCACATCCGTCGACGAAGCCGTCAGCGGATTCTTCGAGCCCATAGCCACATGGCTGGGTGAGGTCGTCTTCTACGCCGTCCCCGTGGGCGGGACCGACGTGCCGCTCATCGTCGCCTGGCTGGTGGTGGCCGGTCTGGTCTTCACCGGATGGTTCGGCTTCGTCCAGCTCCGCAAGTTCCGGCTCGCCATCGACGTGGTCAGAGGGAAGTACGACGAGAAGGGGTCGGCCGGTGAGGTCAACCACTTCCAGGCACTGACTGCCGCCGTCTCCGGCACCGTCGGGCTCGGCAACATCGCCGGTGTCGCCGTCGCCGTCTCCATCGGCGGCCCCGGTGCCACGTTCTGGATGGTCCTCTGCGGTCTGCTCGGCATGGCCACCAAGTTCGTCGAGGTCACCCTCGGCGTGAAGTACCGAGAGGTGCACGCCGACGGCACCGTCTCGGGCGGGCCGATGCACTACCTGCCCAAGGGCCTGACCGACCGGTTCGGCAAGAACGGCAAGACCCTCGGCAAGATCCTCGCCGTGCTCGCGTCGATCATGATCCTCTTCTTCGGCCTCTTCGGCGGAAACCTCTTCCAGGTCAACCAGTCCTACGCCCAGCTCGTCTCCGTCACCGGCGGCGAGAGCGGCATGATGGGCTCCTCGGCCGGCGCCCTGTTCTTCGGCATCCTGATCGCCGCGCTCGTCGGCATCGTGCTGCTCGGCGGCATCCGCTCCATCGCCTCGGTCACCAGCCGCCTCGTGCCCGCCATGGCCGGCATCTACATCGTGGCCTGCCTGGTCGTGATCCTGGTCAACATTTCCGCCGTGCCGTCCGCGATCGGCACGATCATCGAGGGCGCCTTCAACCCCGAGGGCGTCGCGGGCGGTGTGCTCGGTGCGCTGATCATCGGCTTCAAGCGGGCGGCGTTCTCCAACGAGGCCGGTCTCGGCTCCGCGCCGATCGCCCACTCCGCGGTGAAGACCAAGCACCCCGCCAGCGAGGGTCTGGTCGCGCTCCTCGAGCCCTTCATCGACACCGTGGTCATCTGCACCATGACCGCGCTGACCATCGTCGTGGCCAACCCCGCCAGCTGGGCCGAGGCCCGCAAGCAGGAGGGGTCGATCGGCGGAGTCACGATCACGTCGGACGCCTTCGCCACGGTGCTGCCCTGGTTCCCGTACATCCTCACGATCGCGGTCATGCTCTTCGCCATCTCGACCGTGCTCACCTGGGGCTACTACGGCCTCAAGGCGTGGACGTACCTCTTCGGCCGCAGCAAGGCCAGCGAGACCATCTACAAGGTCGTCTACACCCTGTTCGCCGTGGCCGGTTCGCTGCTCACGCTGCAGACGCTGATCGACATGGCCGACGCGGTGCTGTTCATGCTCGCCGTCATCAACATCATCGGCCTCTACCTGCTGGCGCCGGTCGTCAAGCGGGAGCTCAACTCCTTCCTGGAGTTCGTCCGCGCCCGCAAGGCCGGCGGGAGCCCGGAGGACGACGAAGACCAGGAGTCGGTGAAGAGCACCGTCTGACCCGGCTCCTGAGCGGGCCCGTCCACACCTCGCGCCTTGGTGTGGACGGGCCCGCTTGCCATGCCGTCTATGGCATTCCAGCAGGTGAAACACCGTCCGGCAGGGCTTGAACCAGCGGCTAGGGTGTGAACAACGCGTCAGTGCCCCCCTTCAGGCGGCGGCTTGGGACGCGCGGTGTGCCGGGAAGTCTGGTCGGCGTCCTAGGGCTCGTATGCCCTCATCCGACACCCGGAGGTCTCCCTGATGGCTGCCGCCCCTCGCGAACGTTCCCCCTTTCTCGGCCTGCTGCCGCTTCCGGAGCGCAATGCCGTGGTCCAGGCCCTCCGGACGGAAACGATCGGCGGGCTGGTGCTCCTGGCCGCCGCCGTAGTGGCGCTGGTCTGGGCGAACACACCGTGGAGCGGCGTCTACGAGCAAATCCGCGACTTCCACTTCGGCATACCGGCACTCGGGCTGGACCTCTCCGTGGAGCACTGGACAGCCGACGGACTCCTCAGCATCTTCTTCCTGGTCGCCGGGATCGAACTCAAGCGTGAACTGGTGGTCGGCGAGCTGCGCACCCCGGCCACAGCAGCGCTCCCGGTCATCGCTGCCCTCTGCGGCATGATCGTGCCCGCCGCCCTGTACGCCGGCACCGTCATGGCCGGTGGCGGCAGCATGGCCGGCTGGGCAGTCCCCATGGCCACCGACATCGCCTTCGCACTCGCCGTCCTGGCCGTCCTCAGCACCCACCTGCCTGCCGCGCTACGCGCCTTTCTGCTCACCCTCGCCGTCGTCGACGACCTGGGCGCGATCCTCATCATCGCCATCTTCTTCACCAGCGACCTGAACCTCCTGGCACTCGGCGGAGCCATCGCCGGCCTGGTCATCTTCTACCTGCTGCAGCGCTTCCGCGTGCGCGGCTGGTGGTGGTACGTCCCGCTCGGCATCGTCACCTGGGCGCTGATGTACAACGGCGGCGTCCACGCCACCGTCGCCGGTGTGGCCATGGGCCTGATCCTGCGCACCACCCGCGACAAGGGCGAGACCGCTTCACCCGCCGAGCGCACCTCGCACCTGCTCCATCCCGTCTCGGCCGGCGTCGCGGTCCCCTTGTTCGCTCTCTTCGCCGCGGGTGTCGGCCTCTCGGTCGCGTCGCTCGGCGAGGTCTTCACCGAACCAGAACCCCTCGGGGTCGTGTTGGGGCTGGTCATCGGCAAGACCCTGGGCATCTTCGCCGGCACCTATCTCGCCGCCCGGTTCACCCGTGCCCGGCTCAACCCGGACCTCGCCTGGGCGGACGTCCTCGCCCTCGCCGTCCTGGCCGGCATCGGCTTCACCGTTGCCCTGCTGATCGGCGAGCTCGCCTTCCCCGACCCGGCCGCCGCGGAGCATGTCAAGGCCGCAGTCCTGGTCGGTTCACTCATCGCCGCCGTCTCGGCGGCCTTCCTCATCAAGCGCCGCAACGGGATCTACCGACGCCTGTACGAGGAAGAGACCCGCGACGACGACGCCGACGGCATCCCCGACATCTATCAGCGAGCCGGCACCGGCGAGCACTGACATGCACGTTCGTTCGGGCACCACGCGGCGCCGCCTCGGCACTGGCCGTCGTAGCCGGCCGTGGCTGCTCTGGACTTCTGCTGTCTCACGCATCGCTCACGCATCCGGTGCCTTCGGCCAGCGGCGCTCCTGCCAAGGGCTGGGGCAAATGATGGGGCAGCTGAGTCGGCGGGACAGCGGGGCTCCGGCGCCAGTGCCGCTTCCCCTGTCGGGCCTGCGGTCGCGGCTGCGCTGACGGGCAACGGCAGTACCGAGCGGCAGAGCTCCAAGGGGCCAGGACGGGAGCGGACCGGCCTGCGTCCCCCAGAACCGCCGCCGGTCGGTTCGCCGACTGCGGCCGCCGGGCCCCGGCGCCGACCGGCGGTCTCTCCCCACTACCTGGGTGGGCTCGTTACCGAGTGGTTCGGCGGGAGGGGCCAATCAGCCGGCTCGGACGGTGTCGTCGAGGTCTTGGGCGTATGTCTCGATGGCACGCCGGTACTGGCGCACGTAAGGATCATCGCTGGTGGTGGCGAGTAGCTTGAGCAGGATTTGCATGGCTTCGTGGTGCTGGTTGGTATTGAACAGGGCCATGGCGAGGAAGGTCTGCAAGGCCCCGTCATCGGGGAACTCGGCCGCGCCTTGGCGGAGGGTAGTGACCGCCTCGGCGCACCGGCCGAGTATCCGGTAGGGGCTGCCGAGGCCGAGGAGAGCTCCGCGGCGGTCCTCTTCCGCCAGCTCTGTTCCCCGGAGGCTGCCTTCGTAGAAAGGGACGGCCTCCGCCTCCAGGCCCAGCACGTCATGGATCCATGCGGTTTGGTAGGCCACCTCGGCGTCCCCGGGGTGCTCGGCGGCCAAATCCAGCAACCGCCTCCGGGCCTCTTCGGGATTCCCCTGCTGGCGTAGGCGGATGGCTTCAGCCAGCAGCTCGCGTCCCGTGTGTCCGTTCATGTCCTCATCCTCTCGGTCGCCCGCCGACGACCAGGAGGGCCGGGTCGATCAGGCAGTTCGGAGTTAAGACAGCAGGCCCCCTGTGCTCGCCCGGGGCGGCGATGACGACCTTCTTGGTGCTGCCGTCGACGTGCGCGTGGGCTTGTGGCGGCATCGGTGAAGGCGCCGGACTTGATGACCATGTCCTGCCCCCAGCTCCCTCCACAGCAGTCGGCAGGGGAGCGTTCGGCGGAACAGCGTGCGCCTCATTGCCCGGCTGACCATCGAAAGACGGAGCGGCAGGCGACCGACGCACTGCCCGCCCTGACCCACGCCGACGGAACTCAACTGCGGGTACTGCCGGCCGTCGCCGACCACGGCGGCGGTATCCCCGCCATGACGCTCCGTCACAGGGCCTGGGAGACCTTGTAGGCGATGCCGCCTTCGACGAGATATCCCGACCGATACAGACCGTGCCGTTGAGCCACGCGTAAGGTTCGGCCCCTGTCTCGAAGAGCGGGTTGGTCCGGAAGTAGTAGTCGGCCGGGTTGATCTGGTACCGCTGGTCGGGGTCACCCTGCTGGACATGGCCCTGCACGACCCCGAACTCGGTTCCCAACTCGCCGCATCCATCCAGGCGCAGGAGAGCCACCTGATCGCGTTGTTCACTGGCAGATCACACAACGGGAAAGCCGTGACGTCGCATCAGGCGCAACGTCTGGTTACCGCGCTCAGGGCACTGTTCGTCGGTCTCACGCAGGGCGTGATCCTGGGCCTCGCCCCCGGTGCCGACGAGCAGTACTTCGCCGACACCGCCTGCGCCCTGGCGTCCAACGCGCCCCTCATCGATCAGGACGCCGACGCCCCTGTGTGATTCAGCCGCGTTGGTTCAGGGCTCTGGTCAGGTCCCGGTTGGCCTCCCTCGCGGCATCGAGATCGGATCGGGCCTCCTCCAACGCGGAGGTCAGTTCAACGTTGTGCTGCTCTAGCCTCGTGATCCTCCGCTGGAGCTCGTCGATGTCCGCCGGGGCTCCGAGCCCTGACTCCTGCCATGCCTGAGTCCCCAGCACCTGCGACAACCGCTTCTCCAACTGCTGGACGCGGGCGGCCAGGCGGGTGTTGCGGGCCTGGGCGTTGGCGAGATCGGCTTGGAGACGATGCCCGGCTCACCGGCGAGGTGCCGGCCGGGTCCTGAGCCGCCGGTTCGAGCTCGGCCGCATGGGCGGTTTCGAGCAGGTCGCGGTGACGATAGAGGAAGCTGCGACGACCCCGGCTTGCCGGGCGATGGCCGAGACGCTGATTGGCGTGCCGTTCCTCGCGGCGTTCTTCACTGCGGTGGCGACCCGCTGGCGGCGCCTCTCGGTGTCGGCCTGACGGCCGTCACGCATGGCAGGGATCACGGAAGCCTCCAGGGCCTGATACCGGGAAGCGGCTGGCCGACGCGGGGCATGCCCAGCATCACTGAGCGGCCGCGGCGGACCACGGCGACGGCTTCTTCGATCTGGGCACGTTCTTCGTCCGAGAGGTCGTCCAGGTCGGCCTTGACCCGGTTGATCAGACGGCGGACCCGGCTGATCTCCCCCCAAGACACGCAGCGCGAGGCGATCAGCCACATGGACCGGCTGCTCAACAGGACAGCCGGATAGCGTCGGTCAGACGGAGAGTCAGGCCCCCAGGGCGGCACCACCGGCATCATCACAGTCAGACGTAGATGTCAAAGACCCCCAGCCACGATCGGCTGGGGGTCTTTTCGCTTGTGCCCCCGGCAGGATTCGAACCTGCGACACCCGCTTTAGGAGCATGATCATAAGGTTACTCGTCTGTCCTTGTCCGGCTTGATGTTTCGCTGCTTTCGCAGGTCAGCGGCCTGGTGAGGGAAGGCGGGGGAGTGATCTTTCGCGATCCTTCGCGGGCTTTCTTTGTCCTGCTGTTCCCATCAGGTTCCCAACTGAGGTCTTGGGAAGGGTCTTCGAGAGTCGGCAGGAGTGTCTACGCAGCTCTGTCGCCCAGTCGGGTTTCCGTTGAGCACCGCAGATGCTTTGGAGGAGTAAACAGGCTCGCTCCCTTGGCCCGGGAGTTGAGCCAGTGGCCGTATTCGCAGGTCAGCAGCCTGATCACAGGCTAGCTCGTCTTGCTCCGTTCGGAACAGGATCTGCTCCGCCTGGGTTGTCTCCAGGCTCCCCCAGGTGCCGTACGGCGGCGACTTCTGCGGCCAGACGCTGCTGGGCGCGTTGGAGTCGTGCCCTGTGGTTCTTCAAGGCTTGTGTCAACGGCCAGTTCGTTCGACTCCGATCCACTTCTTGTGGCCCAGTCGCACAGAGCCACGGCAGTGGCGTGTCGGTGAGCCAGTCGGCGAGCGGCAGGGCGTTCGGGGCAACGCCGACGACCGGGACGCCGGACATCGGCTGGCGCGCCGGACCAGTCGACGGCGCTGCGACTTGTCGTCCTCGCGGACCGGCTGTACGCCGTTGAGGTGCCGGTCCTGGCCTCCGGGCTGCTCCACGGCCCGCTGTTCAGCGAGGAGACATTGAAGGGCGGCTACCGCAGGAAGGGCATCCGGGCAATCTCCCGGCTGACGGCGCCGACCGGGACGCTCAGCGGCTCGTCGAGCTCGTGTCCGGGCCCCGGGCGGCCAACTTCAGTACATCAAGGGCCAGTTCACACGCCCACGACACGCCTTCAGGCTCTCTTCAGGTCGAAACCTTAAGTTAACCCTGCAAATGATTTTGCAGGGTTATTGTGTTTCTTGGCTGATCATTGACTAAGCGTTGGCATGCTCTAGAGACGTGAACTACCTGGAGGGAGGCTCATGTTCCGAGGTACGACGGCCCGGACCGTGGTGTCGATCCTCGCCGCCGTCCTGCTCGGCCTTCAGGTCTTCGCGCCCACCGCATCCTTCGCATCTGCGCACACGGCCCGTCATGCCGTGGCTAAGGGCCAGCCCGGAATCAAGCCCTCCGGGAAGGCGCTGCGCGACGAGATCGTCACCTGCCGGGACGCCGGCCGCCACGGGGACCCGACCGGTCCCCTGCGCACCCGCGACCGGTACCGCACTGCCGCCGACTGTGCACCCGAGGCACCCGACCGTCCACACCTGAGGCAGGGGGCCTCGAAAGCGGGCGAGCCGGGCACATCCCGTACCGCGCACCACCGCACGTCGAGAGCCTCGGCAGCCCACTGTCCGGCGGCACTTCAGGTGTTCCGCTGCTGAGCAGCAGAGCAGTCCCCCCACCTGTCCTGTAAGCCGACGCGCCCCCACGGCGCGCCAGGAGGAATCACCACATCATGCAACCCCTCATCGACAACGCCCGCACGTTCGGACAGCGCCCTGAGGAGTTCGCCGGCCTCGCCAAAGGCCAGTCGCCCGAGGTCCTGTTCATCACCTGCGCCGACTCCCGGGTCGTCCCGGCCCTGATCACCGGTGCCCGCCCCGGCCAGCTCTTCGAACTGCGCACCGCGGGCAACATCGTCCCCCCGTACGCCTCCGGACACCCCACCAGCGAGGCGGCCACCATCGAGTACGCCGTGGAGGTCCTCGGCGTCCAGCACATCGTGGTCTGCGGCCACTCGCACTGCGGCGCCGTGGGCGCTGTGGTGCGCGGCGACGACCTGAACGCCGTACCCGCCGTGCGGGACTGGCTCGCGCACGCCGCGGACGCGCCCAAGTGCTCCGACCCCGCCGACCCGACGGTCGCCGAGGCTGTGCAGCACCACGTCCTGACGCAACTGCTGCGGCTGCGCTCCTACCCCTGCATCGACAAGCGCCTGCAGGCGAACCAACTCAGCCTGCGTGGCTGGTACTACGAGGTGCACACCGGAGCCGTGCGCGAACACCGCGCGGAGACCGACACGTTCCAGGCGCTGTGAGGGACACCATGACTGTGATGTCGAGGTTCCCTTACCTGCGGCAGGATTTCGCCGCCTCCATCGTCGTCTTCCTGGTCGCTGTGCCGTTGTGCGTCGGCGTGGCGGTCGCCTCCGGTGTCCCCGCGGAGCTGGGGATGGTCACCGGCATTGTGGGCGGGCTGGTCACCGGCTTTCTGCCCGGCAGCAGTCTTCAGGTGTCGGGGCCGGCGGCAGGCCTGACCGTGCTGGTCTTCGAGGCGGTCAGCGAGTTCGGAGTGGCCGCGCTCGGCGTGATCGTGCTGATGGCCGGGCTGCTCCAGCTCGCCATGGGCTTCCTCAAGGTGGGCCGCTGGTTCCGGGCGATATCCGTCGCCGTAGTGGAGGGCATGCTCTGCGGCATCGGTCTGGTGATCATCGCCGGCCAGCTCTACGCGGCGTCGGGCCTGAAGGCCCCGGAGACCGGCATCGGCAAGATCGTGGGCCTGCCCGGGGCGTTCGCCGACGCGCTCGGCAGCACCGAGGCCCTGACCTCGCTCGCGATCGGCGCGGGCACCGTCGCCGTCATCGTGCTGTGGAAGAAGATGCCGAAGAAGGTGCAGGCCGTGCCCGGCGCCCTTGCGGCGGTGATGCTGGCCACTCTCGCCTCGCTCGCCTTCAGCCTGCCGGTCGCCACCGTCGAGGTGGAGGGGCTGCTCGGCGTCATCCAGCCGCCCGGATCCGAGGCTTTCGGTGAGCTGGCCGGCCCGGCCATCTGGGGCACGATCATCGCGTTCGCGCTGATCGCCTCCGCCGAGTCGCTGTTCAGCGCGGCGGCCGTGGACCGGCTGCACGACGGTCCGCGCACCCAGTACAACAAGGAGATGATCGCCCAGGGTGCCGGCAACACGGTGTGCGGTCTGCTCGGCGCGCTGCCGATGACCGCGGTGATCGTGCGCAGCTCCGCGAACGTCCAGGCGGGCGCGAAGACCAAGGCGTCGCGGGTGCTGCACGGCGTGTGGATCCTGCTGTTCGCCGCCGCGCTGCCCTCCGCCCTGGCGCTGATCCCGCTGCCCGCCCTGGCCGGCATCCTGGTCCACGCGGGCTGGAAACTCATCCCGTTCCGCCAGATCGCGACGCTGTGGCGGGACCTCAAGGGTGAGGCGCTGATCCTCATCGTCACCGCCGTGTCGATCGTCGCAGTGAACATGTTCGAGGGCGTGCTCATCGGCCTGGCCCTTGCGGTGATCAAGACCGCCTGGGAAGCCTCGCACCTCAAGTTGGAGGTCATCGACAAGGGCGCCGGCCCGATCCAGGCGTACCTGTCGGGCAACGCGACCTTCCTGCGCCTACCGAAGATCCTCGACAGCCTGGAGGCGCTGCCCCAGGACCGGCCCGTCGAGCTGGATCTGTCCGGGCTGCACCACCTCGACCACGCCTGCCGCATGGCCCTGGAGAACTGGGCCGAGCGGCACAGCGAAACCGGCACCGAGCCGGTAAAGGTCACCTCGGCGAGCTGACACCCTAGGCCAGGCGGGGCGGTACGCAACCCATGTTGCCTACCGCCCGGCCTGACGGCCTGGGAAACGAATCACCCCGCAACCTGCGGCCGGCCCTCCGCGACACCAGAGGGTCGGCCGCTACGGCTGTCATCCGACCGCGTGGGCACAACCGTGCCCTTACCGAGCCTGGTTGGGCCTCGCAGTGACGCCCTGCGCTGCGGGCGCCGTCAAGGCCTGCGAGGAGGGTCTTGTCTCTTCGCCAGCCAGGCCAGTCGGGCGTGGCGGGACGCTTTCCGAGGTGCAACGTTGTCCACTTCGTGAGGCTCGTCCCCGAAGCGGGCCGCCTGGTCAATGGCAGGCGGGTCCGCAGGGCTCCAGGTGGCCTGCTTGCGAAGCAAAATGATGGCCTCGGCCATCACGTTCGCCACCAGACCGGCGGCCGTATCACCGTACGGCCTGCCGAAGACCGTAGTCGGCTCGTTGAAACCGTCAGCCCGCTCATCGCTCATACCGAGACTGTGTTCCCGCTCGGTGCTCCAGACAGCGTCGACTCACGGAACAGCGGCCTCAGAGAGGCCAATAGAGCCATCGCATCAACAATGATCGTCATCAATACAGGGCGTGACGTCACCCGTAGCGAGCACGTCAAGGGCGCGCCATGGCTCGGCTTCCGGCACGCTGCCGTCCTTCACGAGGCGGTCGATCGCCGCGCGTACTGCGGCAGCGAGCCCTCGATCATCCGGCGCTTCGCCCGACCCCGGCTCACTGCCCGCCCTCCGCCAGCCTGCGCTCCAGCCCCTGCCGCAGCTGATCCATCCGAGCCCGACGTTCCCCGTCCGTCAGGGCCGCAACGTCCGCCCCCTGATCCTGGGCCTCCGTCCCGGCCGCCGCTGGCACCTCGCCGACCGCCCGCCGCTCGATCTCCGTCGCGACCTGGATGTACCGCAGCAACTCCGACGGGGACAGCTCACGAGGGTCGAGGGCCTGGAGCCGCGCCAGGGCCTTGCTCTGCACGGCCTGCGCCAACTTCCTCCAACTCCACGTCCAGCCTCTGCAGCTTCACCTCGATCCCATGGCCTTCACGGCGGATGAACTGTCCCGCGCTCTGAAGCTCTCACGGGAAGCCAGCCAATTCCCAGTGGCCTCCCAGTTGTCTCGGTTCGAGCTCCGATCCGGTTCGGCTCCTGGCCGAGTCCTGGCCACGCCGAGCAGCACGTCAGCAGCTCCGGCATCCGTTTTCGGACTGTGCGCGTATGCCCCCTTGTGTGCGCCCCTCGCATCCGACCCAGCGTCTCGATCTTGTCGTGAGGCCACCGATGCGACGTAGGGGGAGAAGCCGTGGCAGAAGCAGCACAGGTATTCAAAGAACTCGTGCAGGCCTGGAGTGTGCAGATCAACTCGACCAGTGCGTTGGCGGGGGCCGTTTCAGACGCTGCCGCGAAGGACGACAAGGAACGGCAGGAGGACGGGCGCGAACCGCTTCGGCGGAAGCCGGTTGCGCAGCAGTCGCTGCCGTGTGAACGGTGGCTACCGGCGGCCGGTGAGGAGCGCGCTGAGGCGGTCGCCGATTACGGAGACACCAGGGCGGGGCTCGTTCGCGTAGTACCAGGGCTTGCGTCGGCGCAGCAGCGCCTCACCGTGCTCGCTCCAGGTGAATCCGGGCTTCCGCAGCAGCTTCCGGAACACCGCGTCGGCTGTCTCCGGGTGCGCGGCGGCCAGTCGGCGGATCGGCAGTGGCGCAATCGACCCCTCGCGCAGGTACGTGCGCAACAGGTCCTGATGCTGCCCACGGCTCGCGCGCACCGAGTCCGCGAAGAGGTCTCGCAACATCCCGTAGTCCGCGTAGAAGTTGAGCCCGTCGACCTGGTCATAGATGACGCCGATGGTGTGCGAATCCGCGAGTTCTCGCGGCAGCTCGAAGAACGGCAGGTCCAGGCCAGACAGCCGCCTGCCCCGGGCACGGTCGGACTGTCCGGCGACGGCTGCCTCTTGGCGGTGGCGGTAGTAGGCGTTGAGGAGGTCCTCGGCTTCGGCAGGCGGAAGGACCAGCTCATCGCCGCCGCAGAACTCGACGAACGCGGCCCGGTCCTCCCGCATCCGCTGCCATCCCTGCTCGAGCTTCTCGGGGTTGCGGAAGACCAGTTCGGGTTGGCTGGTGGCCAGGTTGAGAGCGGCCTGGGCGATCTCGGTGGCACTGGACTTGGGGTAGCTCGTCATCGCCCCGGATAACAGCCACGCCCCGCCGGCCGAGTGAACGGGTACCAGGCAGGTGTGGAGGAATCCTCCTTTGGACATGCCACGGAACGCCGCCCGCCCAACATTCGAGTACGTGCGGTACTCCAGGTCGTCGACCAGGTTCAGCAGGACGACGGCGTCCTTTTCCTCGCGCTGGATCTCGAAGATTCCCTCGACGGGGTCGCTCCAGCCGAGCAGCATCTCCCGGTCGACCGCGGTCAAGTCCTTCCGTCCGGCGACGAACCAGTCCACCACGGTCGAACCGTCCGGCAGGCGGTACCGCAGGATGAAGTGGTCGATGACCCGGGTCGCCTCGCCCTCGTCCAACTGCCGCTCAGGACCTGCGGCCTCAAGCAGGAGGGGCGTCAGCCACCGGTCAAAGCGGGTGCTTTGCCCGAAGGCGACCAGCTGCCCTTTCAACTCGGCACTGCGCTCGATGAGGTCGGTCAGCGACGGTTCGCCAGCGCCCTGCTGCGTGCCGTGTACGGCGTCAGCCATGTTCAGCCCTCCCAGACAAGCCGGTTCTGTGTGGGGTGTGAGGTGCCCGACCTCAACCGGCCCAGTGACGGTACGCCTCGATCCACTCCGCACCCTCGGGCGCCGGGCTGGGCAACGGCAGCTCCAGGATTCCGATCGATTGCCGCATGCCGCCGCGAGAGCACAGGGCGACGATCCTTCCGTCCGGCGTGAGGTCGAGGCCGTCCACGGTTACCTCGACGCCGAGAACCGCGGTGGTGAAGGGCAGGCAGAGGTATTCCTCAAGCATGGTGAACAGACCGGTCAGCTGCTCGTCTTCGTTGTAGGCATCGACAGTCGCCTCTTCGATCATGGCCTCAAGCTCGGCCGTGTCCAACACGCCCATGGGGCAACACTAGCGACCCGCGGGGTGACACCGGGCGGCCATGACAGTGCTGGTATCCCACCTCCGGGACGACGAGGGCGAATGGTGGCCTGCGGCACCGGCCGACACCAACCTCGTCGCGGCACTCACCACGGTCTGGGCGTAACGCTTCAGTCACCGACCTGAACGAGATGTGACCGCCACCGTGAGTCGCCAAGTGAACCATCGGGACCAGGGAGCCGGGAGGCACAAGTTCACGTCGGTCATGAACTGACCGAGGGAGAAGGTGGCCTTGACCGGAGACTCGATGTGGATCACGCCGTTCGCGTCGTGCGCCCTCCGTCCCCGTTCCCTGCCGTCGCCGCTCTACTCGCGGCCGTTCTGACTGCCTGCACAGGCGGTTCCGGTGACGGCACCACCGGCTCGGAGACGTCCCCCTCCGAGGAAACGGCCCTCAGCCATATCCATGGGCTCGGCGTCGACCCCGCGGACGGACGGCTGTACGTCGCCACGCACGAGGGCGTCATCGCCGTGGCGGACGACGGCTCCTCCCAGCGGGTCAGCGACACCGCCGACTACATGGGCTTCACCATCGCCGGGCCCAAGACGTTCCTCGGCAGCGGTCACCCCGCCGAAGGCAGCGGCGACCACGCCAACCGCGGCCTGATCAAGAGCACCGACGCAGGCGAGACCTGGAAGACCCTCTCCCTCGGTGGCGAAGTCGACTTCCATGCCCTGGACTACGCCCACAACACCATCTACGGCTACAACAGCACCGGCGGCCTCCTGCGCGTCAGCAAGGACGGCAAGACCTGGGACAAGCGCGCCGAACTCGCCGCCCTCGACATCGCTGTCAGCCCCAACGCCCGGACATCGTGCTGACCACCACTCAAAACGGCATCGCCAAGAGCACAAACGGCGGCAAGAGCTTCAGCCGCGGTGCCGGGCCGGTGATGGCCTGCCTCTCGTGGACGAAACCGGACGCGCTGTACGGCATCGACCCCACCGGTGCACTGCACCGCAGCACCGATGGCGGCGCCACCTGGAAGAAGACCGCCACCGTCCCCGGCGGTCAGCCCCAAGCCCTGATCGCCGTCGACGCCAACCGAGTCCTCATCGCAACCCAGGACGGCATCTACGAATCCCGCGACGGCGGCAAGACCTTCACCCAACGCTTGCCGGTCACCCACACCACCGACTGACCATCGGCCCGACGAGGAACAGCTCCTGCGCCTGCCTGCGCTCTCGGCCCCCCACGATCTGTCCAGTTCCGACAGCATCAGTGCAGGGCGATGGACGGGCCCTGCTTCGGACCGAAGAGCGGGGGCGAGTGTGGGGAGAATCCCCGCCTCCATTGCGAGATCTTTCAAGGCTCGATGCCTGGAGTTCGGCGTCTCCTGAGGCTCGTCTGGTCGCAGAGACGGAGGAGGCCGTCAGATCGTTAAGAATGTCCGAAACATTGAATAATGCGCAGTTCGATGTTCCCAGGGCGTTCCCATTGCATGCCTGAAGGCCTTCCAAAGAGGCTTCCTGGAGGGCCTTCAGTGTGCTGACCTGCAGTTTTGTGGTGCCCCCGGCAGGATTCGAACCTGCGACACCCGCTTTAGGAGAGCGGTGCTCTATCCCCTGAGCTACGAAGGCATGGGCGGTCGACCACCTTAGGTGGTCCCGGACAGCGTAGCGGATGCAGGTGGGGCGGTGGGTGGGGGTTCCGGGCGTGGCTGAGCCTTGCGTTCGGGGGAAGGATGCCGCCCAGGCCAGGTCGTGTGCGGCGGCGTCCGTTCCAGGGTCAGGGCCGGTGCACCGCCCTTGACGGCTTTCGGGGGGCGGCATAGCGTCGCGCTCGTACTGAGCAAGCGCTTAAAGAGGTCGATCGTGTCGCACGCGTACCCCGCAGCCTCCCTCACCGCCCCCGGGGCCCCCTTCGCCGTGGAGCGCGGCGAGGACGGTGGGCTGCGGTACGTGAACGGGCCGCGCACCTTGCGGGAGTTCGTCGAGGCGACCTGGGCGTTCGGGGAGCGGCCGTTCCTGGTGGCGGAGAGCGGGACGTACACGTACGGCGAGTTCTTCGCCGCCGCCTCGGCCCTCGCGCGGCGGTTCGTCGACACGTACGGTCTGCGGCCGGGGGACCGGGCGGCCGTTGCGATGCGCAACCATCCCGAGTGGCAGATCGCCTTCTGGGCGGCCCAGCTCGCGGGGCTCGTGGCCGTGCCGCTCAACGCCTGGTGGACCGAGGAGGAACTGGTCTACGCGCTGGACGACTGCACCCCTCGCGTGCTGCTCGTCGACGGTGAGCGGTTGCCCCGCGTCGAGGAGTGGCGCGCGCGCAACGGCATCACCGCTGTCGTCTTCCACCACGACCCCACGGCCGGCGTGCTCGGCATGGGCGTCGAGCGGTACGAGGAGTTCGAGGCGCCGGACCCGCTCGCCGCCCCGCCCGCCGTCGACGTCGCCGCCGAGGACGACGCCACGATCATCTACACCTCGGGAACCACCGGCCGCCCCAAGGGCGCCGTCGCCACCCACCTCGCCCAGGTCGGCGCCGCGCTGCACCCCCGCTATCACGCGGCGGCCGCGGCACTCGCCCGCGGTGTGCTGCCCGGGCAGGGGCCGGCACCGGTCGTGCTCATGACGTTCCCCTTCTTCCATGTGGCGGCCTTCACCACGCTGTACTCGATGATGGGCGTCGGCGGCACGCTCGTGCTCATGCGCAAGTGGGACGCCGAGAAGGCACTTGCGCTGATCGAGGAGCACGGCGTCACCCACTACTCGGGCGTTCCGACCACTGCGCTCCAGCTCCTCGACGCCGCCGAACACGCGGCCTCGGCCCTGTCGACGCTCACGAACCTCAGCACCGGCGGTGCCGCCGCTCCGCCCGGCCTCGTCAGGCGGCTGACCGCCCGCTACGGACACCGGATCGAACCGCGCAGCGGTTACGGACTGACGGAGACCAGCGGCGGGGTGCTCGCCAACTTCGGAGCCGGGTACCGCGAGGACCCGGGCAGCGTGGGAAGTCCCGCGCCCGCGATCGAGGTGCGGATCGCCGGACCGGACGGCGAAACGCAGCCGGAGGGCGAGGTCGGCGAGCTCCGGCTGCGCGGGCAGTCCCTCGTACGCGGTTACTGGCGCAACGATGAGGCGACCGCCGCCGCGTTCGAGGACGGCTGGTTCAGGACGGGAGACCTCGCGACGGTGCGCGAGGGCCGGGTCGCCATCGTCGACCGGATCAAGGACATGGTGATCCGCGGCGGCGAGAATGTGTACTGCGTGGAGGTCGAGGCGGTGCTGCACGACCATCCCGACGTCGCCGACGCCGCCGTGCTGGGCGTCCCGCACCCGGTGCTCGGCGAGGAGGTCGCTGCCGTCGTCCAGTTGCGTCCCCGCTCGGCGGTCGGCGCCGAGGAGCTCAGGGCGCACGTCGGCAGGACGCTCGCGCCGTTCAAGGTGCCCGCGCATGTCCTGCTGCGGTACGCGCCGATGCCGCGCAACCCCACGGGCAAGATCCTGAAGCGGGTCCTGCGCGAGACGTTCGTGACCGGTGAGCAGGACGCGGTCCCTGGTCCGCGTGATCAGTAGCGGGTGACCCGTATGCGGTAGGCGCCGTCGACTTCGTCGATCACCGAGATGCGCACGCCGTTCTCGTCGTCGACGAAGGACTGCCCGGGACGGTAGGGGGCGTCGGACAGATCCGCGTGGACGTTGGGCCGTCGCGTGCAACCGCCGCTGCCGTGGTCGCTGTCGGCGACGGTCACCGGACCCTGCCCCGTGTCGATGTCGGACTGCACCCGGTAGATGAGCACGCCCGGTTCGCACACGTGCTCGTCGTTTCCTGCCTGGGTGCGGACCTCGACCGCGTAACCGGTGCTCTCGCTCAGCGGCACGATCGTCATCTTGGAACCGCCGCGGGTGGCGAGCGGGCCGAGGATGTACTCGCTGCTGCCGGGCGCGGCGGCGCAGCGGATCTGGTCGTTGTCCAGCCAGCCGAGCTTCCATTTGTGCCAGCCGAGCATGTCGTTGTTGGCCCCCCAGTCCTCGGACATGATGTCCCAGTGGCCGACGGCGCCCCCGCCGCTCGCGGTGTAGAGGTCGGGCAGGCCGAAGACGTGGCCGTTCTCGTGCGGCAGGACGCGGTACCCGGTTTCGGCGTACGAGCCCGATCCGTCGTCCTGCCGGCTGTAGACGAAGGACGTGTTGGCGAGCGGTACGCCGTCGGCGACCGGCGCCTCGTCGTTGCCGGAGAACGTCACCGACAGCACGGTGTCCAGCGCGGACGGTCCGGCGTTGGGCGTGACCAGGACGTTCACCAGGTCGTATGCGCTGAAGTCGACCTTCGGGTCGGCGACGGTGACGAGGTCCTCGACGAGCTTCCGGTAGCCCGGCTCGTACGGGGAGCCGCGCTCTATCCCGTACGCGGCGAACGGCATGGGCATCCGCAGCCAGTCGCGCACCGGGGCGTGGGGGCGGTAGCTGAGCCGCCCGTACGAGCTGGTGGCGAACCACTTCGACGTCCGCGGGAAGAATTCCGCGAGCCGGTCGAGGGCGGGGCCGCTGCCCTCCGCGTCCGAGAAGTCGATCATCAGGTTGAGTGCGTGGACCACGCCGGTGGAGCGGGTGTAACCGGGCGGGGTGGGCAGGCCCTCGGACATCTGGACGCCGACGGCCGACGGGATACGGCAGGGGCCGAGGCCCGCGATGTCCGGTGCGGCGATCGGTCCCGCGGAGGTCCGGCCGGGGGAGGGGATCGTGGCGCTCGACGTGGTCAGGGCGGCCAGTGAGAGGGCGGCGAGGGCGGCGAGCCCGCCGAGCCTGCCCCGGCTGCGTATCCGCCGGCGGGTCTGCTCCATGCGATCGCCTTCGGGTCCGCGGCAGCAGGCCGGACCCTGGCTGCGCTCCGTTCCGAACAGCCTGTGTCGGGCGCAGGCGGGGCGCTCGCCGGGTGGTCCGATCGTGGGCTTTTCGGCGCGGCAGGCATATGTGGCTCAGGTCACATCAGGGAGGGGAAATAACCGGGGACCGTTTCCCCGTTTGAACCCGTGTCCCCGCGAAACGGGGAAGCGATCCCCGCTTACGGGCGGGGGGCCCGGGTCCCGCACGAGGGGTCCCGGGTCCCGCACAGGATCGGGACGTACCCGCCCGCACCGCATGGAAGGGAAGTGGAGTCGTGAGCACCGCCGCCACCGAGACGCGCCGCACGCCGCGCCCCAGGGCCGACGCCCTGCGCAACCGCGAGCGGATCGTGTCGGCCGCGCGCGAGATGTTCGTCGAGTTCGGACCCGACGTGCCGCTCGACGAGATCGCCCGGCGCGCCGGGATCGGTAACGCCACGCTCTACCGCCACTTCCCCGACCGCGCGGTCCTCATCCGCGAGGTCGTCCTCTTCGTCATGTCCCGCACCACCGAGCAGGCTGACGCGGCGTCGTCCGAAGAAGCCGACGCCTTCGCCGCGCTGCGCCGCTTCGTTCACGCGGCGGCCGACGAGCGCATCGGGGCACTGTGCCCGATGCTCTCCGGCGGTTTCGACGCCCACCACCCCGATCTGCACGCCGGCCGTGAACGCCTCGAGGAGGCCGTCCGCTCTCTCGTCGACGCGGCGCAGTCGTCGGGCCGTATGCGCACCGATGTCGCCGTCGGCGATCTGCTGGTCGCGCTCTCCCAGCTCACCCGGCCGTTGCCGGGCACCGCGTGCCCGAACATGGACCGGTTCGTCCACCGTCATCTGCAGCTGTTCCTCGACGGTCTCGAAGCGCCCGCGCGCTCCGAACTGCCCGGTGAGGCCGCGACCCTGGAGGACCTCCGGGCCACTTCGTGACGCCGGTAGGTCCTCGCCTTCTCCGTACGTCGTCCCACACCCGTCTTCTTGCTCGCGGGCCGCTCGCCCGGGCCGCGTGATCTTCCCTTACTCATGAGGTGGCCAGACGCATGCCAAAAACACCCGACATTTCGCTTCCTGATCCGAGTCGCTGGAAAGCTCTGGTTTTCATAGCCCTTGCCCAGCTGATGGTGGTGCTCGACGCGACGATCGTGAACATCGCCCTCCCCACCGCCCAGCAGGACCTCGGAATCTCCGACGCCAACCGGCAGTGGGTCATCACCGCCTACGCCCTCGCCTTCGGCGGGCTGCTGCTCTTCGGTGGACGCATCGCCGACCTGTGGGGCCGTAAGCGCACCTTCATCGTCGGTCTGATCGGCTTCGCCGCTGCCTCCGCGCTCGGTGGCGCGGCCACCGGCGAGGCGATGATGCTGGGCGCCCGCGCACTGCAGGGTGCCTTCGGCGCGCTGCTCGCGCCCGCCGCACTCTCCCTGCTCGCCGTGATGTTCACCGACGCCAAGGAGCGCGCCAAGGCGTTCGGCATCTACGGTGCGATCGCCGGTGGCGGTGGCGCCGTCGGTCTGATCCTCGGCGGCTTCCTCACCGAGTACCTGGACTGGCGCTGGACCTTCTACGTCAACATCCCGTTCGCCGTCGTCGCCGCTGTCGGTGCGTACCTGGTGATCCGTGAGCCGCAGGGCGCGCGCAACCGCTCCTCGCTGGACATCCCCGGTGTCGTCCTGTCGACGCTGGGTCTCGTGGCCCTGGTGTACGGCTTCACCCGCGCCGAGTCCGCCGGTTGGTCCGACGGGCTGACGGTGGGCATGTTCCTCGCCTCCGCCGTGCTGCTGGCCGCGTTCGTCGTCACCGAGGCGAAGGTGAAGTCGCCGCTGCTCCCGCTGCGCGTCCTGACTGAGCGCAACCGCGGCGGTGTCTACCTCTCGCTGGGGCTCGCGATCATCGCGATGTTCGGGCTCTTCCTCTTCCTGACGTTCTACCTGCAGGTCGTGAAGGGGTACTCGCCGGTCAGGACGGGATTCGCCTTCCTTCCGATGATCGCGGGCATGATCGCGGGCTCCACCCAGATCGGCGCCCGGCTGATGACCCGGGTGGCGCCGCGCCTGCTGATGGGCCCCGGCTTCGTCGTGGCCGCGTTCGGCATGCTGCTGCTGACGCAGCTGGAGATCGACAGCTCGTACGCGGGCCTGATCCTGCCCGCGCAGCTGCTGCTCGGCCTGGGCATGGGTACGGCGTTCATGCCGGCGATGTCGCTGGCCACGCACGGTGTCGACCCGGCCGACGCCGGTGTCGCCTCCGCGATGGTCAACACCTCGCAGCAGGTGGGCGGCGCGATCGGTACGGCGCTGCTGAACACCATCGCGGCCTCCGCGACGACCTCGTACATCGCCTCGCACGCCGCCGGTGCGACCGACCCGAGGCTGCTCGAGCTCCAGGGCATGGTGCACGGCTTCTCGTCCGCGATCTGGTGGGCCGTCGGCATCCTGGCGGCCTCCGCCGCGATCGCGTTCACGCTGATCAACACCGGACGCCCGCAGACCGGTTCGGTCGCGTCGGGCTCGGGGGCGGGCGAGGGCGTCGAGGCCGAGATCAAGGTTCCGGTCATCGCGCACTGAGTCGCGGGAGCGGCAGGCAGGCTGCGCAAGAGCCACACATGAGTGAAGAAGGGCCTCGCCCGGGTTCAGCACCCGGGCGGGGCCCTCATGTGTCCGTCCCGCTGTCCGTCCCGCGCGTCACCGGAGCCAGGGCAGGTCCGCGCCGGTGTCCTGGGGCTGCAGCCCCTCCGCCATGACGTGCATGATCTCGCCGAGCTGCCTGACCTGCTCGGGCGTGAGCCGGTCGAACATCGCCTGGCGTACGGCCTCGACATGACCGGGGGCGGTCCGCTCGAGGACCGCGAAGCCGTCGTCCGTGAGTACGGCGTTCTGCCCGCGTTTGTCGGAGGGGCAGTCCTCCCGGCGCACCCAGCCGTTCCTTTCAAGCCGGGCCATGGCATGGGAGAGGCGGGAGCGGGTGATCTTGGCGTCGATGGCCAGTTCCGTCATGCGCTTGCGGCGGCGCGGGGCCTGGGAAAGCTGGACGAGCAGGCCGTAGTAGATGTGCGGCATCCCCGCATCGCGCTGCAGCTGACGGTCGAGATGGTCCTCGAGGAGTGTGGTCGCATGGAGGTACGCGCGCCAGACGCGCTGCTCCTCGTCGGTGAGCCAACGCGGCTGTGCCCCCTGACCGTCCTCGCCCTTGAGTGCCCTGTTCATGTATCCACTCTAAACCCTGTTCTTGAAAGTTGAACTAAGTAGGGTTAGGGTTCAACTTGAAGGTTCAAGTAATGGGTCAGCGGGACCCAGGTTCAGTAGACCGGGAGCCGTCACATGGATGCCACGCCCGCCGCGGAGCGCATGCCGGCGCTCTACCTCTCCCATGGTGCACCGCCCCTCGCCGACGACGTGGTCTGGCCGGAGCAGCTCGCCGCCTGGTCCGCCGCGTTGCCGCGACCCAAGGCGATCTTGATGGTCTCCGCCCACTGGGAGGAGGCGCCGCTGGCGCTCGGCGCCACCCGGACGGTGCCGCTGGTCCATGACTTCTGGGGCTTCCCCGAGCACTACTACCGCGTCCGCTACGACGCGCCAGGTGCACCCGAACTCGCCGACTCCGTACGCAAGTTGCTGCGTCGCGCCGGCGAACCGGTGCAAGACATCCCGGACCGCGGCCTGGACCACGGCGCGTACGTACCGCTGGTGGAGATGTACCCGGGCGCCGACATACCCGTCCTGCAGATCTCCCTGCCCACGCTCGACCCGCAGCGACTGCTCGGGATCGGGCGCAGGCTCGCGCCGCTCCGCGAGGAGGGGGTGCTGATCGTCGGCAGCGGCTTCTTCACGCACAACCTCGCGGCGCTGCGGCACGACGGCACGCCCGGCTGGTCGGCCGAGTTCGACGACTGGGGGCGGCGTGCGCTGGCGGACGCGGACGTGGACGCGCTGCTCGACTTCGAGAACAAGGCCCCGGCCGGCCGGCTGGCCCACCCGCGCACCGAGCACTTCGCGCCGCTGTTCGTCACCCTCGGGGCCTGCGAGGCCGAGGCCGTGGCCGGGAGCGGCCGCAGCGTGATCGACGGCTTCTGGATGGGGCTGGCGAAACGGTCGCTGCAGTTCGGCTGAGTGCCGGAAAGTGCCGGAACATCTGCATGTGCCGGAGAGTCCGGGCGGCCGTGGGCGTGCACGGCGCCGGGTCAGATGTTCACAGGTCTCTCGTACCAGGCCACGTCCCAGTAGCGGCCGAACTTCCGGCCCACCTCTTCGTACGTGCCGACCTGGCGGAAGCCGAAGCGGGTGTGCAGGCGCACCGACGCTTCGTTGGGAAGGGCGACCCCCGCATACACACGGTGTACGTCCTCCGACTCCAGCGCCTCGAAGAGCGCCTTGTAGAGGAGCGTGCCGATGCCGCGCCCCGCGGCCGTGGGGGCGCAGTAGACGCTGGCCTCGACGGAGGTCGAGTACGCCGCTTTGGGGCGGAAGGGGCTGCTGGTGACGTATCCCAGGATGCCGACCGCCGGATTGGTGTCGACAAAACGGACATCCTGAGCAACCAGGAGTCGGTGCGGACCGTCTTCAGGGTGGGAACGCAGCCACGAGCGGCGCTGCTCAGGGGTGAAAACCGTCGTGTCGAACGTGATGGGGGTCTCGCGGACGTAGTGGTTGTAGATGTCCGTGAGTGCTTCGAGGTCAGCTTCCGAGCCTGCTCTGACCTGCACCTCTGCGTGTTCCGGCGGCATCCGTCCTCCTGCGCTGGCGGGACAGGGTACTGCATGATCACGGAAATCGATGCACCGCTTGGGAATTCTGTCCGGATTCCAGTCGTTGTTTCCTTCGGATGCAGGGCACCCGGAAGGGTGTCGCGACCTACTCAGCAAGGGAGCTCGCATGGCAACCCGTGCCGTCGCCCGTCGTCAGTCCGCCGATTCCGGGACCGACAGGGCAAGCAGCGTTCGCGCCGTGGGCGGGGAGATCGCCGACCGCGACCTGGTCGGCATGTACCTCGACGAGATTGCGCGTACGCCGCTGCTCGACGCCGCCAAGGAAGTCGAGCTGTCCCAGACCATCGAGGCGGGTGTATACGCCCGTCAGATCCTCGAAGGGGAAGTAGACAGCAAGGCCGGCGGAGCCACGCGCGAGGAGCTCGAAGCGCTCGCGGCCGAGAGCGAGCGCGCAAAGGACGTCTTCATCCGCTCCAATCTGCGCCTCGTCGTCGCCGTAGCCCGGCGCTACCCCCGCAGCGGGCTGCCGCTGCTCGACCTGATCCAGGAGGGGAACGCAGGCCTGGTCCGCGCGGTCGAGAAGTTCGACTACGCCAAGGGATTCAAGTTCTCCACGTACGCCACCTGGTGGATCCGCCAGGCGATCACCCGATCCATCGCCGACCAGTCCCGCACCATCCGGCTCCCCGTCCACCTGGTGGAGGAGCTCGGCCGCATCCGGCGCGTCCAGCGCGAATTCAACCGCGAGAACGGCCGGGAGCCCGAGGCCTCGGAGATCGCGCAGGAGCTGGGCTCGACGCCCGAGCGGATCACGGACGTCCTGGACTGGGCCCGTGACCCCGTCAGCCTGAACATGTCGGTGGACGACGCGGGCGAGACCCAGTTCGGCGACCTGCTGGAGGACACCTCCGCGGTGTCTCCCGAGCAGTCGGTGCTGACGCTGCTGCGCAGCGAGGAGCTGGAGGACCTGATCGGCAAGCTCGACAACCGCACCGCGTCGATCATCCGCATGCGGTACGGCATCGAGGACGGCCGGGAGCGGACCCTGACCGAAGTCGGAAAGGAGCACGGTCTGACGCGTGAGCGGATCCGCCAGATCGAGAAGCACGCGCTTCTCGAGCTCAAGCGGATGGCCCACGACACGGGCTTCGAACCGGCGGCGTAGCCCTTCCTCGGGCGGCTGACGTCCGCCGAGTGTCGGGACCCCGGCGTGGGCGCCCTTCCTGACGTCGGGCGCCGCCCCGAGCCCGTACCCGCGGCACCGGGCTCGGGGCCTTGTGCGGCCCGGTGTCTTGTTCCCGGTGTCTTGTTGTGGTGCTCGGCCCCGTGGCCCGGTCAGGCCGTGGCGCGCGTGAGCCGTGTGGCCAGGTCCGCCACGTAGTCGCGCAGCGGCGGGGGTCCGTGGACCGTGAACTCGCAGTCCACCAGCGCCAGTCGGACCGCCATCCACTCGATCGAGTCCACCGACCGTGCCCGGAGCCGGCAGCTGTTGTCGCCCGTCGGTACGGGCGCGCCCAGGTGCTCCGGCAGCCGTGCGCCCACGAAGGGCGCCGGCGCCTCGAAGCTCACGTCGACATCGTGCTCCGGCTGATGCCGCGACGTGGAATGGCTCAGCAGCTCGGCCGCGTCCCCGGTCGGCACCTCGCGCGGCGTGAACCGCGCACCTGTCGCGAACGGATCCGACACCCGGTCCACGCGGAACGTGCGCCAGTCCTCCCGCCCGATGTCGTACGCGACCAGGTACCACCGCCGCCCGGTCGACACCAGCCGGTACGGCTCCACCTGCCGCCGGGTCTCGGTGCCGTCCGCCGCCCGGTAGGCGAACCGCAGCCGCTCGTGCGCGGTCACCGTTCCCGCGATGACGGTCAGCGTCTGGGGGGCGATCGTCGCGCCGTCGCCCCGGGTGAGTGGCAGCGTGGCCGCCTGGAGAGTGGTGACGCGGTACCGCAGGCGGGACGGCAGCACCTGCTCCAGTTTTGCCAGCGCCCGCACCGACGCCTCCTCGATGCCCTCGATCGCGTGCCCGGCCCCGGCCCGCAGTCCCACCGCGATGGCCACGGCCTCGTCGTCGTCCAGCAGCAACGGCGGCATCGCCGCTCCCGCCACCAGGCGGTACCCGCCGATCGCGCCCTTGGTCGCCTCGACCGGGTAGCCGAGGTCTCGCAACCGGTCGATGTCCCGCCGAATCGTGCGCGGACTGACCTCGAGTCGCTCGGCGAGCTCGCTGCCGGGCCATTCCCGCGGAGTCTGGAGGAGGGACAGCAGATTCAGAAGTCGTGCCGGAGTGTCCGTCATGTCTCCCAGGGTGCCCGTTATCTAGGACATGATCTGACCTATACGCGCCCTAGATTCCTCGTATGAGTTCACAGCAGCCCGCCGTGCCCGAGACGGCAGCCGTACCCGACGCAGCGGCGGACCGCCGCCGCTGGATCGCCCTCGCGATCGTCATGACCGCCGCCTTCATGGACCTGGTCGACGTCACCATCGTCAACATCGCGATCCCCAGCATCGAGCGGGATCTCGGCGCGTCCTTCGGCGCGATCCAGTGGATCACGGCCGGATACGCGCTCGCCTTTGCCGCGGGCCTGATCACGGGCGGCCGGCTCGGAGACATCTACGGCCGCAAGAGGCTGTTCCTCATAGGCATCACCGGCTTCACGCTCGCCTCCGCGCTCTGCGGCCTCGCCGCCAACGAGGAGATACTCGTCGCCTCCCGGCTGCTGCAGGGCTCGACGGCCGCCATGATGGTGCCGCAGGTGCTGGCCATCGTCCACGTCACCTTCCCCGCCCACGAACGCGGCAAGGTCTTCGGCCTGTTCGGGGCCGTCGTCGGCCTCGGCGCGGTCTCCGGTCCGCTGCTCGGCGCGCTGCTCACCCAGTGGAACCTGTTCGGTCTCGAGTGGCGGCCGATCTTCCTGATCAACCTGCCGGTCGGCATCGCGGGGCTCCTCCTGGGCCGCAAGTACATCATCGAGTCCCGCGCCCCCAAGGCGCTCAGGCTCGACCTCGTCGGCGTCCTGATGGTCACACTCGCCCTGCTGATGCTGATCTACCCGCTCACCCGCGGCCGCGAGCTGAACTGGCCGCTCTGGGGCCACCTGTGCATGGCCGGCAGCCTCGTTGTCTTCGCCGCCTTCGTCGCCTACGAGAAGCACAAGACGCGCAAGGACGGCTCGCCGCTCGTCGAACTGTCGCTGTTCAAGGTCAAGAGCTTTGCCGCCGGTATCGCCGTGCAGCTCACCTTCGGCATCGTGATGGGCATCTTCTTCCTGGTCTGGACCCTCTACATGCAGATCGGGCTCGGCTGGAGCCCGCTCAAGGCCGGCCTGACCGGTGTGCCGTTCTCGATCGCCGTCTCGGCGGCGGCCGGAATGTCCGTGCAACTGCTGGTGCCGCGCTTCGGCCGCAAGGTCCTCCAGGCGGGTGCGGCCACCATGGCCGCAGGACTGCTCATCTACATCTGGGAGGCCGACCGGTACGGCACGGCCATCCACTCGTGGCAGATGATCCTGCCGCTGGTCGTCATGGGGCTGGGCATGGGGCTCATCGTCGCGCCGCTGACGGACGCGGTGCTCTCCGAAGTTCCGCGCGAGCATGCCGGTTCCGCGTCCGGCCTGATCAACACGACCGGGCAGATGGGCACCGCGCTCGGACTCGGACTGGTGTCACTGGTCTTCTTCGGATCGATCGACGAGGAACGGCTCGCGCCGAGCGCCATGGGCGACGCCTTCGTGGAGGCCTTCGAGAACTCACTGTGGTGGGTGGCCGCGGTTCTGGGCGCGATCTTCGTGGTGATGTTCGCTCTGCCGGCGCGACCGAAGCAGCATGTGGAGGGCGGTGCTTCGACGGACGACGAGGCGGAGCCGCTTGCCAAGCAGGCTCCGGAGCCGGAGCCCGTGCTCTCGCACTGAGACCGAGCGGAGTCCGCCCTTCCCGCATACGCCGGGGCCCGCGCCACCAGAAGTGGCGCGGGCCCCGGCGTATGCGGGCACGGCGGGTACGGCGGTGCATGAAGCGTGGGAGGTGCGGGCGGCGCGGCCGTGCGCCAGGCGCGGAGACCCGGGGCGGCTACCGCACCCTGGCGCGGCTACCGCACCCTGGCGCGGACCTCCATCGCCTCGCGCGCGGCGCGCTCGGCCTCGTACACCTCGCACATGTGGCGGCCGTCCGGGGTCGCCGTGTGCTCGACCTCCCAGAGGCTGGTCTCCGTCCCGTCGAGCAGCAGGAACGCGTGCTCGTAGAGCGTGAAGCCCGCGTCCTTGCCGCCCACCCGGAACTGGCGCCCGAAGACCTGTGTGATGTGGTGTGCGAAAGCGGCCCTCAGCAGACGGGCCGTCTCCTCGCCGGGTCGGTCGGCGTTCTCCGCACGGCGCAGTACCCGGCGGGCGTGGTCGGCGGAGTCGTCGGGGGCGTACATCGGTGGCAGCTGCGGCGGCGGCGGTGCCATCAGAGCTGACAGCAGCTCCAGATCGGCGTCCAGATCGATGCCCAGGCTCTGCTCAAGGCTGCTTTCGGCGCCGGTGAGGCCCTCCGTGACCGCGAAGCCCGGGAAGCCGGCGGGCAGCCGGGACGCGGCCAGCCGGGCATCGGACTCCTCCGCATAGAGCTCGTGCTGCTCCGCGCTGTCGCGCCCCGTGTTGTGGACCAGCTCCCACAGCACCAGGGAACTGCCGTCACTGAGCAGGTAGGCGTGGCGGTACGTGGCCCGGCGCAGCGAAGGGCTGTGGTGCGAGGAGTGCAGCGAACTGGCGTGCGCCAGCGCGGAGCCGAGCCGCTCGACCGTCGCATCGGGCAGGTCGAAGGAGTTGAGCGCCCGACCCAGGAGTCGCTCGAGGTGCATCTCGGTTGTCTCGTACGGATCGTTCAAGAGGGGTCTCCAGGCCGTCGCGGCAAGTCACTTGGTGATTGCTAAAAGTAGCGCTTCGGTCGGACAATGTGCTTCTGGGTTGGGTAAAACGAAGGGGCGCGTGGAAGAAGTTCCCCGCGCGCCCCAACTCGTTCGCCCCGGTCAGTCTGCGCCGTACAACTCCCCGTACGAGGGGAAGCTGCCGCCCGGTCCGGTGACGCTTTCCGCCGCCCGTACCGCCTTCACGATCGCCCGGGTCACCATGTCCGCGCCCGCGGCCAGCACATCGTTGAGCGCGAGCGGTTGGCCGGCGTCCAGGGCGGTCACGCCCGTGGCCAGGGCGAACACCGTGTCGCCGTCGTTGAGGAGATGCACGGGCCGCACGGCGCGCGCGATGCCGTCGTGCGCCGTCCCGGCGAGCTTGTGCGCCTGCGCGCGGGTGAGGTCGGCGTCGGTGGCGACGACGGCGAGCGTGGTGTTCAGCGGCGGAAGTCCGTTCTTCTCCCGCGCCTCTGCGAGCCGCAGCTGGGCGGCGGCGTGGACCGCGGGGGAGGGGCGCGTCGCGCGGTCCGCCCCTTCGGTGACCAATTCGCCGTACAGCGTTCCCGTTTCGGGGTCGAGAGCGGATCCCACCGCGTTCGCCACGACCAGCGCGGCGACGGTGACACCCGAGTCGAGCACGATGCTCGCCGTGCCGATCCCGCCCTTGAAGTGCCCGATCACCGCACCGGTCCCCGCGCCCACGGCCCCCTGCTCGACCGGTGCGCCCTCATCGGTGGCGGCCGCCGCCTCCACCGCCGCACGACCGGTCGAGGCGTTCGGCCTGGCGTGCCAGTCGCCGCCGCGCCCCAGGTCGAAGACGCACGCCGCCGGTACGACCGGCACGACCTGGGACGGGTCCGGGCCGACCCGCACGCCCCGGCCCTGCTCCTCCAGCCACGCCATCACCCCGGCAGCCGACTCGAGCCCGTACGCGCTGCCCCCGGTCAGCACGACCGCCTCGATGCGCTGGACGACATTGCGCGGATCCAACGCGTCGGTCTCCCGGGTGCCGGGTCCTCCGCCTCTGACGTCGACGGCGGCGACCACTCCGCCCTCGGGCGCGAGGACGACGGTGGTGCCGCTGAGCGCACCGTCGCCATCGACCTGCGCATGGCCGACCCGCAGGCCCGCCACATCCGTGAGCCCGTCGGCAGGCCCCTCAACCCTCTTCATAACGACCATGTCCGTCAGGGTAGTTGGGGGAGCCGAACACAAGGGCGGATCGGCGCGGTCCGCGCCGTCCCGGCGTCGGTGGCACCTGCGCCGTAGCGGCGGGGGCGGGGCCTGCGCCGTACCCGCGGCGGTGAGGTCCGCGCCGAACCGGCCGCTGCACACCCGCCTGCCCGCCGCCGTACCCTGGAGATATGAGCACCGCCCCCGCCCCCGGCCCGCGAGATGCGAAGCAGCCCGGAAACAGCCCCAAGCCGAAGCTGATCTTCGACGATCCGCTGGACCAGCAGTCCGCGGACGATACGGACCGCGGGTGGGGTGAGCGGGCTCCGGCGAGTGGCGACAGCGCCGCCGATCTTGCGCGCTTCCTCGACGAGAAGCCGCCCCACCACATCTGAGCTCCGTGGGCCGGAGCTGAACTCCATGGGACGGCTGAACTCCATGGAACCGGGGGCCGCCTCAGCGATCGTGGTCGGGTCCTGGCGTGCCCGGTGTGCCGGCGCCCCCGGAACTCGCCGCGCCGGTGCCGCGCTGCGCCACCAGGGCGTCGCGGATCTCCTTCAGTACCTCCAGCTCGGTCACCTCGAGCGTCTCCTGCACGCCCTCCTTCGCCTTCTGCGCGGCGGCACGACGGGCGAGGTACTTCGACATCGGCAGCACCATGAGGAAGTAGACGACGGCCGCCGTGATCAGGAACTGGAGGGTCGCACCGAGCACGGACCCCCACATGATCTGGATGCCCTGCATCTCGCCGTTGGGGCCGAGCCTGCACGGGTCCTTCAGGCAGGAGCTGTAAGCGTCCAGGTCCTTCGTGCCGAACGCTCCGACCAGGGGATTGATCACGCCCTTCACCACCGCGTTCACGATGTTCGTGAAGGCGGCACCGATGACGACCGCGACCGCGAGGTCGATCACGTTGCCGCGGAGCAGGAACGCCTTGAATCCTTCGAGGACGCTCGGCTTCTTCTCGCTCACGAATGAGCCTCTTTTCGCACATGCAGTAGGGGAGGGGGACTGCCTCGCAACCTATGGCAGCGCCCGCCCACCGTGTCCAATCGCCCCCCGCCCAGAGATGACGTGACGACACGTCAGTACGAGTCGGCGCGCCGTCACCGGTACGAGTCAGCACACCGTCACCGCCAGCCGGGACGTCGCGCCGGCGCCCGCCAACTCGGCCGCCGTCGCACGCGGCACGGACAGAACCACCAGGGCGCCGTCGTCCGGAGAAGCCTCCCGTGGATCCGGAACTTCCGCCACCCGGACCCCGGATGCCACGACCTTCGCCTCCGAACCCTCACCAGCGGGCGTGTTGCCCGCCGCGATGACGTCAACACGGTCTCCCGGCTGCAGCAGCCGCACGGTGGCGGCGTCGGCGATCCGTACGGGAGCGGACACCAACTCGGCCGCCGGCCGCCGCTCGTGCCCCGGAGCCGCGGCTGCCAATGTGCCCGGTCCACCCCGGGGCTCCGGACCCGCCGGGCCGCCCGGGGCGTCCGCCCCCCGGGCGGTCGATGCGGCCAGCGCCGCGGCCGTCACGGCCAGCCCCGCCGCCAGCGTGCGTCGCTGCCGCCACACGGCACGCCTCAGCCGTTGCGCCCCGCCGCGGACCCGCAACGGGGGGAACGGCGGTACGCCCAGAGGCTCCGGCGCGGGAGAAGGGGGAGGGGTCGGAGGAAGAAGGGACATGCCGCGCACCGCCTGTCAGGAGGAGTGGCCCGGGCCCTGTGCCCGCGACCGACCGCTCCTCACGATCCACGTTCCGTCGCCGTGCCGCTGAGCCCTGTGGACACACCGCCACATGTGGACAACTCGCTCACCCGCGCGAGCGATGCGCGGCCCTGCCGCATCGGGCCTACGGAACCGGCCCTGCGGCATCAGCCCTACGGAAGCTGGATGCCCGGATCGATGCCCGCCAGCGCACGGCCGCACGAGCAGTCGCGGTCCTCGTTCGCCGGCAGTCCGGCCACCGCGTCGAACAGCACGCCCCGCAGCCGGTCCACGTTGGCCGCGAACACCTTGAGCACCTCTTCGTGCGAGACGCCCTCGCCGGCCTCCGCTCCCGCGTCCAGGTCCGTGACCAGCGTGATCGACGTGTAGCAGAGCTCCAGTTCACGGGCGAGGACGGCCTCCGGATGTCCGGTCATGCCGACCACCGACCAGCCCATCGCCGCGTGCCACCGGGATTCGGCGCGTGTGGAGAACCGGGGCCCTTCGACGACCACGAGCGTCCCGCCGTCGACCGGCTCCCACTCGCGCCCACGTGCCGCCGCGAGCACGGTCCTGCGCCCCCGCGGGCAGTACGGATCGGCCGGCGACACATGCACCACGTTGGGCACCGTCCGGTCCGGCAGCGGCAGGCCGTCGAAGTACGTCTGCGTGCGCGCCTTGGTGCGGTCGACGAACTGGTCGGGGACGAGCAGCGTGCCGGGTCCGTACTCCGGCCGCAGGCCCCCGACCGCGCACGGCGCCAGCACCTGACGGGCGCCGACGGACCGCAGGGCCCACAGGTTGGCGCGGTAGTTGATGCGGTGCGGCGGCAGATGGTGGCCGCGCCCGTGTCGTGGCAGGAAGGCGACCCGTCGGCCCGCGATGTTCCCGAGGAACAGCGAGTCGCTGGGCGGGCCGTACGGAGTCTCGACCTGGAGCTCGGTGACGTCTTCCAGGAACGAGTAGAGACCCGAGCCGCCGATCACGCCGATCTCCGCCGGTCCGGCCGCTTCGCTTGCGTTCGAATTGGTCGCCATGGCGATCACAGTAGCCGCAGCCGCACATGCCGAGGACCCCGCCGACGGTGCTGCTGCGGCGGGGTCCTTGAAACGTAAGAGTCAGGCGGCGGAGCCGGATGCGCTCGATGCGCTCGACGACGAGGAGGAGGACGCCGTGGAAGCGGAGGCCGACGATGTCGCAGCCTTCGAGTCCGACGACGACTTCGTGTTCGTCGTCGAGGACGTCGACGCGGGCGAGCTGCTCGACGACGAGCCGCGGCTGTCGTTGCGGTAGAAGCCGGAGCCCTTGAAGACGATGCCGACCGCGGAGAACACCTTCTTCAGGCGTCCGTCGCAGCTGGGGCATACGGTCAAGGCGTCGTCGGTGAACTTCTGCACCGCCTCGAGGCCCTCGCCGCATTGGGTGCACTGGTACTGGTAGGTCGGCACTGTCTTCCTCCTGGCACTCTCACTCGATGAGTGCTAACGACGTTCCATACTGACGTATTCCGCTGGATCAGTCCACCGTCACAGGCACTCGGTGACCGATCCCACGCGCGGCGACCCGTCCAGGGGCGCTCGGCGACAGCCGCGAACGCAGAGCCACGAGGGTGGCCAGGGCGAGCGCGGTGCCCACCAGCGGCACGGCGAATCCGGCGCTCGCGCCGTAGCCGTCGGCCAGCCGTCCGGCCACCGTCACAGCCGCCGCCTGGCCCAGCGCCACCGCGCCGGTCAGCCAGGTGAAGGCCTCGGTACGACCTGATGCGGGCACCAGCGACTCGACGAGCGTGTAGCCCGTGATCAGGGCGGGCGCGATGAACAGGCCGACGACCAGGCCGAGCGTGCCGAGCAGTACGACGGAGTGGGCGGTCCACAACAGGGACGCGGCGAGGGTCAGGCCCGCGTAGCCGAGCAGCAGCCGGCGGCGCGGTCCGCTCTTCCATGCGATGGCGCCGACCGCGACGCCGGCGAGCATGTTGCCGGCGGCGAACAGGCCGTACAGCAGACCGTTCATGCCGGGCTGCCCGATCTCCTCGGTGAAGGCTGTCAGTGAGACCTGCATACCGCCGAAGACCGCGCCGATGCCGAGGAAGGCGACCGCCAGGACCCGCACGCCCGGCACGGGCAGCGCCGAGGTGCGCTTCGAGTCCGGGTCGGTGAGGGTCCGGCCGTGGGCGGGCTGAGTGCGGTGCTGGGCGGCGAAGAGCAGTCCGCCGACCAGGGTGAGTGAGGACTCCGCGATCAGGCCGGCGGCCGGGTGGACGCCGGTGCACAGGGCGGTGGCCAGGACCGGACCGACGACAAACGTGAACTCGTCCGTCACGGACTCGAAGGCCGCGGCGGTCGACATCAGAGGCGAGCCCTGCAGTCGCGCCGCCCAGCGGGCCCGCACCATCGGGCCGACCTGCGGCACCGAGGCACCCGTCGGCACGGCCGCCGCGAACAGCGCCCACAAGGGCGCGCCTGCGAGTGCCAGAGCGGTGAGCGCGGCACCCGAGGCCGTGTGCACGAGAACGCCGGGGATCAGCACCGCGCGCTGGCCGAAGCGGTCGGCGAGCTTGCCGCTCTGCGGCGCGAACAGTGCCATCGACACACCGGTCACGGCGGCGACGGCGCCTGCGCTGCCGTACGAGCCGGTGGTGTGCTGGATGAGCAGGACGATGCCGATGGTGAGCATCGCGAAGGGCTGCCGGGCGGCGAACCCGGGAAGCAGGAATGTCCAAGCGCCAGGGGTGCGGAGCAGTTGCCCGTAACCAGGTCGCTTGCCAGAGGTGACCGTGGACACCACGGTCCTTGCCTTTCTGCCGCCTGGTAGCGCTCCCCTGGATGTACGGGAGCCGCCGAGAGCTGTCCTCTTGCGCTGAACTGCGGTAGATACCGGGGTCCACTGCGGGGGACTCCGCGGCCGCCATACGGTCGCGCCAGCTCTGCGTCAGGCAGAGTTGGTCGATCAGTGTGCCTTCATGGTACAGGCAATGTTGCTGCCCATCCCTGGGAAAGGGCTGGAGGGGCGCCGTCTGTTCCTGGGATCACATGGACCGACGACGGATGGTGCCTCCGGTGCCCAGCCAGCCCGCGAGCTTTCCGCCTTGGGCGACCGCCCGCAGCCGCTGTTCCGCCGCGTCCCGTACGGGGTCGGTCGCCACCACAAGAAGCTCGTCCCCATGGCGCAGCACCGTTGAGGGCAGCGGCACGAAACTCTTGCCTTCCCGTACGACGAGGGTGACCGCGGAACCAGGCGGAAGCCGCAGCTCCGCAACCTCCACGCCGTGCATCCGCGATCCCTGGGGGATCGCGACCGAGAGCAGGTGCCCGCGGAGCCGCTCCAGCGGCGCGGACTCGATGCCGAGGTCGGCCGCCTCCGTCGGGCCACCGAGCCGCAGCCGTTTCGCCAGCCAGGGCAGCGTCGGCCCCTGGACCAGGGTGTAGACGACGACCAGGACGAACACGATGTTGAAGATCCGGTCGTTGCCCTCGACGCCGGAGACCATGGGGATCGTCGCGAAAATAATGGGCACCGCGCCGCGTAGGCCCGCCCACGACATCAGAACCTGCTCCTGCCACGGAATCCGGAAGGGGAGCAGGCTGATGAACACCCCGACCGGCCTCGCCACCACAGTCAGCATCAGGCCGACCACCACGGCGGGCCAGAAGTCGCGGAGAAGTTCGTGGGGCGTCACGAGCAGACCGAGCAGGACGAACATACCGATCTGGGCGAGCCAGCCGAGACCCTCGGCGAAGCCGCGGTTGGCCGGTGCGTGCGGCAGCTTCGAGTTCCCCAGCACCATCGAGGCGAGGTAGACGGCGAGGAAGCCGCTGCCGTGCGCCATGGCGCCGGCGGCGTACGCCACGACCGCGATCGCCATGACCGCGATCGGGTAGAGGCCGGAGGCGGGCAGCGCGACCCGTCGCAGGCCGAAGGCGCCGAGCCAGCCGGTCGCCAGTCCGACGGCCGCGCCGATCGCCAGTTCCAGCACGATCTCGCCGACCAGCGTGTACCAGGAGTCCATCGGCCCGGTCGACGAGAACGCCACGACCAGGATCACCACGGGGGCGTCGTTGAAACCGGACTCCGCCTCCAGTGCTCCCGTCACCCGGGACGGCAGCGGCACCTTGCGCAGCACGGAGAAGACTGCCGCGGCGTCCGTCGAGGAGACCACCGCGCCGACGATCAGGGCCGGCTGCCACTCGAGCCCCACCAGATAGTGGGCGGCGGCAGCCGTGACACCCACGCTCACGGCGACACCGACCGTTGCCAGGGCGGCTGCCGCCGGCAGCGCGGGTTTGACCTCTTTCCACTTCGTGCCCAGTCCACCTTCGGCCAGGATCACCACGAGCGCGGCGTAGCCGATCACCTGCGTCAGTTCGGCGTTGTCCCACTTGACGTCGAGCAGGCCGTCCTGACCCATCGCGATGCCGATGCCGAGATACAGCAGCAGGCTGGGCAGACCGCTGCGCGAGGAGACGCGCACGGCCGCCACGGCGACGAGCAGAACGAGCGAGCAGATGAGCAGGAGTTCGTTGAGCTGGTGGACAGTCAGTGGCCGATCCTTCCCCTCGCGCCCTGCAGCCGGATCCTCATACCGGGGGCGACACTTCGTTACCTTACCTAATCTTTAACGTTTCCTTGACGGTGTGATGATCTGTTTGTCTGTAGGCGGCTGGTGCCTTGTGGATGCCGCGTCAGGGCCGGTCGGGAGCTGCGCCTAGAGTTGCCTCTGCATTCCCAGGACCACCCTGCCCCTCGAAGGACAGCGATGCCCGCCAACACAACCGCCTCTTCCCCCAAGAAGAAGAAGGGGCGACGCGCCCGCCTGCTCGTGCTCGTCCTGGTGCTGGCGCTCGTCGCGGGCGTCGGCTTCGGGGCGTACTGGAGCATCAGTACGGTGCGTGCCTCTTTCCCGCAGACCACCGGGTCGATCCAACTCGCAGGGCTGAGCGGCCGCGTCGAGGTCAAACGCGACGACCACGGCATCCCGCAGATCTACGCGGACAGCGACGAGGACCTGTTCCGCGCCCAGGGCTTCGTCCAGGCGCAGGACCGCTTCTGGGAGATGGACGTCCGCCGTCACATGACGTCCGGCCGGCTCTCCGAGATGTTCGGCTCGGGGCAGGTCGAGACGGACGCCTTCCTCCGCACGCTCGGCTGGCGCCGCGTCGCGCAGCAGGAGTACGACACCAAGCTCTCGCCCGAGACGAAGAAGTTCCTGAAGGCGTACGCGGACGGCGTCAACGCCTACCTCAAGGGCCGCTCCGCCGAGGAGATCTCGGTCGAGTACGCGGCGCTGTCCTTCACCGTCGACTACCAGCCCGAGCCGTGGACGCCGGTCGACTCGGTGGCCTGGCTCAAGGCCATGGCTTGGGACCTGCGCGGGAACATCGAGGACGAGATCGACCGCTCGCTGCTCACGAGCAGGCTGAGCGAGAAGCAGATCAAGGACCTCTACCCGTCCTATCCCTTCGACCGCAACAAGCCGATCGTGCAGGAGGGCGGCATCAGCCAGGTCACCGGCAAGTTCGACCCGGCCGCCAAGCCCTCCGACCTCGACGACGGCTCAACCGGCACCGGCACCGGCACCGGCACCGGCACAGGCACCGGCACCGGCACCGACTCGGGCTCGGGCACTGACACCGGCAGCGGCTCGGGCACCGGCACCGGCACCGGCGGGCCCGGCGCGGGCTCCGGGCTGAACTCGCAGTTGTCGGCGCTCTCCGACACCGTCGACGCCATCCCGGCGCTGCTGGGCCCCAGCGGCAACGGCATCGGCTCCAACTCCTGGGTCGTCGCCGGGAAGAACACGACCACCGGCAAGCCCCTGCTGGCGAACGACCCGCACCTCGCGCCCCAGCTGCCCTCGCTCTGGTACCAGATGGGCCTGCACTGCCGTAAGGCCTCCCCGGCCTGCCAGTACGACGTCGCGGGATACACCTTCTCCGGCATGCCGGGCGTGATAATCGGCCACAACCAGGACATCGCCTGGGGCTTCACCAACCTCGGCGCCGACGTCACCGACCTGTACCTCGAGAAGCTCACCGGCGACAGCTACCTCGTCGGTGACGAGGAGAAGAAGCTGACCGCCCGCGACGAGATCATCAAGGTCGCGGGCGGCGCCAGCAAGACGATCAGGGTCCGCTCCACAGAACACGGCCCCCTGGTCTCCGACCGCAGCGAAGAGCTGGAGCAGGTCGGCGAGAAGGCCCCCGTCTCCAACGCGGCACCCGACCGCGGCGCCGGCTACGGAGTCGCCCTGCAGTGGACCGCCCTCCAGCCCGGCAACACCATGGACGCCGTTTTCGAGCTCAACCGGGCCAAGGACTTCCAGAGCTTCCGCACGGCCTCGCAGAAGTTCGACGTGCCCTCGCAGAACCTCATCTACGCCGACACCAAGGGCAACATCGGCTACCAGGCCCCCGGCAGGATCCCGGTCCGCGCCGAGGGCGACGGCTCGACGCCCGCGCCCGGCTGGGACCCCAAGTACAAGTGGAAGGGCTACGTCCCCTTCGGCCAGCTGCCGTACGAGTACAACCCGGAGCGCGGCTACATCGTCACCGCCAACCAGGCCGTCGTCGACGCCGAGAAGTACCCGTATCTGATCACCAAGGACTACGGGTACGGCGCCCGCAGCCAGCGGATCAACGACCTCGTCGAGTCGAAGATCCAGGGCGGCGGCAAGATCTCGACCGAAGACATGCGGACCATGCAGATGGACAACAGCAGTGAGATCGCCAAGCTGCTCACGCCCTACCTGCTGAAGATCGACATCTCCGACCCGTATGTGCGCGAGGCGCAGAGGCTGCTCGAGGGCTGGGACTACACGCAGGAGCCCGACTCCGGCGCCGCCGCGTACTTCAACGCCGTGTGGCGCAACGTCCTCAAGCTGGCGTTCGGCAACAAGCTTCCCAAGGAGCTGCGCGTCGAGGGCGAGTGCCTCAGCGTCCGGCCGGCCGACAGCACGGGCCCGGACGACGACCTCGAGGAGCGGGTGCGCGAGTGCGGCCAGCGGGACGGCGAATCGGCGCAGCCGGACGGCGGCGACCGCTGGTTCGAGGTGGTCCGCCGGCTTCTGAAGGACGAGGACAACGCCTGGTGGCAGGCGCCCAAGACCCGCACGGAGAAGGCGACCGACACCCGCGACGAGCTCCTGGGCCGCGCCATGGACGACGCCCGCTGGGAGCTGACCGCAAAGCTCGGCAAGGACGTCTCCAGCTGGAGCTGGGGCCGTCTGCACCAGCTCACGCTGAAGAACCAGACACTGGGCACCGAGGGACCGGGCTTCCTGCAGTTCATGCTCAACCGCGGCCCGTGGAACGTCGGCGGCGGCGAGGCCGCGGTCAACGCGACCGGGTGGAACGCGGCGGGCGGCTACGAGGTCGTGTGGGTCCCGTCGATGCGGATGGTCGTCAACGTCGGCGAGTGGGACGAGTCGCGGTGGATCAACCTCACCGGAGCGTCGGGCCATGCCTACAACGGGCACTACACCGACCAGACCGACAAGTGGGCGAACGGCGAGTTGCTGGACTGGGCCTACAGCCCGGCCGCGGTGTCGGCGAAGTCCGTCGACACCCTCATGCTCATGCCCGCGGGTGAGTCGGCTCCGTAAAGCGCCTGACGCCCTCGGGCGTCACGACTGCGTGCACGGGGTGGTCGTGCGGTTCCACGGGGACCCGCGCGACCACCTCGTTCGCATAGAGGAGCACCAGCAGGGCGGGGTCCGCCCCGGCCGCCACGAGACGGGCCAGGACGCGGTCGTACGAGCCGCCGCCGCGGCCGAGCCGCATGCCGCCGGCGTCCACCGCGAGCCCCGGCAGCAGCACGGCGTCCGCCGTGGCGACGGCGTCCGGGCCGAGCCGCTCACCGTCGGGCTCGAGCAGGCCGCGCCCGGCCCGCTCGAGGTGGTTCGGCCCCCGGTAGACGCCCCAGTCCAGGTCGTTGTCGGCCAGCAGCACCGGGAGCAGGACGCGCACGCCCCTGGCGCGCAGCGCGTCGAGCAGCGCGCGCGTGCCGGGCTCACTCCCGACGGAGACGTAGGCCGCGACGGTGCCGGCGTCGGCCAACTCCGGAAGCTCCAGGGCGTGGCGCGCGAGAACCACGGCGGTGTCCTGGACGTCTTGGGAGGACAGAAGCCGCCGAGCGCCGAGGAGTTCGGCGCGAAGCTCACCTTTTTCCGACATGTCACTGCTCATCGCCCGCCTGTAAACCTCTCGTACACGTCGTTATGCGGATGAAGTTAACCGGAGCATCATCTTCCGCCCATACTCAACGGATAGGCTGCTGCGCATGACTCAGTCGCACTCCAGGATCAGCAAGGCTGTCATCCCTGCCGCAGGCCTCGGTACCCGGTTCCTGCCTGCCACGAAAGCCACTCCCAAAGAGATGCTGCCTGTGGTCGACAAGCCCGCGATCCAGTACGTCGTCGAGGAGGCGGTTTCGGCCGGCCTCTCCGACGTGCTCATGATCACGGGTCGTAACAAGCGCCCGCTCGAGGACCACTTCGACCGCAACTACGAGCTGGAGGAGGCGCTCTCCCGCAAGGGCGACGCCGGACGGCTCGCCAAGGTCCAGGAGTCCAGCGACCTCGCCACCATGCACTATGTGCGCCAGGGCGACCCGCGCGGCCTCGGTCACGCCGTGCTGTGCGCGGCGCCGCACGTCGGTGACCAGCCGTTCGCGGTCCTCCTCGGCGACGACCTGATCGATCCCCGCGACCCCCTGCTCGCGCGCATGGTCGAGATCCAGGAACGCGAGGGCGGCAGCGTCATCGCGCTGATGGAGGTCGACCCGGCCCAGATCCACCTCTACGGCTGCGCCGCCGTGAAGCCCACAGGCGAGAGTGACGTCGTCAAGATCACCGACCTGGTGGAGAAGCCCGACCCGGCAGAGGCGCCGAGCAACCTGGCGATCATCGGCCGCTACGTCCTGGACCCGGCGGTCTTCGGGATACTGCGCGAGACGGAGCCGGGCCGCGGCGGCGAGATCCAGCTCACCGACGCCCTCCAGAAGCTCGCGGAGAACGAGCGGGCCGGCGGCCCGGTCCACGGCGTGGTCTTCAAGGGCCGCCGCTATGACACCGGCGACCGTGGCGACTATCTGCGTGCCATTGTCCGACTCGCATGCGAACGTGAAGACCTGGGCCCGGAGTTCCGGGACTGGCTTCGCAGTTTCGTGACCGAGGAGATGCAGGACAAGTGAGCAGTGCGACCTGGTCGGTGGACGACCACCTGGAGGACATTCTCGGCGCGATCCGGCCGCTCGACCCCATCGAGATGCAGCTGCCCGACGCGCAGGGCTGTGTCCTCATGGAGGACGTCACCGTCCCTGTCGCCCTGCCGCCGTTCGACAACAGCTCCATGGACGGTTACGCGGTCCGGGTCGCCGATGTCGCGGGCGCCACGGAGAAGTCCCCCGCCGTCCTCACCGTCATCGGCGACGTCGCGGCCGGCAGCGAGGGGCTGCCCACCGTCGAACCCGGCCAGGCCGCGCGCATCATGACCGGAGCACCTCTGCCACCCGGCGCCGAGGCCGTGGTCCCCGTCGAGTGGACCGACGGCGGCAGCGGCGGGGGAGCGGCGCAGACGATGCGCCCCGCCGGCGAGGCGCCGGAGGGCGCGAGCGGCGAGGTCCGCGTCCACCGGCCGGTCGCGGAGCGCGCCCATGTGCGCGCCCGTGGCAGCGACGTGCAGTCGGGCGACCTGGCGTTGGCCGCGGGCACCGTCCTCGGGCCGCCGCAGATCGGCCTGCTCGCCGCGATCGGCCGCGGCACGGTTCGTGTCCGCCCCCGACCGCGCGTGGTCGTCCTGTCCACCGGCAGCGAACTGGTCCAGCCCGGTGAGGAGTTGACCGAGGGCCGGATCTACGACTCCAACAGCTTCGCGCTCGCCGCCGCCGCACGGGACGCCGGTGCGCTCGCCTACCGGGTCGGCGCCGTCACCGACGACGCGCAGACCCTGCGCGCCACCATCGAAGACCAGCTGATCCGCGCCGATCTGCTGGTGACCACGGGCGGCGTGAGCGTCGGAGCGTACGACGTGGTCAAGGAGGCGCTCTCGCCGGTCGGCGATGAGGACGAGCCGGGCAGTGGGATCGACTTCCGCAAGCTCGCCATGCAGCCGGGCAAGCCCCAGGGCTTCGGCTCCATCGGCCCGGAGCGCACGCCGCTGCTGGCCCTGCCCGGCAACCCGGTCTCGTCGTACGTCTCCTTCGAGCTCTTCGTCCGCCCGGCGATCCGGGCCCTGATGGGCCTGCCGGACGTGCACCGGCCCACGGCCCGCGCCGTTCTCAAGGCCGACGGGGCGCTGAGTTCCCCGGCCGGTAAGCGCCAGTTCCTCCGCGGCAAGTACGACGCGCAGTCCGGCAGCGTCACCCCTGTGGGCGGCTCCGGCTCCCACCTCGTCGCGGCGCTCGCGCACGCCGACTGCCTGATCGTCGTCCCGGAGGCCGACACGTCGGTGGAGCCCGGGGCGGAGGTAGGAGTGGTCCTCCTGGGCTGACCGGCCCCCTGTGGCGGTAGCGTGTCTGACCACACAGGCCCTGACGGGACCGGACCGGGAGCACAGGCGCACATGAGCACGCACGGCAGGCTGACGCACATCGACGAGGCGGGGGCGGCCCGCATGGTCGACGTATCCGGGAAGGACGTCACCGCCCGCACCGCGCGAGCCACTGGCCGCGTGCTGGTCTCGCCGCACGTCGTGGAGCTGCTCCGCGGCGAGGGCGTCCCCAAGGGCGACGCGCTCGCCACGGCGCGGATCGCCGGGATCATGGGCGCGAAGCGCACGCCGGACCTCATCCCGCTCTGTCATCCCCTCGCCGTCTCCGGCGTGAAGCTCGACCTTCTCGTCGCCGACGACGCGGTCGAGATTGCCGCCACGGTGAAGACGACCGACCGCACGGGCGTCGAGATGGAAGCCCTGACGGCGGTCTCTGTCGCCGCTCTCACCGTCGTGGACATGGTGAAGGCCGTCGACAAGGCGGCGGTCATCACGGACATCCGCGTCGAGGAGAAGACCGGCGGCAAGTCCGGCGACTGGACCCGCGAGGGACGCGAGGGAGCAGAAGGAGCGCACGCATGACCGCCGCCCACGCCACGGCCCCGTACCGAGCGCTCGTGGTCACCGCCTCCAACCGCGCTTCTGCCGGTGTGTACGAGGACAAGGGCGGCCCGATCATCGCCGAGAAGCTCACCGCGCTCGGCTTCGCCGTCGACGGCCCGCGGATCGTCCCCGACGGCGACCCGGTCGGTGAGGCGCTGCGCGAGGGAGTCGCCGAGCGGTACGACGTGATCGTCACCACCGGCGGTACCGGTGTCTCGCCGACCGACCGCACCCCCGACGTCACCCGCGCCCTGCTGGACCACGAGGTCCCCGGCATCCCCGAGGCGATCCGTGCGTACGGGCGCGAAAAGGTCCCCACCGCCGTACTGTCGCGAGGCGTCGCGGGAGTCGCCGGCCGGACCCTGATCGTCAACCTCCCGGGCTCCACCGGGGGCGTACGGGACGGGCTCGCCGTGCTGGAGCAGATCCTTCGCCACGCCGTCGACCAGCTGCGCGGCGGCGACCATCCCAGACCGTCATGAACGCCACCTGGCCGGTCGTCCTGGTGGACGGTGATGTCACCCTCCGCCCGATAAAACTGCGCGACCATCGGAATTGGCGCGAGGTCAACCGGCGCAACCGCGACTGGCTGCGCCCCTGGGAGGCGACGATCCCGCCGCCCACGCCCGGGGGGCCGGCCATCCAGCGCCCGACCTACCGGCAGATGGTCCGCCACCTGCGCGCGGAGGCGAGCGCGGGCCGGATGCTGCCGTTCGTGATCGAGTACCAGGGCAGGCTCGTCGGCCAGCTGACCGTGGCCGGGATCACCTGGGGCTCGATGTGCTCGGGCCATGTCGGCTACTGGGTCGACCGGGGTGTCGCGGGCCGCGGCGTCATGCCGACGGCTGTCGCCCTCGCCGTGGACCATTGCTTCCGCGCCGTCGGACTGCACCGGATGGAGGTCTGCATTCGGCCCGAGAACGGGCCGAGCCGCCGGGTCGTCGAGAAACTCGGATTCCGGGAAGAGGGGATGCGACCCCGCTATCTCCACATCGACGGCGCTTGGCGCGACCATCTCGTCTTTGCGCTCACCGCCGAGGAGGTGCCGGAGGGGCTGCTCCGCCGCTGGCACCAGGCACGACCCGGAACGGCCAGAGAAATAAAATAAGTGTTCGAAATTGATCGCCGTGGGCCGGAAGCGGTCTGAACAATCACAAAAAAAGTCCGTGATATCAGCCAGATCGTGCGACACACCGGGCCAATTGGCGGATGCTCTTGTGCAAATCCCTCTACGGTGTGTTGCGTGAGCAGCAGCGGCCTCATCTACGCAGTCATCGTCGGGGCCTGGGCCGCCTACTTGGTGCCGATGTGGCTCCGCAGGCAGGACGAGCTGAACGAAGCCCGTCCGACGGAACGCTTCTCCACCGCCATCCGGCTCCTGTCCGGACGAGCGGCGATGGAGCGCCGGTACGCCAAGGAGCTGCGGGAACGCACCGCCGAGCAGCCCGAGCACGACGTGGACCCGGATGCCGACACGGATCGTTTGAGTTCCGTGGACGTCCGGGCCTTCGCCGCGCCCCGCACCGAAATCCGGCAGGACGCGCCCGACAGCGCCGAGGTGAAGGACCGGCCCGCCGGCCGGATCCCGGCCCGGCGCTCCGCACCGCGTCAGCGGCCCGATCGGGCCGCCGCGGAGCGCGCCCGGCGCAGCAGGGTCCTCGCCCGTCGCAGACGGACGACCACGGTCCTCTTCCTCGCCTTCACCCTCGGCACGATCGCCGCGGCGGTCGGCGGGCTCGGTTTCCTGTGGGCGCCGGCCGCCCCGGCGGTGCTCCTCAGCGTCTACATCATGCAGATGCGCGCCCAGGAGCGGCGGCGCTTCGCCTTCACGATGGACCGGCGGCGCGCGGAAGCCGCGGCGCAGCGGCTGCGCGAGAACCATCCTCGCCGCCACCAGGCGGCGGCGACGGCCGAGCCGGCCGAGGAGCCGCCGGCGCACGCCGAGCCCGAGCTCGAGCCGAAGCTCTCCCCGCAGGAGGCGGGCCGCCGGGCGCTGGTCGAGCAGACCGACCACGCGGAGTGGGTGGACCAGCAGCGTCAGCGCGGTCCGGCGACCGGCGACAGCTGGGAGCCGGTCCCGGTCCCACTGCCTACGTACGTCACCGCGCCGGTGGCGCCGCGCGCCTCGAGCGGCGTGGACGTCAGCGACCCGGAGACCTGGAGCGCCGCCCGTTCCTCGACGGCCGAGCCGGTTCCGCCGCAGCGCGAGACCCCCGGTCCGCCTGCCGAGGCGCCTTCGGGTCGCCGCACGCCCCAGCAGCGTCGTACCCGCGACCGCGGCCGGACGCCGCTCTTCGACCAGTACGCGGACGAGGACCGGCCGCGCGCCGCCAACGAGTGACGCCGCACACCGGGACGGCGCTGGTGACCGGCCGGGTGACCAGCGCCGGAACGGATTTCCAAGCACCCCGATCGGGATGCTAGAGTTTCACTCGTTGCAAGGGCCTGTGGCGCAGTCTGGTAGCGCACCTCGTTCGCATCGAGGGGGTCTGGGGTTCAAATCCCCACAGGTCCACCGCAGCTGAGAGCCCCAGTCGGATTCGTCCGACTGGGGCTCTCGCCATTGCTGGAGCTTTCGCCGCCGGCGGAGCAGCCGAGCGTCGCAACTGGGGCCGGACCGGTGACCGTTGCCCGGGCCCCTGCTCGTTCGCCGGTCGGGCGGCGGCGCCTCACCGCATCAGGAGGCCTGGGCCTTGTCGTAGACCGCCTTCGCCTCGTTGCCGAAGTACGGGCCGAACATCCGGTTCGGCAGGAACGTGTAGCCGAAGCTGTTCACCGACGTCTGCAGGCCCGTGCCGGTGGCCTCGTCGAAGGACTCGAACCAGGGGCCGCCGCTGGAGCCGCCGGTCATGTTGCAGCCGAGGCTGTGGTCCTTGGAGAAGAGGAAGTCCTTCGAGCTGTTGCCGCTGCAGTGGATGAGTTTGCTGCCGTCGTACGGGTCGGCCGCCGGGAAGCCGAAGGCGTACATCGGCTTGTTGTAGCCGCCGTTGAACTTCAGGCCCTGTGCCCCGACCGTCTCGGCGAGGGTCCGGCCGTTCAGCGGGGCGACGACGGCGGCGCCGACGTCGTAGTTGATGTCCTCGCTCGCGGCCCACTGGTCCGTGGCGAGGATCTTCGTCGCGCTCCACTGACCGTACGGAGCCTGGCCGTTGTCATAGCCGGGGACGAAGACCCAGTTGGTGTGCCAGGAGCCCTGGTACTTCACGCAGTGGCCGGCGGTGATGACCGTGCTGCCGTTCCGGCTGGTGACCGAGTTGCCGGAGCAGGAGGCCGTACGGCCCCCAAAGGTGAAGAAGACCCGGCCGGACGTCTTCACCACCGCGCCGCCGCCTGTCCACGGGCCGCCGGCCTGGGGGAAGGAGGTCGGCCCCACGACGGCCTCCTGGCCGCCCGGGACGGGTGCCGTGAAGGAGCCGGGGGTGGCGCGGACGAGGTCGAGCGGCGTGGCGCCGCGCATGCGCTCGGCGGTCCAGAAGCCCTTGGCCGCCGCCTTCGGGGCGAAGGACGTGGGTGCGGGTGAGGGGGAGGGGGCGGCGTCCGCGGACGTGGCGGACAGTGCCCCGGCGAGCAGGGCGCCGACGGCGGTGAGGACCGAGGCGGCAAAGCGGTGGCGTCTCACGCATGTCTCCTTCTGCCGTGCCCGCCCGTGAGATGACCCGGGCGGGTTGGGGGGGACAGGGCTGTGCGGATCGACGTGCGTGAGGCAGAGTGCCACGAAACCCGTGACTATGTCAGGGGCGCGTCAAAGGCTTGGCCATGCAGAGGCTGCTCTTGTACTCGCGGTAGTGGCCGAATTTGGCACACGGCAGATAGCCGCTGGAGGTGTAGAGGGCGATCGCCTCCGGCTGCATGTCCCCGGTCTCCAGGACCATGCGGGTCCGGCCCGCGCCGCGGGCGTCGTCCTCGAGGAGGGCGAGGATGCGGCGGGCGAGGCCCAGGCCGCGCGCCTCGGGTATCACGTACATGCGCTTGAGCTCGGCGTCCCCGTCCGAGTACCCCTCCGGGTTCTCGTCCTGGGTGCGCCAGCCGCCGGACGCGACGGGGCGGTCCTCGACGTCGTACGCGATGAGATACAGGCCACTCGGCGGGACGAACATCGAGGCGTCGAGCGGTGTGGCGTCACCGTCTCCGTCCCCGTAACGCTCCACGTATTCGAGCTGGACCTGGTCGTTGAGCTTCACAGCATCGGGGTGGTCGAAGCCCGTAGTTCTGACATGCATGCCCAGAAGCGTACGTGTATGCGAACGCTCTCGGCCGGTATGGTGCCGGGATGCTCACCGTGACCTCCGACAGCGCGTCGGCAGTCTCACGCCGCTCTTGAACCTTTGGAGCATGTTTTGCTCACCGTGACCTCCGTGAACGTGAACGGTCTCCGGGCCGCCGCCAAGAAGGGCTTCGTCGAGTGGCTGGCCACGACCAGCGCCGACGCGATCTGCCTCCAGGAAGTACGCGCCTCGGCGGATCAGCTCCCCGCCGACGTGCGCGACCCCGAGGGCTGGTTCACGGTGCACGCGCCGGCCGAGGCGAAGGGCCGGGCCGGCGTCTCCCTCTACACGCGGCGCGAACCTGACGCGGTGCGGATCGGATTCGGCTCGAGCGAGTTCGACGGCAGCGGACGGTATGTCGAGGCCGACCTTCCCGGCGTCACGGTCGCGAGCCTCTATCTGCCGTCCGGCGAGGTGGGCACCGAGCGGCAGGACGAGAAGACGCGCTTCATGGGCGAGTTCCTTCCCTACCTGAAGGAGCTGCGGGACCGCGCGGCGGCGGACGGCCGTGAGGTCGTCGTCTGCGGTGACTGGAACATCGCCCACCGCGAGGCCGACCTCAAGAACTGGAAGGGCAACAAGAAGAACTCCGGCTTCCTGCCGGAGGAACGGGAGTGGCTCGGCCGCGTCTTCGACGAGGCGGAGTACGTGGACGTGGTCCGCGCCCTGCATCCCGATCAGGAGGGCCCGTACACCTGGTGGTCCTACCGCGGACGCGCCTTCGACAACAACACGGGCTGGCGCATCGACTACCAGGTGGCGACGGCCGGTCTGGCGAAGCGCGCGGTGAAGGCCTGGGTGGAGAGGGCGGCGACGCACGGCGAGCGCTGGTCGGACCATGCGCCGGTGACGGCGGTCTACGAAAGCTGAACCGCCGCCCCCGGCCCACGGAAAGGGCGCACCCGCCGTATTGCGAGTGCGCCCCTCGTCCGCAGCCCTGCTACGGCGCCTCGTCAGGCGTCGTAGTCCTCGAGCCTGTCGCGACGGTCGCGCATGGCGTCCTCGCCACGCTCGCGCACGGCCTCCTCGGGACGGCCGCCTTGCTCACGGCCCGGCCGCCCGCGCTCGGGGGCCTCTTCGCGGCCGCGCTGCGTGCGCTGCGACGGGTCGCCCTTGCCGGCCTTCTGCTTCGCCTGCTCCGCGAGCTCCTGCGCCTTGTCCTTGAACTGGTCTGAGATGCCCATGAAAGGTCACTCCTAAGAGGGGTGTGGGGGTCGGGGGCGACTGCCCCCGGGGCTGCGACCAGCGTTGCACGCAGGCACAAAGCGCGCATTTTGATCAGTTACGCTCAGTGGCTCTCCGTGCGAACTGCCTCGTCAGCGGCCCCTCCGGCCCCCACGAGGCCCGTTGAAACCTTGCCCAGGCGCGGCTCGAAGCGGCGCATCTCGCGCTGTCCCACCGTCCCGATGACAGCGGGGAGATAGCCGCGGATCGACTGCATCCCCCGAAGCCACCACTGCGCGTACACATGCGAGGAGCGGCGCTCGATTCCGGCGACGATCCGGTCCACGGCGGGCCCGAGCGGATACGTCCGGTTCGACGGCCACGGGAGCCGCTGCCTCAACTCCCGCATGACGTCGTCCTCGTCGGCGCCGCGCACCATGTCGGTGTCCGTCCACGACAGGTATCCGACACCTACCCGCACGCCCCGGTAGCCGACTTCGGCGCGCAGGCTGTGCGCGAACGCCTCCACGCCCGACTTCGACGCGCAGTACGCCGACATCATCGGCGCCGGAGTGATCGCGGCGAGCGACGCGATCTGCAGGAAGTACCCACGGCTTTCGAGCAGTACGGGCAGGAACGCCCGCCCCGTCACCGCGCTGCCGATCAGATTGACCTCGATCACCCGCCGCCAGGCGACCGGATCCGACTGCAGGAACGGCCCGCCGGACGCCACGCCCGCGTTGGCGACGACGATGTCGACCTTGCCGAAGCGCTCCTTCACCTCCTGCGCGACCCGCGCCATCGCCTCGTGGTCGGTGACGTCCGCATGCCAGTGGTCGCATTCGGTGTGGAGCCGCGCCGCGACCTTCTTCAGTTCGTCGGGCTCGAGGCCGACCAGCGCCACCTTCGCGCCCCGCGCGGACAGTTTGCGCGCCAGCAGTTCGCCGACACCGCGCGCCGCGCCCGTGACGACCGCGACCTGTCCCTCCAGGCTCACCTTGCTCATGCGGCCTCCTCCTTGGCGTTCAGGTACGTGTCGACCAGTTCGCGGATCTTGCCGGTGACGGCCTCCGGGGCCTCCACCGGGCTCATGTGTCCGACCCCCGCGAGCTCCACGAGCTCGAGGCACTCGGGAAGTTCGGCGGCCAGCCGCTTGGCGTGCACGATCGGCGTGAGCCGGTCGGCGGTGCCGCCGATCACGATGGCGGGCACGTCCAGCGCCCGCACCCCCTTGTCCAGGTCGAGTTCACCGAGCACCCGCGACCACGCCACCCGCACGGGGCGCGGGCAGGCGTGGACGATCCGGGCGCACTCGTCGACCCGCTCCGGCGCTGAACCGGGGCCCATGGTCGCGTACTTGAGAATGCGCCGGGACACCGGCGTCACCGGACCGAGCGGGGCACGGGCGCCGAGGACCAGATGCGTGAGCCTGGTGCGCAGCCGCCCCGGCCGCATCGGCAGGACGAGCGACTCGTCGACCAGGCGGGCGCTGCCCGTGCTGCACAGCAGGACGGCGGCCGCGTGGTCTTGGAAGGCGGGCCGGCCGGACGTGGCCATCAGCGTCATGCCGCCCATGGAGTGCCCGGCGAGCACGGCCTTCTCGCCCGGCGCCAGTACCGCTTCGAGCACGGCCTCCAGGTCGTCGGCGAGCTGCTCGGTGCCGACCGCCCCCGCCGGTGTACGGCCGTGGCCGCGCTGGTCGTAGACGACGACGCGGTGGTCGGCGGCGAGGGCCCGTATCTGTGCGGCCCAGAAGAGGGTGGAGCAGGTCCAGCCGTGGGCGAGCACGACCGTGGGGGCTCCCCCAGAGCCTCCGGCCTGGGAGGTACCCCCATCGGAGCCGTGCACCTCTACATGGATGCGCGACCCGTCGGCGGAGACGGCGGTCAGTTCGCGGTCGGCGACGGGCGGGGCGTCGGCGCGGTGCAGCAGCCGGCTCATGCGACGGCCTCCGGGTTCTTGGTGGTCGAGGCGGTCCGGGTGGTCGGGGCCTTCGGGCTGTTCGCTGCCTTTGTGCCGGCGCCGGCGGGCTCCTGCTTCGTACGGTCGGCCCGGACGACCTCGTACTCGGCGAGGTCCACGTGCCGCGTCGCGCTGCGGAACTCGGTCGTCGTGCCCGGCCAGATGGTGGTGTTGCGGCCGCCTGCGTCCAGATACCAGCTGGTGCAGCCGCCGGTGTTCCACACGGTCCGCTTCATCCGCTGCTGCACGCGGCGGTTCCACGCGTGGACCGACGAGGGGCGGGCCGCGAGAGCGGAGCCTTCACCGAGCAGGTTCAACTGCCGCATGTAGTCGGCCATGTAGTTCAGCTGGGACTCGATCATCAGGATCATCGAGGAGTTACCGAGCCCGGTGTTGGGTCCGATGATCGTCATCCAGTTGGGGAAGCCTGCCGCGGTCGCGCCCCGCAGCGATTCCATGCCGTCCTTCCACGCCTCCGCCAGCGTGATCCCCTCCGCTCCGACCACCCGCTCTGCGATCGGCATGTCGGTGACATGGAATCCCGTGCCGAGGATGATCGCCTCGACCTCGGTCTCCGTGCCTCCCCCGGAGCCTCCGGCCTGCGAGGTACCCCCGGCGGCGACGACGGTCGAGCCGCGCACCTCGGTCAGGCCGGAGGCGACGACGTCCACATTGGGCTGGGCGAGCGCCGGGTAGTACGTGCTGGAGAGCAGGATGCGCTTGCAGCCGATGCGGTACGAGGGCGTGAGCTTGGCCCGCAGTGCGGGGTCCTTGATCGACTTGGCCATGTTGGCCTTGGCGATCCGCTCGATCAGGCCCAGTTCGTCGGGGCGCTTGGTGAACGCCTGGACCTGCAGCTCCCGGATGCCCCACAGCAGTCCCCGCCGTGCGGCGCTGGTGAACGGCAGCTGCCGGTGCACCCAGCGTTCGGCGCCGGAGATCTTGCGGTCCATGCGCGGCATGACCCACGGCGGCGTGCGCTGGAACAGGGTGAGCCTTTCGACCTCCGGCTGGATGGCGGGCACGATCTGGATCGCGGACGCTCCGGTGCCGATCACCGCGACGCGCTTGCCGCGGAGGTTGTACTCGTGGTCCCAGCGCGCGGAGTGGAAGACCTTGCCGGGGAAGTCGGCGAGTCCCGGGATGTCGGGCATCTTCGGGTCGGACAGCGGACCGGTCGCGGAGACGACGACGTCGGCGGTGAACGTTCCCTGCGACGTCTCGATCTCCCAGCGCAGCTTGTCGTTGTCCCAGCGCATCATCAGCACTTCGTGGTTGAAGCGCAGATGGGGGCGGAGCCGGAACGTGTCGGCGACGTGCTCGAGGTAGGCGCGGATGTGCTCCTGGCCGGAGAAGGTGCGGGGCCAGTCGGGGTTGGGCGCGAAGGAGAACGAGTACAGGTGCGACGGTACGTCGCAGGCGCATCCCGGGTAGCTGTTGTCCCGCCAGGTGCCGCCGACCGAGTCCGCGCGCTCCAGGACGACGAAGTCGGTGATCCCCTCGCGGCGCAGCCGGACGGCAGCTCCGAGGCCGCCGAATCCGGATCCGATCACCGCCACTCGTACATGCTCGTGCTGCTGGCCCATGCCGCGCCTCCCGCTGAACATCCGAACGTCCCGAACCGAACGCAAAAACGCTGCCAGCAATCACTGGCATGGTTGGGAGGGTAGAGCAGCTCCCTACCGAGCGGTAGGGGTAGGACGCGACAAGTTACCGGCGGTACAACATAGGCTTCCGATGTGATGGAAGCGCGCGAGTACCGCATGGAGGAAGTGGCCGAGAAGGCCGGGATCACGGTGCGCACCCTGCGCTTCTACCGCGAACGCGGGCTGATACCGCCACCCCGGCGGGAGGGCAGGATCGCCTGGTACAACGAACACCACCTGGCCAGGCTGCGGACGATCGCCGCCCTGCTGGAGCGCGGCCACACCCTCAACGGCATCGCCGACCTCGCCACCGCCTTCGAGAGCGGACGGGACGTCGGGGAGGTGCTGGGCCTCGGCGAACCGACGGAGGAGACGCCGGTGCGGCTCTCGCCGGAGGTGCTCGCCGACTACTTCGAGGGCGAGGTCACACCCGAGAACCTCGCCACCGCGCTCGAGCTCGGCTATCTGGCGACTGACGGCGAGGAGATCGTCCACATCAGCCGCCGGCTGCTGGACGTCTCGGCCGCGCTGGTACGCGAAGGGGTGCCCCTGGCGGCGGTCCTGGAGGCGGGCCGCCAGGTCCGTACCCACGCGGACGCGCTGGCCGAGCTCTTCGTCGACATGCTGACGAAGCACAGTGCCGACGACCGACTGGAGGAGCTCCGCCCGCTCGCGAAGAGCGTGGTGGAGGCGGAGCTCTCCATGGCGATGGACCGCCGGTTGCGTACACCACCGTCCGCCTGAGCGGTCCCGGAGCACTTCCGCGGGCTCGGACCCCCTGGAGCCGTCAGCGGGGCGGGAGCGGCGGCCGACGCAGGTCGGGAGCCTCCGAGTAGTCCGGGGGCACCGCCGCCGGCGCCGACTTCAGCAGGTCAAGGGCCAGTTGGATGGCGTCGTCGAGACCCACATGGCGTCCCTCGGCCCAGTCCAGCGGCGTGCGCAGCGCGTCCAGGTCGGGTTCCACGCCGTGGTTCTCGATCGACCAGCCGTACGCGTCGAACCAGGCCGCGTTCATCGGGACCGTGATCACCGTGCCGTCGCCGAGCCGGTGCCGCCCGGTCATGCCGACCACGCCGCCCCATGTGCGGGTGCCGACCACCGGACCCAGGCCGAGCAGTCTGAACGCCGCCGTGATCATGTCCCCGTCCGACGACGTCGCCTCGTCGGCGATCGCGACGACCGGCCCGCGCGGCGCGTTGGAGGTGTACGAGACCGGCTCCGCGTCGCGGGTGAGGTCCCAGCCGATGATCTTGCGGGTGAGCTTCTCGATGACGAGCTCGCTGATGTGCCCGCCCGCGTTGCCGCGCACGTCCACGATGAGCGCCGGGCGCGAGACCTCCATGCGCAGATCGCGGTTGAACTGCGCCCACCCGGAGCCGCCCATGTCGGGGATGTGCAGATAGCCGCACTTGCCGTCGCTGGCCTCCCGTACGACGGCCCGCCGTTTGGCAACCCAGTCCTGGTAGCGCAGCGGCCGCTCGTCGATCAGGGGGACGATCGCGACCCGACGGGGGCGCGCCTCGCCCTCCGCCGGGAGGAACGTCAGCTCGACCGTCGTACCGCCTGCCGCGGAGAGCATCGGGAACGGCCCCGCCACCGGGTCCACCGGCCGTCCGTCGACGTGCGTGAGGATCGCACCGTCCCTGATGCCGGTACCGGCGAGCGGGGAGCGGGCCTTGGAGTCGGAGGAGTCACCGGGAAGAATCCGGTCGACCATCCATTTCCCGTCCCGGCACACCAGGTTCGCACCGAGCAGACCCATGGCGCGCTGGTAGTGCGGCGGTCCTTCGTTGCGTCGCGCCGCGGTGACGTACGCGTGGGAGGTGCCCAGCTCGCCGAGGACTTCGCGCAGCAGATCGGCGAACTCGTCGGGGGAGGCCACCCGTTCGACCAGCGGGCGGTACTGCTCCAGCACTCCGTCCCAGTCGATGCCGCACATGCCGGGTTCCCAGAAGTACGCGCGGACGATGCGGCCCGCCTCCTCGTAGGCCTGTCGCCATTCGGACGCCGGGTCCACCTCGTGCAGGATGCGGCGGAGGTCGAGGTAGACGGTCGAGTCGCCGTCACCGGACTCGGTGGCCGGTACGGCGCGCAGGTCGCCTTCGTCGACGACGACCAGGCGGCTGCCGTCGCCGCTCACCGCGAAGCTGTCGAGATGGCCGACGAGTTCGGTCTTGCGCGCCTTGGAGATGTCGAAGTGCTCCAGGGTGGGCCTGCCGGAGGTGTCGGCCGGGTTGACGAACGTCTCGCCCAGTGCGCCCGAGATGGGCCAGCGGAGCCAGACGAGCCCGCCGCCGGCGACCGGGTGCAGCGCCGAATACTTGGAGGCGGCGACCGGGAACGGTGTCACCCGGTTCTCCAGGCCCTCGATCTCGACGAGGACCATGCTGTCCGGCGACTCCTCCAGCGGGTCTAGGCCGCCGGCGGCCGGACGGCCCTCCGGCGTGAGCGCGAACGGCGAGGGCGTCGCGGACGACAGCGGCACCAGGTAGGGGCGGCAGCCCAGCGGGAAGGACAGGTCGCCGGTGTGCACGTCGTAGACGGGGTCGAAACCGCGCCACGAGAGGAAGGCGAGATACCGTCCGTCTCGCGTGAAGACGGGATTCTCGTCCTCGAAGCGCCCGTTGGTGACATCGATGATCGTGCGGTCGGCGATCCGGGCCATCTTGATCTGGCGCAGCGACCGGCCGATGCCGGGATGGGACCAGGTCAGCCAGTTCCCGTCGGGGGAGAAGGCCAGGTCCCGTACAGGGCCGTTGGTGGAGCGGACCAGCTCGGTCACCTCGCCGGTGGATTCGTCCGTGGTGTCGAGGAGGAGCAGCCGGCCGTTGTGCGAGGCGATCGCGATCCGCTCGCCGTCGCTGTCGGAGATCAGCTCCAGTACGCGTCCCAGTTGTCCCGAGGCGAGCCGGCGCGGTTCGCGGTCGCCGGAGGCCCGCGGCAGGTAAGCGATCTCGACGGCGTCCTCGCCCTCGGCGTCGGTGACGTAGGCGACCTGGCCGCCGCTGCCGAGCATCTCCGGCAACCGGACCCTCACGCCGGGGGTGTCCGCGATCGTGCGGGCGGGGCCGTCGCGGTGGGTGAGCCAGTAGAGGCTGCCGCGTACGTTGACGGCGCTGGCCCGGCCCGTCTCGTCGACGGAGATCGCGTCCACGTGGTTGGCGGCCGGGACCTGATAGGTGCGGCGTCCCGCGCGCGGCCCGCCGAGGCGTACGTCCAGCTTCCGGGGCAGGGAGTCCGGCGAGAACAGGTCGTCGACGATCCACAGGTCGCCCGCGCACTGGTAGACGACCCGGCGGCCGTCGCTCGAGGCGTGCCGGGCGTAGAAGGCGTCGTGGTCGGTGTGGCGGAGCAGGCCCGTGCCGTCGGGCCGGCAGGAGTAGAGATTGCCGACGCCTTCGTGGTCGGAGAGGAACGCGATCCGTCCGTCGTCCTCCGACCACCTCGCGGAGCCGTCGCCGCGGATGAACATCGGGCAGTCCAGGTGTCCGTCCAGGTCGGGCAGCAGCCGCTCGCCGTGCAGCCACAGCCGACCCGTCGCCCCGCCGCGGTAGCGCTTCCAGGCGGCCGGCTCGTGGGGCGGTTTGCCGGTGAGCAGCAGCGTCCGGCGCTCGCACCCGGTGCCGCCGGCCTGGGAGGGGCCCTCCGACTCGTCGGTGACGGCGATGTCGGAGAGCGGGCCCCAGGGGAGCCTGCCGCCGGGGGAGCCGTCGGTCGGGACGCTGTAGGCCCAGGAGAAGTAGGAGAACGGCTGGCCGTGCGAGGAGACGGCGAGGATCTGGCCGTCGGGGGTCCAGCCGCAGACCCGGGTGTCGGTGGAGCCCCAGTAGCTGAGCCTGCGCGCGGGTCCGCCGTCGACGGGCGCGAGATGGATCTCGGGGTCGAGACTGCGCCAGTTCGTGTACGCGATGTGCTGCCCGTCGGGCGAGAAGCGGGGGTGGCCGACTCTGGTGCGGTCGACAGTGATCCGCCAGGCCCGGCCGGGCGGGTGCCCTTCCGGTACCAGGGGTGCGACCCACAGGTCGTCCTCGGCGGCGAAGCACAGCAAGTCGTCGTGCAGATGCGGGAACCGGAGATACGCCACGTCGTCACTCACCCCCCAATGCTTTCCGCGTGGCAGGGGCGCGGCAACTTGTGGGCCCGGGTGAATCGGGGCCGATCTTGTGTACGGACCGCCGCCTCGGGTCCGCGGCCGCTGTCCGTGGGTGGGTGTCCGTGGGCCCGCGTCCGTGTCCTGGTGTTCGTGACGGAGGCCACAAGCGAAACGGTTTCGTTTCGTTGGCGGTCGGGGTACGGTCGATGTGTACGAAACAGTTTCGTTCGTCTGCGACCGGGAGGCCGACATGACACGCAGCCGGCTCACCCCCGAGCGCGAGGCAGAGCTGTACGAAGCGGTCCTCGACCTGCTGCGCGAGGTCGGCTACGACGCCCTGACCATGGACGCCGTGGCGAACCGCACGCGGTCCAGCAAGGCCACGCTCTACCGCCAGTGGCGGAGCAAGCCCGAGCTGGTTGCCACGGCGCTGAGGAACAACAAGCCGGTGCATGTCGGTGACATCGACACCGGCAGCCTCCGCAGCGACTTCCACACCATGATCGGCCGCACGGACAACTGTCAGATGGAGAAGGACTCCGCGCTGATGCGGGGCCTGGCCCAGGCCGTACACGCCCACCCCGATCTGCACGAGGCCCTGCGCGAGCTGCTGATCGAGCCCGAGATCACCGGACTCGACGCAGTGCTGCGGCGGGCCGTGGACCGGGGCGAGGTCAGGGCGGACAACCCCGCGCTGGGGTACGTGCCGCACATGCTGGTCGGCGCGTTCATTGCCCGGCAGCTGATCGAGAACCGCACACCCGACCAAGCCTTCCTCACCCACTATCTCGACGCCGTGGTCCTCCCCGCCCTGGGCGTCTGACCTCCCCGGGTCACGGCACATCCCTCCCCGCCGCACCACCGCACAGCACCTGACGCGCGCCGCTCTCGTCGTCGGGCCGGCTCCCCTTGCCCTGTTCACCCTCATTCACGGGAGTAGCCCTCGTGGCCACGTTTCTCTACAAGCTAGGACGGTCCGCCTTCCGGCGCCGCCGTCTCGTCGCCCTACTGTGGGTGGCGCTGCTCGCCGTCGCCGGGTTCGGCGCGGCCACCGCGTCGACCGCCACGTCGTCTTCCTTCTCCATCCCGGGGACGGAGGCCCAGAAGGCCTTCGACCTGCTCGAGGAGCGCTTCCCCGGCGGCAGCGCCGACGGCGCCACCGCCCGGGTCGTCTTCAAGGCCCCCGAGGGCGAGAAGATGACCGACGCGGGGCCCAAGGCGGAGGTGGACAAGGCCGTCTCCGAGCTGAAGGCCGGCTCCACGCAGATCGCCACCGTCAACGACCCGTACACGACGAAGGCCATCTCCCAGGACGGCTCCACGGCCTACGTGTCGGTCACCTACAAGGTCAACTCGATGGAGCTGACCGAGGCGACCCGAGAGACACTCGAGGAGACCGGCACCGAGGCGCGCGGAGCGGGCCTCACGGTGGAGATCGGCGGTGACGCGCTGCAGGCGGCCCCGGAGACCGGTGCGGGCGAGATCATCGGAGTGGTCGTCGCCGGCATCGTCCTTGTGATCACCTTCGGTTCGATGGTGGCCGCCGGACTGCCGCTGCTCACGGCGATCATCGGTGTCGGCATCGGAATCTCCACGATCACCGCGCTGGCGAACGTCCTCGACCTCGGCTCCACCACCGCGACGCTCGCGACGATGATCGGTCTCGCGGTCGGTATCGACTACGCGCTCTTCATCGTCTCGCGCTACCGCGCGGAGCTCGCCGAGGGCCGGGAGCACCAGGACGCGGCCGGCCGCGCCGTCGGCACCGCCGGCTCCGCGGTGGTCTTCGCCGGTCTGACCGTCGTCATCGCCCTCGCCGGGCTCGCCGTCGTCAACATCCCGATGCTCACCAAGATGGGCTTGGCCGCGGCGGGCACGGTCGTCATCGCTGTCCTCATCGCCCTCACCCTCATACCGGCGCTCCTCGGCTTCGCCGGCAAGCGTGTCCTCGGCCGCAAGGCCCGCAAGGGCAAGCCGGTCTCCGACAAGCCGAACGCGGGCACCCGCTGGGCCCGCTTCGTGCTGCGCCGGCCGGTCGCGGTGCTGCTCGCGGGCGTCGTGGGCCTCGGCGCGATCGCCCTGCCGGCCGCCTCGCTGGAGATGGGCCTTCCCGACGACGGCTCCCAGCCCACCAGTACGACGCAGCGCAAGGCGTACGACCTGCTCTCGGACGGCTTCGGTCCCGGTTTCAACGGCCCGCTGATGGTCGTGGTCGACGGGGACAAGGCTGCCGCGGACCGTACGGTCGAGACCGTCAAGGGCCTCGACGGCGCGGTCGCCGTCACCCCGCCGACCTTCAACAAGGCCGGTGACACCGCGGTGATCACCGTCATCCCGAAGGACCGGCCGTCCTCGGGGGCGACCGAGGAACTGGTCCACGACATCCGCGAACAGAGCGGCGACGAGGTCCTGGTCACCGGCGCGACCGCGATGAACATCGACTTCTCGCAGAAGATGAACGACGCGCTGCTGCCCTACCTGGCGCTTGTCGTCGGCCTCGCCTTCCTGCTGCTGATGATCGTCTTCCGGTCGGTGCTCGTGCCCCTCAAGGCCGCCCTCGGCTTCCTTCTCTCGGTCGTCGCGGCGCTCGGCGCGGTCGTGGCCGTCTTCCAGTGGGGCTGGCTCGGTTCGCTGTTCGGCGTGGAGCAGACTGGCCCGATCATGTCGATGATGCCGATCTTCATGGTCGGCGTGGTCTTCGGTCTGGCCATGGACTACGAGGTCTTCCTGGTCACGCGCATGCGGGAGGCGTACGTCCACGGCGAACGGCCGGGCGAGGCGATCGTCACCGGCTTCCGCCACGGGGCCCGTGTGGTCACCGCCGCCGCCGTCATCATGATCGCCGTGTTCTCCGGCTTCATCGGCTCGAGCGAGCAGATGATCAAAATGATCGGTTTCGGTCTCGCGATCGCCGTCTTCTTCGACGCCTTCGTGGTCCGTATGGCGATCGTCCCCGCGGTGCTGGCGCTCCTGGGCCACAAGGCCTGGTGGCTGCCGCGCTGGCTCGACCGGGCGCTGCCCAACGTCGACGTGGAGGGCGAGGAGCTGCACAAGGAACTCGGCGCCTCCGCCGACCCGGACGAGGAGCGTGAGCTGGTCCGCGTCTGATCCTCCGGGGGTTCCCGCCGGCGCCGGCGGGAGGAGCGGCCCCCGGATGACGCGACGGCACCGTGGGGACGGGGGCCGGCGCGTGACAGAGGCCGTATCCGCCGGACATGGGCCCGGCGGGTACGGCCGCTGTGCGTGCCGAGTGAGTCAGGCCGTCGGGGCAGCGACCACGGCGTAGGTGTGGCGCAGGAACCGGATCAGCGTGTTCGAGTCGAACTGGACCACGGCGACACCGTCGGTGGTGTGGAACTCGAGGATGGCCTGGACCCGGCCGCACGGCCAGATACCGATGTCCCCGGCCCGGGCCGGGGAGCGCAGCCCCGACTCGAGGAGGTCGCGGGGGAAGGTCCATTCCTGGCCGCTGGGGAACGCGAAGCGGACGGCCCCGGGATCCTCCGCGGGGTCGTAGCTCAGGAATACGCGGACCGGTCGGTGCTGAGGCGCGTCGGTCACGATCCTGCCACTGGCCTGCTCTTTGACGGCGTGGATCATCAGCCGCTCCTCACACTCAACCAATTTGTCTCTAATGTCCCATATTTTGGGATTTTGTGCGGGCTGTTCCATGTTCAGTTGTGACTCATGCGCTCTTGCAAGTCGTTCGCAGCAGGGCACTATCATTGAGCAGTTATTCATCTGTCCGAAGCGGAGCTCTCCATGCATGTCCCCGACGGATTCATCAACGCGCCCGTCTCGGTGGCCGCCGGAGTCGTCGCCGCCGGCGCGGTCGCCGTCAGCCTGCGCGGTGCCCGCCGTGAGCTGGGCGGATCGCCGGTCGCCCTCGCAGGAGCGGACCGTACGGCACCGCTCGCGGGGCTGGTCGCCGCGTTCGTCTTCGCCGTGCAGATGCTCAACTTCCCGGTCGCGGCCGGCACCAGCGGCCATCTGCTCGGCGGTGCGCTGGCGGCCATCCTCGTCGGGCCGTTCACCGGCGTGCTCTGCATCGCGGTCGTCCTGCTGATGCAGGCCATCCTCTTCGCCGACGGCGGGCTCACCGCCCTCGGCGTCAACATCACCGTCATGGGCGTCGTCGGCGTCCTCGTCGCCTATGGGCTCTTTCGCGGGCTGGTCACGGTGCTGCCGCGCACCCGCCGCTCGGTGACCGCCGCGTCCTTCGTCGCCGCGCTGGTCTCGGTGCCCGCGGCGGCCGCCGCCTTCACCCTTCTCTACGCGGTCGGCGGCCTCACCGACGTCCCGATCGGCTCGGTGCTGACGGCGATGGTCGGCGTCCACACGCTGATCGGCATCGGTGAGGCGGTGATCACCATGCTGACCGTCGGCGCCGTCATCGCCGTACGGCCCGACCTCGTGTACGGCGCCCGAGGCCTGTCCACGCCGCTCAAGCTGCGTGTCGGCGGCGAGCTCGTCGACGCCCCGGCCGCCGAACCGGCGCCGGTCGCCGCGCGCTCGCCGCGCACATTCTGGCTCGCGGGGCTCGCGACCAGCCTCGTCCTCGCCGGCTTCGTCTCCTTCTACGCCTCCGCGAACCCCGACGGCCTGGAGAAGGTCGCCGCCGACAAGGGCATCGACAAGACCGTCGAGGAGCACGCCGCGGCCGACTCGCCGCTCGCCGACTACGGCGTCGAGAGCATCACCGACGCCCGGCTGGCCGGCGGTCTCGCCGGAGTGATCGGCGTCGGCGCGACGGTCGTCGCCGGCACCGGCGTTTTCCACGTGGTGCGCCGCCGCCGCAGCGAGGACGCCAGGCCCGAATCCGTGCAGAGCCCGGTCTGACATGGGGGCGGGTCACAGCCACAAGCTCTACCGGCACGGGCACTCGCCGGTCCACGAGCTGCCCGCGCACTGCAAGCTGCTCGCCGTCCTCGGCTTCGTGCTGGTCGTGGTCTCCACGCCCCGCGAGGCCGTCTGGGCCTTCGCCCTGTACGCGGTGCTGCTCGGGGCGGTCGCGGCGGTGGCCCGCATTCCGGCGGGCTTCCTGTTGAAGCGGCTGCTGATCGAGATCCCGTTCGTGGCCTTCGCGCTGCTGATGCCCTTCGTGGTGCCCGGGGAGCGGACCGAGTTCCTCGGGATCCCGCTGAGCGTCCCGGGCCTGTGGGGCGCCTGGAACATCCTGGCCAAGGGGACGCTCGGCGTCGCGGCCTCCGTGATCCTCGCCTCGACGACCGAGCTGCGCTCCGTCCTGAACGGCCTGCAGCGTCTGCGTCTGCCGCCGCTGCTGGTCCAGATCGCCTCCTTCATGATCCGGTACGGCGACGTCATCACCGACGAGATGCGCCGGATGTCGATCGCGCGGCGCTCCCGCGGATTCGAGGCGCGCGGCGTGCGCCACTGGGGAGTCCTGGCCAAGTCGGCCGGCGCCCTGTTCATCCGCTCCTACGAGCGCGGCGAGCGGGTCCATCTCGCGATGGTCAGCCGCGGCTACACCGGCACGATGCCGGTCCTCGACGAGGTGCGTGCGACGCGCGCCCAGTGGTCGTACGCCGCTGTCCTGCCCGTGACCGCGCTCGCGGTCTGTCTGCTGGGATGGACGCTATGACCCCGAACCCGGACCTGCCCCCCTCCCTCGACGTGCGTGGGCTCGCGTACGCCTACCCCGACGGCCACCAGGCCCTGTTCGGCGTCGATCTGACGGTCGGGCGCGGCGAGCGGGTCGCCCTGCTCGGCCCCAACGGCGCCGGCAAGACCACGCTCGTCCTGCATCTCAACGGCATCCTGGCCGGCGGGGTCGGCACGGTCGCCGTCGCCGGACTGCCTGTCGACAAGAAGAACCTGACGGAGATCCGCCGGCGCGTCGGCATCGTCTTCCAGGACCCGGACGACCAGCTCTTCATGCCGACGGTCCGGGAGGACGTGGCCTTCGGCCCGGCGTCCGCCGGTCTGCGCGGCGCCGAGCTGGAGGCGCGGGTCACGGCGGCCCTGACCCGGGTCGGCATGGCGGACTTCGCCGACCGGCCGCCGCACCACCTCTCCTTCGGACAGCGCCGCCGGGTGGCGGTCGCCACCGTGCTCGCGATGGAGCCGGAGATCCTGGTGCTCGACGAGCCCTCGTCCAACCTGGACCCGGCCTCGCGCCGCGAACTCGCCGACATCCTGCGCTCGTTGGACGTCACCGTCCTGATGGTGACGCACGACCTGCCGTACGCGCTGGAGCTGTGCCCGCGGTCGGTGATCCTCAGCGACGGCGTGATCGCCGCGGACGGCGCCACGCAGGAGCTGCTGGGCGACGACGATCTGATGCGCGCGCACCGCCTGGAGCTGCCCTTCGGCTTCGACCCGGGGTCCGTGACAATAGGCGCGTGAACATTCGGCGCGTGATCGAGGACCGGAGCGGGGCGGCGGCGTCACTGCTCCTCGACGACCAGCTGTGCTTCGCGCTGTACGCGGCCCAGCGGGCGGTCACGGCCGCCTACCGCCCGCTCCTCGCCGAGCTGGGCCTGACGTATCCGCAGTATCTGACGATGCTGGTGCTCTGGGAGCGTGGCGAGATCCCCGTCAAGGAGCTCGGCTCCGCGCTGCGGCTCGACTACGGCACGGTCTCGCCACTGCTCAAGCGGCTGGAGGCGGCGGGCCTGGTGCGGCGGGAGCGTTCGGCGGCCGACGAGCGTTCGGTGCGGCTGGTGCTCACGGACGAGGGCGAGGCGATGCGCGAGCGGGCGGAGAAGGTGCCCGCCCAACTGCTGCTGAGCACAGGGCTGGAGGGCGCCGAGGTCGCCCGGCTCCGCGATGACCTGCACCGGCTGGCCGACAGCGCAAACGGTGCTACCCCGCAGTAATCAGGACCGGCTCGTTCCGATACGTTGTGCGCGATGTAAATGCCACCGGCGCACGCACCACGGGACGCATCATGAGCGAACAGGTCGACACGGTCGGCACCCGCCCGACAAAAATCATGTACGTGGCGGAGGCCACCGCCCACGGCGGTCGCGACGGCTATGTGACCAGTCATGACGGCCAGATCGAGCTGCGCCTGGCCATGCCGCCCGCGCTCGGCGGCGACGGCCGCGGCACCAACCCGGAGCAGCTCTTCGCGGCCGGCTACAGCTCCTGCTTCCACAACGCCCTCGTGCTCGTCGGACGCCGCGCCGGACTGGACCTCACCGGCTCGACGGTCGCCGCCAAGGTCGGCATCGGCCCCAACGGGTCCGGGGGATACGGACTCGCGGTCGCGCTCAACGTCTCGTTGCCACTCGTCGACCAGGACCTCGCCACACGGCTCGTGGGCGCCGCCCACCAGGTCTGCCCGTACTCGAACGCCACCCGCGACAACATCGACGTCTCGATCGTGCTGAGTTGAGCTGAGGCCGCCGGCCCCGGCCGACCCGCGGTCCTGGCTGTCCGCGGCACGTTGCACCATGGGGGGATGGGCGGCAGCGAAGGAGCAGACGTGATGGACGTCCGGGGCACGGTGGCGGACGGTTTCGAAGCGGTCGAGGACGCCTTCGTACGCAACTTCCAGCAGCGCGGTGAGCGCGGTGCCGCCGTTGCCGTCTACCGGCACGGGCGCAAGGTCGTCGACCTGTGGGCCGGTACGCGCGACGTCGACGGGCGCGATCCCTGGGCCGTCGACACCGCACAGGTCGTGCGCTCGGCGACCAAGGGCGTCGCCGCCGCCGTCGTCCTCGTACTCCACCAGCGGGGCCAGATCGACCTGGACGCACCGGTCGGCACCTACTGGCCCGAGTTCAAGGCCGCGGGCAAGGAGCGCGTACTCGTGCGCCACCTGCTGTCGCACCGCGCGGGGCTGCCGGTGCTCGACCGTCCGCTCACCCCTGCCGAGGCCGAGGACGGCGCGAGCGGACCGTCCGCGCTGGCCGCTCAGGCGCCGGCCTGGGAACCGGGCACCGACCACGGCTACCACGCGCAGACCTACAGCTGGCTCCTCGGCGCACTGGTCCACCGGGTCACCGGGCGCACCATGGGCCGCTGGGTCGCCGAGGAGATCGCCCGCCCGCTCGGCCTCGACCTCTGGATAGGACTGCCCAGGGACGAGGCCCACCGCGTCGGCCGGATCGGCCCGGTGACGGAGCCCGAGACCGCGCAGGGCGGTGGCCTCAAGCTGCGGCCCAAGCGCTCCGTGGCCGAGGCTTACCGCGACCCCGAGTCGCTCACCCGCCGCGCCTTCGAGGCCATCGACCCGATGCCCGACGAGAACGATGCCGCCTACCGCGCTGCCGAACTGCCTGCATCCAACGGCATATCCACCGCCCGCGCACTCGCCCGTTTCTATGCCGCGACCATCGGCGAGGTCGACGGCGGCCCCCGGCTCTTCGCCCCGGCCACCCTCACCCTCGCCCGGACCGAGGAGTCGGCAGGGCCCGACCGCATCCTGGTCGTCTCCACCCGCTTCGGTCTCGGCTTCATGCTGCACGGCCCCTCGTCGCCGCTGCTGGGTCCCGGCTCGTTCGGCCACCCCGGACGCGGCGGCTCCCTCGGCTTCGCCGACCCCGAGTCGGGCGTCGCGTTCGGCTACACGACCAACGGCATGCGCAGGGGCGTCACCGCCGATCCACGCGCCCAGGCACTGATCAGGGCGGTACGTTCGGCCCTATGAGGCGATTCGAGGGCTACGGCGTACTGATCACGGGCGCGGCGCGCGGCATCGGCGAGGCGACGGCACGCAGGCTGGCGTCCGAAGGCGCGCGGGTCCTGGTGACCGACATCGACGCGGAGGCCGCCCAGCGGACCGCGGCCACCATCGAGGGTGCCGCTTCCTGTCACTGCGACGTCGGTGACCGGGCGTCGGTCGAGGCCGCCGTCGCCTGTGCCGTGGAGCGCTTCGGCACCCTGGACGTCCTCGTGAACAACGCGTTCTCGTGCAGCCCGGACACTCCCCTGATCGAGGACCAGCCCGACGACGCCTGGAGCCGGGACCTGGACATCTCGCTGACGGGCGCGTTCCGTTGCGCCCGTGCGGCGATGCCGCATCTCGCAGCGCACGGTCGGGGCGCGATCGTCAACATCGGTTCGGTCAACGGCGAACAGGACTTCGGCAACCACGCCTACAGCGCGGCCAAAGCCGGTCTGGTGTCCCTCACCCGCACCCTGGCGGGCGACGCGGCGGCCAGGGGCGTCCGCGTCAACCAGGTCACGCCGGGCACGGTCCGCACCCCGTCGTGGGACGGCAGGCAGGACAGTCTCGAGGTCCTGAGCGGCGTCTATCCCCTTGGCCGCGTCGGCGAGCCCGAGGACATCGCGGCGGCGGTCGCGTTCCTCGCCTCCCGTGACGCCTCCTGGGTCACGGGCACGACCCTGCGCGTGGACGGCGGGCTGCTCGCGGTGAACACGGGTTTCCAGCGGATGCTCGCGGACGAGGCGGACCAGGGCGCACAGGACGGGTGAGCCGTCGGCGTGCCGGACTTCGACGTGCCGCCTTCGGCCAAGACGCGTGCCCGCAGTCGCGTTCGTATAACAACCGGCGCACCGGCCACTCATGTCCCGTAGAGTGCCGAGCGACCTGTGTCTTGAACGTGTTCAAGGCGCGCACTCTGGGGAGGGGGGCTGCAGTCATGCGCAGCGGAGCGAAGGTCGCCATCGTCGGCGGCGTGTTCGCCGTGGTCGCCGGTGGCGTCGGCTACGGGGGCTACAACCTGTACAACGGGCTGACCGGATCGGGCGGGGACACGAACGCGAGCACCAAGTCCGACTCCGGGCCCAGGGAGACCGGCCCGCCGAGCACGGACGAGATCGAGGAGACCGCCAAGGACTTCCTCACCGCCTGGGCCGAGGGCAAGGGCCCCGAAGCGGCCCAACTGACCAACAACGCCGCCGAGGCGGAGCCGCTGTTGAGCGGATACAGCCAGCAGGCGCACGTCACCAAGGCCGTGATCAAGCCCGGCGTGGCGGTGGGTGCGAAGGTGCCGTTCACGGTCGAGGCGACGGTGTCGTACGAGGGGGCCGGCAAGCCGTGGTCCTACTCCTCCGAACTGACCGTGGTGCGCGGGCTGACGACCGGGAAGGCGCTGGTCGACTGGCAGCCTTCCGTCGTCCACCCGAAGCTCACCAAGGGCACGTCGCTGGTGACGGCCGAGGCCGCCGCCCCGCCCATCAAGGCGGTCGACAAGGACGGCGTGGAGCTGACGGCGGAGAAGTATCCCTCCCTGGGGCCGGTCCTCGGCACACTGCGCGAGAAGTACGGCGACAAGGCCGGCGGCACTCCGGGCATCGAGCTGGCGATCACCTCGACCGACGCGAACGTGCCGGACCAGACCCTGCTCACGCTCACCAAGGGCAAGGAGGGCACGCTCCAGACGTACCTGGACGCGGGGGCCCAGGCTGCCGCGGAGAAGGCGGTGAAGAAGTACAGCAAGGCCTCGGTGGTCGCGATCGAGCCCAGTACCGGCCGGATCAGAGCGGTGGCCAACAATCCGGTGACCGAGTTCAACACCGCGCTCCAGGGCGCCCAGGCGCCCGGCTCCACGATGAAGATCGTGACTGCGGCGATGATGCTCGACAAGGGACTGGCGAACGGGCCGAACTCGCCCGTCGAGTGCCCGGCGACCGTCGACTGGGAGCGCACATTCCACAATCTCGAGGACTTCTCGCTCGGCAACACGACGCTCAAGCGGGCGTTCGCACGCTCCTGCAACACCAGCTTCATCAAGCCGGTCAAGCCGCTCGGCGCAGACGCGGGCAACGCCCTGGGCGACACCGCGCGGAAGTACTTCGGCATCGGTGAGGAGTGGCAGACCGGGGTCGTGACCCGGGACGGGTCGGTGCCCGCCTCGACGGGGTCCGAGACCGCCGCCTCCTACATCGGCCAGGGCAGGATCCAGATGAACGCCCTCAACGTCGCCTCCATCGCCGCGACCGTGAAGGGCGGCGTTTTCCGCCAGCCGGTGATCGTGCCGCAGTCCCTGGACGACCGCCAACTGGCCCGCGCCACACCGCTTCCCGGGTCGATGGCGGGCATCCTGCGCCAGTTGATGGCCGCCGCGGCGACGGGCGAGGGCACGGCCGCCGGCGCCATGGCCTCGGTCGGCGGGGCCAAGGGCGCCAAGACCGGATCCGCCGAGGTCGACGGGCAGGGCGACTCCAACAGCTGGTTCACCGGATACGCCGACGACCTCGCCGCGGCGGCGGTCGTCGACTCCGGCGGCCACGGTGCCGACGCGGCCGGTCCGGTGGTGGCATCGGTGCTGAACGCACGCTGACGCCCCCGCGTCGAAACACGTCGCATGGCCCGTACAGCTACCGCTAGCGTGCGGGCCATGAGCACTCACGCCACCGCCGACGCCCACCCCCGTTTCGCCGAGGCTCTGCGCGAGCTCGGTCTCGACGTCCCGGTACGCCGCTTCCCGGACGCCACACTCCCCCGTAGCCCCAAGGGCACGGGAGGTGCCTCCATCGCCGCGCAGTCGGCGGCCGTGATCGGCTGCGAGGTCGGCGAGATCGTGAAGTCGCTGATCTTCCAGGCGGACGGCGTGCCGGTCCTGGTCCTGATGGACGGCGGGTCGCGGGTGGACGTCGAGCGGGTACGGCAGGAGTTCGGCGCTGAGTCGGTCGGGCGCGCCGACGCCGACCTGGTCCGTGAGACGACCGGATACGCGATCGGGGGCGTACCGCCGTTCGGCCACCGCACCCGGACGAGGGTGCTCGCCGACCGGGGGCTGCTCGACCACGACATCGTGTGGGCCGCGGCCGGTACGCCGCACTCGGTGTTCCCGCTCGACCCCAAGACTCTGGTCGCCCACGCGGGGGGCACTCCGGTGGACGTCCGCGAGCGCACGGCGTGACGCCGCTGGTCGCCGCGGCGGTCCTCGCCGCCGCGGTCACCCACGCCGGCTGGAACGCCATCGCGCACGCCGTCAAGGACCAGCTTGTCGCGTTCACGCTGATCGGCGGCGGAGCCGCGGTCCTCGGCGCGCTGATCGCGCCGTTCGTCCCGCTGCCGGCGGCGGGCGCCTGGCCGTACCTCATAGCCTCCGCGCTGCTGCACGTCGGCTACCAGGTGCTGCTGATGCGGTCGTTCAGCCTCGGCGACTTCGGCCAGATGTACCCGATAGCGCGCGGCACGGCCCCGCTCGTGGTGACGGTCGCCGCGGTGTTCCTCGTCGACGAGCGGCTGAACGGCTGGCAGTTGGGCGGCGTGGTGTTCGCCTCCGCCGGTCTGGTGGGGGTCGCGTTGTGGGGCATCCTCCCGCTCGGACGGCGGAAGTCCGCGGGCTCGGGCAGCCGGCCCCACTGGCCGGCCATCCTCGCCGCGCTCGCGACCGGACTGTCGATCGCCGCCTACACGGTGGTCGACGGCCTCGGTGTACGCGCCGCCGGCACACCGATCGGCTACATCGCGTGGCTCATGATCCTCGAAGGCATCCTGATCCCCGCGTACGCGGTGTACTCCCGCAGAGGCGAACTGCTCGGCCAGCTGCGCCCGTACGCGGCCCGCGGCCTGCTCGGCGCCGCCCTGTCCATGGCGGCGTACGGCCTGATCCTCTGGGCCCAGACCCGCGCCCCGCTCGCCCCGGTGGCGGCGCTGCGCGAGTCGTCGATCATCGTGGGCGCGGCGATAGGGGCGGCGTTCTTCAAGGAACGCTTCGGCGCCCCCAGGATCGCGGCGGCAGCGCTGATGGTCGTGGGCATAGGTCTGATGCTCAGGGCGGGCTGACCGACCGCGCCCGGCGACCCGGACCGGAGCCGCGCGGTCGCTCGTGCGTCCTGAGAGCGCCTGCATCCAGGTGTCCGGCTCGGTCGTGGCCGGACTGACACGTAGCTCTTCTGCGGGTACCTCAGTGGTGGCGACCGGTCGCGCCTGTCGCTCCTTTCGCCCCGGTCGGGCTCGTGGGACCGGTCGGGCCGACGGCGTCGTCCTGGCATCTGTCATCGCCGCCGGTACGGGCGGGAACGGGCGGCATGGTGTTGCGGCCGCGTCAGGTGTCGGGGTGGGGATCCGTGATCCGGACGGCCGATGCCTTGCGGTCGCTCGTGGCTGGGGCGTGTGTGGGGGTAACGCACAGCGCATACGTGGGAGCACCGGCCCCGCCCGAAGCGGGTGACCATGACGCTCGTCAGCACCTGGCCGGCGCACGGTCAGTCCTCGTACAGGCCGACGCCCTCGCCGGCCGCCGCGCGCACCAGGACGTCGGCCAGATCCACCGGGGTGGAGAGCATCGGGTAGTGGCCGGTGGCCAGTTCGAAGAAGGTGACTCCGGGCTCGGCGAGCTTGGTGAACCGCGGCAGGCCGGTGCCGTGCAGCGTACGGGCGAACTCCAGGCTGAGGCCGTTCGCGAGGCAGAACACCCCGGTGGTGGGGAGCTTGAGCCAGGCGCCGGTCAGTTCGATCGGCTCGGTGACGGTCCGGACCGGATGCGGGGTGGCCAGGCGGTGGTAGCGCTCCAGCTCGGCCGGCGGGACGGCGTGCACCGCCGGGATCTCCTCGGGCACCGGGATGACGCCGCCGAGGGCGCGGTCCAGCAGGCCGAGCTGCGGCATCTGCGCCACCACCGACTCACCCGGCTCCGGGAAGCCGGTGTCCACGAACACCACCCGGGCGACCTGTCCGGGGCGCCGGTCGGCCGCCGCCAGGGCGGGGAAGATGCCGTAGCTGTGCGCCACCAGCACAACCCCCGGGCCCTCGGCGTCGAGCAGCGCCGTCACGGCGTCGGTGTGCTCGCCCAGCCCGACGCCGGCGGGGCCCTCCCCCGCCCGCTCGGCCATGCCGGGCAAGGTGACCGGATGCGGCCGGTGCCCTTGCGCGGTCAGCTCGGCGGCTACCGCCTCCCAGGCCCAGCCACCCATGAAAAGCCCCGGGACCAGCAGAAACGTCGTCATGACAGACCTCTTTCGAAGCATCACCTGTGCGGTCGGTCAGGACGGTAGGAGCTCCCCCTGGGGGAGATTCCAGCCGCTTCCGGCGCGCGGGCCCGGCGAGATCCGCCGGACAGACCCTGGTCGTCGGGCCGTGTCCGGGCCGTCCAGGGGTGGTCGTAGCCGACCCCCGATGACCGCCGACACCGACGACGGGCTCGAGACCTCTCGAGGTCGAGTCCGTCCTCGCTGCAGCTACACCCAGGTGTCCAGCCACATCCGGTTGCGCCACTCGTCCAGCGGGATCGGGGTGCCCGTGTAGATGGGCCAGAAGTAGATGAAGTTCCAGATGATCAGCAGTACCAGCACGCCCGCTCCGATGGCGCCGACCGCGCGGCGGCGTTCGTCGGAGCCCGGTGGGCCGAGGATCGCGCCGATCATCATCGCGACGGCCAGACACAGGAACGGGACGAACACGACCGCGTAGAAGAGGAAGATCGTCCGCTCCTGGTAGTGCAGCCACGGCACCCAGCCCGCCAGGATCGCGCACAGGATCGCACCGGCGCGCCAGTCGCGGCGGAACAGCCAGCGCCACGCGACGTAGCAGATGGCGAAGCAGGCGGCCCACCACAGGAGCGGCGTGCCGAGCGCCAGGACTTCGGCGGCGCACTTTTCGGCGGCGTCCTCCGGGCAGCCGGCGACGCCCGGCTCCGGGTCCTCGTAGTAGTAGGAGACCGGGCGGCCCAGCACCAGCCAGCTCCACGCGTTGGACTCGTAGGTGTGTCCGGAGGTCAGGTTGACGTGGAAGTCGTAGACCTGGTTCTCGTAGTGCCAGAGGCTGCGCCACCAGTCGGGGAAGAGCCAGCTCCAGTCGCTGTTCCTGCCGCCCTCCGAGCTCGCCCAGTTCCGGTAGTAGCCCTTGTCGGTGACGATCCAGCCGGTCCACGAGGCGATGTACGTGACGATCGCCACGGGGACGGTCGACACGAACGCGGGCACCAGGTCCTTCTTCAGGACCGCGAGGTACGGCCGCACCGCACCCGCCGTGCGCCGCGAGCCCACGTCCCACAGCACGCTCATCACACAGAACGCGGCCATCACGAACAGCCCGTTCCACTTGGTGCCGGCCGCCAGCCCCAGCATCAAGCCGGCCGTCAGCCGCCACGGCCGCCAGCCGAGTCGCAGTGTCTGCGCGACCCACGCGTCGGGCCGCAGTACGCCGCCCTCGTCCTCGGGGAGCGCCGCCGCGAGTCTGCGCCGTGACCAGTCGCGGTCGAGGACCAGCGCGCCGAACGCGGCCAGCACGAAGAACATCAGCACCAGGTCGAGCAGCGCCGTGCGGCTCATCACGAAGTGCAGGCCGTCCACCGCCAGCAGCAGGCCGGCGAGACAGCCGAGGAACGTCGAGCGGAACAGCCGGCGTCCGATGCGGCAGAGCATCAGCACCGACAGCGTGCCGAGCACGGCGACCATGAACCGCCAGCCGAAGGGCGAGAAGTCGATCATCTTCTCGCCGAGGCCGATGACCCATTTGCCGACCGGCGGGTGCACCACGTAACCGGGGTCGGTGGGGACGGTGACGGCGGACGGATCGTTGAGGATCGACTTGTCGATGTTCTTGGGCCAGCTGCCCTCGTACCCCTGGTTGACCAGGGCCCATGCGTCCTTGGCGTAGTACGTCTCGTCGAATATCACCGCCTTCGGCTCGCCGAGTTTCCAGAACCGCAGCAGCCCCGCGACCAGTGCGACCAGCAGCGGCCCGCCCCATGAGGCGATCTTCAGCAGCGGCTCCACATCACTCCGGCGGATGCCGAACACGGGCCACAGCCGCTCCGACGGCCGCGTGTACGGCGGCACAAGGCGGTCCCGCAGGCCGATCACGGGCCGGGGCGTATAGCCGAATCGGCGCAGCCGGTTCTCCCAACCGGGCGGCTGCTGTTCGGCGTCGTCCTTGCCCCGCAGGGGCTGTGGCGCGGTACTGGTCACCGCGCCATCGTAAGGAACACGGCTGTGCGGTTGGTGCTCCTGGGGCTGGGAGGATGGCCACTGTGACTGGAACGCTGGTACTCGCAGGGACCCCCATCGGCGATGTGGCGGACGCGCCGCCCCGCCTCGCCGCCGAACTTCAGGGCGCCGACATCGTCGCCGCCGAGGACACGCGCCGTCTGCGCCGCCTCACCCAGGCGCTCGGCGTGCACACGAGCGGCCGGGTCGTCTCCTACTTCGAGGGCAATGAGGCCGCCCGCACGCCGGAGCTGGTGGAGGCGCTGGCGGGCGGGGCGCGGGTGCTGCTGGTCACCGACGCGGGCATGCCGTCCGTCTCCGACCCCGGCTACCGGCTGGTCGCCGCCGCGGTGGAGGAGGGCATCAAGGTCACCGCGGTGCCGGGGCCGTCGGCCGTGCTGACCGCGCTGGCGCTGTCCGGCCTGCCCGTGGACCGGTTCTGCTTCGAGGGCTTCCTGCCGCGCAAGGCAGGGGAGCGGCTGGGCCGGCTCCGCGAGGTCGTGGGGGAGCGGCGCACCCTCGTCTACTTCGAGGCCCCGCACCGGCTCGACGACACGCTCGCCGCCATGGCCGAGGTCTTCGGCGCCGACCGCAGGGCCGCGGTGTGCCGCGAGCTGACCAAGACATACGAGGAAGTGAAGCGCGGGGGCCTCGGGGAGCTGGCGGCCTGGGCGGCCGAGGGCGTGCGCGGCGAGATCACCGTCGTCGTGGAGGGCGCGCCGGAGACCGGTCCCGAGGATCTCGGTGCGGACGAGCTGGTGCGGCGGGTGCGGGTGCGCGAGGAGTCGGGGGAGCGGCGCAAGGAGGCCATCGCCGCTGTCGCCGCGGAGGCGGGCCTTCCCAAACGGGAGGTGTTCGATGCCGTCGTGGCGGCAAAGAATGCGGCTCGACCGGCGTCGGGTGAGGGTAAAGGGATATCGTAAATAGGCAAAGCGCAGACCGTGTCCTGCCCTCTTTTCGTATGGAAGGACCAAAGACTCGACAGGCGCTGATGCGCTCCCGCCGAAAAGGGCGTCCACTGGTTCGGTGGAGAGGAGCAGCCGGCATGAGTGAGACCACAGGCACCGCCAAGGTTCATGAGGCATATTCCTTCGCCTGCATGCGTTGCGGGCACGGGTGGGAACAGTCCTACGAGATCGAGCACCACGTCGACACGTCGGGTCAGGAATTCATCGTCTACAAGACGGACGGTCGGCGTGTTCCGTCACCGCTGTCCAGTCCGACATGCCTCAACTGCGGCGGACACGTCGTGCGGATCATGCGGGCGGGGCGGGTCTCCTCGGTGCAGAACATGATGGCGCAACTGGAAGGGGCGACCACGCCCTCCGGGGCGCCCGTCGCATCCGGTGGGCCGGTGCCGGGCGAGCGGCAGCCCGCCCGGGAGACGGCCGGAGCCGCGACGGCCGCGGCGGACACCCCGGCGAGCGAGGGCGCCCAGGGCGAGTCGCGCCCCTGGCACCTGTCCGACCTGCTGCACCCCTTCCAGCACCGCAAGTAGTCACTGCGGTGGGCCCATGGGCGCGGGCCTCTGCGCGGGACTCGTAGGATCGCGCCCATGAGTTCGAAGTCCGCACCGCCGCCGCTGCCCGAACCGCTCGGTGTCGAGGTCGCCGACTCGCACACCCATCTGGACATGCAGGACGGCACCGTCGAGGAGGCCCTCGCCCGGGCCGCCGCGGTCGGTGTGACCACCGTCGTCCAGGTCGGCTGCGACATCAAGGGCTCCCGATGGGCCGCGGAGACGGCCGCCGCGCACCGCGAGGTGCACGCCGCGGTGGCCCTCCATCCGAACGAGGCTCCGCGGATCGTGCTTGGAGATCTTGGGGGCACCTCCCAGGCCCCTGGGGCCGGGGGAGGGGGGTCACGGCTGGGCGCCAGGGAGGCGGGCGGGGACGCCGCACTCGACGACGCCCTCGCGGAGATCGACCGGCTGGCCGCCCTCGACGAGGTCAAGGCCGTCGGCGAGACCGGTCTCGACTACTTCCGAACGGGCCCCGAGGGGATTGCGGCGCAGGAGCGTTCTTTCCGTGCCCACATCGAGATCGCGAAACGGCGCGGCAAGGCGCTCGTCATTCACGACCGTGAGGCGCATGCGGACGTGCTGCGGATTCTCGCCGAGGAAGGCGCGCCCGAGCGAACGGTCTTCCACTGCTACTCCGGCGACGCGGAAATGGCACAAGTGTGCGCGGCCGCGGGCTACTTCATGTCCTTCGCGGGAAACGTGACCTTCAAGAACGCGCAACCGCTGCGCGCCGCACTCGCGGTGGCGCCCGCCGAACTGGTGCTCGTGGAAACCGACGCGCCCTTTCTGACGCCGGCGCCCTACCGCGGACGGCCCAACGCGCCGTATCTGATTCCGGTGACGCTGCGCGCGATGGCGGGGGTCAGAGGGGTGGACGAGGACACCATGGCCGCGGCGATCGCGGCCAATACCGCCCGCGCGTTCGGTTACTGACCGGATCGGGGTGAGCCCTCCGCTCGGCGACGCAGAGTGTTCGCGTCGCTTTGGAGAGTGACGACTGCTCCGCTACTGTCCGATTCCACTTGGCTACCGGACCTTACGGAGCGTCGTGAGCGTGGGTAATTCGCAGGGCAGTCACCGCGCGACGCGCGGCGGGCATCGCGCGTCCACGCGACCGGCGCCGGCCGTCACCGACAGCGCCTCGGACGCGGCGCCGCCCTCGGTACGGCCCCCGGTCGCTCCCGTTCACGGGGGCGCCGGCGAGCCCACGGTCGTGGCCGCGCGGCTCGCGGCGGCGTATGCGCCCACCCTTCCGTACGTGCACCTGGGCGCCGACGCCGGCCGGGCGGCACCGCTGCACCATCAACAGGCCGTGGCGCAGGCGCCCACCCTGCCGTACGTGGATCTGCGCCCCACCGGCCCGGGCCGGCCGCCGCTGCCGCGGCAGTCCCCCGGAGCGGACACGGCCACCGACACAGGCGCGGACGGCGGCGCGGGCGGGCGGGGGCAGGCGCGGCGGGCCGCGCGTCGGCGGAAGCCCGCCGAGCGGCCGGAGACCCTGCGGCGGCTCGTGCCCCAAGCGCTTGTCGTCGCGTTCCTCGCCGGCGGGACGTCCGCCTTCGTCGCCGCCGACAAGGCGGTCCGCCTCACCGTCGACGGCGTACCGAAGACGATGCACACCTTCGCCGACGACGTACGCGAACTCCTCGACGACGAAGGGCTCGACGTCGGTGCGCACGATGTCGTCGCCCCCGGCCCGAACGCGGCCGTCGACAGCGGCGACGAGATCGTCGTCAGCCACGGCAGGCCGCTGACGCTCACCCTCGACGGCCGTCGCGAGCGCGTCTGGACGACGGCCCGCACCGTCGAGGAAGCCCTGCGGGGCCTCGGGGTCCGTGCCGAGGGCGCGCATCTGTCCGTCCCGCGCTCCGCCGCGATCCCCCGCACCGGGCTGGTCCTGGACGTGCGGACGGAGCGGGCCGTGACCTTCATGGCCGACGGCCGCGAGCGCACCATCCGCACCAACGCCGCCACGGTGCACGAGGCACTGGGCGAGGCGGGGATCGTGCTGCGTGGCCAGGACACCACCTCCGTACCGCCCACCGGCTTCCCGCGCGACGGCCAGACCATCACCGTCATGCGGATCAGCGACACCCGGGAAGTACGCGAGGAGCCGATCGTCTTCTCCGTGGAGAAGACCAGGGACGCGGCGCTCTTCGCCGGCACCGAGGTCGTCGTACGGCAAGGAGCCCCCGGCGTGCGCCGGGTCGTCTACGCGTTGCGAACGGTCAACGGCGTCCGCCAGAAGCCGCGGCGGATCTCCGAGGAAGTGGTGCGCGAGCCCGTCACCGAGCAGGTGAGGGTGGGCACCCGGCAACTGCCGTCCTCGGTGCGCGGCGCCGACGGCCTGGACTGGGCCGCCCTCGCCCACTGCGAGTCCGGCGGACGGCCCGGCGCCGTCGACCCTTCGGGCAACTACGGCGGCCTCTACCAGTTCGACACCGGCACCTGGCGCGCGCTCGGCGGCACCGGCCGCCCGCAGGACGCCCCCGCGGAGGAACAGACGTACCGGGCGAAGAAGCTCTATGTGCAGCGGGGGGCGAGTCCGTGGCCGCACTGCGGCCGTAGGCTGTATCGGTGAGCACCACTGATCCCGACGCACTCCTCGGCCCCGCCGACATCCGCGAGCTGGCCGCCGCGCTGGGCGTACGGCCCACCAAACAGCGTGGCCAGAACTTCGTCATCGACGCCAACACGGTCCGCCGGATCGTCCGCACCGCGGAGGTGAAGCCGGACGACGTCGTCGTCGAGATCGGCCCCGGCCTCGGGTCGCTGACCCTCGGGCTGCTGGAGGCGGCGGACAGCGTCGTCGCGGTCGAGATCGACGACGTGCTCGCCGCGGCCCTGCCCACGACGGTCGCCGCGCGGTTGCCCGAGCGAGCCGCGCGCTTCTCACTGGTGCACTCGGACGCGATGCACGTGCGGGAGCTTCCCGGACCGCCGCCGACCGCGCTCGTGGCGAACCTGCCGTACAACGTCGCCGTGCCGGTGCTGCTGCACATGCTCGACCGCTTCCCCACCATCGAGCGGACCCTGGTCATGGTCCAGGCCGAGGTCGCCGACCGGCTCGCGGCGAAGCCCGGCAACAAGGTGTACGGAGTCCCCTCCGTGAAGGCCAACTGGTACACCGAGGTCAAGCGGGCCGGCGCGATCGGCCGCAACGTGTTCTGGCCCGCGCCGAACGTGGACTCGGGGCTCGTGTCACTGGTCCGGCGGGCGCAACCGGTGGCGACGACGGCCTCCAAGGCAGAGGTCTTCGCGGTCGTCGACGCGGCCTTCGCACAGCGGCGCAAGACCCTGCGCGCGGCGCTCGCCGGATGGGCCGGCTCGCCGGCCGCGGCGGAGGAGGCGCTGGTCGCGGCAGGCGTGTCGCCGCAGGCGCGGGGCGAGTCGCTGACGGTGGAGGAGTTCGCACGGATCGCGGAGGCGAAGAAGTGAGTGCTGGGGAGGGCCGGGAGGGTGCGCGCGAGAGCGTGACCGTACGGGTGCCGGCCAAGGTCAATGTGCAACTGGCGGTCGGCGGGGCGCGCCCCGACGGATTCCACGACCTCGCCAACGTCTTCCTCGCGGTGGGGCTGTACGACGAGGTGACGGTGCGCCCCGCGCCGTCGCTGACGATCACCTGCTCCGGGCCGGACGCCGGGCAGGTGCCCCTGGACCGTACCAATCTGGCCGCGCGCGCCGCCGAGCTGTTGGCGTCACGGCACGGCATCTCGCCCGACGTGCACATCCACATAGCCAAGGACATTCCGGTCGCCGGCGGCATGGCGGGCGGCAGCGCGGACGGTGCGGGCGCGCTGCTGGCGTGCGACGAGCTGTGGGGCCTTCGCTCCTCACGGGCCGAACTGCTTGCCATCTGCGCCGAGTTGGGCAGCGACGTGCCGTTCAGCCTGGTGGGCCGGGCGGCGCTGGGCACGGGACGCGGCGAGCAGCTGGTGGAGCTGGAGGTCGGCGGGAGCTTCCACTGGGTGTTCGCCGTGGCGGACGGAGGACTCTCGACACCCGCCGTGTACCGCGAGTTCGACCGGATGAACGAGGGCGTGCGCGTCCCGGAGCCGGTGGCCTCCGCCCTGCTGCTGGAAGCACTGCGCACGGGAGACGTCCTCGCGCTGGCCGACGCGCTGTCGAACGACCTCCAGCCCGCGGCCCTGTCCCTGCGCCCCTCGCTCGCGGACACGCTGTCCGTGGGTGTCGCGGCCGGGGCGCTCGCCTCCCTCGTCTCGGGCTCGGGCCCGACGACGGCGTTCCTGACGAAGGACGAGGAGTCGGCGCGGGCGGTCGCGGCGGCGCTGACGGCGTCGGGGACGTGCCGCACGGCGCGGGTCGCGGGGGCGCCTGCGGCGGGCGCGACGGTGGTCGCGGGCTGAACGTGGGCGCCGTGTACTCAGCGCGCAGGTGAGTACGAGCGCCCTCCCGCCGGCCCCGGGTCCCGCGGCACCGTACTCGCATGGGAACAAGCGCTCGTGAGCTCGCCGACCTCACACCCGATACCCGGGACCGGTACATCGACCTGCTGCGGGTGGTCTCGCTCGGGACCGTCGTCGCCGGCCACTGGCTGATGGCCGCCGTCACCGACGACGGCGTCGGGAACCTGCTCGCCGTCGTGCCCGAGCTGCAACTGCTCACCTGGGCGCTGCAGATCATGCCCGTGTTCTTCTTCGTCGGCGGGTTCTCGCACGCCCTCTCGTACCGTTCGCTGCGACGCAAGCACCCGGACCGGTCCGTGTACTCCGTGTTCCTGCGTGCCCGGCTGCGGCGGCTGCTGCGGCCCACGATGGCCTTCGTGCTCGTCTGGGGCACGGCCGCGCTCGTCGTGCAACTGCTCGGCGGGGGCGGCGGAATGACCGGGGTCGCGTTGCGGCTCGTGACACAGCCGCTGTGGTTCATCGGGATCTATCTCGCCATGGTCGCGTTCACGCCGCCGCTGCTGAAGCTGCACGAGCGCTACGGGTGGGCCGCCTTCGGCGCGCTTCTCGGCGCTGCCGTCGCCGTGGACGTGCTGCGCTTCGCCGCCGGCGTTCCCTTTGTGGAGTTCCTGAACTTCGCCTTCGTCTGGCTCGCCGTCCACCAGCTCGGCTTCCTGCGAGCCGACGGGCGCATCCGGGCGCCCGCCGCACTCGCGGGGGCCGGTCTCGCCGCGGCCGCCGCGCTCGTCGCCCTCGGGCCGTATCCGCTGTCCATGGTCGGCATGCCCGGCGAGAAGGTCTCGAACATGGCCCCCCCGACGCTGGCCCTGCTCTGCCACGGGCTGTGGCTGGTCGGCGCCGTGGAGCTGTTCAAGGGGCGGGGCGCGGCCCTGGTGAGCCGTCCGCGCGTCTGGCGGGGTGTCGTGGCTGCCAACGGGATCGCCATGACCGCTTTCCTGTGGCATCTGACGGCCATGCTGGGGATCTACGGGGCCATGATCGCGACCGGTATCACCCTGCCGGAGCCCGCGACGGGCAGCTGGTGGGCGCAGATGCCGTTGCGCATCGCCGCCGCGGCGGGGCTCACGGCGCTGCTCGTCGCCGTCTTCCGCGGCTTCGAGCGGCCGGCGGGCGCCGCGGCCGCGCCCGTGCCGGGCACCGGGCCGATCGCCGCCGTCGGGATCACGCTCTGCCTGTTCGGCATCCTCGGTCTGTCCATGGTCGGCTTCGGCGGGCTGCTCGAAGGACGCACGGCCACGCTGATCGCCGTGCAGGTCAGCGCCCCCGCCGCGGTGGCCATGGCGCTGGGCGGCTGGCTGCTGGTGGAACGGGCGGGCCGGGGCATCGTGCCCGACAAGTAGGCTGGGAGGTCGATCGTTCCCCCCGTCAGGAGAGTAATGGCCGTCAACCTGGTCAATGTCGAGGCAGTCAGCAAGGTGTACGGAACACGCGCCCTGCTCGACGGCGTCTCCCTCGGCGTCTCCGAGGGGGACCGCGTCGGTGTCGTCGGCCGCAACGGCGACGGCAAGACCACCCTCATTCGTATGCTCGCCAAGCTGGAGGAGCCCGACACCGGGCGGGTCACCCAGAGCGGCGGCCTGCGGCTCGGCGTGCTCACGCAGCACGACTCCCTCGACCCCGAGGCGACCATCCGGCACGAGGTCATCGGAGACCTCGCGGACCACGAATGGGCGGGCAACGCCAAGATCCGGGACGTGCTGACCGGGCTCTTCGACGGCCTCGACCTGTCCGGGTTCCCGCAGGGGCTCGACACGGTCATCGGGCCGCTGTCCGGCGGTGAGCGCCGGCGTATCGCCCTCGCCCAGCTGCTGATCGCCGACCAGGACCTGCTCGTCCTCGACGAGCCCACCAACCACCTCGACGTCGAAGGCATCGCCTGGCTGGCGAGGCATCTGCAGGCCCGTCGCTCCGCGCTCGTCTGCGTCACCCACGACCGCTGGTTCCTCGACCAGGTCTGCACCCGCATGTGGGACGTGCAGCGCGGCGCGGTGTACGAGTACGAGGGCGGCTACTCCGACTACGTGTTCGCCCGGGCCGAGCGGGAGCGGATCGCGGCGACCGAGGAGAGCAAGCGGCAGAACCTGATGCGCAAGGAGCTGGCATGGCTGCGGCGCGGCGCCCCGGCCCGTACGTCCAAGCCTCGCTACCGCATCGAGGCGGCGAACGAGCTGATCGCCGACGTGCCGCCGCCGCGTGACACGTCCGAGCTGATGAAGTTCGCCTCCGCCCGCCTCGGCAAGACCGTCTTCGACCTCGAGGACGTGACGGTCCAGGCCGGGCCCAAGGTGCTGCTGAAGCATCTGACCTGGCAGCTCGGCCCCGGCGACCGGCTCGGCCTGGTCGGCGTGAACGGCGCCGGCAAGACCTCGCTGCTGCGCACGCTTGCCTCCGCCGCCGTCTCCCAGGGCGACGAGCAGCCCGTGGCGGGCCGGGTCGTCGTCGGCAGGACCGTACGGCTCGCGTACCTCTCGCAGGACGTCACCGAACTGCCGCCGACCCTGCGGGTGCTGGAAGCAGTCCAGCAGATCCGCGAACGGGTCGACCTCGGCAAGGGCCGCGAGATGACCGCGGGCCAGCTGTGCGAGCAGTTCGGCTTCGGCAAGGAGAAGCAGTGGACGCCTCTCGGCGACCTGTCCGGCGGTGAGCGGCGCCGGCTCCAGCTGCTGCGCCTGCTGATGGACGAGCCGAACGTCCTGTTCCTCGACGAGCCCACCAACGACCTCGACATCGAGACTCTGACCCAGCTGGAGGACCTCCTCGACGGCTGGCCCGGCACCATGGTGGTCATCTCCCACGACCGGTTCTTCCTCGAGCGGACCACGGACCGTACGTTCGCGCTGCTCGGCGACGGCACGCTGCGGATGCTGCCGCGCGGCATCGACGAGTACCTGGAGCGCCGGGCGCGGATGGTCGAGGCAGCCGCCCCGACGCCGCCGCCCGCACAGGCCGCCGCGGTCAAGGAGAAGTCGGCCGCCGATGTCCGCGCGGCCAAGAAGGAGCTGCAGCGGATCGAGCGGCAGCTCGACAAGCTCTCCGACCGGGAGAGCAAGCTGCACACTCAAATCGCCGACAACGCAACAGACTTCGCGAAGGTGGCCGAACTGGACGCGAAGCTGCGTGAACTCGCCGGAGAGCGTGACGAGTTGGAGATGCGCTGGCTCGAGTTGGCGGAAGACGCCTGACCGGACCGCGGGAACAGCCGCGTAGAGAAGCCGTGCAGAGCGAGTAACAACCCCATCACGGGCCGGTCCTCCCTTGGGAACAGGGGAGGACCGGCCCGCTCCGCGTGCGTCGTGGGTGATACAAAGAAGGCCCGCTCGACTGACGTAGAACAACGGAATCCTTGTCCGATTCACTCCACTCCGGGGCAACTTGCCGGCCGGAACCGGAGCGGGGGAGTACGGCCGGGCAGCAGACCGTACGAAAAGGGGGAGGCGCTGATGACTCAGCCGCCCAGCCAGCAACCGCCGCAGCCGGGCTTCGGAGCCCCGCAGGATCATCAGCAGGGCGCTTCTCAGCAGCCTCAGCCACCCGCGCAGCCGCCGCAGATGCCGCCCGCTCCGCCGCAGGGACCGCCTCAGGGGCAGCCGCCCATGACGCCGCCCGGCTACGGATACCCGCAGGGGGCGCCTCCCGCGCCGCAGCCCGGTTACGGCTACCCCCAGCAGCCCCCCGGCCAGCCGGGTCCGTACAACCAGCCGCCCGGCCCGTACAACCAGCCCGGCCCCTACGGCGGTTACCCGACGCAGCCGCAGTACCCGGGGGCGCCGGCTCCCGGGACCGGCGGTGGCTCGGGGAACTTCTTCAAGGGCAAGCCCGGCATCATCGTCGCCTCGGCCGCCGCAGCGCTGCTCGTCATCGGCGGCGGCACCTGGTTCGCCCTGAGCGGCGACGACAAGGAAGACAAGCCGAGCGTCAGCAAGTCCAGCGACGACCCGAAGCCGACCGGCTCCGCCACCGTCGACCAGGGCGACGGCAGCGGCACCGGCCGTGAGGGCAACGACGACCTCAACGCCGGGCGCAAGGACGGCGAGGCCAAGGTTCTCTTCCTGACGAAGAACGACGTCGACCTGCCGCGCAACGGCGCCGACGTCTTCGGGCCGTGGGTGGCGGGCGACACGGTCGTCAAGGCCATGTACCGCGAGGTCGCCGGTTACTCGGTGGTCGACGGCAAGAAGAAGTGGAGCGTGCCGCTCCCCGCCGAGGTGTGCTCCGCTCCGGCGCAGATCTCCGCCGACAGCAAGATCGTCATCGGTGTCAAGGACGGCCTCACCGACAGGGCCAAGTGCAACGACCTTCAGATGATCGATCTGAAGACCGGCAAGGCCGGCTGGAAGAAGCCGATCCCGAAGGCGTCCGGCGCGTTCAGCTCGCTCTCCGACTTCACGCTCGCCATCAGCGGCGACACGCTGGCGGTCGGCGGCACCGGCAACTCGTACGGCTTCTCGATGACCGACGGGAAGCAGCTCTTCGGCAAGCCGAGCAGCGGCTGCGAGCCGTTCGCGTTCGCCGGCGGACCCAAGCTGCTCGCCGGTGCGAGTTGCCCGACGGACGACTACGACAAGCCCAAGCACCAGCTCCAGGAGATCGACCCGACCAGCGGCAAGCCCAAGTGGACGTACAACACGCCCGAGGGCTGGGAGGTCGACAAGGTCTACTCCGTCAGCCCGTTGGTCATCTCCATCACCCAGCGTGAGCCGGAGAAGAAGTGGTCGATTCTCGCGCTCACGGACAACGGCAAGCTGCGCTCGCAGATCTCGGGCGGCAAGAACGACAAGTTCCAGCCCCGCTGCGGCGGTTCCTTTGTCGTCTTCGGCCAGAACCTCGAGGGCTGCTCCGGCCTCACCGCGGACGCCAACAACTTCTACATGGCCACCGAGACCGAGTACGGCAAGGCCAACGAACTCGTCGCCTTCGACCTGAACAGCGGCAAGGAGAAGTGGCGTGCGCCGGCAGGCGGGGAGCGCAAGATGACCCCGCTGCGCATGGAGAACGGCAACGTCCTCGTCTACATGCAGCCGACGTACAACACGGGTGGCGGTGTCGCCACGGTCGCGCCGACGGGCGGTGCGCCGAAGGTGCTGCTTCAGCACCCCGCCTCGACCGCCGAGGTCGAGAACTCCTTCTACTCCCCGAAGATGGCCTACGCGGACGGGCGGTTCTTCATCGCCAGCGGTCGCGTGAGCGCGCCCAACGACAAGGCGGAGCAGGAGACGAAGACCATGATGGGCTTCGGCCAGTGACCGTCTTCGAAGCCGCAGGATCCCACTTCCGCTCCCCAGAGGTAAGCACGCCATGACGCAGCCGCCGCCACCGCCCAACCAGCCGCCCGGTCCGCCGCCGGGTCAGCCCCCGAACCAGCCGCAGGGCGGCGGATTCGGGCTGTCGAAGGACCAGCCTCCGGCCCAGCCGTCTGCGCCGCCGACCCAGCCGCCGGCCGGTGGGTACGGCACCCCGCCGACTCCGCCGCAGGGTGGAGCCCCGTACGGCTACCCCCAGACGCCGCCGCCCGCGGAGCCGGGCTACGGCTACCCGCAGACGCCGCCGCCCGGCCAGCCGCAGCAGGGCTATCCGCAGCAGGGCGCACCGGGCCGGCAGCCCTACGGCGCGCCCACGCAGCCCATGCACCTGCAGTCCGCAGCACCCGCGGCCGGCGGCAGCGGCAAGCTGCTGAACAAGACTCAGCTGCAGATCGTCATCGCGGCGTGTGTCGCCATCGCGCTGATCATCGGCGGCGGCTTCTGGTACTCCTCCGCCCAGGACGGCGGCAAGAGCGACCAGGCCCAGGGCAGTTCGGACGGCAACGGCGGGGACAAGGGCGGCAAGGGGGACTCGGCCAAGGCCGCGCCCGACGGTCCGGGCAAGGAGAAGGCCCCGGCCGACACCGCCTCCCAGGTCGCCTTCCAGCTGCCGCTGCCCGCACGCCTCGACGTGACCGGCGTGCCGGGCTCCTGGGTCACGGACAAGGCCTTCGTCAAGACGAGCGTCAACTCGATCGTGGCGCACGACGTGGCGAAGGGTTCCGTCCTGTGGACCCTGCCGCTGCCGGGTCAGGTCTGTGCCGCCTCGCGTCACATGACCGACGACAACAAGACGGCGATCGTCTTCGAGGCCAAGAAGCGGGCCAAGGGCGACAAGGGCTACCCGCCGTGCACCGAGGTCGGCGTCGTGGACCTCACCGCCGGCAAGCTGCTGTGGAGCACGTCCGTCACCGGCGACTCCACGGGTGACGAGAACGCGCGTTTCGACCAGGTCACCCTCAGCGGCAACACCGTGGCCGCCGGGTACCTCGGCGGCAGCGCGGCCTTCGACCTGACCAGCGGCGCCGTCCGCTGGAAGCCCACCGTCGACGCCAACGAGTGCCGCGACATCGGCTACGGCGGCGGCGAGGCGCTGGTCGCGGTGCGCCGGTGCGGGTCGTACGACAACCCGTCGGTGACCATCCAGCCGCTCGACCCCGAGAAGGGCACTCCTCTCTCCACGTTCAAGATGCCGGAAGGTGTCGACGACGCGCGGATCGTCTCCACGAACCCGCTGGTCGTCGCCGCCGACGTCGGTGACTCGGGGATGTTCGGCATCTCGGACTTCTTCTCCATCGACGCCAAGACCGGCAAGCTGCTCACCAAGATCGCCATTCCCGGCGACAAGTACCTGGCGAGGTGCTCCGCCAGTGACGGTGTCGAGGGCTGCCAGTTCGTGGTCGTCGGCAACAACCGGCTCTACCTGCCGACGGAGGAGCACGAAGGCACCGGGGAGTCGTACTCGCGGACCAACGAGATCGTCGCCTTCGACCTCGCGACCGGCAAGGCCGTCAGCGGCCGCGCGGACGCCGGCAACGGATACCACGCGCTGCCGCTGCGCATGGACGGCGGCAACGTCATCGCCTACAAGTGGCCTCCGTACGACAAGGGCGGCCAGGTCGTCAGCATCAACGGCGCCACCTTCGAGGAGACCGTTCTGCTGGAGAACCCCTCGGACAAGACGGTGCGGGACGCCGAGACGAGCTTCGTGGAGACCGGCTCCGAGTACCACTTCGCGGGCGGCCGTCTGTTCATCGCGGACGACACCCTGAGCGAGCCCGGCTCCGACAGCGAGAGCTCTTCGAAGTACATGGCCATCTCCTTCGGCCCGAAGGGCTGACCGCCCGCCGTACCGCAGCACACAGAACCGCGGCCCGGTCCATCGCCACAGGTGACGGACCGGGCCGCGGTTCTGTGTGCATCGGGCCGCCGCAGAGCCTGCGCGGCGGATCACGTGCGGCGCAAGCGACCCTGCGGGCAAGTGGCCCTGATTGCCGAGGAATTCGGCATTACGGGCGGCTTCTGCCCGGTTAGGGGCGCGCGATGTCGAACAAGCGTGTAGCTTTCCGGGACCAACGGGGTAGCGGGGGAGGGCCGGGGGCCGGCTCCGGCGCGGGAGGGGGTTGCCCGATGGGCGTACGGCTCATGGTCGTGGACGACCACAGACTGCTCGCCGAGGCGCTGGCCTCTGCCTTGAAGCTGCGCGGCCACCGGGTGCTCGCGGCGGCCGCGCCCGCCGCCGGTGCCGCCGAGCTCGTGATCGCCCGGTCCCCCGAGGTGTGCCTCCTGGGTACGGCAGCCCCGGCGGAGCCGGGCGCGTTCGACCCGATCGTGCGGATCAAGCGGGAGCGGCCGCAGGTGGCGGTGGTGGTGCTGGGGCCCGTGCCCAGTCCCCGCGGGATAGCGGCGGCGTTCGCCGCCGGCGCGTCCGGCTATGTGCGCCACGACGAACGCATAGAGGGAGTGGAGCGCGCGCTGGTGAAGGCGCGAGCGGGGGAGGCGGTGGTGGCGCCGCAACTGCTGCGGGGAGCGTTCGCCGAGCTGCTCAACCCGGCCTCGCAGCCCGACGACGAGGGCCAGCGGCTGCTGCATCTGCTGACCCCGCGCGAGGTCGAGGTGCTGGTGCGGGTCGCGGAGGGCGAGGACACCCGGCTGATCGCGGTCGGGATGGGCATCGCGCCGAGCACGGCCCGTACGCATGTGCAGCGGGTGCTGATGAAACTGGGCGTGGGCTCCCGGTTGGAGGCGGCGGCGCTGGCCGCCCGGACCGGGCTGCTGGACCGGGCGGCGACCGTGTCGCCGCCCGGCACCGTGCAGGAGTAGGGCCAGGGCTACTCGACGGGCGTCGGCGGCGCGGTGGGGCGCAGTGTGAGCCAGACGAGGAAGAACAGGCCGAGGGCGAGCATGCCGAGGCCGGTCCACAGGTTGATGTTGACCCCTTCCGCCTTCTTCAGGTCCGTGTCGGAAGCGAACAGGCCCGCGACGGTGACGATGACGCCGTAGAGCGTGAACAGGCCGCCAATGATGCGCCGGATGTCGAAGAGACGTGCGGCGGTCGCGGACTTGCGCTCCAGCTCGGAGACTTCGCGTTGCAGTTCGGACATGGTTCGGTGCCTCCGATCGGATCAGAAGGAGAAGGGGATGTAGCAGGCTGCGGCGAGGACGATCGCGCCCCAGCCCAGGAGTGCGGGCTTGCGGTACCAGGCGTCGTCTCCCTCGGCGGGCGCCTCCTCAATGCCCGGGGAGGTCGTGCCGTACACCAGGCCGGCGAGCTCCGCCTCGGGCTTGGGCGCGGTGAACTGCGTGACGACGACCATCACCACCGCGCCGGCGACGAAACCGACGATCGCGGAGACGAAGTTGGCGCCCTGCTCGCTCGGGATGTCGATGACGCCCTGCTGGTAGATGACGAAGTAGTTGACCATCGCGGCCGTGGTGCCGGCGAGCAGACCCCAGAAGCCGGACTTCATGGAGGCCCGCTTCCAGAACATGCCGATGATGAAGACCACGAACATCGGCACGTTGAAGAAGGAGAACAGGGTCTGCAGATAGCCCATGATGTTGCTGAAGCTGGAGGCGAGGAACGCGGTGCCGATGGAGCAGAGCACGCCGATCGCCGTGATCAGCCGGCCGAAGCGCAGGTAGTACCGGTCGTCGCGGCCCTTCTTCACGTACCGCGCCCAGATGTCGTATGTGAAGACGGTGTTGAAGGACGAGACGTTGGCCGCCATGCCGGCCATGAAGGCGGCGAGCAGACCCGTCACCGCGATGCCGAGGACGCCGTTGGGCAGCAGTTCCTGCATCAGCAGCGGGATGGCGTCGTTGTAGGTGAGGTCGGACCCGGCGGTGCCGATCTTCGGTACGAGGACGGCGGCGACGAGGCCGGGGATCATCACCAGGAAGACGATGAAGATCTTCGGGAAGGCGGCGATCAGCGGCGTGCGCTGGGCGGCGGAGAGGTTCTTCGCGGACAGGGCCCGCTGTACCTCGGCGAAGTTGGTCGTCCAGTAGCCGAAGGAGAGGACGAAGCCGAGGCCGAGGACGATCGTCAGCCAGTTGGCGCCGAGCGGGTTCGGGTCGCCGATGCCGGTGCCGCCCCAGGCGGTGAGGAAGTTCTCGCCGCGGCTCTGCTCGAGCGACCCGGTCAGTCCGTCCCAGCCGCCGACGCGCCTGAGGCCGAGGACGGTCAGCGGGATGAGCGCGGCGAGGATGACGAAGAACTGCAGGACCTCGTTGTAGATCGCCGAGGACAGGCCGCCGATGGTGATGTACGCGAGGACGAGGAATCCGGCGACGACGATCGACACCCACTGCGGCCAGCCGAGCAGTGCCTCGACGACGATCGACAGGGCGTAGAGGTTGACGCCGGCGATCAGGATCGCGGCGAACGCGAACAGCACCGAGCTCAGCAGATGCGCCGACTTGTCGAACCGCTGGAGCAGGAACTCAGGGACCGAGCGGACCTTGGAGCCGTAGTAGAAGGGCATCATCACGATGCCCAGGAAGACCATGGCGGGGATGGCGCCGATCCAGTACCAGTGGACGACCGCGACGCCGTACTGCGCGCCCGTGGCGGCCATGCCGAGGATCTCGGTCGCGCCGAGGTTGGCGGCGACGAAGGCGAGGCCGGTCACCCATGCGGGCAGCGAGCGGCCGGAAAGGAAGAAGTCGAGGCTGGTCTTCACGCTGGCCCGGGCGGCGAAACCGATGCCCAGGACGACGGCGAAGTAGATCGCCAGGATCGCGTAATCGAGCCCGTTCGTGGGGAGCCGGAGCCCTTCGGCCAGATAGTGCATGAGTACTCGCTTCGTCGCGCGAACTGATCAGACCGGAACCTACGCGTAGATGTTCAGAAACTGAACACATCTGTTGATGTTCTTTGTTTGATTGTGATGCCCGCGACCGGCTACGGTTCCTGTTTGTGTCGTTGTGTCCGTGGAGGCCCGCCTCGGCAGCCCATTGACGGCACCCGTTGGCTCGTGGTTCTTTATGTTTGGTTCTGTTGGATGGGGTGCGGGGAGCTGCGCGTGAAGAAGACATCGACCCGGCTGGCCGACGGCCGTGAGTTGCTCTACTACGACGCGCGGGACGACGCCGTACGCGACGCCGTCGACCACCGGCCCCTCGATGCCATCTCCACCACCTCGGAGATCCGCCGCGACCCGCTGCTCGGCGACTCGGTCGCCATCGCCTCGCACCGCCAGGGCCGCACCTACCACCCGCCCGCCGACGAGTGCCCGCTCTGCCCCTCGCGCGACGGCCGCCTCAGCGAGATCCCGGCCCCCGACTACGACGTCGTCGTCTTCGAGAACCGCTTCCCCTCCCTCGCCGGTGACTCGGGGCGCTGCGAGGTCGTCTGCTTCACCTCAGACCACGACGCCTCCTTCGCCGACCTCACCGAGGAGCAGGCCGGGTTGGTCCTCGAGGCATGGACGGACCGCACCGCGGAACTCGCCGAGGTGCCCGGGGTCGAGCAGGTCTTCTGCTTCGAGAACCGGGGTGCGGAGATCGGCGTCACGCTCGGACATCCGCACGGCCAGATCTACGGCTACCCGTTCGTGACGCCGCGCACCGAGCTGATGCTCCGTTCGCTCGCCGACCACCGCGCTTCGACCGGCGGGAACCTCTTCGACGACGTCGTGGAGCGGGAGCGGGCGGCGGGCGAACGGGTGGTGCTGGAGGGCGAGCAATGGATCGCCTTCGTGCCGTACGCGGCGCACTGGCCGTACGAGGTGCACCTCCACCCCAAGCGGCGCGTGCCGGACCTGCGGACGCTCGACGAGGAGGCGCGCAAAGAGTTCCCACAGATTTATCTGGAACTCTTGAGGCGCTTCGACCGGATCTTCGGCGACGGTGAACCGCCCACGCCCTATATCGCCGCCTGGCACCAGGCGCCGTTCAGGGGTGAGGGGAGGGACGGCTTCGCCCTGCATCTCGAGCTTTTCACCATCCGCCGCACTTCCGGCAAGCTGAAGTTCCTCGCCGGTTCCGAATCCGGTATGAGCGTGTTCATCAACGATGTGCCGCCGGAGGCCGCGGCGATGCGACTGCGAGAGGTAGCGAGCTAGTGAGTAAGAAGTACCTGGTCACAGGCGGTGCGGGATATGTCGGCAGCGTGGTGGCCCAGCATCTCGTGGAGGCCGGTCACCGGGTGACCGTGCTCGACGACCTCTCCACCGGCTTCCGTGAGGCGGTGCCCGCGGGCGCCGAGTTCATCGAGGGTCGCATCCAGGACGCCGCCCGGTGGCTCGACGCCACCTTCGACGGGGTGCTCCACTTCGCGGCCTTCTCGCAGGTCGGCGAATCGGTCGCGAAGCCGGAGAAGTACTGGGCGAACAACGTCGGCGGCACGATGGAGCTGCTGTCCGCCATGCGCCTTGCCGGTGTGCGCAGGCTCGTCTTCTCCTCCACGGCCGCCACTTACGGCGAACCTGTCTCCACCCCCATCACCGAGTCCGACCCGACCGCCCCCACCAGCCCCTACGGTGCCTCCAAGCTGGCCGTGGACCACATGATCACAGGTGAGGCGGCGGCCCACGGGCTCGCGGCGGTGTCCCTGCGCTACTTCAACGTGGCCGGCGCCTACGGCGAGTTCGGCGAACGCCACGACCCCGAGTCGCACCTCATTCCGCTGGTCCTCCAAGTGGCCCTCGGCAGGCGCGAGTCCATCTCCGTGTTCGGCGACGACTACCCCACGCCGGACGGCACCTGCGTCCGCGACTACATCCATGTCGCGGACCTCGCGGAAGCCCACCTCCTCGCCCTGGACGCCGCCACCGCGGGCGAGCACCTGATCTGCAACCTCGGCAACGGCAACGGCTTCTCCGTGCGCGAGGTCGTCGAGACCGTCCGCAAGGTCACCGGCCACCCGGTGCCGGAGGTCGTCGCGGAGCGCCGAGGCGGCGACCCCGCCGTCCTCGTCGCCTCCGCGGCAGCCGCCCAGGAGCGCCTGGGCTGGAAGCCGAGCCGCGCCGACCTGGCCGGCATCGTGTCGGACGCCTGGGCATTCGCCCGCAGGAGGGAGAACGCGTCATGAGCCGCACGGGCGAAGGCGTGTGGGCAGCACCCGGCAGGGTGAATCTGATCGGCGAACACACCGACTACAACGACGGCTTCGCGATGCCCTTCGCGCTGCCGCACACCACGGTGGCGACCGTCTCCCGGCGCGGCGACGGGGTGCTGCGGCTCACCTCCGCGGACGTCGTCGGCGGAGCGGTCGAGGTGCGTGTCGACGACCTCGCGCCCGGTCGCCCCGCCGGCTGGACCGACTATCCGGCAGGCGTCGTCTGGGCGCTCCGCGACGCCGGCCATGCGGTCGGCGGCGCCGACATCCACTTCGAGTCGACCGTGCCCACCGGTGCGGGGCTCTCCTCGTCCGCCGCGATCGAGGTCGTCACCGCCCTCGCTCTGAACGACCTGTACGAACTGGGCCTGGAGCGGTGGCGCATGGCCCGTCTGTGCCAGCGCGCGGAGAACGTCTACGTGGGCGTCCCGACCGGGATCATGGATCAGACGGCCTCCGCCTGCTGCACCGAGGGCCACGCCCTGCATCTGGACACCCGGGACCTCTCCCAGCGTCAGGTCCCCTTCGACCTGGCCGCCCACGGCCTCGAACTCCTCGTCGTGGACACCCGCGTCAAGCACGCCCACAGTGACGGCGAGTACGGCAAGCGGCGCGCCGGCTGCGAGGCGGGCGCCGCGGCGCTCGGCGTGGAGGCGCTGCGGGACGTGCCCTACGACGGGCTGGAGCGGGCTCTCGGCCGCATCGACGACCGCGAGGTCCGTGCGCTGGTCCGGCACATCGTCTCCGAGAACCACCGGGTGGAGCGGGTCATCGCCCACCTGGAGGCGGGCGAGGTCCGCGCGATCGGCCCGGTGCTCACCGAGGGGCACGTCTCCCTGCGCGACGACTTCAGGATCTCGTGCCGGGAGCTGGACCTGGTCGTGGAGACGGCGCTGGAGGGCGGTGCGCTCGGGGCGCGGATGACGGGCGGCGGTTTCGGCGGCTCGGCGATCGTGCTGACGGAGACCTCGGCGACCCCGACGGTGGCGAAGTCGGTCCTGGAGGCCTTCGAGGCGTCCTCGCTCGAGCAGCCGCGCGTCTTCACGGCAACGCCGTCGGCGGGCGCGAAGCGCCTGTCCTGAGCGCGGCCCCACGGGTGGGTCGCACGACCTTTCCTGTCGACTTCTGTCTCGATTCGGAACACGCGTCACACCCTGAACACCGGCGTCGATCAGTTCTGCAAATCGCCTTCCGCCACCGCACGGCGTCCGTACTCTGAAGCACAGCACCGGTGGGGGCCGGTGTTGATCAGGGGGCGAAACAGCCGGGTACGGCACCCGGGGCGGGGGTATCAGTCACAGCACGGCGGCGGCCGGGCGATGAGCTGCACCACCGTCCCTCGGGCGCCGTACCCGTGCCGGTTCCTCCTCCGACACTGGGGGTGTTTGTGGTTCGTATCCGGGTCCTGGTGGTGGACGACCACCGAATCTTCGCCGAGTCGCTCGCCGCGGCCCTCGCCGCCGAGCCCGACGTCGAAGTGGCCGCTGCCGGCAGCGGCCCCGCCGCGCTGCGCTGTCTGGAGCGGGCCGCGGCCGAGGGCCGCAGGTTCGACGTGATGCTCGTCGACGCGGATCTGGGTGTCGCCTCCGCCGTTCCCCCGGCCCGGGGCATGGCGGTCGCCCGTTCTGTGCCCGAGGGCGGCGAGGAGGGCCTGGTCGACGGGATCTCCCTGGTGGCGGCCGTCCGTTCGCATCAGCCGGCCGTGCGCTCCGTCGTGCTCGCCCAGAAGGACGACGTCCGCCGGGCCGCCCTGGCACTGCAGGCCGGCGCCTCGGGCTGGGTCGCCAAGGACTGCTCGCTGCAGCGGCTGCTCGCGGTGATCCGCGGCGTGCTGCGCGACGAGACCCACCTGGCGCCGGCACTGCTCACCGGCGTGCTGCGGGAGATGACCGCGGCACGCAAGCACCGCACGGACAGCGAGCGGCTGGTGGAGTCGCTGACCCCGCGCGAGCAGGAGGTACTGCGCTGCATGGTCGCGGGCCTGGGGCGCAAAGCCGTCGCCGAGCGCCTCTTCCTGTCCCCGCACACCGTCCGGACACATATGCAGAACGTGCTGGGCAAGCTGGGCGTCCACTCCACCCTCGCCGCGGTGGCACTCGCCCGCCGGGCGGGTGTGGGGCCGGCCGATCTGGGTGAGCTAGCCGGGGACGTTGTCGAACGGGGCGGTCAACTGGCGTAGCAGCCCGGCCAGTTCCGCGCGCTGGGCGCGGGACAGCTGGGAGAGGATCGCGCGCTCCTGGGCGAGCAACCCGGCCAGCGCCTGGTCGGCCCGGTCCCGTCCTTCCGGAGTCAGCCGCACCAGCACCCCGCGTCGGTCGCTGGGGTCGGGCAGCCGCTCGACCAGGTTCTTCTTGGCGAGCCGGTCGATGCGGTTGGTCATCGTGCCCGAGGTGACGAGGGTCTGGGTGAGCAGCTGGCCGGGGGAAAGCTGGTACGGCGCGCCCGCGCGGCGCAGCGAGGTGAGCACGTCGAACTCCCACGGCTCGAGCTGATGCTCGGCGAAAGCGAGGCGGCGGGCACGGTCGAGATGGCGGGCGAGCCTGGAGACGCGGCTGAGCACCTCGAGCGGTTCCACGTCGAGGTCCGGGCGCTCTCGGCGCCATGCTGCGACCAGTCGATCGACCTCGTCCTCCATGTCGATCAGTGTAGAGGGTCTGTCGACATGAAGTCTCTTGACGTCAAGATATATTCGGCTTGACTATTGGGCATGGTCGGGCCGGAGCCCTGTTCCGTTTCGGCACTCCGTTCCTGCGAGGGGGACTCGAACATGTATTCCGCGCCCACATGGGACCCACAGCAATACCTGCGCCATGCCGGGCACCGCGCCCGTCCTTTTCTGGACATGCTCGCCCGCATACCCACCCTGCCGTCGGGCCGGAGTCCTGCCCGCATCGCCGACCTCGGCTGCGGGCCCGGCAATGTGACAGTGCTGCTCGCCGACCGCTGGCCCGATGCCCACATCACCGGTTTCGATCTCTCGCCCGAGATGCTCGCCCAGGCCGAGAAGGACCACGCGGGCACCACGGCGGGCGGCGGCTGGCTGGACTTCCGCCCCGCGGACGCGGCGCACTGGAACCCGGAGGAGCCGTACGACCTGATCGTTTCCAACGCCGCCCTGCAGTGGGTGCCGAACCACCCCGAGTCCTTCGCGGGCTGGATCGACGGCCTCGCGCCCGGAGGAACGTTTGCCTTCCAGGTCCCCGGCAACTTCACCGCACCCAGCCACGCCATCCTCGGCGAGCTCTGCGACACCCCGCAGTGGCGGGCCCGCCTCGGTGACCACGGCCGGCGCTACGTCCACATCCTCGAGCCCGCCGACTACCTCACCCGGCTCGCCGACCTCGGCTGCGACGCCGACTCCTGGGAGACCACGTACTTCCAGCTCCTGGGCGGCGAGGACCCGGTACTGGACTGGGTGAAGGGCACCGCGCTGCGGCCCGTGCTCACGGAGCTCGCCGACGACCCGGACGCTCAGGCCGAGTTCCTCGGACAGTACCGGGACCTGCTCCGCAAGGCGTATCCGCCCGGTCCCCACGGCACGGTGTTCCCGTTCCGCCGGATCTTCGCCGTCGCTCGCAAGCTGTCCTGAGCGCCAGGGTGCCCTGAAGCGGAAGGGCGCCCCGCACGCGGTTCTCACCGTGCGGGGCGCCCTTCGTCACTCGTCACAGGTCGGCCCGACCGCAACCGATCGGGCCGACCGCAACCGATCGGCCCGACCGCAACGGATCAGTACAGACCGTTGTAGGTGTTCCAGCCCGTGCCGATCTTGACCTTGGCGTTGAACCCGCCCTTGCCGTTGGCGTCGTAGCGGTACAGCACACCGTCGCCGGCGCGGACGAGCAGGTCGCCGCGGCCGTCGCCGTTGAGGTCGCCCGGCGACACGAACCTGTTGTACTGGTTCCAGCCGCTGCCGATCAGCTTCTTCGCCTTGAAGGGCGCGGAGGCGACGCCGGTACCCGCGTACAGGTACAGGTTGCCGTCCTTGGCCCGGGCGAGGATGTCGGAGCGGCCGTCGCCGTCGATGTCACCGGCACCGGTGAGGGCGCTGAACTGCCCCCAGCCGCTGCCGACCTTCTGCCGGGTGGCGAACGAGGAGCCGTTGCCGTTGCCGCGGTACAGCCACAGCACGCCGGCGCTGTCCCGGGCGAGCAGGTCGCCCTTGCCGTCGCCGGACAGGTCACCGGGGCCGACCAGGGTGCTGTAGATGCCCCAGCCGCTGCCGATGATGCCGTCGCCGGCGTAGTCGTTGTAGTTGAACAGCGTGCCCTCGAAGACCTCGAGGAGGTCGGCGAAGCCGTCGTCGTCGAAGGAGGACGTCAGCGCCAGCTTGGCGGAGCCCCAGCCGTCGTTGATCCGCGACCGCGGGCTGAGTGTGCCGTTGTTCTGCACGCCGTAGCCGTACAGGACGCCGCTCTTGTCGACGCCGAGCACCTCGCTCTTGCCCCACGCCGGGATGTTGCCGGCGCCGTTGAACTGGGAGACGTAGTTCCAGCCCGAACCGCCCTGCTCCTTCGGCTTGAAGGCGCCCGTGCCGGTGGACTCGTACAGGTACAGGACGCCGGAGGTGCTGCGGGCGACCAGGTCGCCGAGGCCGTCGCCGCTGAGGTCGTCCCAGCTGAAGAGCTGGTTGAACTGGCCCCAGCCGCTGCCGACCTTGACCCGGGACTTGAAGGGACGGCTCGGCTCGCCGGTGCCGGAGTAGAAGTGCAGGTCCCCGGCTGTGTCACGGGCGAACAGGTCCGCGATCGCGTCGCCGTTCACGTCGTTGACGCCGACGAGCTGGTCGAACTGCCCCCAGCCGGAGCCGACCTTCACCTTGGCCGCGAACGGCTCGGCGGCCGTGCCGCCCTTGCTGCGGTAGAGGTACAGGTCGCCGGCGGGGGTGCGGGCGAGCACGTCGCCCACGCCGTCGCCGGTCAGGTCGCCGGGCGAGAACACCTTGTTGAACTGCTGCCAGCCCGTGCCGGACCACACCAGGTCCGCGCCGAACTCGCCGCTGCTGTACGACGAGAGCCTGCCGGTCGCGGAGATCGTGAAGTGCGTGGGACGGTCCGGGTTCGCCGTGTCCAGACCGGCGATGGAGAACGCGTCCTTGTACATCTCGGTGCTGGTGCCGAGCGGGTACGCGTAGGTCTCCGCGCTGTTGGTCGGAGACACGTAGTAATGACCGTCCCAGGCGCGGTGCAGCAGATCGCTGGCCCCGTCGCCGTCGACGTCACTGCGCGGACGGGCGACGGCGATCGCCGCGCCGAAGGACGGGTCCGCCTGCTCGGCGGCCCGCTTGTCGCCCGAGCGGAGGTGCGGAAGCGACGGCTTCTGCAGGTCCTCCACGCTCGGGACGGCGCGCTTGACCGGTGCGTGCGGCGCCGGAGTGTCATCCGCCTGAGCCGGCACGGCCGCGATCAGCATGCCCGCCGACACGGCCAGAGCGGTGCAAGTCACGACACGCGGTCTGCGACGAGCGACCGCAGGACGACCGGAATCCACTGAAGTCAAAGCCCCCCCTGGGGAAAAGTTGTGAGTTCAACCTCGTGAGAAGAACGAGGGAAAGCACAGACCTAGACCATCAGGAGGGGCCAATGGATGTACGGGAATCGCACTCAGTTCTTGCGGTGTCCTATGAGCCGCGGCTTCTGCTCCAGGCGGTCGAGCCCGTGCCAGGCCAGATTCACCAGATGGGCCGCGACTTCCGCCTTCTTGGGGCGGCGCGTCTCCAGCCACCACTGGCCCGTCAGAGCCACCATGCCGACCAGCGCCTGCGCGTACAGCGGGGCGAGCTTGGGGTCGAAGCCGCGGTTCTTGAACTCCATCCCGAGGATGTCCTCGACCTGCGTGGCGATGTCGCTGATCAGAGATGCGAACGTGCCCGTCGACTGGGCCACCGGCGAGTCGCGCACCAGGATGCGGAAACCGTCCGTGTACGCCTCGATGTAGTCCAGCAGCGCGAAGGCCGCCTGCTCCAGCAGCTCACGCGGATGCCCCGCGGTCAGCGCCCCCGTCACCATGTCGAGCAGCTGGCGCATCTCACGGTCAACGACGACCGCGTACAGCCCCTCCTTGCCGCCGAAGTGCTCGTACACCACCGGCTTGGAGACCCCCGCCTTGGCCGCGATCTCCTCCACGGAGGTGCCCTCGAAGCCCTTCTCCGCGAAGAGGGCGCGACCGATGTCCAACAACTGCTCCCGGCGCTCGGCGCCGGTCATGCGCACGCGTCGGGCGCGCCTGCTGCCCGACGCCCTGGTCTTGTCCGAGCTGCCGATACTTCCGTCACTGGCCACGACGTCAATCATGCCGCGTTTGCGGGGTCGCCCTTGCGGCGGGTTTCATCACCGGCTTCGGCAGCGGCTTCGGCACGACGGGCCTCGATGCGGGACTTCTGCGGCCATCGCACGTCGTAGGCCCATCCCAACTGCTCGAACCAGCGGATCAGCCGGGCACTGGAGTCGAGCTGCCCGCGCAGCACACCGTGCCGGGCGCTCGTCGGGTCGGCGTGGTGCAGGTTGTGCCAGGACTCGCCGCACGACAGCACCGCCAGCCACCACACGTTCCCCGAGCGGTCACGCGACTTGAACGGGCGCTTGCCCACCGCGTGGCAGATGGAGTTGATCGACCAGGTCACATGGTGCAGCAGCGCCACGCGGACCAGGGAACCCCAGAAGAAGGCGGTGAACGCGCCCCACCACGACATCGTCACCAGACCGCCGACCAACGGGGGGATCGCCAGTGACAGGATCGTCCAGTAGATGAAGTCCCGGGAGATCCGGCGAAGCGCCGGGTCCTTGATCAGATCCGGTGCGTACTTGTGCTGCGGGGTCTGCTCCTCGTCGAACATCCAGCCGATGTGAGCCCACCACAGCCCCTTCATCAGCGCGGGCACACTCTCGCCGAACCGCCACGGCGAGTGCGGGTCCCCCTCCGCGTCGGAGAACTTGTGGTGCTTGCGGTGGTCGGCCACCCAGCGCACCAGCGGGCCCTCGACCGCGAGCGACCCCATGATCGCCAACGCGATGCGCAGAGGCCGCTTCGCCTTGAAGGAACCATGGGTGAAGTAGCGGTGAAAACCGATCGTGATCCCGTGGCAGCCGATGTAGTACATCGCCACCAGCAGACCCAGATCGAGCCAGCTCACTCCCCATCCCCAGGCCAGCGGCACGGCCGCCAGCAGGGCCAGGAACGGCACCGTGATGAAGAGCAGCAGGGTGATCTGCTCGATCGACCGCTTGCTGTCGCCGCCGCGGGTGGCGAAGGGCAGCTCGGACTCGGGTGACTTCGGGACTTCGTCCAGCAGGTCCGGACTTGTGGTCATGAGGGTTCCCTGGGGGTGGGGAGAGGGGACGAGTGCCTGGCTACGGTGCCGTAACCTACGGCGACGTAAGTATGGCAGTGCCCGGCGGCGCGGCAAGAGACCTGGGGACAACGCCGCGGAAACGGACACCTATCCTGGGTCACGTCGGACAGCGCGGTCCGCAAGCCTCCAGTACCCCTCCAGACGTGCTCAAACACTGCAAGGAGCCGCACCTGTGAGCAGTGCCGACCAGACACCCACCGCCAGCGCAGAACTGCGTGCCGACATCCGCCGACTGGGCGATCTTCTGGGCGAGACCCTCGTCCGGCAGGAGGGGCCGGAACTCCTCGACCTCGTCGAGCGGGTCCGAGCCCTGACACGCACCGACGGTGAGGCCGCCGCCGAGTTGCTCGGCGACACCGACCTCGAGACCGCTGCCAAGCTGGTACGCGCCTTCTCCACCTACTTCCACCTCGCCAACGTCACCGAGCAGGTGCACCGGGGCCACGAGATGCGCGAGAAGCGTGCCGCGGAGGGCGGCCTGCTCTCCCGGACCGCGGACCGGCTGAAGGACGCGGACCCGCAGCACCTGCGCGAGACCGTGAAGAACCTGAACGTACGGCCCGTCTTCACCGCCCACCCGACCGAGGCCGCCCGGCGCTCGGTGCTCAACAAGCTCCGCCGCATCGCCGAGCTGCTGGAGAGCCCGGTCATCGAGGCCGACCGGCGCCGCCACGACCTGCGGCTCGCCGAGCACATCGACCTCATCTGGCAGACCGACGAGCTGCGGGTCGTCCGCCCCGAGCCCGCCGACGAGGCCCGCAACGCGATCTACTACCTCGACGAGCTGCACGCCGGCGCCGTGGGCGACGTCCTCGAGGACCTCGCCGCCGAACTGGAACGCGTCGGCGTCGAGCTGCCCCCGGGCACCCGGCCGCTCACCTTCGGCACCTGGATCGGCGGCGACCGCGACGGCAACCCGAACGTCACCCCCGCCGTCACCTGGGACGTCCTGATCCTCCAGCACGAGCACGGGATCACCGACGCCATCGAGGTCATCGACTACCTCCGCGGGCTGCTGTCGAACTCCATCCGCTACGCCGGGGCCACCGACGAGCTGCTCACCTCCCTGCAGACCGACCTCGAACGGCTGCCCGAGATCAGCCCCCGCTACAAGCGGCTCAACGCGGAGGAGCCCTACCGGCTCAAGGCGACCTGCATCCGCCAGAAGCTCGTCAACACCCGCGAGCGCCTCGCGAAGGGCACCCCCCACGAGGACGGCCGCGACTACCTCGGCACCGCCGAGCTGATCGCCGACCTCACCCTGGTCCAGACTTCGTTGCGCGCGCACCGCGGCCGCCTCTTCGCCGACGGCCGCATGGACCGGGTCATCCGCACCCTGTCCGCCTTCGGCCTCCAGCTCGCCACCATGGACGTACGCGAGCACGCCGACGCGCACCACCACGCCCTCGGGCAGCTCTTCGACCGGCTCGGCGAGGAGTCCTGGCGGTACGCGGACATGCCGCGCGACTACCGGCAGAAGCTCCTCGCCAAGGAACTGCGCTCCCGCCGGCCCCTCGCCCCGACCCCGGCTCCGCTGGACGCCGCGGGCGAGAAGACCCTCGGCGTCTTCCACACCGTCAAGGAAGCCTTCGAACGGTTCGGTCCCGAGGTCATCGAGTCGTACATCATCTCGATGTGCCAGGGCGCCGACGACGTCTTCGCCGCCGCCGTCCTCGCCCGCGAGGCCGGGCTGATCGACCTGCACGCCGGCTGGGCCAAGATCGGCATCGTGCCGTTGCTGGAGACCACCGACGAGCTCAAGGCCGCCGACGTCATCCTCGAGGGCATGCTCGCCGACCCCTCCTACCGCCGTCTCGTCTCGCTGCGCGGCGACGTCCAAGAGGTCATGCTCGGCTACTCGGACTCCTCGAAGTTCGGTGGCATCACCACCTCCCAGTGGGAGATCCACCGCGCCCAGCGCAGGCTGCGCGACGTCGCGCACCGCCACGGCGTACGGCTGCGGCTCTTCCACGGCCGCGGCGGCACCGTCGGGCGCGGCGGCGGCCCCTCCCACGACGCGATCCTCGCCCAGCCCTGGGGCACCCTCGAGGGCGAGATCAAGGTGACCGAGCAGGGCGAGGTCATCTCCGACAAGTACCTGATCCCGTCCCTGGCCAGGGAGAACCTTGAGCTGACGGTCGCCGCCACGCTCCAGGCCTCCGCCCTGCACACCGCGCCCCGCCAGTCCGACGAGGCGCTCGCGCGCTGGGACGCCGCCATGGACACCGTCTCCGACGCCGCTCACGCCGCGTACCGCAGGCTCGTCGAGGACCCGGACCTGCCCGCGTACTTCTTCGCCGCCACCCCCGTCGACCAGCTCGCCGAGCTGCACCTCGGCTCACGGCCCTCGCGCCGCCCCGACTCGGGCGCGGGCCTGGACGGTCTGCGGGCCATTCCGTGGGTGTTCGGCTGGACGCAGTCGCGGCAGATCGTCCCCGGCTGGTTCGGTGTCGGGTCGGGCCTCAAGGCCCTGCGCGAGGCCGGTCTCGACACGGTTCTCGCGGAGATGCACGAGCAGTGGCACTTCTTCCGCAACTTCATCGCCAACGTCGAGATGACGCTGGCGAAGACCGACCTGCGGATCGCCCGCCACTACGTCGACACGCTGGTGCCCGACCACCTCAAGCATGTCTTCGAGGACATCGAGGCGGAGCACGCGCTCACCGTCAGCGAGGTGCTGAAGGTGACCGGCAACGACGAACTGCTCGGCTCCAACCCGGTGCTCCAGCAGACGTTCTCCATCCGCGACGCCTACCTGGACCCCATCTCCTACCTCCAGGTCGCGCTCCTCAAGCGCCAGCGCGACGCGGCCGAACGCGGTGAGGAGGCGGACCCGCTGCTGGCCCGCGCCCTGCTGCTGACCGTCAACGGCGTCGCGGCCGGTCTGCGCAACACCGGCTGACGCACGACGTCCGGTCAGCGCAACGTCCGCTGACGCGCGAAGACATGACGGTGCCCCCACCGGACTCCGGTGGGGGCACCGTCGTTTCAGTGACGCTGCACAGTGCGGCGCCGCGTCAGCAGATAACCGCCGACGGCGACCAGAGCCGCAGCGGCCGCGCCGAGCGCGCCGAGCGGCGCGCCGTTGCCGGTTTCCGCCAGGTCGCCGGAGGCGCCGTCGGACGGCGCCGGGCTCTCGGCGGCGGGCTCGGAGGCGGCCGGGCTCGAGGACCCGTCCTCCGCCGGGGCGGTCGGCGTGCCGGTCTGCTCACCGGGCGCCCCGGGCGTGGCGGACGGCTTGTCGGACGGCGCCGGCTTCTCGTCCTCGCAGTCGGACTTGAAGACCTTGTGCTTGGCGCGGCCGTTCTCGCCGTCGAAGTTCCAGAACAGCTTGTACTGCCCGTCGGGCAGGGTCATGTCCTCGGTGCGCTCATGGCCGTCCGCGTCGAGGGTGAGCGAACCGGACTTGACCGTCACGCCCTTGTCGACGTCGTTGTTCGCCCAGGCCTCGATGTGCCAGGCCACTTGCTGACCGGCGTCGAAGTTGAAGGCGTCGAGGTAGAACGAGCAGACCTTCGGCTCGTTCTTGCGGAGTTCTTCACCGGTCGTCGCATCGTGAATCTTCACGGTGCCGTTGTCGCCCGGCGGGGTGGCCGACGCGGCCGTGGCGGCCGTCAGCGAGAGCGTCGCGGCGGCCACCAGGGCGCCGGAAAAGGTACGGATGCGCATGGGCAGTCCATCGTGTGAGAGGGGAGATGCCGTGGGGGGCGGCTCAGCGTCCTGTGAACGGACGGGCCGGTCAAGACTGTGCGCGCCTCATCCGCACCAAGAGTCCGCGGTGGTCCGGATAGTCCTGATAACGATCAGGTGAATGCGTCATTCCGCTCAGGGGATTTCGGGCTCGCCGACCTGCGCGACGTCGAGACCTGCGCGACGCCGAGAGATGCGCAGAGCGGGCTACGGTGCGGAGCGGCGAAGGTCTCACAACGCCAGGAAGGACGCCATCAGCAGCGCCCCGCCGGCGAACGCCGTGCCCCACGCGATCCGCGTCAGCCGCAGTCCGCCGCCGATCACCAAGGCCGCCAGCAGCAGCGCCCCGCCCAGCGGCACCCAGGCGTGCAGACCGCCCGCGGGCCCGGTGCGTACGGCCTCGGCCGTACCTGGCTTGAGCACGACGGCCAGCGTCTGGCCCTTTTGTACCGCGACCGTCTTCTCGATCGTCACGTCCGCGCGGTCGGTCGCCGGCGCCTGGGGCGAGTACGGGCCTGTACACACATTCTCGTCACAACGGGCGACGGTGAGGGTGCCGTGCTCGCGGCCCTTGGACAGCAGGATGTGCTGCGCGGTGCCCCATGAGGACCAGAATCCGGCGGTCAGCAGCAGCAGGGCGACGAGCGCCATCGCCGCGTTACGTGCATGGACCAACATCCGGCCGGAGGAGTTCCGCTTCTTCATGGTGCGCGATCCTTGGCCATGGGACTACGCCAGGTCAACCTCGGCTTCGCGTCGGCGGCTACTCCATCGGCCCGGTGAAGATCGCTTCGGCGGAGGTGGCTGTCACGGCGCGGCTGAGCCAGGTGCGCATGAGTTGTGGGTCGCCGCAGGCGGTGAACCGCTCGCCCGCGTCGTCGGGAACGTCGAGTCCCACCAGGCCGTCGCTGTCCATGCGCCGCGCTTCACAATGCAGGCGGCTGGAGGTGTACGGGTCGGTGGCCAACCGTGCGGTCGCAAGGGGTGGGCGTGGAGCCGCCACTGCCAGGTCGGCGCCGCGACCCGCGCATCGCCTACGAGTTGTACGTGCTCTGGGCCCGTTCGAGGCCGTCGATCACCAGGCACTCCACCGCGTCCGCCGCACGGTCCACGAGGTAGTCGAGTTCCTTGCGCTCCGTGGTGGAGAAGTCCTTCAGCACGAAGTCCGCGACCTGCATCCGGCCGGGCGGGCGGCCGATGCCGAAGCGCGCCCGGTGGTAGTCCGAACCCATGGCCTTCGTCATGGACTTCAGGCCGTTGTGCCCGTTGTCCCCGCCCCCGAGCTTGAGCCGCAGGGTGCCGTAGTCGATGTCCAGTTCGTCGTGGACGGCGACGATGTTCTCCGTGGGCACTTTGTAGAAGTCCCGCAGCGCCGTCACCGGACCGCCGGACAGGTTCATGTACGACATCGGCTTGGCGATCACCACCCGCCGGTTCGACGGGCCAGGGGCCCCGATCCTGCCCTCCAGCACCTGCGCCTGCGTCTTCTGGGCGCGCTTGAACGAGCCGCCGATGCGTTCCGCCAGCAGGTCGGCCACCATGAAGCCGACGTTGTGACGGTTCGCCGCGTACCCGGGCCCGGGGTTGCCGAGGCCCACGATCAGCCAGGGCGCGTTGGTGTCGGACATCTGTGCTGCGTCTCCTCGTAGGACGGGACGTGGAACTCGCCGGACAGGCCGTGGAAAGGGGAACGGGGTGGCGGGCCGGGTCGTGTCCCAGTCCGCCACCCCGTGTTCCAAGTCGTCAAGCTCGGGATGAGCTTACGGCTCAGGCCTCGGCGGCCTCTTCACCCGCGCCCTCGGCGCCCTCGGCCGCCGGCTCCTCGGCCTGCGCGGCCAGGATCTGCAGGACGACGGTGTCGTCCTCGACGGCCAGCGTGGTGCCCTTCGGAAGGGTGATGTCCTTGGCGAGCACGGAGTCACCGGCGGACAGGCCCTCGATGGAGACCGAGAGGGACTCGGGGATGTGGGTGGCCTCGGCCTCGACCGGCAGGGCGTTCAGCACGTGCTCGAGCAGGAACGCGCCCGGGGCCAGGTCGCCCTCGGCGTGGACCGGGATGTCGACGTTGACCTTCTCGCCGCGCTTCACGAGCAGCAGGTCGACGTGCTCCAGGAAGCCCCTCAGCGGGTCGCGCTGCACGGCCTTCGGGATGGCCAGCTCGTTCTTGCCGCCGAGGTCCAGGGAGATCAGGACGTTCGGGGTGCGCAGGGCGAGCAGCAGCTCGTGGCCCGGCAGCGTGACGTGGACAGGGTCGGTGCCGTGACCGTAGAGAACGCCGGGAACCTTGTTCTCACGGCGGACGCGGCGGGCGGCGCCCTTGCCGAACTCGGAACGGAGCTCTGCGGTGAGCTTCACCTCGGACATGTGCACTCCTCGTATTGAGCAGAAAGCTGGTGGCGGTCACCCGGCCACGACAGGCCTGCTACGAAGAGCGCGTCGATAACGGACCGCCGCGTCCCACAGGACACGGCCTCCCTCGCCGAGCAACTTGCACAGTCTACCCAGCACTCGGCCGGGCCCAAAATGGATCACCGGAGAAGCGAGAAGGGCCGCCCCGGCGCGGGGCGGCCCTTCTCGCTACGACGGTTGCGACGATGACGAAGGGTGCGACGGTTGTGCCGTCAAGCCTGGTCGACGCCACGGCTGCTGTTCGTTACGCCTGCTCCTCGAAGAGGCTCGTCACGGAGCCGTCCTCGAAGACCTCGCGCACGGCGCGGGCGATCGTCGGCGCGATCGACAGCACCTTGATCTTGTCGAGCTCCAGCTCGCCCGGCGTCGGCAGAGTGTTCGTCAGGACGAACTCGCTCACCTTCGAGTTCTTCAGACGGTCCGCCGCCGGCCCCGACAGGATGCCGTGCGTCGCCGTCACGATCACGTCCTCGGCGCCGTGCGCGAAGAGCGCGTCTGCCGCGGCGCAGATGGTGCCGCCGGTGTCGATCATGTCGTCGACCAGGACGCAGACCCGGCCCTCGACCTCGCCGACGACCTCGTGGACCGTCACCTGGTTGGCAACGTCCTTGTCGCGGCGCTTGTGCACGATCGCCAGGGGTGCGTCGAGCCGGTCGCACCAGCGGTCCGCCACGCGCACACGGCCTGCGTCCGGGGACACGATCGTCAGCTTGTTGCGGTCGACCTTGGCGCCCACGTAGTCGGCCAGCACCGGCAGCGCGGAGAGGTGGTCGACGGGGCCGTCGAAGAAGCCCTGGATCTGGTCCGTGTGCAGGTCGACGGTGAGGATGCGGTGCGCGCCCGCCGTCTTCAGCATGTCGGCGATCAGACGGGCGGAGATCGGCTCACGGCCGCGGTGCTTCTTGTCCTGCCGGGCGTAGCCGTAGGACGGGATGATCACGGTGATGCTCCGGGCGGAAGCCCGCTTCAGAGCGTCGATCATGATCAGCTGTTCCATGATCCACTTGTTGATGGGGGCCGTGTGGCTCTGGATCAGGAAGCAGTCCGCACCGCGCGCGGACTCCTGGAAACGGACGTAGATCTCACCGTTGGCGAAGTCGAAAGCCTTCGTCGGGACGAGGCCGACACCCAACTGGTGTGCAACCTCCTCGGCCAGCTCGGGGTGGGCGCGGCCGGAGAAGAGCATCAGCTTCTTCTCGCCGGTCGTCTTGATCCCGGTCACAGCACTGTCTCCTCAGACGTGTTCTCTGGCCGCGAAGGTCCTGGACACAAGGGTCCTGGGCGCGAGCCAGCCGAATTTGTGTGCACGTATCACGGTACGCCGAGTTCGGCGCACCTGTTTCCGGTCAGTTCCCCTCGGCGACCTGTTCCGTTGTCTCCGCGGCTGCCTGCGCGGCCGCGCTTCCGGGGCGCTTACGAGCCACCCAACCCTCGATATTCCGCTGCTGGCCGCGGGCGACGGCCAGCGAGCCGGCCGGTACGTCCTTTGTGATCACAGAGCCCGCGGCGGTGTACGCGCCGTCCCCGACCGTGACAGGAGCCACAAACATGTTGTCCGAGCCGGTCCTGCAGTGGGAGCCGATCGTCGTGTGGTGCTTCGCCTCACCGTCGTAGTTCACGAAGACGCTCGCGGCGCCGATGTTCGTGTACTCGCCGATCGTCGCGTCGCCCACGTAGGAAAGGTGCGGGACTTTGGTGCCCTCGCCGATCGTCGCGTTCTTCGTCTCGACGTACGTGCCGATCTTGCTCTTCACGCCCAGCCGCGTGCCCGCCCGCAGATAGGCGAACGGGCCGACCGACGCGCCCTCGCCGACCGTGGCCGAATCCGCCACCGTGTTGTCCACCCGGGCGCCGGCGTGCACCGTCGTGTCCGTCAGCCGCGAGTTGGGGCCGACCTCCGCGCCCTCCGCGATGTGGGTGGTGCCCAGCAGCTGCGTGCCCGGGTGCACCACCGAGTCCGGCTCGAACGTCACGGTCACGTCGACCAGCACGGAGGCCGGGTCGACGACGGTGACGCCGGCCATCATCGCCCGCTCCAGCAGCCGCTCGTTCATCAGCTTCCGGGCCTCGGCCAACTGCACGCGGTTGTTGATGCCCAGGATCTCGCGGTGATCGCCGGCCACCGAGGCGCCGACCCGGTGCCCGGCCTCGCGCAGGATGCCGAGTACGTCGGTGAGGTACTCCTCGCCCTGGCTGTTGTCCGTGCGGACCTTCTTCAGGGCGTCCGCGAGGAGCTGCCCGTCGAACGCGAACACACCGGAGTTGATCTCGCGGATCGCGCGCTGCTCCTCGGTGGCGTCCTTGTGCTCGACGATCGCGGTGACGGCGCCGGTGGCGGCGTCCCGCACGATCCGGCCGTAACCCGTGGAGTCGGGCACCTCGGCGGTCAGCACGGTCACCGCGTTGCCGTCGGCGGAGTGCGTGGCGGCGAGGGCGGACAGTGTCTCGCCGGAGAGCAGCGGGGTGTCGCCGCAGACGACGACAACGGTCCCGGCGATCTGTCCGCCGAGCTCCTCGAGGCCCATGCGTACGGCGTGGCCGGTGCCGTTCTGCTCGGCCTGGAAGGCGGTACGGGTTCCGGCGCAGCGCTCGGCGAGATGTGCTTCGACCTGCTCACGTGCGTGTCCGACGACCACGACGAGCTGCTCGGGGTCCAGTTCACGGGACGCGGAGACGACATGTCCGACGAGCGAGCGCCCGGCGATTTCGTGCAGGACCTTGGGGGTCCTCGACTTCATGCGGGTGCCCTCACCCGCTGCGAGAACGACGACGGCTGCCGGGCGATTGGCGCTCACGGGAATGCCCTTCGGCTTCGGGTGGTGGGACAACCGAAGGATACCGGGGGGTTTCGGGCCGGAAACGAGCGCGGGTCGAGACCGGATGGGGCAGGCCCGAAGATGCGGAACCTCAAGATGCGGTTCCGCGAAGACGCGGCACCCCGGGAAGCGGGGGCCTGCGATGCGGGGCCGAAGGCCGGAAGCTCCCCCGTCAGGACTCGAACCCGAACAGATGGCACCAAAAGCCACAGTGCTGCCAATTACACCACGGGGGATGGCATGCGTCGGAACCGGACATTTCGTTCGGTTGCCGATCCGGCACCCCACACTATGCCAGGTGGGCTCCTCGAGACGGTAGGAAAATGACTCGTGCCCGCCCGTAGGCTGGAACACATGACCACAACGGGGGCGCAACAGGAGGCCACGGGTCCGACCGCCCGTGGCCCGCTGTGGTGGGGACGACGGCGCAGTGCCGTGCTGGACGTGGGGCTGGCCGTCGTCTCCGCCTTTGAATGTGCGCTGGAGGGTGTCGGGTTCGCGGACAAGGCCGCGTTGCCGGTGCCGTTCGGGGTGCTGTTCGGGCTGGTCGTCGGGTCGGTGCTGGTGCTGCGGCGGCGCTGGCCGATCGCCGTGGTGCTGGTGTCCGTCGCGACCACACCTGCCGAGATGGGCTATCTGATGGGGATCGTCGGGCTGTACTCGCTCGCTGCCTCCGAAGTGCCCCGTCGGATCACGGCGATTCTGGCGGGGATGGCCCTGTCGGCGACCTTCATCGTGACGTTCGTACGGGTGCGGCAGCAGGTCGAGTCGGCGGACTTCGACGCGCCCGGCGGCTGGTACGTGCCGCTGATGTCGGCCTCCATGTCGCTCGGCCTCACGGCCCCTCCGGTGCTGCTCGGGCTCTACATAGGGGCGCGGCGACGGCTGATGGAGAGCCTGCGGGAGCGGGCGGACAGCCTGGAGCAGGAGCTGTCGCTGCTGGCGGACCGGGCGGAGCAGCGCGCCCAGTGGGCCCGCCAGGAGGAGCGGACGCGGATCGCGCGGGAGATGCACGACGTGGTGGCGCACCGGGTCAGCCTCATGGTGGTGCACGCGGCGGCATTGCAGGCCGTGGCGTTGAAGGATCCGCAGAAGGCGGTGAAGAACGCGGCGCTGGTGGGGGACATGGGCCGGCAGGCGCTGACCGAACTGCGGGAGATGCTCGGTGTGCTGCGTTCCGGCGAGGCGCAGGCGCGGGTGCAGGCCGAGGTGCCGCTCGCGGCGGTGGGCGCGGCCGCGGCGGCCGCCGCGGCGGCCGCCGCGGAGGACGGGCCGTGCATCGCGGACATCGAGGTGCTGGTGGGTCAGTCCCGGCAGGCGGGCATGGTGGTGGAGCTCGCGGTGCAGGGGGACGTACGGGCGTATCCGCCGGAGGTGGAGCAGACCGCGTACCGGGTGATCCAGGAAGCACTGACGAACGTCCACAAGCACGCGGTCGGCGCCAAGGTGATGGTGCGGCTCGCGCACCGTGACGAAGAGGTCGCGATGCAGGTGGAGAACGGCGCTCCGGACGCGGCGGGTGGTGCGGCGGACGCAGACCTCCCCAGCGGCGGCAACGGCCTGGTGGGGATGCGGGAGCGGGTGACCGCCCTGGGCGGGGTGTTCGTGTCGGGGCCGACGGACGTCGGGGGCTTTCGGGTGTCCGCGGTGCTCCCGGACCGCGCCGAGGTCAGCCTGCGGTAGTGACAGCCGAGATCAGCCTGCGGTGGCGGTAGCGGTGCGGCAGGGGGTCCGGGCCGAGGTGGTGCGGACGGCCTCGACCTGCCTCGACCTGGCTCGGCCCGGTACGCAGCGGCCCGGTCGGGCCCCCGCCCGGCTCAGCCCGGGACGAGCCGCATCGGCTGGATGCCGGTGACGAGGGTGGTCAGCGCCTGGTCGATGTCCGGGCCCAGATACCAGTCGCCGGTGTGGTCGACGCTGTACACGCGGCCTTCGACGTCCATGGCCAGTACCGCCTGCTGGTCGCCCTCCATGCCCAGCGGCGAGATCTCGGTGTCGAGCGCCCGGCCGAGGTCGGCGAGGGTGCGGGCCAGATGGAGGCCGGCGAGCGGATCGAAGTGCAGCGGAACGGGTGCGTACTGGCGCCCGGGGCCGGGCGCGGTGACGATCAGTCCGCCGAACTCCGCCCAGGCTTCGACGGCCGCGGGGAAGACGGTGTGCTGGTGGCCGGCCGGGGAGACATGGGCGCGCAGGGTGTCCGCCCAGTGTTCGGCCTGCTTGATGTCCCAGCGGCCGGGCTGCCAGCCCGCGTCGCGCAGAGCGGCGTCGACGGCGACGGGGAACCGGGTGGTGCTGAGGTGGTCGGGCATCGGTCGCGGGTCAGCCGTTCTCGGGTGCGGTCGGATCGACGGGGCGTACGCCGAAGTGGTCGAGCATCGCGGTGCACGACCGGCAGGGCGGTGCGTAGCTGCCGTGCAGCGGGTCGCCGTCCTCGCGGATACGGCGTGCGGTGAGCTTGGAGTGCTTGAGCGACCGCCGGGCCTCGCCGTGGGTGAGGGGCTTTCGCTGCGCGCGTTTGGAGCGCTGGGTCTCCGCGGCGCCGAGGTGCCGGGAGAGCAGGATCGCCTCCGGGCATCGCCCCGTGAAGCGCTCCCGCTGGCCGCTGGTGAGGGTGTCGAGGAAGTCCTGCACGAGCGGATGGAGCGGCGGTGGCCGGTCTCCTTTTCCGGCGGTGCATGTGAGGGTCTCGCCGCGTACGGAGAGTGCGGCGGCGACGGCGGGCAGGATTCCGTCGCGACGGTGCCGGAGTCCCGGAGCCCGTCCCGACTCGTCGGAGATCCAGCTGAGGCGTGGATCACCGGATGTACCTGGTTGCGCTGTGTGCATGGTGTTGCCGTCCCTCCCGTGCACTCCCCCGTGGTGCGGGTAGACAGCCTGCCAAATGGGGTGGCACGTAAGGAAGCTGGGTAGCTGAAACGTGTCTGGCCGGTCTCACCGTGGGGCCTTTGGGTCACTCGAAAGTGACTCTTGGTCACGGAACCGGAGGCCCGGCCGCCACTCTTGCCCCACGGCTTAGGCTGTGCTGAACCAGCCAGAAGCCAGCAGGGGGCAGAACGCCATGACGACAGGTCGGCAAGGCCTGGGGGCAGCTATGGGCCCCGGGGCCGGCGCACCAACCGCGCCACCGAATGCGGCCTACGCCGGGCAGGTCGTGCACTTCCCGGACCCGATCCGGGCCTCCCGTCACCCCAGAGGGGTGCGGATGGACGACGACGGTTACCCGGACTTCTCGCCGTACGCGCGCGCGGCCGCGGAGATCGCCGAGCCCCCCGAGGGCTTCGGCGTGGACGAGCTGCGCCTCACGGACTACGTCTCGGCGAACGCCGCGCTGCACGCGGACGGCCACCCGCTGTGGGACACGATCCCGGCGGTGGCGACGCCGCACGGCTGGACGTGGCACCACGTGCGGCGGTCGCGGCGGCTCGAGCTCGTACCGGTCGAGGTGAAGGCGCTGCTGCGACACCACGGCGGTATGGCGACGGCGGTGGTGGACCAGGGCAAGCGGGGCACGCGCCCGCTGCAGGAGGCACGGCCCGCACACTTCGGCCTGCCGAAGGGCGCGCTGTCGGTGACCGAGCAGCAGCTCCGCCACATCGAGGAGGACCTCGGATACAGCCTTCCCGGCGCGTACCGCTCCTTCCTCAAGGCCGCGGGCGGTTCCGCCCCGGTCGGCACGGCGCTGGACGCGGAGCTGGGTCTGCTGGTGGACCAGCCCTTCTTCACGGTCCGCGAAGAGGCCGCGGTCAACGACCTGGTGTACGTCAACAAGTGCCTGCGGGACCATCTGACGAAGGACTACCTGGGCGTCGCCTTCGTCCAGGGCGGGATCCTCGCGCTGAAGGTGAAGGGGGCGGACGTGGGGTCGGTGTGGTTCTGCGCGTACGACGACGCCCGCGACCAGGACGGGTGGCACGTGCAGGAGCGTGTGGAGCGGCTGCTGCTGCCCTGCGGCGAGGACTTCGACGCGTTTCTGCAGCGGCTCGCAGGCAATCCGCCGGAGCTGGAGACCGTGGCGAATCTGATGGTGGACGGCGGCTTCGCGCGTGCCGTTCCGGTTTCGGGCGAGGGGTGATTGTCCGATGGTGACTTTCGCACAGGCGCAGGAGCGCGCCGAGGAATGGGTCAACGGTGAAATGCCCGCGTATCAGCACCGTGAGGTGCGGGTGCGCGAGTTCGAGCTCGGGTTCGTGGTGTGGGCGGAGGACCGCGAGGGCGGTGCCCGTTCCGACGGCGGTCGTCAGCGGTTGGTCATCGCCAGGGACAGCGGTGAGGCGACGCTGTGGCCGGGGCTGCCGGTGGGTGAGGTCATCCGCCGGTACGAGGAGGAGTACGGCAGTACGGAGGAGACGCCGGCCGCGTCGGGGGCACAGGCGCCGGAGCGGATCGACCTCAATCAGACGTCGTTCCTGTTGAGCCCCCCGGAGTGGCTCCAGGACGCCGCCGACAGGTTGGGCATCCCGGACCGGCGGGCCTCTTCCGGGTCCGGGTCTGCGCACGCGGCCGGCGACGCCGCTGCCGGTTCCGTTGCCGCTTCCGCTCCGGCGGCGGACGCGACGCCGTCCCTTGCCGCCGGTGTGCCGTCGCTGCCCTCGGCGGATGCCGACCGGTCGGCCGACGTGGGCGAGCCGGACGCGTCGGGGTCCATCGGGGCCAACGCCTCTCAGGCGACGGGCAGTTCCTCTTCTTTCCTGTCCTCGCCCTCTTCCTCGTCGACCTCGTCGTCCTCGTCGATGCCCGCTTCTGCTCCCGCCTCGGCTGCATCCCCGGCCGGGTCGGCGTGGCCGGAGGCCGGATCGTCGTCCGGCTCCGGCTCTGGCTCGGGAACAGGCGCGTCGGGGAGCGGAGCCGCGTGGCCGAGTGCCGGGTCTGTCGACTACGAGCCGACGGCTTCCGACGGCGTGCCCGCCACCCCGGCGGGAGCCGGCAGGGGCAACGGCTGGACGGACACCACCTCCGCGGGCTCGGACGACGCGTCCGTGCCGCTGCCGGCGACGGTGTTCGCGCCGCCGGTTTCGGTGGACGACGCCACTCCGCCTCCGCCGTCGGTTTCGGCGGAGGCGCCCACTGCGCTGATGTCCGGCGGCAGTCAGCTGCCGAGGACCGCCATCGTGCCGGGCCTGAACCCGCAGTCCGAGCCGTCGTCGCCGTCGCAGCCGACCCCACCGCCCCGGCACGCCGGAGCGGCGGACATAGCGGACGCGGCGACGAGCAAGGCCGTGCTGCCCCCGCGGGGTGCGCGCGGCGGTGCGGGGGCGACACCTCCGCCGCCGCCCGGTGCCCCTGGCACTCCGGGCGCCCGCCCCGGCGCGGGCGCCGCGCCTCCGCCGTCGGGTCCGGGCGTGCCCGGCGCCCCGGCGGGCGGCTACCTGCCCACCCAACTGGTCTCCCAGCTCGGCCCGGAGGGGCCGCAGCCTCCTGGTCCGCCGGCGCCTCCTGGTTCGACGCCGCCGCCCGGCGGGGGCGTGCATCATGCTGCGACGATGCTGGCGGGTCCGGCCCAGATGGGGCCGGGTGCGCCTCAGCCTCCTGGTCCTCCCGGTGCCCCGCAGCCTCCTGGTCCGCCGGCGCCTCCTGGTTCGACGCCGCCGCCCGGCGGGGGCGTGCATCATGCTGCGACGATGCTGGCCGGTCCGGCCCAGATGGGTCCCGGTGCGCCGCAGCCCCCCGGTCCGCCCGGTCCGCCGGGACCCGTGCCGAACGCGCCGCAGCCGCCTCAAGGTGGGCGACCGCCGTACGGGTATCCGCAGCAGCCGACCGGTGTGCCCACGGTCGGGCCCGGCTATCAGGCCGTCCTGCGCTACCGCGCACCCGATGGTTCCGAGGCCCAGCTGATCCGTCGTTCCGCCCCGGGCACTCCGCACCCGGAGTGGCAGATCCTGCACGAGCTGCGCGCCATGAACGTGCCGCCGCAGCAGGTGCTCGAGCTGCACACGGAGCTCGAGTCGTGCGAGCTGCCGGGTGCGTACTGCGCCCGGATGATCCGCGAGACGTGGCCGCAGGCACGGATCACGTCGATCGCCCCGTACGGCAGGGACCACGCGTCCCGTCAGCAGGGCATGCAGCAACTCATCGCGCACCAGGGTGAGTTGCATCAGGTGGCGGACGGACCCGCCCGCCCCGCGCCGGTGCGTGCGCCGCTGCCGCAGGTTCCGCCGACCCCGCCGATCCCGCCGGAGGGTGTCGCCCAGGAGTTGGCGGGTGCGTTCGGGCCGCAGGGCATCTGCCGGTTCGACCAGCGGGCCGTCTCCCGGCAGGGCGTGCCGGAGATCGTCGCGGCGACGCTGGTGTGGGCGGGTCTGCCCGGCGACTTCAACCCGTTCTTCTGGGCGCAGCCGGCCCAGCCGGTGGTGCCGACGCTGGCGGAGCTCGCCGCTCAGCGGCAGGTGCAGCCCGCGTCGGACGCGGGATCGTATCTGGTGATCGGCAGCGACTTCGGCCGGGCGATCTGTGTCCAGTACGGCACGGCCCACATCGTCGCGGTGCCGGTGGAGGCGGGCCCCGGAGGCCAGCCCGTGGCGCCGCAGTTCGTGAACACGGGCCTGCCGGAGTTCGTCCGCTGCCTGGCGTTGCTCGGCCGCATGTGGCGTCTGCGCTTCGGTCTCACCCCGGAGCAGGCCGGTCGCTGGACGGTCGATTTCCAGGCGCAGCTGGCAGCTCTGGACCCGGCGGCTCTGTCGTCGCCGGAGAGCTGGTGGTCGGTGCTGCTCGAGCAGATGTGGGACGGGCTGCTCTGACGCGCTGACGCCTTCCCGCCGGGCCCGGTTTCACCGAACCGGGCCCGGCGGTCGGCGTGGTGACGTTCTGTCAGCTCTCAGGCGTCAGCGGCGGCCACGGTCGTCCCAGTCGCCACGGTTGTCCCAGTCGTTGTACCGCCAGTCGTGGTGATCGTGGTGGTGCCGGTCGTCGAAGAACCGGTCGTCGAAGAACCTGTCGCGGTCCCCGTTGCCGCCGCGGCCGTCGTAGTAGCACCAGTCGTCGTAGTAACTGCTCCAGTAGTCGCAGTATCCGGACGAGGGTGCCTGCGACGGACTGGTGGCACTTGCGACACCGGCTCCGCCGAGCGTGAGGCCCACAGCGGCGAAGAGGCCGGCGGAGAGCTGGAGAATCCTTGTCGTCCCTGCCCGCATGGTGCTTCCTTCCCGGGGCGTAGACGGGGCCGATGGCCCGCACGCTCACGCGCCTCAGGTGCGAGAGGCGAGGCGTGATGCGTTCGCCGAAGAGACCCGGTATGCCGGCGAACGTGGCAAGAAGTGCCACCACCGACACGCACGCGAAGGCGCAGCATCGGGTGATCCGCAGCGGGGCATCTGTCCCTCGGATCGTTCAATATGAATCCAAACTAGGCACCGCGCCACAGAGAAGTCAAACCGTACAAAATGCCTTGAAGGTGCATGGTGTGGAGCGATATCGGCGCTGCTCGGAGCACAGGAACGGGCGCCGGCGGTACGCGTACCCGCCGACGCCCGTTCGCGCGCGTCAGAACCGCCTCAGAGCCGCCTCAGAACCGCGTCAGGACGTGGGAGGCACGCCCGCCAGGATGGCCGGTTCCGCGGCCTCGTAGCGCAGCCGCTCCTCGTTCGTGTCGCGCTCGTACAGGACGGTGCCGAGCCAGCCGGCGATGAAGCCCAGCGGGGCCGAGACTATGCCGGTGGTGGTGAACGGGAACCAGTTGAAGTCCGAGTCGGGGAAGACCGCCTGCGGTGATCCGGACACGAGGTTGGTCCCGGTCATGAACAGGACCGCGGAGCCCGCTCCCACGATCAGCGTGCACAGCAGGCCCGTGCGGGAGAAGCGGCGCCAGAAGAGGCTGTAGACGAGCGCCGGGGCCACCGCGGAAGCACCGATGCAGAACGACAGGGTCAGCAGCGCCTGGAGATTCAGGTGCCTGGCCCCGGCGGCGACGGCGAGCGCGACGAGACCGACGCCCGCCGCCGCGGTGCGCGCGATGGCCATCTCCGTGGAGTGCTTGAGCGTCGCCTTGCGCAGTCCGTGCGCCACGAGGTCGTGCGCGAGGGTGTTGGCGCAGGCGAGGGTGACGCCGGCGACGGAGGCGAGCAGGGTGAGGAAGATCGCCGTGGCGACCGCCGTGAACAGCAGGGTCTCCACGGTGTTCGGGTCCGTGCCCATGAGCGCCTGGGTGACCATCAGGAACGCGGTCTTGCCCTGCGGGTCGCCGGTGACGAGCCCCTCGTGTCCGACGATGGCCGCCGCGCCGAAGCCGATCACCACGATGAGCAGGCAGGTGACCAGGACGGTCGACACGGCCCAGGACATCGAACGCCGCACGGCCGTCGCGCTGCGCGCGGTGAACATGCGCATCGTGATGTGCGGCAGGACGGCGGCGCCGAGTACGACCGTCAACTGGGCGCTGATCATGTCGACTTCGTCGCCGGCGAACTGCAGCCCGGACGCGAGGTACGCGTCGCCCGCGCCACTGCCGCGCGCCGCGCCCTCCAGCAACGCGGGCAGGCTGAAGTCGAAGCGGTCCAGAACGAGTACGGCGACGGCGGTGGCCGCGCCGAGCAGCACCACGGTCTTGACGATCTGGATGAAGGCGGTGCCCTTCATGCCGCCGATCGCCGCGTACACGATCATCAGCAGACCGAGGAAGACGATGGCCCCGGTCTTGAAACCGTCGGCGTGGAAGCCGAGGACGACGGCGAGCAGGTCGCCCGCGCCCGCGAGTTGGAAGATGACGAGCGGCAGCAGGGCGGTCAGGGTGACCGCGGCCGCGGTGATCCGTACGGCGGGGCCTGGGTTGCGGCGGGCGAAGACGTCGCCCATGGTGAAACGGCCCGCGTTCCGCAGAGGTTCGGCGAGCAGGAACATCATCAGGACCAGTGACAGCGCGGTGCTCAGGGCGAGCGACAGGCCGTCGTAGCCCAGGAGCGCGATGATGCCGATGGTGCCGAGCACGGTGCCTGCGGAGATGTAGTCGCCGGCGATGGCGAGGCCGCTCTGCATGGGGGACAGCGAGCGGTAGCCGGTGTAGAACTCGCCCAGGTCGTCGCGGTCGGGCCCGGTCATCACGCACAGCAGCAGTGTGATGGTGATGACGGCGATGAACGCCATGAGCGACATCGTCTGGGCCTCGGAGCTGAAGCCGGTCATGCGCGCGCACCTCCCGGCGGCTGCGGCCATGCGGAACGCTCCGGACGGCCGGTGTTCGCGGCCGTGGCCGCTTCGGCCTGTTCCCGTATGGACCGCGCGAGCGGGTCGACCCGGTTGCGGGCGATCCGCTCGTAGACGGCGATGGCGGCGAGGGCCACCGGCAGCTGCACGAGTCCCAGCAGGAATCCGGTGGTGAGTCCACCGCTGATCTTGCCGGTCATCATCTCGGGTGCGTACCCGGAGAGAAGGAGGAAGACGACGAAGTAGCCGAGCGCGGTGAGTGTCGCGACCCGGCGCAGCTTCCGGTAGGCGGAGCGGAGTCCGCCGAGATCGGCGTGGTCGTCGTAGGAGAACGGCGCGTCCGACGGTCCGTGTCCGGGGCCGGCCATGTGCCAGGGCTGCGGTGCCGCCTCCTGGCGGTGGCGGCCGGAGGGCCGGGGCGGTGGCGGGGGATCGGGGAAGAGCTGGTGGTACGACATCGTGCTTGCTCCTTGCCACCCCTGGTGGCCGGGGCGGGTGATGCTGGTGGTCCGCGTACGTTACTCAGCGGTAGCGCGATGCGTAAGGGGTTTCCGACCGTGCGGTATGTCGGTTCGGTGACGATCCTGTGCGGCTGCGGACGGACCCGCGGTAACCTCCGTCAAACGTCGCGCTTGTCCTGGATGACCGGAAAGCGCCTCGGTGCGACGAACACCAGTGCCAGCAGGGCGAGTCCGGCCGCGGCCGCCGCCCCCAGGTAGACGTGGTCGACCGCCGCGTCCACCGCGCGGCGCAGGTGCTCGGTGGCCGAGGCGGTGAGCGCGGCCGGGTTCTCCAGGGCGTGGGAGACCGAGTCGAGGCTGCCCCCGCCGAGGCGGGAGACCAGGACGGCATTGGCGACCGCGCCGAAGAGGGCCGCCCCCACGGACTGGCCGACCTGGCGGCAGAAGAGGACGGACGCGGTGGTGGTGCCGCGTTCCGACCAGCCGACGGTGGACTGGACGCCGACGATGAGAGGGAGTTGGAACAGGCCGAGCGCGGCCCCGAGCAGCAGCATGATGAGGGCCGGCTGCCACGGTTCGCCGGGGAACGGGAGCAGCGGGAACGCCAGCAGTATCAGCAGTGCCAGACCGATCCCGATGATCGCGGTCCACCGGAAGCCGATTCGGGTGTAGACGCGGTCGGACAGGGCGGCGCTGACCGGCCAGCTGAGGGTCATCACCGAGAGCACAAAACCGGCGGCGATCGGGCCGAGGCCCAGGACGGACTGGGCGTAGGTGGGCAGAAAGACGGTCGGCGCCACCATCAGCAGACCCAGCGCGCCCAGCGCGAGGTTGACCGCGGCGATCGTTCGGCGCCGCCAGACCCAGCCGGGAATGATCGGTTCGGCGGCACGGCGTTCGACGACCACGGTGACGGCGACGAGCACCGCACTGCCGCCGAGCAGGACCAGCGACGGGGTGGAGAGCCACGGCCAGGCGACGCCGCCCTGGACGAGGGCCGTGAGCAGCAGAGCGCCCGCCGCGAAGACGCACAGGGCGCCCGCCCAGTCGACGCGGGGACGGGCGGCCGCTGCGGGACGGGCCGGTTCGACGAAGTGGCGGGCGACGAGGAAGAGCGCGACCGCGCCGACCGGAAGGTTGATGAGGAAGATCCAGCGCCAGTCGGCGTACGTGGCCAGCAGCCCGCCGACCACCGGCCCGGCGACCGCCGAAGTCGCCCAGACGGTCGACAGCTTGGCCTGGATCCTGGGGCGCTCCTCGAGCGGGTAGAGGTCGGCCGCGATGGTCTGCACCGTGCCCTGGAGTGCCCCCCCGCCGAGTCCCTGCACGACGCGGAAGGCAATGAGCGAGGCCATGCTCCATGCGGCGGCGCACAGCAGCGAGCCGACGAGGAACAGCACGATGCCGGCGACGAGGACGGGCTTGCGGCCGAAGGTGTCGGAGAGCTTGCCGTACACGGGGAGGCTGACGGTGACGGCGAGCAGGTAGCCGGAGAACAGCCAGGAGAAGACGGCGAAGCCGCCGAGGTCGCCGACGATCTGGGGCACCGCGGTCGAGACGACGGTCCCGTCGAGCGCGGCGAGTGCCATGCCCATCATCAGAGCGGCGACGACCGGGCCCCGCCCAGGCGTGGCTGAGGGTGCTGTGGCGCCGGGCATGCGTTCCGTGCGGCCGGTGCTTCCCATGAGCCGTCAGTTCCTTTCCCCATGCATCTATTTGCGTGGGCCACCTTCTCACTTGAGGCTCACGCAAGGGGAGGGTGCAGGCTCGTCGTACCGCGGGTCCACCCGGGGGTGGAGTCCCCCTAGGGGCTTCTCCTTACTTGTGGGCAGGGGACGTTCGTCCCGGCGGACGACGAGAAGGCACGGACCCGTTCTTTAACTTGGTCTTACGGCCGCAGCTGAGACCCGCGGCAAGCCCGCATCAAGCCCGCGCCGACGGCAGTACCGGCCAGGGGTGGGGAAAACCCCCGGACCAAGACTGCGCTGCGCACCAGCGCGCCGGACCGCTTCCGTCGCGAGACTCGACCCTGTGCCCCGCGGCGACGCCATTCGCTGATTCCCGAAACTGAGGAGACCCACCGTGACCACGGCTGTAACCACCCCCGCGCACGGGGAAACCGGAGGGCGCACGGCCGTCGCCGCACGGGCGCGGCAGGTCGTCAAGGCGTACGGCGCCGGTGAGACCCGCGTCGTCGCGCTCGACCACGTCGATGTGGACATCGCCCGCGGTCAGTTCACCGCGATCATGGGACCGTCCGGCTCGGGCAAGTCGACGTTGATGCACTGCCTCGCCGGCCTCGACACCGTCACATCCGGTCAGATCCACCTCGACGACACCGAGATCACGGGTCTCAAGGACAAGAAGCTCACACAGCTTCGCCGGGACCGGGTCGGCTTCATCTTCCAGGCGTTCAACCTGCTGCCCACGCTGAACGCCCTGGAGAACATCACGCTCCCCATGGACATCGCCGGACGCAAGCCGGACGCCGCCTGGCTCAACCGTGTCGTCGAGACCGTGGGCCTCTCCGACCGCCTGCGGCACCGGCCGACCCAGCTGTCCGGCGGCCAGCAGCAGCGCGTCGCCGTGGCCCGCGCCCTCGCCGCCCGCCCGGAGATCATCTTCGGTGACGAGCCGACCGGAAACCTGGACTCGCGGGCCGGCGCCGAAGTGCTCGGCTTCCTGCGCAGGTCCGTCGACGAGCTGGGGCAGACCATCGTGATGGTCACGCACGACCCGGTCGCCGCCTCCTACGCGGACCGCGTCCTCTACCTCGCCGACGGCCGCATCGTCGACGAGATGTTCCGGCCGACCGCCGACGCCGTCCTCGACCGCATGAAGGACTTCGACGCCCGGGGGCGCACGTCATGACCGTGCTCAGGAACTCGCTGCGCAACTTCCTCGCGCACAAGGGCCGGATGGCCCTCTCCGCGGTCGCGGTGCTCCTGTCGGTGGCCTTCGTGTCGGGCACGCTCGTGTTCACCGACACCATGAACACGACCTTCGACAAGCTCTTCGCCGTCTCCGCGTCCGACGTCACGGTGAGCCCCAAGGGGTCCGGCGACGACTCGGAGAACCCGGCGACGGGCAAGCCCGCGTCGCTGCCCGCCTCGCTCGTCGACGAGGTGAAGTCGGTCAAGGGTGTCAAGGACGCCGAGGGCGCGATCGCCAGCTTCAGCGTGACCGTCGTCAACTCCGAGAACAAGAACATGGGTTCCACGACCGGCGCCCCGACGATCGCCGGCAACTGGACGCGGAACGACCTCAAGTCGATGGAGATCACCTCCGGCCACGCCCCGCGCGGCCCCACGGAGGTCATGGTCGACGGTGACACCGCCGAGAAGCACCACCTGAAGCTCGGCGACGAACTGCGCACCATCGCCGTCACCGGCGACTTCACCGCGAAGATCTCCGGCATCGCCGACTTCAAGGTCACCAACCCCGGCGCGGCCGTCGTCTACTACGACACCGCCACCGCCCAGCGCGAACTGCTCGGCAAGGAAGGCCTGTTCACCAACATCCTGGTGACCGCGGACCCCGGCCTGAGCGGAGAGCAGCTCAAGAAGGACATCGCGGGTGCGCTGGACGCCCCCTACAAGCTGCAGACCGCGAAGGAGGCGGCGGACGCCGGCCGCGAGGAGGTCGGCTCGTTCCTCGACGTGATGAAGTACGCGATGCTCGGCTTCGCCGGAATCGCGGTCCTCGTCGGCATCTTCCTCATCGTCAACACCTTCTCGATGCTGGTCGCCCAGCGCACCCGCGAGATCGGTCTGATGCGGGCCATCGGCTCCAGCCGCCGGCAGGTCAACCGGTCCGTGCTCGTCGAGGCGGTACTGCTCGGCGTCGTCGGCTCCATCGCCGGTGTCGCGGCCGGTGTCGGACTGGCTGTCGGCCTGATGAAGATGATGTCCGCCGTCGGTATGAACCTCTCCACCGACGATCTGACCGTGAAGTGGACGACCCCGGCCGTCGGCCTCACGCTCGGCATCGTCGTCACCGTCCTCGCCGCCTACATCCCCGCACGCCGGGCCGGCAAAGTCTCCCCGATGGCCGCCCTGCGTGACACCGGCATGCCGGCCGACTCCAGGGCCGGCTGGATCCGTGGCGGCATCGGCCTGGTGCTCACCGCCGGCGGCGTGGCCGCGCTGCTGGTCGCCACCCAGGCCGACAAGGCGAGCGAGGGATCGATGTTCCTCGGCCTCGGCGTCGTCCTGTCCCTGATCGGCTTCATCGTCTTCGGCCCGCTGCTCGCGGGAGCCGTGGTCCGGGTGATCAGCGTCCTGGTGCTGCGGATGTTCGGCCCCGTCGGCCGGCTGGCCGAGCGCAACGCGCTGCGCAACCCGCGCCGTACGGGGGCGACCGGCGCCGCCCTGATGATCGGCCTCGCCCTGGTGGCGTGCCTGTCGGTGGTCGGGTCCTCCATGGTCGCCTCGGCCACGGAGGAGCTCGACAAGTCGGTGGGCGCCGACTTCATCGTGCAGTCCGCCACCATGGGGCCGATCGTGCCGCAGGCCCAGCAGGCCCTGAAGGAGGCGCCGGGCCTCGAGCACATCACCGAGTACAAGGGCGTCGAGGCGAGGATCACCCCGCCGAACGGGAAGACGGAGGACGAGCAGCTGGTCGCCGCCGACCCGACGTACGCCCAGGACCTGCGCCGCGAAACGGTGGCCGGCGAGCTGTCCGCCGCTTACGGCAAGGACGCGATGTCCGTCGGCAGCGACTACGCGGACCGGCACGGCGTGAAGGTCGGCGACACGATCAAGGTCGCCTTCAAGAACGGCAGCCCCGCCGAGCTGAAGGTCGCCGCGATCACGTCCGACGACACCAACGTCGACAAGGGCGCGATGTACATGAACATCACGACCGCCGCGCAGTACATCCCGGCCCAGAAGATGCCCGAAAACATGATCATGTTCGCGAAGGCCGTAGACGGTCAGGAGAAGGAGGCGTACACCGCCCTGAAGAAGTCGCTCGCGAAGTACCCGCAGTACAAGGTGCAGAACCAGACCGACTTCAAGCAGGACCTCAAGGACCAGATCGGGCAGCTCCTGAACATCGTCTACGGCCTGCTGGCGCTCGCGATCATCGTCGCGGTGCTGGGCGTGGTGAACACCCTCGCCCTGTCGGTGGTCGAGCGGACCAGGGAGATCGGCCTGATGCGGGCGATCGGCCTCTCGCGCCGCCAGCTGCGCCGCATGATCCGCCTGGAGTCCGTGGTCATCGCCCTCTTCGGAGCGCTGCTCGGCCTCGGCCTGGGCATGGGCTGGGGAACGTCCGCACAGAAGCTGCTGGCGCTGGAGGGCTTGGGCGTCCTCGAGATCCCGTGGCCGACGATCCTCACGGTCTTCGTGGGCTCGGCGTTCGTCGGCCTGTTCGCGGCACTGGTGCCCGCGTTCCGCGCCGGCCGGATGAACGTGCTGAACGCGATCGCGACCGAGTAGCGACCGACGGAGGGGAGACCGCGGGGGGCCCGGTACGGGGGTCCGGATCCACCGCTTCGTGAACGGCCCCGGGTGTCCACGCGGACGCCCGGGGCCGACGCGCGAGGGTCCTCAGACCTGGAGGACAGGGACGTCGTAGAGGGGGATGTGCTTGTCCCGGGTGACCAGGGTCAGGCCCTCGGTCTGCGCCTGAGCGACCAGTATCCGGTCGAACGGGTCGCGGTGGTGGAACGGGAGCTGTCCGGCGCGGATGCCGTGCAGCCCTGTGACAGGAAGTGGCTTCAGCTGACAGTCCCGTGCTCGTTCCGGCAGATCCTCTGGACCGTCCAGCTTCCCGAGGGCCTGCTTCACGGCAAGTTCCCACGGGGTGACGGCGCTGACGTAGGCCAGAGCCTCGGTGTCGAGCAGGTCTTTCGTCTCGTCGGACAGTTGAGGAGAGTCCAGGAGCCACCACACCACGACATGGGTGTCCGCGAGGATCTTCATTCTCCGGCCTCCGGAGTGAGCCCGAAGGCGTTGGCAAAGCCCTCGTCGTCGGAGAGATCGTCGAAGTCGTCGTGGAAGACGACGGGCTCGGCGAGAGAGCCGCGAGCGGTCCTGCGGACCTTCGAGGACAGGGGGATCACCTTCGCGACGGGTGACCCCGACTTGCTGATGACGACCTCCTCTCCGGTGGCGACCATTTCGAGGATCTTGGAGAAGTGTGTCTTCGCCTCGTGGACGTTGTACTGCCGGGCTGCTTCCATCGGGGCCCCATAGGGTCAAGTGGACTAAGTACTGGACTTAGTCTACCGGTGCAACCGCTGGCCGGGCGAGCTCGTTCACTCTCCGGAGTGGCCTCAATCCCTCGCGCGAGCGACACCCCCACGTCGTAGTCTGGAACCCCCCGGCCCGTTCGACGTGTCGGGCGCGTCGCGTTGCCCACCGGGTGCGCGATGCCCACCCCCCAGATGCTTTCCGGATGGATGTCCTACATGAGCCTGCACGGTCTGCTCGATGCCGTCGTACGTGACCCGGCGCTCGCCGAAGCGGTCAGGGCGGCCGGGGACGGTCACCGTACGCACGTCGATCTGGTGGGCCCGCCCGCCGCGCGGCCCTTCGCCGTGGCCGCCCTCGCCCGGGACGCGGGCCGCACCGTGCTGGCCGTCACCGCCACCGGCCGGGAGGCAGAGGATTTGGCCGCGGCGCTGCGCTCGCTGCTGCCCGGCGAGGGCGTCGTCGAATACCCGTCGTGGGAGACGCTGCCGCACGAACGGCTCTCGCCGCGCTCCGACACCGTCGGCCGCCGGCTCGCCGTCCTGCGCCGCCTCGCGCACCCGTCGCCCGACGACCCGGCCGCCGGGCCGGTCAGCGTCGTCGTAGCACCCGTGAGGTCCGTGCTGCAGCCGCAGGTCAAGGGCCTCGGCGACCTGGAGCCCGTGGCGCTGCGCACCGGACAGCAGGCCGATCTGAACGAGGTCGTGGAGGGCCTCGCGGCCGCCGCCTACTCCCGGGTGGAACTGGTCGAGAAACGCGGCGAGTTCGCAGTTCGCGGCGGCATCCTCGATGTCTTTCCGCCCACCGAGGAGCACCCGCTCCGGGTGGAGTTCTGGGGCGACGACGTCGAGGAGATCCGTTACTTCAAGGTCGCCGACCAGCGCTCCCTGGAGGTCGCCGAGCACGGCCTGTGGGCGCCGCCGTGCCGCGAGCTGCTGCTGACGGACGACGTGCGGCAGCGGGCCGCCGCTCTCGCGGAGGCCCACCCCGAGCTGGGCGAGCTGCTCGGCAAGATCGCCGAGGGCATCGCGGTCGAGGGCATGGAGTCCCTCGCCCCGGTCCTCGTCGACGACATGGAGCTGCTCCTGGACGTCCTGCCGAAGGGGTCCATGGCCGTCGTGTGCGACCCGGAGCGGGTGCGCACGCGTGCCGCGGACCTCGTCGCCACCAGCCAGGAGTTCCTGCAGGCGTCGTGGGCGGCGACGGCCGGCGGGGGAGAGGCGCCGATCGACGTCGACGCGGCCTCGCTCCGGGGCATCGCGGACGTACGGGAACGGGCGAGCGAGCTCGGCATGATGTGGTGGTCCGTCTCCCCGTTCGCCGCGGACGCCTCCGACCTCGAGGACGACACCCTCAAACTGGGCATGCGCGCCCCGGAGAGCTACCGCGGCGACACCGCCCGCGCGCTCGCCGACACCAAGGGCTGGCTCGCCGACGGCTGGCGCACCGTGTTCGTCACCGAGGCGCACGGCCCCGCCTCCCGCACCGTCGAGGTGCTCGGCGGCGAGGGCATCGCGGCTCGCCTCGACGCCGACCTGGCCGGCATCAGCCCGTCCCTCGTCCACGTCGCCTGCGGCTCGATCGAGCACGGCTTCGTCGACCCGGCGCTCAAGCTCGCGGTCCTCACGGAGACCGACCTGACCGGCCAGAAGGCCGCCGGCAAGGACGGCCAGCGGATGCCCACCCGGCGCCGCAAGACCATCGACCCGCTGACCCTCGAGGTCGGCGACTACATCGTCCACGAGCAGCACGGTGTCGGCCGCTACCTCGAGATGGTGCAGCGCACCGTCCAGGGCGCCACCCGCGAGTACCTCCTCGTCGAGTACGCCCCCGCCAAGCGAGGTCAGCCCGGCGACCGGCTCTACATCCCCACCGACCAGCTCGAGCAGGTCACCAAGTACGTGGGCGGCGAGGCGCCGACACTGCACCGGCTCGGCGGCGCCGACTGGACGAAGACGAAGGCGCGCGCGAAGAAGGCCGTCAAGGAGATCGCCGCCGACCTGATCAAGCTGTACTCGGCGCGGATGGCGGCCCCCGGCCACGCCTTCGGCCCCGACACCCCGTGGCAGCGGGAGTTGGAGGACGCCTTCGCCTACGTGGAGACGCCCGACCAGCTCTCCACGATCGCGGAGGTCAAGGAGGACATGGAGAAGACGGTCCCCATGGACCGGCTGGTCTGCGGCGACGTCGGCTACGGCAAGACGGAGATCGCGGTCCGTGCGGCGTTCAAGGCGGTCCAGGACGGCAAGCAGGTGGCCGTCCTCGTCCCGACGACCCTCCTCGTGCAGCAGCACTTCGGTACGTTCAGTGAGCGGTACTCCCAATTCCCCGTCGTCACGAGGGCGTTGTCCCGTTTCCAGTCGGACGCCGACGCGAAGGCGACCCTGGAGGGCCTGCGCGACGGGTCCGTCGACATCGTCATCGGCACGCACCGGCTGTTCTCCTCCGAGACCAAGTTCAAGGACCTGGGCCTGGTCGTCGTCGACGAGGAGCAGCGCTTCGGCGTCGAGCACAAGGAGCAACTGAAGAAGCTGCGCGCCAACGTCGACGTCCTGACCATGTCAGCCACCCCCATTCCCCGTACGTTGGAGATGGCGGTGACCGGCATCCGCGAGATGTCCACGATCACCACGCCGCCGGAGGAACGGCACCCCGTGCTGACCTTCGTCGGCCCGTACGAGGAGAGGCAGATCGGCGCGGCCGTCCGGCGTGAACTGCTGCGCGAGGGACAGGTCTTCTACATCCACAACCGCGTCGAGTCGATCGACAGGGCGGCGGCACGACTCCGCGACATCGTGCCCGAGGCCCGTATCGCCACGGCCCACGGCCAGATGTCGGAGTCGGCCCTGGAGCAGGTCGTCGTCGACTTCTGGGAGAAGAAGTTCGACGTGCTGGTCTCCACGACGATCGTCGAGTCGGGCATCGACATCTCCAACGCCAACACCCTCATCGTCGAGCGCGGCGACAACTTCGGTCTCTCGCAGTTGCACCAGCTGCGCGGCCGCGTCGGCCGTGGCCGCGAGCGCGGCTACGCGTACTTCCTCTACCCGCCGGAGAAGCCGCTCACGGAGACGGCCCACGAGCGCCTCGCGACCATCGCCCAGCACACGGAGATGGGCGCCGGTATGTACGTCGCGATGAAGGACCTCGAGATCCGAGGCGCGGGCAACCTCCTCGGCGGCGAGCAGTCCGGCCACATCGCGGGCGTCGGTTTCGACCTGTACGTGCGCATGGTCGGCGAGGCGGTCGCCGACTACCGCGCCTCGCTGGAAGGCGGTGTGGAGGAGGAGCCCCCGCTCGAGGTCAAGATCGAGCTTCCCGTCGACGCGCACGTCCCGCACGACTACGCCCCGGGCGAGCGGCTGCGCCTCCAGGCGTACCGGGCGATCGCCTCCGCCAACACGGAGGAGGACGTCAAGGCGGTCCGCGAGGAGCTCACCGACCGCTACGGCAAGCTCCCGGAGCCCGTCGAGAACCTGCTGCTGGTGGCGGGGCTGCGGATGCTGGCGCGTGCGTGCGGCGTCGGCGAGATCGTGCTCCAGGGCCCCAACATCCGCTTCGCGCCGGTGGAACTGCGCGAATCGCAGGAGCTGCGTCTCAAGCGCCTCTACCCCCGCACGGTGATCAAGCCGGCCGTCCACCAGATCCTCGTCCCGCGCCCGACGACCGGCAAGATCGGCGGCAAGCCGGTGGTGGGACGGGAACTGCTGGCGTGGACGGGGGAGTTCCTGACGACGATCCTCGGCTCGTAGTCGTGCCGGGCCGTGCCGGCCGTGCCCGTTCATCGCGGGCGCGGCCGGCACGCCGGTCACCGGCTCGCGGTCATCGGCTCGCGGTCATCGGCTTTTGGTCATCGGCTCGCGGTCACCGGCACGGCGGTCATCCGCGATCGGCCGTCACAGCGCGTCGAGGTCCAGGGCCTCGGCCATGGCACGGTAGCCGGCGTCGCCCGGGTGCAGATGGTCGCCCGAGTCATAGGCCGGAAGGATGCGGTCCGGGTCGGCGGGGTCGGCGACGGCACGGTCGAAGTCGACCACGGCGTCGTACTCGCCGGACGTACGCATCCAGTGGTTGAACGCCTCGCGCTTCGCCTCGATGGCCGGGGTGTAGTAGGTGGAGCCCTTGACGGGGGTCAGGGTCGCACCGATCACCGTGAGCCCCTTGGCGTGTGCCTGGCGGATCAACGAGCGGTGGCCCTCGATCAGCCGCTCGACGGACACCTCGGGAGTCGGCCCGCCGGGGAAGCCCTGCCAGCTGTCGCCGCCGAAGTCGTTGATGCCTTCGAGCACGACGACCGTGCCGACGTCCGGCTCGCTCAACGCGTCGAACTTGAAGCGGTTGATGCCCTTCTCCCCGGCCCAGACCGTGTCGTTGGTGACCTGGTTGCCGCCGATGCCGTGGTTGAGGACGCTGCGCGGCTTTCCGGCGGCGGCGAAGCGCTCGGCCAGCTCGTCCGGGTAGCGGTTGTCGGCGTTCAGGCCGGAGCCGACGCCGTCGGTGATGGAGTCGCCGAACGTGACGATGCCGTCCCGGCGGGCGGTGCTCCCGCCGCTCACCTCGACGCCGGAGAGGAAGAACCAGGAGTCGCTGGTCTCCTTGAACGCCGTCCCGTCCCGGTCGGAGCGGTGGTCCCCGCGCGCCCGGTAGCTGGTGGCGGAGGCGAAGGAGTGGAAGGTCGCCGGTCCGGTCGGCTCCGCCAGGTACAGCGTGACGGTCACCGACTGCAGGGCCCCGACCTTGAACGGCACGCCGTCGCTGTAGACCTTGCCCCCGGCCGGAATGGCCACGGAACCGTTGTGGCCGAAGGACAGCCGACGTACCGAACCGGCCTTCACGGACGCGCCCTCGTCGGTGAGCGCGACCGTCGCGCCGGTGATCCGCAGGGGTGTCCTCCCGTAGCGGTTCGACAGCTCGATCCGGGCCTTGCTGCCGCCGGTGCTCACCCGCACCACCTGCCGGACCGTGTGGTCGAAGAAGCCCTGCTCGGACCAGTTCGGGCCGAAGGGCTCAGTCGGGGCCTGGGGTGAGGCGGCCCAGCCGCCCCGCCACGCGCCGCCGCCGTTCTGTGCCGCCTCGGCTCGAGAAGTCCCGGTCAGTCCCTCCGTGCCGGCGACCGGCAGCGCGACGAGGGTGGTCGCGGCCAGCAGGGCAATGCCCGTGCGGCGCAGGGAGTTCGTGGAAGCCATGTGTTCCGCCCCTTGTTCTGTTCCGATACCCGTCTCGATGGATGCGTGCACGCGCATGCATCAAGCGGGGGCCGACTCCCGCTATTCCCGGGCCCCTTGAGGCTCGGTGGACGCGAACAGCAGACCGGCGAGGGAACGGAAGACCTCGGCGGGGTCCCGGTCGCCGGCCGGGTCGTCCAGATTGTGGGTCAGGAGCAGGGTCGCGAAGCCGTGGGCCAGGGACCATGCCGCGATCCTGGCGGTGCGCGGATCCGGGGCCTTGGCCGAGGCCCGGGCGGAGGGCGGGGCCAGGGAGGCCACCCCCGCGCTGAGCTCGGCCGCGGCGCGCTCCTTGGCCGCCGTCAGCCGAGGGTCGTCGCCGCGGTGCAGGTCGGGCTGGAACATGACCTGGAAGTGGGCGGGGTGGGCGATCGCGAACCGGACGTACGCAACACCCCGCTCCCGCAGACCGGGGGGCTTCGCGAGGGCGTCGGCCAGCAGGTGGTATCCCTCCGTGGCGATGGCCGTCAGCAGGCCCGCCCGGTCCTTGAAGTGGTGGGCAGGGGCCGCGTGCGAGACCCCCGCGCGGCGCGCCAGATCGCGCAGGCTCAGGGCGGAGGGGCCTTCGTCACGAATGACGTCGAGGGCTGCGGACATGACCGCCTGCCGCAGATCGCCGTGGTGGTACGTGCCGCTCGTGCTCATGGATTCAGGCTACGCCCCATCTTGACATTGACAAGTTTCGGGGTCGGGGCGCAATCTGGTCACTGGCTAGATCGGAGCCCGTGGCGGATGGCTGTACCGCCCCACGGCGCATGACCGGGAGGCGGACATGACCGACGAACTCGGACGCGTACGGCAGATGTGGCATCTGCTCGAACCACTGCACGCCGTGCTCTACTACGCCCCGCAGGCCTTCGAGGAGGCCGCGGCGCTCGGCTACCGGACCGATGATCGGTGGCCCAGCTACTTCGCCTGGCGGGCCGCCCCGCTCGGAGAGGCCGGGGCGGCGCAGGTCGGCTCGGCGTTCTACAGCTTCAGCCCGGCGATGGTGCGCGAGTACGTACCGGACGCCTGGCGGGTGGCCGCACCGAAGGACGTGATCGCCGCCAGGGTGCGCGCCGCCGACCGTACGTACCGGGACGTGCTCGGCGAGGCGGTCGCGTCGAAGGAGCTGGCGGAAGCAGCCGCGCTCGCCCGTCGTGCCGCCGAGAGCGCCGACCCTGCCGGGCGCCCGCTCGCCGCCGCCCACGCCGCGCTGGCCTGGGCGGACGAACCGCATGTCGTCCTGTGGCAGGCGGCCACCCGACTGCGCGAGCACCGCGGGGACGGCCACATCGCCGCGCTCCTGGCGGCCGGGCTCGACCCCGTCGAGGCGCTTGTCTCCTTCGCGGCCATCGGGGCGGCCCCCGCCGAGACGTTCGCGAGCCGCGGTTGGAGCGAGACGGAGTGGACGGCCGCTCGCGAACGGCTCGGCCAGCGCGGCCTGTTGGACGCCGACGGTACGGCGACCGCCGCCGGCCGTGAACTGCGCGCCGATGTCGAGCGGCGTACGGACACGATGGCGGCCGCCCCTTGGGCCGCGCTCGGCCCAAAGGACACGGACCGTCTGTCCGAACTCCTCGGCGCGTACTGGGTCGCGATGCTCGGCACCGGGCTGCTCCCCATGCAGAACACCCTCGGTATCGGCAAGGTCTGAGGACGGCGGTACCGTACGGACGGTGAACAGACGTCGGGTGGTCGGGCGAGGAGCGCCGGCAGTGCTGCTCGCGGGTGTATTGCTCACCGGATGCGACGGCATCGGCCTCGAGGGGGACGCCAAACCACCCACGGCCGCACCGGACACCGGCACGAGCCCGCTCGCCAACCCCCGTGGCACCGAACCCGGCCTCGCCCCTCTCGCCGCCGAGGAGGAGAGGGCCGAGGCCCGCGAGCTGATCGAGCGGCTGACCACCAAGGGCCGTGGCCCGAGAACCGGTTACGACCGGGACGAGTTCGGCTACGCGTGGATGGACACGGCGGACGGCGTGCCGCTGGCGCGGAACGGCTGCGACACCAGGAACGATCTGCTCGCCCGCGACGGCCTGGATCTGGTCTTCCGATCGGGTTCCGATTGTGTCGTCGTGGAAATGACCGTCCACGACCCGTACACCGGCAGAACCATCGAGTGGCGCAAACGGGACGCCGCGGAGGTGCAGATAGACCACGTCGTGCCTCTGTCGTACAGCTGGCAGATGGGCGCGTCCCGCTGGGACGAGGCCAAGCGAAGGCAACTGGCCAACGACCCGCTGAACCTGCTCCCGGTCGAGGGCCGCGCCAACAGCGCCAAGGGCGACTCGGGCCCCGCCTCCTGGCTCCCCCCGAGCAAGCCCATCCGCTGCTCCTACGCGGTGCGCTTCGCCCAGGTCGCGGTGAAGTACGAACTCCCGGTGACGACCGCCGACAAGCGGATGATGCTGACGCAGTGCGGCGGGTGACGCCGCTAAACCAGTGGGGAGCACGGCGGACGGTGGTTAGCCTGCAGCCATGGACATAGAGATCACGACACTTGCCGAGCGGCCCGAGCTGCAGGGCCCCATGTGGCAGATGCTGGACACCTGGGTGGAGTTCGTGACCCACGATCCGATCGCCTGGGCCTACATCGGGCGGATCGTCGGGGAGCTGCCCGAGTACGTGCTGGTCGCCACCGACGCCGAGGGCGAAGTCGTGGGGCGGGCGTTCAGCGTGCCGCTGGCGATGGACGTGGACGGGCGCCGGGACTTGCCCGCAGGCGGTTGGGACCAGGTCATGCTGTGGGCGTTCTCCGACCTGAGGCACGGACGCAAGCCGGACATCGTCAGCGCGATCGAGATCACTGTGGCCACCGGCCGGCAGGGGCAGGGGATTTCCGGGCTGATGCTGGCCGCGATGCGCGACAACGTGCGTCGTCTCGGCTTCGACGAGCTGATCGCGCCGGTGCGGCCGAGCGCCAAGAGCGCGGAACCCCTCGCGCTGATCGACGAGTACGCCTACCGCACCCGCGAGGCGGACGGGCTGCCGCACGACCCGTGGCTACGGGTCCATGTGCGGGCCGGTGGCGTCATCGAGAAGGTGGCGCCGACCTCGATGACGGTCACCGGGTCCCTGGACCAGTGGCGCACGTGGACGGGCCTTGCGTTCGACACGACGGGCCAGGTCGAGGTGGAGGGCGGACTGGTGCCCGTGCACTGCGAGGCCGAGCGGGGCTACGGCGTGTACGTGGAGCCCAACGTGTGGGTGCGGCACCGGGTGTGAGCCGCGTTCAGCCCGAGGCCACGACGTATGGGGCCTCGAACGCGGAGTTGTCGATGACGAGGTCCATCCGCGGCAGTGGATCGACCTCGTCCAGGTAGATGCGCTCGGCGACCAGGTAGCGGTTCCGGTGGATCGACTCCGCTTCCGATCCGGCCCAGTCCTGGTCCCGTTCGGCGCCTCGCCGGACGGACAGTTCCGGGTCCACCTGCAACCAGACGCGGTAGTCCCAGTACGCGTCGATCTGCGGCCGGAACGCGAAGACGCCGTCCACGATCAGGACCGAGCCGGGTGCCAGCGGTGTCCTCTCGGCGGAGTGGTCCAGCTGGGTCAGCGGATCGATGCTGCACAGCGCGCACGACGTCGCCTCCGGCGACCGGCACGGGTCCAGAAGCAGACGTCGGGCCGCGTCGTAGTCGTAGGCGTTCCGGTAGTAGCCCTCGCCGGACTCCCGGTCGTAGAGGTGCCGGTCCTTCCACGGGTTCTTGAAGTCGTCGAGCGTCGCCCGCAGCGCCGGGCGTCCCGCGGCGGCGACGGTCTCGGCCAGTTCGTGACCGAAGCTCGTCTTCCCGGCAGCGGTCAGTCCGTCGATGCCCACGAGGAGGCGGCCCTCGCCGAGGGCGAGGATGCGCTTCGCGACCTCTGCCACAAGCGCGCTGCGCTCCGGGGAGGCCGGGGAAGGGCAGCTCTGCTGCCACGTCGACGGTGAGTGGTGGACGGCTGCCCGATGAGAACCCATGCGATGAACATACCGGCGGCCAATGGGCGTTCGCGGGCGGCCGGTTGGGATACGCGGGTGTCGGGTGGGGCCGGCGGGCGGTCGGGGTCGAGGGGGCGGTGCACGCGCAGGAGTCGGGAGCGGCCGCCTTGCGGCGGTCACCCCCGACTCCTCGGGCCTGCTGTTCGCCGGCCGAACCTCAGCTCTTCGGCATGTCGGCTCGTCTGCCTGTCGGGCAATCAGACAGTCAGTTCCCAGTGCGAGGCGTCGTGCATGATGCCCGGGGAGACCTCGACCGTCAGGTTCTTCGCGTCGGCCGGAGCGTCGAAGGCGTACGTGACGGTCGCCTTCTTGCCGGGCAGGATCGAGCCCTCGAAGCCGGTGCCCGCCTTGTCGTCGAAGATCTGCTCGGCGGTCACACCGTCCTTGCCGGCCCGGGTGTCGACGGTCACGAGGGCGGCGTCGAACTTCTCCTTGCCGCCGTTCTCGATGGTGACCGTGACCTTGTAGGCCTTGTTGCCCTTGGTGTGGCCGACCGCGTACTCGCTGGGCGAGTACGACGTGGGCTCGGAGACGGTGACCTTCAACTCGTCGTCGTAGACGGAGGAGTCGCCCGCGGCGAGGCTCTTGCCCTTGGCCGCGCCGTCCTTGCCGTCCGATGACGGCTCCTTCGGGGCGGTGTCCTCGACGGCCTTGTTGATCTCGTCGACCGCTTCGTCCACCGCCATCACCGTGACGATTCCGACCACGACGCTTGCGATCAGCGCGATGAGACCGAGCACCGCGCCGGTCAGGGCCGCGCCCTTGTTGGTGGCCTCGTTCCGCTTGGCGCGGCCGCGGCCGACGAGGCCGAGGATCAGCGCGAGCAGGCCGAGCAGGGTGCCGATCCAGAAGAGGAACGGAATGATCGCGAAGACAAGGCCGATGATTCCGAGTACCAGCGCGGCGGTGCCGAGACCGTTGCGCGCCGGGTTGGGTGCCGTGCCCTGGTCGGGCGCTCCGCCGTACGGCGGCTGCGGCTGGGTGTACTGCGACATGGGTCCCCCCCATTGTTTTGTGGCGGGCCCGACTTCCGTGGCCCGTGCTGCCATGGGTCAATAACAGCAGAGCCTGTGAACCGAGTCAACATAAAAGTGCTTGCGATTTCAATTTCACTCTGTGAAGTGCTGCGCGGCTGTAAAGCCGTTACGCTTCCCGTCACAGCAAGCGGAACTGTGACGGGGAGACAGCCGAGTGCCGGAGAACGCAGCAGAGGTGACCGCCGCCGAAATCGCCCGGCTCGCCGGCGTGGGGCGCGCCGCCGTGAGCAACTGGCGGCGCAGACACGCCGATTTCCCCAAGCCCGTCGGCGGCACGGAGACCAGCCCGTCCTTCGCCCTCGCCGATGTCGAACGCTGGCTGCGCGACCAGGGAAAGCTGGCCGAGGTGCCGCTCCGTGAACGGGTCTGGCAGCAGCTCTCCGGTCACCCCGCCGGAGCCGTCACCGCCCTCGTGCACGCCGGCTGCGCGCTCCTCCTCGTACACGACAGGCCGGCCGGCTGGCTGGAGCTGAGCGCCGTCTCCGACCAGCGGCTGGCCGATGTGCTTCCCGTCGCGCTCGAAGAGGTGCTGACCCGGCGCTTCAGCGTCCCGCGGACCGTACGGACACCGGCCCCCGACGAGCTCGCCCCCTCCGTCCCTCTGCTGCGCGGCGTCGCGGAGCTGGCCGCGGAGAGCGGGGCCCGCAGGGCCTTCGAGTTCCTGCTGGGCCGTCATCTCGACGCCAACCCCCGTCAGTACACGCTCACACCCGCTGAGCCCGCCGCGCTGATGGCCGCCCTCGTCGGACCGGCAGGGACCGTTCTCGACCCCGCCTCCGGCACCGGAACACTGCTGCGGGCCGTCGACCGCCCCACCGCGCTGCACGCCCAGGAGGCCGACCCCGACCTGGCCGCGCTCACCGCGCTGCGTCTCGCCCTGCACGCGGATGCCGACGTACGGGCAGCGGCCGGCGACGCCCTGCGCGCGGACGCGTTCCCGGCGCTCGCCGCGGACGCCGTCCTGTGCCACCCGCCGTTCAACGAGCGCAACTGGGGCCACGACGAACTCGCCTACGACCCGCGGTGGGAATACGGCTTCCCGGCCCGTACCGAGTCCGAACTGGCCTGGGTTCAGCACGCCCTCGCCCGGCTGCGCCCCGGCGGCACCGCCGTCCTGCTGATGCCCCCGGCCGCCGCCTCCCGCCGCTCCGGGCGGCGCATCCGTGCCGGGCTGCTGCGCAGGGGCGCCCTGCGTGCCGTCGTCGCTCTGCCTGCCGGAGCCGCTCCCCCCTACGGCATCCCGCTCCACCTGTGGGTCCTGCGCAAACCCGCTGCCGCCGAACGTCCCTCGCCCGAACTGCTTCTCGTCGACACGGCCCAGCCCGAGCCGGCCGCCGCGGGCCGCGACAATCTCGACTGGCAGGCCATCCGCACGGCGGTGCTCGACGCCTGGCACCCGTTCGACCGGCAGGGCACCGTGGAGGAGACCCCCGGCGTGAGCCGCTCCGTCCCGGTCATCGAACTCCTCGACGACGACGTGGACCTGGCCCCCGCCCGCCACCTGCCGCCTCCCGCCGAGAGCGGCGGCGCCGACGAACTGGCGGCCGTACGCAGGCATTTGACGGACACCCTGCGCCGTACCGGAGAGCTCACGCCCCCGCCCGTGGAGCCGCCGCCGTCCGCCGAGCCCGCCCACCGGCCCACCACCACCGTGGGCGAACTGGCCCGCGCGGGCGCGCTCGTCCTGCACGCGGGCACCGCACCCAGCGGCGCCACGGCGGCGGCCGCCCCCTTGCCCGTCCTCACCGAGCAGGACGTCCTGTCGGGCAAGGCCCCGTCGGGCACGCTTCCCGACGGCACGGACGAGGAGCCCGTACGTGTCGAGGAGGGCGACGTGGTCGTCCCCGTCCTGGGCGGCGGCGCGGTCGTGCGCGTCGTCGACGGACCCACGGCCGGCGCGGCACTCGGCCGCAACCTGCAACTCCTGCGCCCCGACTCCGAGGCGCTCGACCCCTGGTTCATCGCGGGGTTCCTGCGCGGCAGCGCCAACCAGCGCCAGGCCAGCAGTTACGCCTCGACCGCCACCCGGCTCGACGTGCGCCGTCTGCAACTGCCCCGCCTGGCCCTCGCCGACCAGCAGCGCTACGGGGACCGGTTCCGCGAACTCGCCGCCTTCGAGGACGCACTGCGCCTCGCGAACCGGCTCGGCGAGCGGTTGGTCCAAGGACTGTACGACGGTCTGACGGACGGCTCTGTCGGCGTCTGACACCCCGACCCTGCCACCCGCCCGGTGCTTCGAAGACGGGGCGGGGCCCCGAATTCCGGGAGCTGATCAGTTCCACAACGGATCCGTACAACCAGGGAGCCGTTGTCGGTGTCGATGTATACGCTCATCCCGAAACTTCGCTTCTCAGGCACCCAGGAGCACGCATGCACGGCCCCGGCCACGCGCCGCCGCAGCCCCCGCGGGAGACCACCGCGACGGTGGTCTTGCTGCGCGTGCTCTTCGCGATACTGCCGCTGTTCAGCTGCGGGCTGTTGTCGTGGGCGACGATGCTGAGGCTCTCGCTGGTCACCCGGCGGACGCTCGACTGGTCGCTGTTCGCGGCCAATCTGGTCGCGGTGATGGCCTGCTTCGGCACGGTCATGACGGATCCCACCGAGGATCTCACCCTGCTGCGGTCGAACGTCGCCATCGCCCTCCTGCTCGCCATAGGCGTGCTGGTGATGGGGTACTACCTGTTCGCCGAGACCAGGCACTATGCCACCGGCCCGTCGACGCACCACGGCCCGCGGACACAAGCGCGGTTCGGCTACGGATACCCGTCCCAAGCCGCCACGGCGCCCCCGTACGGACCCGCCACCCCGGCCCCGCACGCGATACCGACGCCGCCCCCGCAGCCCCAGCAGAACCCGTACTCGGTGCCGCCCCAGCCGGCCGCGACGCCCCCGCCCCACCCGCACCTTCACCCGGAGCCGCAGCCCCAACCTCAGGCGCCCACTCGCCCGCAGCCCGGCCGTATCGACCAGGTCCGCGCCGAGCTCGACGAGCTCAGCGACCTGCTCCGCAAGGAAGAGGGCAAGTGAACGGACGCGTCATCGCGAGCCGTTACGAGCTGTCCGCGCTCATCGGCCAGGGCGGCATGGGGCAGGTCTGGACGGCGTACGACCGACGTCTCGACCGCCGTGTCGCCGTCAAGCTGCTGCGCCCCGACCACATGGCCGCCGCCACCGCCGCCGACGAGATGCGCCGCCGGTTCGTGCGCGAGTGCCGGGTGACCGCCCAGGTCTGCCACCCCGGTCTGGTCACGGTCCACGACGCCGGCGGCGACGGCGACGACCTGTACCTCGTGATGCAGTACGTCGAGGGGGCGGACCTCGCCGACCACATCGCCGAGCACGACCCGTACCCGTGGGAGTGGGCGGTCGGCGTCGCCGCCCAGCTGTGCGCGGTGCTCGCCGCCGTGCACGCGGTGCCGATCGTCCACCGCGACCTCAAGCCCCGCAATGTGATGGTGAAGCCCGACGGCACCGTGACCGTCCTCGACCTCGGGGTCGCCTCCGTCATCGACACGGACACCACCCGGCTCACCCACACCGGCTCGCCCATCGGCAGCCCCGCCTACATGGCCCCGGAGCAGGCGATGGGCGGCGCGGTCGGCCCGTACACCGACCTGTACGCCCTCGGGGTCCTGCTGCACGAACTCCTCAGCGGCAACGTCCCCTTCGCGGGCTCCACCGCACTTGGCGTCCTCCACCGCCACCTCTACGAGCCCCCGCTTCCGGTCCGCCAGCTGCGACCCGAGGTCCCCGAGCCCCTCGAGGCCCTCGTCCTGCGGCTCCTGGCGAAGGACCCGCAGCACCGTCCGTCCGGGGCGCAGGAGGTGTACGAGGCGCTGGCGCCCCTGCTGCCCGCGCGCGGCGGCCCGTCGGGCCCGCTCGACCCCACCCGCCCGTTCCTTCGGCCCTACGCCCCCTGGCCGGACCGCGCGAGCGCGCCGCCGCCCCCTCTCGCGCCGCCCGTGGCCGCCGAGTCCCGGCCCGATGTCGCGGCCGCCGTCGACGAGGTCAAGCGGCTCCTCGGCGAGGGCAGCATCACGCAGGCCGTGGACATACTCGGCGGCATCCTCCCCGCCGCGGAGGCGGAGCACGGGGCGCACTCACCCGTCGTGCGGATCCTTCGCAAGCAGTACGCGGCGACGCTGATGGACGACGGCCAGTACCGCCGCGCCCTTCCGGAGCTGCGCCGCCTCGCCGACGACCGCACCGCGGAGGCCGGCCCGGCCGACCCCCAGTCCCTGCAGTTCCGCTACGACGCGGCTGCCTGCCTCGAGCAGATGGGCCAACCCGCCGCGGCACTCGCCGATTACCGCGCGGTCCTGCCGTACTACGAGAACACCGACCGCGACCGTGCGCTCCAGGTGCGCCACCGCATCGGGCATCTGCTGCTCGCGGTCGGCGACCACACGGCGGCGCAGCACCAGTTCCGTACGCTGCTCCACGACGCGGAACGCGCGTACGGCCCCTACCACCAGCTCCCGGCGGAACTGCGCCGCGCCCTGGAGCGCCAGCAGCAGTTCCGCTCGGGCTGAGCCGGCGGCGCCGCTCGGTTCAACTCGCGCGCAGATACGCCGAGGTGGACACCCGGCCCAGCATCCGCAGCCGTGAGTCGCCGCCTGCCAGGTGCTTGTCCAGCGCGTCCTGCACACCGGGCCACTTGTTGTCGCCGTAGTCGTCGAGCACGACGATGCCTTCGGGGGCGACGATCTCCTCGACCCATTCCAGGTCCTGCCGGACACCGTCCTCGGTGTGGTCGCCGTCGACGACGACCACACCGTATGTGCGGTCGGAGACTGCGGCCCGCACCTCGGGGTCGGAGGAGAAGCCCTGCTCGATCCGGGAGCGGTAGGGGCCGGGGCTGCCGGCGAACGCCAGGTTGGCCCGCACGACGTCCTCCCGTACGGGTGTCCCCGTCGGGTCCGCGTGCGGCGAGGCGCCGGGCTGGAGCTGGGAGCCGGCCAGCGGGTCGACGACGGTCAGCTCCGGCTCGATGCCCGCGCGGTGCATCATGCGCAGCAGGGCGGAGGCGAACTGCCCGTACAGGGTGCCGATCTCGAGGATGTCGCCGTTCGGCGGCGCGAGCAGCGGGATCGTGGCGAGCTTGCCGCAGACGTTGGACGTGGACCCGGCGAGCCTGCCGACGCCGAGGGCCTCCTGCGCGACGACGGTGCGGTAGGCGGTGACGACGCTCCGGCGGGCGTGCGAGCTGCCGCTCACCTTCTCGATCTGGCGCACGAGGGTGTCGACGGCGCCGGGCGTCGGCATGCGGTGGGTGCCGCGGCCGGTGCTGTCGAGGAGCAGGCCGTAGGCGTACTGCTGCCGCTTCGCCTCCGAGAGCTCTCTTCGTAGCTCCTCGACGTCGGCCCGCAGGGACCTGGTCACCAGGTCCACCAGGGGGAGGGCGGGGCGGAGGGCTCGCTTCGTCAAACGGTTGGGCCAAGAGGGCATGACTGGGAACGTACGCGGGAACGACATCACCGCCCACCAAGCCTTAGTGCTGGGTGGATGAAGTCTCGGTTGCGTGGGTGTGAAGGCCTCGTCGGCGTCGCGACACCGCCGGCGCGAGGACCGTCGCCGTGACCGCGAGCAGCGCCGCCAAGCCCACGGCCGACCCCGCGCGCAGCCCCGGGGGGCGGAACGAGCAGTGCACGGTGGTCCGTGTGCCGTCGAGGGGTACGGCCACCAGCCCGAGATACGAGTCCGCCGGGCGGCCCTCGCAGCTCCAGCCCGCGATCCTGGGAGCCGCCAGGACGGCTGTGCCCGTGGTGCCGGGCGGGAGTTCGGCAGTGACCCCGCTGCCTGAGACGTCCACGCGCACGGCCCCGGTCGCCTTGAGCCCGGCGACGGCGGCGGTGAGGGCGGCGGTGTCCAGGCATCCGACGGTTGCTTCCCGAGGGGCGCCGGAGCCGTAGACGACGGGGGTGCCCGGGGCGGTCACGGTGCCGAGCGGGGTGAGGGTTGCGCGGCGCTTCGGCCGGCCGCCTCGCAGGTCGACCGGCGGGGCGTCACCGAGACGGGCGGTGCCCGTGTAGTCGGGCGCCCACAGGAAGACGCCGGTGCCGACCGGGCACGCGCCCGCGACGGGGGACGTGTAGACCCGCGCGCCCAGCAGCAGTTCCTGGTTGCGGAAGGGGTCGGAGCCGTAGCGGGGTTCGGGGGCCGGTGGCCGTACGGTCACCAGCGGCGGGGCTTCTTCGTGCAGGACCTGGGGCGAGCCGCCGGGAGCGGTCCGGACCCGGGCGCCGACAGAGAAGATCGCGTCGGTGACCGGGTTGTCGAGGGACTGGAGGCTGCGGCCGTGGGACGTCCAGCCCGTGCCGAGGGCTGCCAGGGTGCGGGTGAGCACGTCCGGGGTGTGACTGCTGTAGTACGCGGCGCCCTGGCCGCCCACCAGCATCGGGTCGTTGCCGGTGAGCCGTTCACGGCCGGGGTCCGTGCGGTACTCGGGCCAGCCGTCGGCGCCGCGGACGGCCGCCTCCCGGGCACTGTGCGCAGCGCCCCACGCCGGGTAGTCGTCGAGCCGGGCCGGCCGCTCGCGGTCGGCATATGCGGTGGTCGCGGCGGCCTGTCCCGTCAGCGCGCCGGTCAGCAGCACCGCGGCGAGCGCCATCAGCCTTCCGCGCGCGGCGAGCAGCAGGCCCGCCACCGCCGCCGCCAGCCCGGCCGCGAAGAGCAGGTAGGCCCACACCGAGACGAGTTCGCTGGTGACGGCCCCGAGCGCGATCGCGGTGACGACCGCACCACCGCCGAGCACGGCGCGCGACCCGGGCCAGCCGCGGGACAAGCAGGTCCAGGCGCAGATCACGACGATTCCGGCGAGGACGAAGGTCTGCCGGTAGGGGCTTCCGTTGGGGGTGGCGAAGACATGCCACACGAGATGGGTGGGCCCCCACTGGAGCGAGACTGCCACGGCCACCGCGAGCCCCGTCCACGTCCACCGTTCCCTGGGCGGCACCGAACGGTTGAAGGCCAGGGCACAGGCCGCCAGCAGCGCTGCCCCGCCGACGAAGACGGCCGGTGAGAAGAAGCTGTACGTCGCCGGCAGCGTCCGGGCGAAGACGTCCGTCCAGCCGGCCGGCGCGAACTCCTTGGTCCACCCCGGATAGGCGTGCCGCGACCCGAGGAAGACGGGGACCAGGACGGGCGCGGCCAGTCCTATGCCGAGCAGCACGGTCCGGACCGCCCGCAGCAACACCCGTATCCGCTCCCGTGACCGGCTCTCCTCCAGCAGCAGGCGTACGACGAGGACCAGCGCGGCGCCGATGGTCGCCATGTAGGCGGTGTAGAAGTTGGCGATCCAGGCGAGCGCCACGACGAGTGTGCCCAGCAGCGTCCGGCGCCCGGTGCGTGCCCATTCGCCGACGAGGCACAGCAGCGGGAAGAAGACCAGCCCGTCCAGCCACATCGGGTTGTACGTCGCCTCGACGACCGACCAGCCGCACAGCGCGTACGAGGCCCCGAGCACCCCGGCCGCCCACCGGCGGCCGTTGCCCTTGTGCAGCGCGGTGAGCAGCCAGGTCATGGCCGCGCCGGCCGCGGCCATTTTCGCCAGGGTGACGACGTACACGGCGAGGTCGATCTCGTCCCGCGGGAACAGACCGACGAGCACCGAGAACGGGCTCGTCAGATACGTGCCGAGGTCCGGCAGGAAGCTGGTGCCGTAGCCCGACTGCCAGTTGAGCAGCAGTCCGCCGTCCGATCGCCCGTGGAGCAGGTCCCACAGATGGGCGTGGTACGGCACGAACTGGTTGCCGAGGTCGTTCACGCTGCGGGTGCGGGGCCCGAAGGGGAAGGTGCGGGCGACAGCGTCGCCGGCGCACACGGTCCCGACGGTGATCAGCGCGGCGAGCGCGGCGGCACGGCCGCGCGAGGCGGAGAGCAGAGTCCACATGGTGAAGCGAATATGCCAGCGCAGACCGCGAAAATGGGCCGGGAACAGGCCAGTTCATCCAATGGTCGCCTGAGTGTCATATGGAGAACGGGCACGGGACATTCGGCTCGCTTGTTGTTCTCCTGTGCTGATCTCGATAGTGGTTCCGTGCTTCAACGAAGAGGAGATCATCGGCCGCTTCCACGACCATGTGACCAAAGAACTCGCCCTCCTCGATGAGGAATTCGAGCTGGTCTACGTGGACGACGGAAGCCAGGACCGGACGCTCCCGCTCCTCCAGGAGATCGCCGAGGCCGACTCCCGTACGCGATACGTCTCCTTCAGTCGTAACTTCGGCAAGGAGGCCGCGATGCTCGCCGGGCTCCAACATGCCCGGGGCGACGCGGTCGTCATCATGGACGCCGACCTCCAGCACCCGCCGGAGCTGGTACGGCGCATGCTGCTGCTGCACGGGGAGGGCTACGACCAGGTCATCGCCAAGCGCACCCGCAAGGGCGACCGGGTCACCCGGACCGTCACCGCGCGCGCCTACTACCGGCTGATCAACCGGCTCGTCGACGTCGAGCTCGTCGACGGTGTGGGCGACTTCCGGCTGCTGTCACGGCGCACGGTCGATGCGGTCCTGGAGCTGACCGAGTACAACCGGTTCTCCAAGGGAATCTTCGCCTGGGTCGGATTCAGCACGACGACATTCGAGTACGAGAATGCGGTGCGCGAGCAGGGGCGCTCGAAATGGAGCTTCGGCAAGCTCCTCAACTACGGCCTCGACGGGCTGCTCTCCTTCAACAACAAACCCCTGCGGGCGGCGATCTACCTGGGAATGCTGCTGCTCGCCGTCGCGATGGTCTACGCGGCCTGGATCGTCGGTGTCGCGCTGGTGGAAGGCGTCGACACCCCCGGGTATGTCACCCTACTCGTGGCGGTCATCGCGCTCGCCGGTGTACAGATGCTGATGCTCGGGGTGGTCGGCGAGTACGTCGGCCGCATCTACTACGAGGTGAAGCGGCGGCCGCACTTCCTGGTGAAGGCGACCAACGCCGGCCTTCCCCGACAGGACGACGACCGGTCGAGCAGCAACGGAAACAGGCGCGCGGGGGAACTGGTACGACGATGACGGTGCGGGTCCAGATGGTCAGGTTCGCCCTGGTGGGAGTGGTGAACACCGGGACCTACTACGGCCTGTACCTGGCCCTGCTGACCGTGCTTCCCTACGTCGCGGCGCATGTCGTCGCGTTTGTGCTGAGCATGATCGGCTCGTTCTTCCTGACGTCGTACTTCACCTACCGGACTCGGCCGACCTGGCGGAAGTTCCTGCTGTTCCCGCTCACGAACGCGGCGAACTTCGTGGTCACGACGTGCGGGGTCTACCTGCTGGTGGACGTCCTCCACCTCGGCAGCCGCTACGCGCCGCTGATCGCGGCGGCCGCGGCGATCCCGATCACGTTTGTCGTCTCCCGCACGATCATGCTCCGCCCGGACGCCCGCACCCCGGCGCCGGCCCCCGCGCCGGAACGCGCTCCCGCGCCGGAACGCACCCCCGCCGGCTGAGACCCAGGGGCTGCCGGGGCGACGCGGATCCGTCCCGCACCCCAACTGCCTGCCGAATCGTTTGGCGAATCAGTGGCCCAAGTCACGTCCACTGCCTACCATCGATCACCGCAAGGTCTCGTTCCCACCCGTCGCCCGACCGCCACCCCTCAACGAGGCGCTGCGCGCCACACCTGCCTTTGCAATCACGCCGGGAGGCTCCTTTGCACCGCCGCCGTCGCACCGCGCTCGCACTCTCCGCCGCGCTCGTCGCCGCCGCACCGCTGCTCGCCGCCTGCGGCAGCGAGGCACATCCCGGCGCCGCCGCCGTCGTCGGCGGACAGCGGATCGAGGTGTCCACCGTCCAGGCCGAGGTCAGGGACGTGCGCGACGCACAGCAGGCCTCGCCACAGTCGGCCCAGCTCATCAAGGACTCCGGGCAGCTCGGCCGCGCCAAGCTGTACGACCTGATCGTCGACCGCGTCGTGGGGCGCGCCGCCGAGGACGCCGGCGTCGACGTCAGCCGCAAGGAGATCCAGGAGGGGCGGGACGAGCTCGCCGAGCAGTCCGGCGGCGAGGAGCAGCTCACCGCCATGTATCTCCAGCAGCGCGGCGTGGCCCCGGACCAGCTCGACAGCGCCGTACGCCGCGACATCCTCGTCGGCAAGATCGCCACCGCCATCGGAGCGACGAACAGCCCCGAGGGCCAGCAGAAGCTCAACGAGGCGTTCACCGCCGCCGCGAAGTCCCTGGACATCGACGTGAACCCGCGTTACGGCGCCTGGGACGACAAGAAGCTCGAGCTCGGGGCCTACAAGGCGCCGTGGATCACGCAGGTCTCGCAGGGCACGGAGCCGGTCGAGGCCGGCGCGTAGCGGGAGGTAGGTTCGGGGCGTGACCACCGAAGTATCCGCCGCCGGCCGTATCGTCCTGCTCACCGCCAGCCACCGCGTCGCACCGGGACTCCTGTCCTGGCCCGCCTGGCAGACGCTGCATGCCGCGGACCGGGTGCTGTGCGCCGACGCGGCGCACCCGCAGCTGTCCTATCTGCGCGAGGCGGGCATCGCCGTGGAGCATGCCGCCCCGAGCGCGCAGGAGCTCGTGGACGCCTGCGCCGGCGGACATACGGTCGTGGTGCTCGCCTCCGGCGAGGGCGACCGGACCCTCACCGACGGCCTGGCCCGCCTCGGCGGCTCGGGCCGGGTGCAGATGCCGGACCTGGAGCTGCTGCCGGGCGCGTACGACCTGCCGGGCGCCCGGCTGCTGGACCTGGTCGAGGTCATGGACCGTATCCGGCGCGAATGCCCCTGGTCGTCGCAGCAGACCCACAAGGGCCTCGCCAAGTACGGCATCGAGGAGGCGTACGAACTCGTCGAGGCCATCGAGGACGGCGACCGGGACGAACTGCGCGAGGAACTGGGCGACGTTCTGCTCCAGGTCGTCTTCCACGCGCGCATCGCGCAGGAAGGCCGCCCCGAGGACGGCGCCGAGCCGTTCTCGGTCGACGACGTGGCGGGCACGATCGTCGAGAAGCTGATCCACCGCCACCCGCACGTCTTCGGGGACGAGACCGCCTCGACGCCGGAGGAGGTCAAGGCACACTGGCTGCGTACCAAGGCGGTCGAGAAGCAGCGCGAGTCGGTCACGGACGGCGTGCCCCTCGGCCAGCCGGGTCTGGCGCTCGCGGCGAAGCTGGCGTCCCGGGTCCGCACGGCGGGCCTCGGCGTCGACCTCCCGTCCGGCGCGGGCGTCGGCTACGAGCTCCTCGCTCTCGCCGTGCGCGCGGAGGCGGACGGCATCGACCCCGAAGCCGCGCTGCGGGCCGCCGCCCGCGCCTACCGGGACGCGATCCGGGCGGCGGAGGGGCACACCGGCGCGGCCGGTAACGTCGAGGGGTGAACGACCCCAACAGCGCCCCCGAACTCTTCACCTGGGAGTTCGCGACCGACCCCTACCCCGCCTACGCATGGCTGCGCGAGCACTCGCCCGTGCACCGGACGGTGCTGCCCAGCGGGGTCGAGGCGTGGCTGGTGACCCGTTACGCCGACGCCCGCCAGGCTCTCGCCGACCAGCGCCTGTCGAAGAACCCCGCGCATCACGACGAGCCGGCGCACGCCAAGGGGAAGACGGGCATCCCCGGCGAGCGCAAGGCGGAGCTGATGACGCATCTGCTGAACATCGACCCGCCCGACCACACCAGGCTGCGCCGTCTCGTCTCCAAGGCGTTCACACCCCGCAGGGTCGCCGAGTTCGCGCCGCGGGTGCAGGAGCTGACGGACCAGCTCATCGATGCCATCCTCGCAAAGCAGCACGGAGTGGGAAGCGGCGAGGCGGACCTCATCCATGAGTTCGCGTTCCCGCTCCCCATCTATGCCATCTGCGACATGCTCGGCGTCCCGCGCGAGGACCAGGACGACTTCCGCGACTGGGCGGGCATGATGATCCGCCACGGCGGGGGGCCGCGCGGCGGAGTGGCCCGCTCCGTGAAGAAGATGCGCGGCTATCTCGCGGAGCTGATCCACCGCAAGCGCCGGCAGCCCGGTGACGACCTCATCTCCGGTCTCATCAAGGCCTCCGACCACGGCGAACACCTGACCGAGAACGAGGCCGCCGCGATGGCCTTCATCCTTCTCTTCGCCGGCTTCGAGACCACCGTCAACCTCATCGGCAACGGGGTGTACGCGCTGCTGCGCAACCCCCACCAGCGCGAGCGCCTCCAGGCGTCGCTCGCCGCAGGCGAGAGCGAGTTGCTCGCCACCGGGGTCGAGGAACTGCTGCGTTACGACGGGCCGGTGGAGCTCGCGACCTGGCGGTTCGCCACGGAGCCGCTCACCGTCGGCGGGCAGCGGATCGCGTCGGGCGACCCCGTGCTCGTCGTCCTCGCGGCCGCCGACCGCGATCCGGAACGCTTCGACGAACCGGACACCCTCGACCTGGCGCGGAGCGACAACCAGCATCTGGGATACGGGCACGGCATCCACTACTGCCTCGGCGCGCCGCTCGCCCGGCTCGAGGGGCAGACGGCTCTCGCCACGCTGCTCCGCAGAATGCCGGACTTGCGCCTTGCGGGAGATCCGGCCGATTTGCGGTGGCGTGGGGGGCTCATCATGCGTGGATTGCGCACTCTGCCCGTTGAGTTCACGCCTCAAACAAACTGACGGCCCGTCAATTCTGTGACTTTCACGTGATCTCCGCTGCATCGACTTGTGACTCACGTTCGAATGCGGCTACGTTCACCGACGACTCGGCAGGCATCAGCAGGCCGTACAGTCCACAGCTGTCACGCGAAAGGCAACCGCATGCTCTCCGGGAACGGACGACACCGCCGACCCCGCCAGGCTCCGGCCCTCATTGTCGCGGCAGGGGTGACCGGTTCCGCCATCGCCATTCCGCTGCTCGGCGCGGGCTCGGCATCCGCGGCAGAAGCGAACGTGTGGGACCGCGTCGCGGAGTGCGAGAGCGGCGGGGCGTGGAGCGCCGACTTCGGCAACGGCTTCTACGGCGGGTTGCAGTTCTCCCAGGAGACCTGGGAGACGTACGGCGGTACGGCGTACGCGCCGACCGCCGACCTCGCGAGCCGCTCCCAGCAGATAGCGGTCGCGGAGAAGGTGGTCGCCGCTCAGGGCCCGCAGGCGTGGCCCGCCTGTGGCCCGCTCGCCGGGCTGACGGGCGACGGCGCCGACACCGGTGTCGACCCGGGCCTCCTGCCGCTGCCGGAGCAGAGCGACGCGCCCGTCGACGAGCCGTCGGCGGACACCTCCGAATCGACCGAGCCGACCGATTCAGAGAACACTTCGAACACTTCGGGCGAGTCCGGCGAGCAGGGTGGCGCCGACACGGCAGAGCCGTCGGGCGACGCCGCCGAGCAGCCGGCCCCCAAGGGCGGCGACCCGTCCGAGCCGGCCGCTCCTGACGCCTCGGAAGGCGCCACGGGGACGGGTACGGCCGATGATGCCGCCGGCGGCACCGGCAAGCACCGCGGCGCACCCGCCGGTGACGAAGCGGGAACCGGCGAGACGGGCGAAGCGCGCGATACCGGTCGCCATGCCTCACGGGGTGACGATTCCGCCCGTAACGGCGTGGACGAGGCAAGCGCCCCCGGTGCATACACCGTTCAGCCCGGCGACAATCTGTGCGACATCGCTGCCGAGCGGAAGGTCCCCGGGGGGTGGCCGGCGCTCTACGAGGCCAACGAGACGACCGTCGGGTCCGACCCCGACCTCATCCTGCCCGGTCAGCAGCTCGATCTGGGCCTGACGTAGGGCCAGTTCGCCGGGTGGTTCGCTGTTCTATGTCCGTTCTGTTCCAGTGAGACAAGCGTCTCTTTGCGGCAACTGGCCCAAATCGCCCCCCGATTCCGGCCACTTTGCCCCTCACCTGCGAAAACGGACACACTCGGACCGCCGGATTGGGCGATTTCTCCCCGATGTTCGTCTTTGAACATCGGGGAGCGCTGTGTTTACGGTCTGAACCGCTCGCCACCGCGGGCACCGTCGACCGTCACGCCGAATCCTGCCGTCGGTCGAAGGGAACACTCGTCGCTCACAGCGCCGAAGGCAGGAGCGGGGGACCCAAGGTAAGTGCCGGTCCCGGCCGTCCGCGAGGACGGCCGTCAACGGCTAGGGGTGGAGCCGCGCGCAAGGATGCGCGGCCGGGCACTCACAGGTCCGAACCCGACAGCTCACCTCGTAGGCGTCGGTGAGGAGAAGCTTCATGCTGCGTTCCAGCAAGGCCAAGCACCGTCGCCCCTCGAAGGCCGTCCGTATCGCCACGCTCGCCGGTGTCGCCGGTGCCGCCATCGCCGCACCGATGCTCGGCGCCACCTCCGCCTCCGCCGCGACCACCTCCGAGTGGGACGCGGTCGCCCAGTGCGAGGCCGGCGGCAACTGGTCGATCAACACCGGCAACGGGTACTACGGCGGCCTGCAGTTCTCCGCCTCGACCTGGGCCGCCTACGGCGGTACCGCGTTCGCCTCGACCGCCGACCAGGCGTCCAAGTCGCAGCAGATCCAGATAGCCGAGAAGGTCCTCGCCGGCCAGGGCAAGGGCGCCTGGCCGCACTGCGGCGTCGGCCTGTCCAGCGCCTCCCCCGAGAGCGGCTCCACCGAGCAGTCGAAGCCCTCCACCGAGCGCTCCGAGGCCCCCACCACGCGCTCCGAGCGCTCCGCGGCCCCCGCCCCGGCCGAGAAGGCCGCCCCCAAGGCCAAGTCCTTCAAGAAGGGCGACGGCGAGTACAAGGTCAAGGCCGGCGACACCCTCAGCACGATCGCGGAGGCCGAGAAGGTCAAGGGCGGCTGGGAGAAGCTGTTCGACCTCAACAAGGACATCGTCGAGAACGCCGACGTCATCCACCCGGGCCAGCAGCTCCACCTGAGCTGACCTCCCCCCGTGGGTGAGGGGCTCCCGCGCCGACAGGTGCAGGGCGCAACCGTCGCTCGTCACGGGATCCGAGCACCCCGGTCCGGCGCACCTTCCCCCGAACGCGCCGGGCCGGGGTTCGCTCCGTCAGGGGCCGGAAAAGGCCCAACATGGGTTACCGGCAGGTAGATCCGCCTCTGTTTGTCCGGTGGCGAGAGTCTTGGTGCCCTTTTTCGTCCCAGCGGGCGGGCATCGGCCTGCCTTTGCCCCCGGGCCGGTTAGGCTCTTGCCGCAAGGCCAAGCAGACCTCTGCACTTTTTCTCGCGTCACATCCCAGAAGGAGATGCTCGTGCCGTCCATCGACGTCGTCGTAGCCCGGGAAATCCTGGACTCCCGAGGCAACCCCACGGTCGAGGTCGAGGTTGGCCTCGACGACGGCAGCACGGGTCGTGCTGCAGTTCCGTCCGGCGCCTCCACCGGTGCGTTCGAGGCTCTCGAGCTCCGCGACGGTGACCAGAACCGCTACCAGGGCAAGGGTGTCGAGAAGGCCGTCCTCGCCGTCATCGAGCAGATCGGCCCGGAGCTCGTCGGCTACGACGCCACCGAGCAGCGCCTGATCGACCAGGCGATGTTCGACCTGGACGCCACCCCGGACAAGTCCTCCCTCGGCGCGAACGCCATCCTCGGCGTCTCCCTCGCCGTGGCGCACGCCGCCTCCGAGGCCTCGGACCTGCCGCTCTTCCGCTACCTGGGCGGCCCGAACGCGCACCTGCTGCCCGTTCCGATGATGAACATCCTGAACGGCGGCTCGCACGCCGACTCCAACGTGGACATCCAGGAGTTCATGATCGCGCCGATCGGCGCGGAGTCCTTCTCCGAGGCCCTGCGCTGGGGCACCGAGGTCTACCACACCCTCAAGAAGGTCCTGAAGGAGAAGGGGCTGTCCACCGGCCTCGGCGACGAGGGCGGCTTCGCGCCGAACCTCGACTCCAACCGCGCCGCCCTCGACCTCATCCTCGAGGCCATCAAGGAGGCCGGTTACGCCCCCGGCAAGGACATCGCACTGGCGCTCGACGTCGCCGCGTCCGAGTTCTACAAGGACGGCTCGTACGAGTTCGAGGGCAAGTCCCGCTCGGCCGCCGAGATGACCGAGTACTACGCGGAGCTCGTCGAGTCCTACCCGCTGGTCTCCATCGAGGACCCGTTGTTCGAGGACGACTGGGCCGGCTGGAAGACCATCACCGACAAGCTCGGCTCGAAGGTGCAGCTCGTCGGCGACGACCTGTTCGTCACCAACCCCGAGCGCCTCGCCCGCGGCATCGAGGACGGCGCCGCGAACGCGCTGCTCGTCAAGGTCAACCAGATCGGTTCGCTGACCGAGACCCTCGACGCCGTCGAGCTCGCCCAGCGCAACGGCTTCAAGTGCATGATGTCCCACCGCTCCGGCGAGACCGAGGACGTCACCATCGCCGACCTGGCCGTCGCCACCAACTGCGGTCAGATCAAGACCGGCGCCCCGGCCCGCTCCGAGCGCGTCGCCAAGTACAACCAGCTGCTGCGCATCGAGGAGATCCTCGACGACGCCGCGGTGTACGCGGGCCGCTCCGCGTTCCCGCGGTTCCGCTACGCGGACCAGTAGAGGGACCAGTAGAAGAAGTCGGTTCGAGGGCTGACACCCTCGCCTCCGTTCGTCCCCGGCCGCGGTCCCGTACCGTGTCCGGGGACGTACGCGCGTAACGGGGAGGCGAGAGACATGGCACGCAGGCCGTCCGGGGACCAGGACCGGTTCTCCACCTCGACCAGGCTGCGGTTGCTCGGAGAGCAGACCGCCGCCCGTGTCTACCGCTCCCAGAACCGCCGTCAGGCCCGCCGCTCCCGGTTGACCGGACGTGCCGCCTTCCTCGCCCTGGTCGTCTGCTCGATGGTCGTCGCCCTCGCGTATCCCATGCGCCAGTACGTCTCGCAGCGCGCCGAGATCGCCGAGCAGGAACGCCTGATCGACGACGCCGCAGAGCAGGTGGAGCAGCTCAGGGACGAAAAGGCGCGCCTCCAGGACGACATGTACATCCGGCGGCTGGCCCGGGAGCACCTGCACTACGTGCAGCCGGGGGAGACCGGCTACACCGTGATCGACCCCGAGGCCGCGGAGGAGCAGCGCGAAGACGACGGCGCGGCCGACCGGCCGTGGTACTCGAACGTATGGAACGGCGTGGACAGCGCCGACGGTGCCGACCGCGAGTAGATCCGCGGCACCGGCAAGTCAGCGAACCAAGCAGCGAACAGGCAGCGAACAAGGCAGGCATGGAAACCCCTCCACCCACCACCGAACCCACCGAGCCCACCGACGCGGACATCGCCGCGTTCAAGGAACAGCTCGGCCGGCCGCCGCGCGGCCTGCGCGCGATCGCGCACCGCTGCCCTTGCGGGCAGCCCGACGTCGTGGAGACCGCCCCGCGGCTTCCCGACGGCACGCCGTTCCCGACGCTGTACTACCTGACGTGTCCGCGGGCCGCCTCCGCGATCGGCACGCTCGAGGCGAACGGCGTCATGAAGGAGATGACCGAGCGCCTGGCGACCGACCCGGAACTCGCCGCCGCGTACCGGGCCGCCCACGAGGACTACATCACGCGCCGCGACGCCATCGAGGTCCTGGAAGGCTTCCCCAGCGCGGGCGGCATGCCGGACCGGGTGAAGTGCCTGCACGTCCTGGTGGGCCACTCGCTCGCGGCCGGCCCCGGGGTGAACCCGCTGGGGGACGAGGCGATCGCGATGCTGCCGGAGTGGTGGGCGAAGGGCCCCTGCGTCTCCCCCGAAGCCTGACCGCGCCCACCCCGGCCCTTCCCGACCTTCGGACGGTGGCAGGCCACCGCGTGCACCGCGATGGCCTGCCCTCGTCAGGCAGGGGGCAGAGTGGGGAGAGAACCCATCCCGAGGAGACCACCCCAATGACCCGCGTCGCCGCCATCGACTGCGGCACCAACTCCATCCGCCTCCTGATCGCGGACGTGGAGCCTGCCACCGGAAAGCTCGTCGATCTCGACCGCCGGATGACCGTCGTCCGCCTCGGTCAGGGCGTGGACCGTACGGGGCGACTCGCGCCCGACGCGCTGGAGCGGACCTTCGCGGCCTGCCGCGAGTACGCCGCCGCCATAAAGGAGCACGGCGCGCAGCGGGTCCGTTTCGTCGCGACCTCCGCCTCGCGGGACGCCGAGAACCGCGACGAGTTCGTCGGCGGTGTCCTCGACATCCTGGGCGTGGAGCCGGAGGTGATCAGCGGTGACCAAGAGGCCGAGTTCTCCTTCACCGGCGCCACCAACTCGCTGACCAACCGCCCCGATCTGGCGAAGCCGTATCTGGTCGTCGACATCGGGGGCGGCTCCACCGAGTTCGTCGTCGGTGAGGAGCACGCACGCGCCGCCCTGTCCGTCGACATCGGCTGCGTACGGATGACCGAGCGGCACGCGCCGAGCAGCCCCGCGACGGCCGAGCAGATCGCCGCGATCACCTCGGACGTCGAAGCGGCACTGGACACCGTCGAGAAGACGGTCCCCATCCGTCAGGCGCACACCCTCGTCGGGCTCGCCGGCTCGGTGACGACGGTCGCCGGGATCGCACTCGGCCTGGACGCGTACGACTCGCAGGCCATCCACCACTCGCGGATCTCCTACGAGCAGGTCGAGGAGGTCACCACCATGCTCCTCGACTCCACGCACGACGAGCGCGCGGCCATCGGCGTGATGCACCCCGGCCGCGTCGACGTGATCGGGGCCGGGGCGCTCGTCCTGCTCACGATCATGCGGCGTATCGGCGCCCGCGAGGTGGTCGTGAGCGAGCACGACATCCTCGACGGCATCGCCTACAGCATCGCGGCCGAGGCCTCTGGCTGAGCCCCCGGGCTTCATGCGCCTCGGGCCGGGTCAGGAGCCCTCGGACGGGGTCAGAACGACGAACTCCGCGCCTGCCGGGTCGTTGCACACGGCCAGGCGGCCGATGCCCTCCGCGTCCTCCGGGCCCATCGACACCGAGCCCCCGTTCTCGCGCACGAGGGCGACCGTCGCGTCGCAGTCCGCGGAGCCGAAGACGGGGTGCCAGTACGGCTTGGCGTCCCCGGACGCGAACATGTCCGGTACGGCCATGACACCGCCGAACATCCGCTCCGGCGGTTGGCCCTTGGGCGTCACCATCGTGTACGTGCCCCCGCCGCCCGGGAGCTCCACGTCCTGGCCACTCCAGCCGAAGACGGTGCCGTAGAACGTCTGCGCGTCCGCCGAGTCGGCGGTGTACAACTCGACCCAGCACAGGCTGCCGGGGCCGTCTGCGGCCTCGATGCCCGCGTACGAGCCGGGCTGCCAGAGGGCGAACTGGGCGCCCTGCGAGTCGGTGACCTGGGCGAAGCGCCCCTCCTCCGACACCTCGGAGGGCGCGGAACGGATGGAGCCGCCCGCCTGCTCGACGGCCTTGACGGTGGCGTCGATGTCCGGAGTGTGGAAGTAGATCATCCAGGCCGAGCGGGCGCCTTCCTCGGTGAGCTGCCCGACCGCGCCCACGACTTTGCCGTCGAGGCGGAAGGACTGGTAACTGCTCATCTGCTCGTCGAAGGCCTGGGCCCGCCAGCCGAACACCGCGCCGTAGAAGGCGGCAGCCGCGTCGACGTCCGGGGCGCCGAGGTCGAGCCAGCAGGGGGAGCCGGGCACGAAGTCAGTGGTGATCACGCGATTCCCTTTCTCCGGGACTTCCCCGGTTCCGTCCGGGGTTCTGCAGATCTCTGGGATCCTGCAGATCTCTGGGATCCTGCGTGTTTCAGCCTGGCACCGGGCACGGTCCCTCGCGCGTCGACGCGCGGCCCGTACCGGACCCGGGCGTCGACGTGCTCTTCGCTACGACACGGCCTCGGCGGCCTCCGGCGCACCGGACAGCACATGCTCCTGCCCCCATGCCGCGAGCGGCTCGAGCGCCGCGTTGAGCTTCGCGCCGCGCCGGGTGAGCGAGTATTCGACGCGCGGCGGGACCTCGTCGTACTCCTCGCGGTGCACGATGCCGTCCGCCTCGAGCTCCTTCAGGTGTGAGGCGAGCACCTTCTCCGTCACCCCCGGCAGCAGCCTGCGCAGCTCGCCGAAGCGGCACGCCCGGTCGTCGAGCGCCCAGAGGATCAGCACCTTCCACTTCCCGCCGATCACGTCCATCGCTGCGTCGATTCCGCAGTGGTATGCCCCCGGCCTTCGCGAACGCGCCATCTCACGCCCCTCCTGCCTGCTCACTCACCCCGGGGTAACCACCCACTTCAAAGTGCGTACTTGATGGTCGTGGGGCCTGCGACAAGGCTAAACGGCATGACTGACAACGCCGTCGAAAAGCGTCCACTTTCCGTTCTCGGGCTCGGTGCCATGGGCACCGCCCTGGCCCGCACTTGGCTCGCCGCCGGGCATCCGGTCACCGTCTGGAACCGCACTGCCGCCCGGACCGAGCCGCTCGCGGCCGAGGGCGCGAGCGTCGCCGCCTCTGCCGCGGAGGCCGTCTCCGCGAACGAGCTCGTGGTGCTCTGCCTGCTTGACGACGCCTCCGTCGGAGAGGTCCTCGCCGATGCCGACCTGACCGGTAAGGACCTCGTGAACCTCACCACCGGCAGTCCCGGTGACGCGCGGGGCCGCGCCGCATGGGCGGCCGAGCGCGGGGCGCGTCTGCTGGACGGCGGGATCATGGCGGTCCCGCCCATGATCGGTGCGCCGGACTCCGGGGGCTACGTCCTCTACAGCGGCCCCCGCGACCTCTTCGAGGAGCACCGGGACACCCTGGCTGTGCCGACCGGCGCGACGTACGTGGGTGAGGACCACGGCTTCGCCGCGCTTCACGACGTGGCGCTGCTGAGCGCGATGACGGGGATGTTCGCCGGAATCCACCATGCGTTCGCGCTGATCCGCAAGGAGGACATCGCGCCGAAGGAATTTGCCGCGCTGCTCGCGGACTGGCTCGTCGCCATGGCGCCCATGGTGCACACGACCGGTGACCGGCTGGAGAGCGGTGACTACACCACGGGCGTCGTCTCCAACCTCACCATGATGGTCGCGGGGAACACGACCATGCTGCGCACGGCGGACGAGCAGGGAGTCAGCCCGGAGCTGCTGACCCCCTACATGTCACTGATGGCGCGCCACCTCGAGGAGGGGCACGGCGAAGAGGACGGAACCGGCGTGATCGCACTGCTCACGCGCTGATCGGGGGGTGCCGCCCCACGCCATGGAGGTGCCGCTCCTCACAGATCGAGCCACCGCCGGCATGGGCGGCGGTGATGGCCCTTTCAGGGGGCGCGGAGGCCGCCGCGGGGGGTGTCCCGGGGGCCGGTGGGGCCTCCCCGGGCCTCCCCGGGCCGCTCCGGCGCGGCTCTCGCGCGGCTCCGAAGAGAAAGTTCGTGAAGTTCTTCACAAGGAAAAGGGCCCTGAGGGGTTCTCCGGAGGCCCGAACGCCCCTTCTTGCGCGCTTGCCGGGGTCGGACGAGCACATTCGAAGGCGTTCGGCTGCTGTGGCCCACAGAGCGGAAGGGCCGGTTGGTTCACCCGCCCTTTGGCCCAGCGGGCCAGCTCAGAGCGGTGATCAACGTCCTCGGATACACGGTGGTTCCCCGTTGGCGCCATGACCTCGGTCACGTGGGCGGCGGAGTGTAGCAGAGTGCACCCAGGACCTTGTGAAGGGGCTCACGAGCACCCCCTCCGAGGGGGGTGGATACTCGATGGCATGAGCACCACGGAGCGTCCCAGGATCCTCGTAGTAGGCGGTGGGTACGTAGGCCTGTACGCGGCTCGGCGCATTCTGAAGAAGATGCGCTACGCCGAGGCGACCGTCACGGTCGTCGACCCGCGGTCGTACATGACGTACCAGCCCTTCCTTCCCGAAGCTGCTGCCGGCAGCATCTCGCCTCGGCATGTCGTCGTCCCGCTGCGACGCGTGCTGCCCAAGGCCGAGGTTCTCACCGGCCGGGTCACGACCATCGACCAGGACCGCAAGGTCGCGACGGTCTCGCCGCTCGTCGGCGAGGCGTACGAGCTGCCCTTCGACTACCTGGTGATCGCCCTCGGTGCGATCTCCCGTACCTTCCCGATCCCCGGCCTTGCCGAGCAGGGCATCGGCATGAAGGGCATCGAGGAAGCCATCGGCCTGCGCAACCACGTTCTCGAGCAGCTGGACAAGGCCGACTCGACGACCGACGAGGACGTCCGCCGCAAGGCGCTGACCTTCGTCTTCGTCGGCGGTGGCTTCGCCGGCGCCGAGACCATAGGTGAGGTCGAGGACCTGGCCCGCGACGCGGCGAAGTACTACAGCAACGTCAAGCGCGAGGACATGCGCTTCATCCTCGTCGACGCCGCGGACAAGATCCTTCCCGAGGTCGGCCCCAAGCTGGGCAAGTACGGCAAGGAGCACTTGGAGGCCCGCGGGGTCGAGATCTACCTCTCCACCTCCATGGACTCCTGCGTCGACGGCCACGTCGTGCTGAAGAACGGCCTCGAGGTCGACTCCAACACCATCGTGTGGACCGCCGGCGTGAAGCCGAACCCGGCGCTCGCCCGCTACGGCCTCCCGCTCGGCCCCCGCGGCCACGTGGACTGCACCGAGAAGCTCCAGGTCAAGGGCACCGACTACATCTGGGCCGCGGGCGACAACGCCCAGGTCCCGGACATGGCCGCCCGCAAGGCCGGCGTGGAGAACGCCTGGTGCCCGCCGAACGCCCAGCACGCGCTGCGTCAGGCGAAGATCCTCGGTGACAACGTCATCTCCGGTATGCGCGGCTTCCCGCAGAAGGACTACGAGCACGCGAACAAGGGTGCGGTCGCCGGTCTCGGCCTGCACAAGGGCGTCGCGATGATCGTCATGGGCAAGATGAAGATCAAGCTCAAGGGCCGGCTGGCCTGGTACATGCACCGTACGTACCACGGCATGGCCATGCCGACCTGGAACCGCAAGATCCGCGTGTTCGCCGACTGGACGCTGGCGATGTTCCTCAAGCGCGAGGTCGTCTCCCTCGGCGCGATGGAGTCGCCGCGCGAGGAGTTCTACGAGGCTGCCAAGCCGGCTCCGGTCGTCGCCAAGCCGGAGGCCGAGAAGGCCAAGGCCTCCTAGCAGCACCGGTACCCCTCCGAAGGGGCCGTCCGCCATCCGTGGTGCGGACGGCCCCTTCGGCGTTCCCGCGTCCCGCAGCTGCCCCGCCGGGCCGACGGCTGCCTCCGACCAGGTGTCATCTCCGGCCAACCTGCCTGCGCGTTGCGTGTTCCGGGGAAGCACTGACGGTGGTCGCATGTTGAGGGAAGTACACCGGGCACCCCGTCGCCGGGGCCGCCGGGCGTTCGTGGGAACCACCGTCACGGAGGTGTGCGCCATGGCCGATGCCGCGTTGCGGCTGACCACTCTTGCCGAGGAACTGCTGGGAGACCCGCTCCCCCTACGCATCCGCGCCTGGGACGGCAGCGAATCCGGGCCACCGGGCGCGCCCACCCTCGTCGTACGCCACCGGCGCGCCCTGCGACGCCTGTTGTGGCGGCCGGGCGAGCTGGGGCTCGCGCGGGCCTGGGTCGCCGGGGAGATCGACATCGACGGCGATCTGTACGAGGCCCTGAACGTGCTCGCCGGCCTGGTCTGGGAGCGCGGCCCCGACCAGAAGACCGCTGTCCACCCCGCGCTCGACCCGCGGCTGCGAGCCGCCGCCCGCGGACTGCTGAAGCTCGGACGGCCACTGCCGCCGCCGCCCCCGCCCGTGGAGGAGCTGCGGCGCCGCACCGGCCCGCTGCACACCAGGCGGCGCGACAAGGAGGCCATCAGCCACCACTACGACGTCGGCAACAACTTCTACGAGCTGGTGCTCGGGCCGTCCATGGTCTACTCGTGCGCCTACTGGGACGAGGCGGGCACCCTCGAGGACGCGCAGCGCGACAAGCTCGACCTGATCTGCCGCAAGCTCGAGCTGAAGGAGGGCGACCGGCTCCTCGACGTCGGCTGCGGCTGGGGCTCCATGGCCATCCACGCCGCCCGTGAGTACGGCGCCCAGGTCACCGGCGTGACCCTCTCCCGCGAGCAGGCCGCGTACGCCCGCAAGCGCATCGCGGACGAGGGCCTCACCGACCGGATCGAGATCCGCGTCCAGGACTACCGGGACGTCAAGGACGGGCCGTACGACGCCATTTCGTCCATCGGCATGGCCGAGCACGTCGGGCGGGTCCGCTACCGCGAGTACGCCGACCAGCTGTTCTCCCTCCTGCGGCCCGGCGGCCGGCTGCTCAACCACCAGATCGCCCGCCGACCGGAGAAGGACGAAGCCGCCTATCGCGTCGACGAGTTCATCGACCGGTACGTCTTCCCCGACGGCGAACTGGCACCCGTCGGGCGTACCGTCGCGACCCTGGAGCAGGCGGGCTTCGAAGTCCGTGACGTCCACGCCATCCGCGAGCACTACGCCCGCACCCTGCGCGCATGGGTCGACAACCTCGAGAGAGCGTGGCCGCAGGCCGCGCGGTCGGCATCGGTCGGCCGTGCCCGGGTGTGGCGGCTCTACATGGCGGCGTCGGCCCTCTCGTTCGAGCGCAACAGGATCGGTGTCAACCAGATCCTCGCGGTGAAGACCCCGCAGAGCGGCAACTCAGGAATGCCGCTGCGCAGCCGCGACTGGCGCTGAGGGACGGGACGACAAAAAGGCCCCGTGGCCGTGTGCACAGCACACGGCCACGGGGCCTTCCTTCGAGGAGCCGCTACTCCGTCTTGATCGCCGTCAGCATGTTGAGCTTCGCCGCGCTCCGCGCCGGCCACATCGCGGCCAGCACACCGACGACACCGGCCAGCAGCAGGAAGATCCCGATCCGGTCCCACGGCATGACGAGCACATAGCCGGGGATCTCCTTGCGGATCGTCTCGCCGATCGCCCAGGCGAGGAACGAACCGAGCCCGATGCCGACCACCGCGCCGAAGACCGAGATCACCACGGCCTCCAGACGGATCATCCGCTTCACCTTGCCGCGGTCCAGTCCGATCGCCCGGAGCATGCCGATCTCCTGCTGACGCTCGAAGACGGACATCGCCAGGGTGTTGATGACGCCGAGCACCGCGATGATCAGGGCCATCGCCAGCAGCCCGTACATGATGTTCAGTGCGGTGTTGATGAAGCCGCCGAACATGTTCCGGATGTCCTGCTGGTCCATGACGCTCATCGCCGGGTTGTCGCCCAGCGCGTCGATCAGCGCCTGCTCGTTCGCCTCGGTCGCGCCGCCGTCCATCGTCACCCAGACCTCGGGGATGTACGGCTTCGGCTCGAACGGGGCGACGACGTCGGTGGCGACCAGGATCGGGGAGAGGAACTCGTTGCCCTTGTAGACAGCGCCGACCGTCAGGTTCTTGGTCTTCTTCTTGCCCTCTTCGCCGAACTCGGCGGGCAGGGTGTCACCCGTCTTCCAGCCGTTCGACTTGGCGGTCTTGTCGTCGACGGCGATCTGTCCCTTGCCGAGCGTGGCGAGCGAGCCGGAGACCGTCTTCAGATCGAAGACCTGCTCCACGTCGCCCGGGGCGACCGCGGACGCCGAGTGCCACTCCCCCTTGATCTCCATCGAGGAGGCCTGCTGCGGGGAGACGGCGCTGATGCCCTCCGCCTTCTCGATCGCGTCGAGCGCCGACTTGTCCAGCGCGCCGCCGCCGGCCATCGAGACCATGTAGTCGGCCCGGATGTTGTCCGTGGTCATCTGGTCCACGGCCCGGCCCATCGTGGCGCCGAGTACCGAGATCCCGGTGACCAGGGTGAGCCCGATCGCCAGCGCGGAGGCAGTGGCCCCCGTACGGCGCGGATTGCGCACCGCGTTCTGTCCGGCGAGCTTGCCCGCCACCCCGAAGACGCCCTGCAGCAGCGGCCGCACCAAGGCGATCACCGGGCGGGACAGCAGCGGAATCAGGACGATGATGCCGACCAGCGCCAGGAACGCGCCGCCACCGATGATCATCCGGCCGTCCGAGCCCGCCGCCGCACCGGCGACGATCGTGGCCGCGCCGAGCAGCGTGATCACGCCGCCGATGGTGTTCCGCAGCACCAGCGACTTGGTGGTGGCCACCGCGTGCACGCTGCTCATCGCCGCCACCGGCGCGATCTTCGCGGCCCGGCGGGCGGGCAGCCATGCGGCCAGCACCGTGATGAACACACCGACGCCCAGGGCCGCGGCGACCGCCGTGGGGGAGACGACCAGCGGTCCCGCCGGCACCTTCGCGCCGAAGGTGCTCATCGCCGATCGCAGACCCGTGGCGAGACCGAGGCCCAGCAGGAAACCGACCACCGACGCGACCGCCCCGACGACCAGCGCCTCGAGGATCACGGAGCGCTTGACCTGCCGGCGGGACGCGCCGACGGCACGCATCAGCGCCAGCTCCCTGGTGCGCTGGGCGACCAGCATGGTGAAGGTGTTGGCGATCAGGAAGACGCCGACGAAGAGGGCGATGGCCGCGAACGCGAGCAGCATCGTGTTCATGTTCGACAGACCGCTCTCGATCTGCCGGGCCTGCTCGTCCGCCAGTTCCTTCCCGGTCTGCGCCTCGGAGTCCTTGGGGAGCAGCGGTTCCATCGCGGCGAGGATCTTGCTGTCGGAGGCGCCGGTCTCGGCGGCGACCGTGACGTCCTTGAAGTATCCGGGCTGCAGATACAGCTTCTGGGCGATCGCGGTGTCGAAGAGGACCAGGCTGCCGCCCGCGTTGACCGCGCCGTCCTCGGTGGTGAAGACACCGGCGAGGGTGTACTCCTTCACCGGGCCGTTGGTGGCCACCCGCACGGTGTCGCCGACCTTGTACGCGCCCTTGGCGGCGGAGTCCTTGTCGAGGGCGATCTCGTCGTCGGCCCGCGGCCCCGAGCCGTCGGTGAACGTGTACGCCACGTCCTTGCCGTCCTTGCCGGGGGCGAAGTTGGCACCGGTGTTGGACCAGCCGTTGCCGATCAGCCTGCCGTCCTGGTCGGCGACGCCGGCGAAGCCGGATACCCGGCCGGTGGCGCCGGCGACGCCGTCGACGGCCCGGATCTTCTCCAGGGTCTTCTCGTCGATGCCGGCGTCCTTCGCGCCGTCGGCGGGGCCGGCGTAGGTCGTCACGGCTACCGCGACGTTGTCGTAGCTCTTGGCCGACTGCTTGCGGTAGGCGTTGCCGAGGGTGTCGGTGAAGACCAGCGTGCCGGAGACGAAGGCCACGCCGAGCATCACGGCGAGGACGGTCATCAGCAGCCTGGCCTTGTGCGCGAGCACATTGCGCAGGGCGGTACGGAACATGTGGGTGTCCTGGGAGTGGGCGCCGGGCGCCGGGGCCGAGCCGTGCGGGCTCGGCCGGGGCCGGGCGGTACAGGGAAGGTCTGAGGGGGCGGCGCGGCGCCGGCGCACGCGGTCGCACGTGGCGCCGGGCGGGGCCACGGGCGGGACCGAGGCTGCCTGCGGGCGGCGCTCGGGGGCTTCGAACCTGGGACGGGCGGGGCGGCGGCCCCGGGGCGTCAGCTCGTACGGCCCTTGGCGTCGAAGGCCTTCATACGGTCGAGGACGCCGTCCGCGGTGGGGTCCAGCATCTCGTCGACGATCGCGCCGTCCGCGAGGAAGACGACCCGGTCCGCGTAGGAGGCGGCGACCGGGTCGTGCGTCACCATGACCACGGTCTGGCCGAGCTCGCGCACCGAGTTGCGCAGGAAGCCGAGCACCTCGGCGCCGGAGCGGGAGTCCAGGTTTCCGGTCGGTTCGTCACCGAAGATGATCTCCGGCCGGGAGGCGAGGGCACGGGCGACGGCCACGCGCTGCTGCTGGCCGCCGGAGAGTTGGGTGGGCCGGTGTCCGAGCCGGTCGCGCAGCCCCACCATGTCGATGACCCGCTGCAGCCACTCCTTGTCGGGCTTGCGGCCGGCGATGTCCATGGGGAGGGTGATGTTCTCCAGGGCGGTCAGGGTCGGCAGCAGGTTGAAGGCCTGGAAGATGAAACCGATCTTGTCGCGGCGCAGCTGCGTCAGCTGCTTGTCCTTGAGGCTGCCGAGTTCCGTGTCGCCGATGCGCACGGAGCCGGAGCTGAAGGTGTCCAGGCCGGCGACGCAGTGCATCAGCGTCGACTTGCCGGAGCCGGACGGGCCCATGATCGCGGTGAACTCGGCCTGCCGGAAGTCGACGCTCACGTGGTTCAGCGCGACCACCTGGGTCTCGCCCTGTCCGTACACCTTGGACAGGTCCGTGGCGCGGGCCGCCACTGCGGTGGCGCGGTGAGCGATGGAGGTGGTGGTCACGAGAAGAGCTCCTGTCGGAAGTGCTGTGGGCGACTCTCCTATCCTGTCCGCGTCAAGGCCGCGGATCGTCAGTCCCGATGCCCGTTCCTGTGGCCCTCTTGGGTCGGACCGGCCGCCACGTCCCTCCTCCTTTGGGATGACGGTGCCCCGACGTCGGCATGGGGGACCGGAGGGCGCTTTTCCGTCATTCCCTGGTCTCCCCGGCGGGGGCCGCAGGCGGTAGCAGGCGGGCACGAATACTCCCCTACCTGGTCTGACACTCCCTCAGGCGCCAATAAAATAAGACAAGATCGGGCCATCGTCCCCGATGGCGAGGCGATCAGCACCGATAGGCTCAGGTGCCAACGCGGAGCCGTCGCGCCTCGCCCGGGTGGTGGAATGCAGACACGGCGAGCTTAAACCTCGCTGCCCCTCGGGGCGTGCCGGTTCAAGTCCGGCTCCGGGCACATTCGCCCAGCCGCCCCAGGCCGGTGCCGGCCGGGCGACCGCAGCCGCCGAGAGCCCTGCCGCCCGACGGCGGCGGGCACTCGGCCCGGTGCGTGAAGGCTGAAGAACACACGATCGGCACCGGAGTCCGCTGCGGCGCCGGGAGGCTCCGGCCGCAGCTCACGGGCAGGCCCCGTGCAACGATCTCGGAAAGATCCTCCCCGAGCACTAGGGCGATTCCTTTGCCCCCGCATTACTCTTGACTTCTAGGCCGCGCACGGTGGCCAAGGAGGAGTGAGATGAGGAGCAGCAACCCGGTCTTCTCGCGACGGGGGTTCAGCCGCGACAACGGCTACGCGGGCTTCAACGCGCAGCAGCCGCAGGCCGGGGGCCCCGCTGTCGCGACGAACCCGTACGCACAGGGCACAGGCAACCCGTACGCCACCAACCCGTACGCTCCGGCGGACACCCAGCACGGCGCGCCCGCGCAGGTCCGCACGGACGTCATGACGATGGACGACGTCGTCACGCGTACCGGCATGACGCTGGGCACGGTCGTCCTCGGTGCCGTCCTCGCCTGGGCGGTCCTGCCGGTTTCGCCCACCAGCTATGGGATCGCCATCGGCTCGGCCCTCGTGGCCTTCGTCCTCGCGATCGTCCAGTCCTTCAAGCGCAAGCCGTCGCCCGCGCTGATCCTGAGCTACGCGGCCTTCGAGGGCATCTTCCTCGGCGTGATCAGCGAGATGTTCAACAGCCGCTGGGACGGCGCGCCCTTCCAGGCGGTGCTCGGCACCATGGCCGTCACCGGCGCCATGCTGTTCGTGTACAAGCAGCGCTGGATCCGGGTCACCGCGCGGTATGCCCGCATCGGCATGACCATCGCCATCGCCTTCATCGCCGTGATGGCGGTGAACCTGCTTCTCGTGGTCTTCGGCGTCGCCGACGACGGCGGGCTGCGCAGCTTCGGGCCGATCGGCGCGATCGTCGGCATCCTGGCCATCCTGATCGGCTGCTTCTTCCTCACTCTCAACTTCAAGGAGGTCGAGGACGGCATCGCCTACGGCGCGCCCCGTCAGGAGTCGTGGCTGGCGGCCTTCGGCCTCACGGTGACGCTGGTGTGGATCTACCTGGAGATGCTGCGTCTGGTGGCGATCTTCAGCGGCGACGACTAGTCGGCCGCGGCCGGACGGACCGACCGGCCGCACGAAGGGCCCGCAGGCAATGCCTGCGGGCCCTTCCGTCGTGTGCGGCACCTGAGGTGTCTAGAGAAGCTTGCGCGCGGCGCGCCTCAGGTCGTACTCGTGGATGATCGCTTTCGCATGGCCGTACGCGAGGTTGTGTTCGCCGCGGAGCCAGCTGACCTTCTCCTCGAAGCGGAAGAGAGACGGCCCTTCGTCGACGGTGCGGAGCCAGTCGGAGATCTCACGACCGGTGCACTCGGGGATTCGGGAGAGCAGATTTCGGTGGGTCTCTTCGGAGAAGACTTGGGACATCGGCGCCTCCGGACGCATTGCACGTTGTGCTCTTCACGCCACCGTGCCTGAGCGTGCGCGTATTGGCAACAGTCCCGGGAGGGCGCGTAGGGTCGCGGCGTGCTTGATACGACCGAACTGACCGCCGCGGCGGACCGCTTCGCGGACCGTCTGCGGGCCGCGCCGCAGAGCCGACTGCAGCAGGGGGCCGCGGCGGAGGGACTGGCTCTGGCCAGGGAACTGGCGGCCATGGAGCAGCAGATCGAGGAGCCGGCGGGCGAGCCGAGGATCATGCCGGACGCGGGGGTGTTCGCGGTCGCGGACCAACTGATGGTGGCGGCGCACGATTTGGCCGAAGCGCTTCGGTCGGCCGTGCCGGCGCGCTCGCGCGAACTCGACGAGGCGGTGGCGCTGGTCCGAGCGGCGAGCGTGCGGTCGGGCCTCTAGTGCCGTGACCGGCAATGCCCGTAAAGGAGCGTCGCCCGGTGCCGGGAGCACCTCCCGTGCCCGGAGGGCCACGGGGGGAGATCGCAAGGCGGCCGGACGTCTCTGCAACGGGGCTACCAGGGCTTTGGCCAACGCTGGGGGTACCTCCCGTGCCCGGAGGGGCACGGGGAGAGCGTGCGTGCTGGGCGGCGTGACAGGGCAGAGCTTGCCGGGAGGGGGCAGGAGATCCGAACCGAACTTGCGCCGCGCCCGGAGCGCGGGGCGTCCGGGTCGGCGGGGGTCGCTGGGGCGCTTGGGCTCAGTGGGAGGCGATCACGCGGTCCGCGAGGATGTACACGCTCTCGTCGCCGCAGGAAAACGTCAGGGCGTACGCACCGGACACCCCGGATCCGCCCAGCAGCACCGGCGCGTTGCCTGCGCGCAGCGCGTCCGCGAGGCGCTCGGCGGTCTCCCGGTGGCCGGGGGTCATGCAGAGTGTGGTGCCGTCGGTGAAGACGTAGACGTCCAGCGTGCCCAGCGGGCCGGGGCGTACGTCCGCCAGCTCGGTGGCGGCGTCGGCCAGCTCCTCGAGCTTGGCCACCGTGCGCTCATGGTCGGTGACGACCGGAGTCTGGACCGGCACGAAGTCGGGGTGCGAGGGGTGGCGGCGGCGGGCCGCTGCCAGCTCGGGTGAGTCCTCGGCGAACTCGGTCACCTCGGGCAGGTCCGCCATGTCGTCGAGACCCTCCATCGCTTCCAGGTCCATGGACTCCAGGCCCACGAAGTCGGCCTGGCGCGGAACGTAGAACGGCGGGATCTCCTCGCCGACGCCGGACAGCCCGCCCAGCACCGAACCGGAGCCGTCGCCGGAGTAGCGGGCGGAGGCGTCGGCCGCGTCGCGGGCTTCCTGCGCGGCCCAGAAGGCACGCGCCTCGGCCAGTTCCCGCTCGCGCTCCTCCGCGAGCGCCTCGGCGACGGCCGCGCGTATCTCGGCGGCGTCACCGGTGCGGGCGTGGGGCACGGACGCGGTACGGGCGGCGAGCCCGGACGCCGCGGCGAGCTCGCTGCGCAGGGCCGTGACCTGCTTACGGAGCCCGTGGGCGGCGTGCAGGGCAGCGGCGCCCACGGCCGTGGCGGCGGCCGTGGTCAGCAGCAGGGCAAGAGACATGGCGCTCACTGACTTACTCCCGGTTTCAATCGGATCCCCCGACTTCTACATCAGCTTGCGATGAACCCGCGCGTCCTGTCAGTGCATTACGTCACGAAATGGACAGGACTTTGAGCCTCATGTTCAGCAGTGGAGCTGCTGTGACCTGCAGAAAGGCTTCTCCCCCAGGACATAGGTCACATCCTGGGGGAGATTCAGTCACGAACTGAGATCCGAGGCAGGCTCAAACGCCTGCGTCGGCCGGACCGGCTCGGTTCAGCTCAGCCGCTCGATCACCATCGCCATGCCCTGGCCGCCGCCCACGCACATGGTCTCGAGACCGAACTGCTTGTCGTGGAACTGGAGGCTGTTGATCAGCGTGCCGGTGATGCGCGCGCCCGTCATTCCGAAGGGGTGGCCGACCGCGATCGCGCCGCCGTTGACGTTGACCTTCTCCAGGTCGAAGCCGAGGTCGCGGTAGGACGGGACGACCTGCGCGGCGAAGGCCTCGTTGATCTCGACGAGGTCGATGTCGGACGTGGTCAGGCCGGCCCGCGTGAGCGCCTGCTTGGAAGCCTCGACCGGGCCGAGACCCATGATCTCGGGGGACAGGCCGGAGACACCGGTGGAGACGATCCGGGCCAATGGGGTCAGGCCGAGCTCGCGGGCCTTGGTGTCGCTCATGATCACGAGCGCGGCGGCACCGTCGTTGAGCGGGCAACAGTTGCCGGCCGTGACCAGTCCGTCGGGGCGGAACACCGGCTTCAGGCCCTGCACGCCCTCAAGGGTCACACCGGCGCGCGGACCGTCGTCCGTGCTGACGACCGTGCCGTCCGGGGTGGTGACCGGAGTGATCTCGCGCGCCCAGAAGCCGTTCTTGATGGCCTCCTCCGCGAGGTTCTGCGAACGCACGCCGAACTCGTCCATGTCCTGGCGGGTGACGCCCTTGAGGCGGGCGAGGTTCTCCGCGGTCTGGCCCATCGCGATGTACGCGTCCGGAACCAGGCCGTCCTCGCGCGGGTCGTGCCAAGTGGAGCCCTCGGACTCGGCGACGGCGGCGGTGCGGGCCTCCGCCTCGGCGAAGAAGGGGTTGTGCGTGTCCGGCAGGCTGTCGGAGTTGCCCTTCACGAAGCGGGACACCATCTCGACGCCCGCCGAGATGAAGACGTCGCCCTCGCCGGCCTTGATGGCGTGCATGGCCATGCGGGAGGTCTGCAGCGACGAGGAGCAGTAGCGGGTGACGGTACAGCCGGGGAGGTGGTCCATCCCCATCTGGACGGCCACGATGCGGCCCAGGTTGTTGCCCTGCTCGCCGCCGGGGAGGCCGCAGCCGAGCATCAGGTCGTCGATGTCACGCGGGTCGAGCTCGGGCACCTTGGCGAGCGCGGCCTTGATGATCTCGGCGGTCAGGTCGTCGGGGCGGACGTCCTTGAGCGAGCCCTTGAAGGCCCGGCCGATCGGGGAACGGGCGGCAGAGACGATCACGGCTTCGGGCATCACGGCTCCATGAGGGGAAGACGGAAGGGCTGCTTGGGAAGTTACCGGTACGTACCGCGTGGGTCACTGTGCGGATGGTGTGATGCGGGCCTCTTTTCTAAGCGGGCGCTTGCTTATGACCCTCCGGGAAGGGCTCTTCCCCGCCCCGGCCCTGCCCGAAACCGGCTACCGCCCGTGCCCGCACGCGCTCGGCGGGACCCGGGCCGGGGGCGGAGCCCCCGGGCCGGGCCCTCGCCTCAGCCGCTCCCCGCGCGCCCCTTCGCGGGCTCGCTGTCCGGGACGGACGGAGGCGTGGCCTCTGGTGCCGGGAGGCGCCGGCGCCGCCGGTGCTTGAGGAGCGCCCAGGGGGCGCGAGCGCCCGTGACCTCCGTACCGGCCTCCGACGCGGCCGTGGCCGCCGCCCGTGCGACCGGCAGCATGTCCTCGTCCCGGTCCGCGTCCAGCGTGTCGCTCTCCGGCCACAGGCCCAGCACCGCGCACAGCGTCGGCAGCATGGCCATCACCGCCGTCGCGTAGCCCTCCGCCGACGGGTGGTAGTTGTCCACCCCGAACATCTCGCGCGGGTTCGCCGCGAACTCGGGGCCGAGCAGGTCGCCGAGCGAGACCGTACGACCGCCCTGTTCCACCGCCACGATCGTCTGAGCCGCCGCGAGCTGACGGCTCACCCGGCGCGCCAGCCAGCGCAGCGGTTGGTAGACCGGCTCGATGGTCCCGAGGTCCGGGCACGTGCCGACGACCACCTCGGCTCCCGCGGTGCGCAGCCTGCGCACCGCGGAGGCGAGGTAGCGCACGGACTGGGTGGGCGGCATCCGGTGGGTGACGTCGTTCGCGCCGATCATGATCACGCAGACGTCCGGTGTACGCGTACGGTCGGCGAGCAGCTGCGTCACCTGGCGCTCCAGGTCGTCCGACTGCGCCCCCGGGAGTGCGACATTGCGGACCTCGACCGGCCGCTCCGCCACGGCGGCCAGGCCGGAGGCCAGCAGAGCTCCCGGCGTCTGGCCCGCCCGGCGCACGCCTTGGCCGGCCGCGGTGGAGTCGCCCAGGACGCCGAGGTGCAGGGGGTTGTCACGGCCGAAGGCGAGCCCGTACAGCCCGTCGCCCCGTGGCGGGATGGGGGCCCTGCCCCCGCCGACGGTGCGTTTGGCCAGTTGGACCTCCGCCAGGACCAGACCGACCGCCGCCGCTCCCAGCAGCCCGATACTGCCTCCGCCGTACGCCGCGCCTGCCGCGATACGCCGCGCCACCCTCGCCCTCGACACAGTCCGAGCCACCTCCTCGCAGCCCGCGGGGCCGCAGCCGCCGCGGCCGCAGCCCTCGCAGGCCTTGTTGCCGTACATGACCTAACTGCCCCGCAGCCACCGTCGCCCAATCCCACGTTCGGCCGCTTACGCTGGGCGCACCATCACGGAGACCCCGGAGAACATTGTGCGTATCCACAACTCGATGATCAGTCTTGTCGGCGACACCCCGCTGGTGAAGCTGAACAGCGTGACCGCAGGCATTTCTGCGACCGTCCTCGCCAAGGTGGAGTACTTCAACCCGGGCGGGTCGGTGAAGGACCGGATCGCCCTGCGGATGATCGAGGCGGCGGAGGAGAGCGGCGCCCTGCAGCCCGGCGGCACGATCGTCGAGCCGACGAGCGGCAACACCGGCGTAGGACTTGCGATCGTGGCCCAGCAGAAGGGCTACAAGTGCATCTTCGTCTGCCCGGACAAGGTGTCCACGGACAAGATCAATGTGCTGCGCGCGTACGGCGCCGAGGTCGTCGTGTGCCCCACGGCCGTCGACCCCGAGCACCCGGACTCGTACTACAACGTCTCCGACCGTCTGGTGCGCGAGACGCCGGGTGCCTGGAAGCCGGACCAGTACTCCAACCCCAACAACCCGCGCTCGCACTACGAGACCACAGGGCCCGAGCTGTGGGAGCAGACGGACGGGCGGATCACGCACTTCGTCGCGGGCATCGGCACCGGCGGCACGATCTCCGGCACCGGTCGCTATCTGAAGGAAGTCAGCGACGGCAAGGTCAAGATCATCGGCGCGGACCCCGAGGGCTCCGTGTACTCGGGCGGTTCGGGCCGTCCGTACCTCGTCGAGGGCGTCGGTGAGGACTTCTGGCCCTCCGCGTACGACCGGACCGTGACGGACGAGATCGTCGCCGTGTCCGACAAGGACTCCTTCCAGATGACGCGCCGCCTCGCCAAGGAGGAGGGCCTGCTGGTCGGCGGCTCCTGCGGCATGGCCGTCGTCGCGGCCCTGCGCGTCGCGGAGCGGCTGGGACCCGACGACATCGTGGTCGTCCTGCTGCCCGACAGCGGCCGCGGCTACCTGAGCAAGATCTTCAACGACGAGTGGATGGCCGACTACGGCTTCCTGGCGGGCGAGGGTGCCGCGTGCGTCGGTGACGTGCTGCGCGACAAGGAGGCCGGCGGCATCCCCAGCCTGGTGCACATGCACCCGGAGGAGACGGTCGGGCAGGCCATCGAGGTGCTCCGGGAGTACGGCGTCTCGCAGATGCCCATCGTGAAGCCGGGCGCCGGCCACCCGGACGTGATGGCCGCGGAGGTCATCGGCTCCGTCGTCGAGCGCGAGCTGCTCGACGCGCTGTTCACGCAGAGCGCGTCCCTGGGCGATCCGCTGGAGAAGCACATGTCCGCGCCGCTGCCGCAGGTCGGCTCCGGCGAGCCGGTCGGCGACCTGATGTCGGTGCTCGGCGCGGCGGACGCGGCGATCGTGCTGGTCGAAGGCAAGCCGACGGGTGTGGTGAGCCGTCAGGACCTGCTGGCGTTCCTCGCGAAGGGCGGCAAGTAGTCCTCACGGACGCCGTTTCGTGCAATCGGCACGCGCACGTCATGTACGCGCAGCACCCGCTTAACACGCGTCCGGCACAGTGGTTGATGTCGGCGGGGGTACCGGGCAGGTAACCCGGTCGGCACAAGTGGCGGCGTCACAGGACTTCCGGAGCGGCTCCCGGACCTCCAAAGACGCCCCGGACGCGGAAAACCGGTCCTGACCCGGCCCGTGTCCTTCGCGGGGACCGCTGTCGTCCCGGCCCCCGGCCCTCGGCCGGGGGTGCGGCGGTCCCCGCGCACCACTTTGCACCCCGAATCGCGTTGCGCCGAACCGTGCTGCACCCCGACCGCGTTGCGCGGGGCGGCGGGCTCAGCCGGCGCCGGCCTCCGTCACTCGTCCCACTCGGACCCTGCCGACCGGGACTTGCGCTGCCAGGGCCAGGCGTGCGCCGCATGGGCCACGTTCACGCCGACGATCCCGAGCCAGGTCACGATCAGGCCCGGCAGGTCAGCGTTGGCCACGCCGATTGCGGAGAGCGGGATGGCCAGGATCATCGTGATGATGGCGAAGCCGAAGCGCTCCCCGAAGTTGTCCCCGGACTGCTGCCGGCCGGGGCCGCGGGCGACCGTCATCTGTTGTTCGGCGAGCCGGCGCCTGACCCGGCGGTCGACGGTGGTGTCGAGCCGCTCCTCCACCTTCTCCAGGAACGACTCGACGAGTGCGGACTCGTACTCCTCGCCCAGGTCGCGGCGGGCGTGGAGGGTGGCGTCGAGCTCCTTTTTGAGCTCAGGGTCGCGGGCTTCCATGGCACAGAAACTACGGCCGGGCCGACCGCGGTGTCAGTGGGGGTAGCCCCCCTCTTTCTCAGGGGCCGGCAGGAAGAGGATCTTCTTCGGGAACAGCCGGAGCAGAGTCCCACCGCCGTGCGAGCATGTGCCGACGGACGCAGTCGAACACACGGGGGAAGAGCCGATGAGCGCCGACGTCACCGCGGACCACCACTTCGGCGGTCTGCACCACGTCCAGCTGGCGGTCCCGCCCGGGGCCGAGGACCGGTGCCGCCGCTTCTGGGGGGACGTGCTCGGCATGCGCGAGCTGCAGAAGCCGCCGGTGCTCGCCGCCCGAGGCGGCTGCTGGTTCCGCGGCGGCGGCCTCGAGGTCCACCTCGGTGTCGAACAGGACTTCGCGCCTGCCCGCAAGGCCCACCCCGGCATCCTGGTCCGCTCTCTCCGTAGCCTTGCCGCGCGTCTGGAGGAGTGCGGCCACGAGGTGACGTGGGACGGCGAATTCCCCGGGCACGACCGCTTCTACGCACACGACCCGTTCGGCAACCGGCTGGAGTTCATGGAGCCGCACCCGGCGTCCTGAGCCGCGGCCCGCTCCTTGCGCGGATCATCGACCCCCGCCTGCCTTGCCCGGCCTGCATATCGTCATGCAGAGTTCTTGGTGACTGAATAGGCAGGCCGGAGGATGGGGGATGGCATGAGCGACAGCCCTGCCGGACGACTGCAGCAGCTGTTCGAGGGACACCGGCTCACCCCCACCCAGCGCCGCATCGCGCACTGCATGGTGCGTCGCGCCGCCGACGTGCCGTTCCTGTCCAGTGTGGAGCTGGCGGAGCTCGCCGGGGTGAGCCAGCCGTCCGTCACCCGTTTCGCCGTCGCTCTCGGCTTCGACGGCTACCCGGCGCTGCGCAGGCATCTGCGCGAGGTCGTGCCGCCGGAGACCGCCACCGGCGGCGACGCCTTCAACGAGTACCAGCAGGCCGTCCAGGCCGAGATCGAGAATCTGCGCCGGCTCGCGGAGATGCTCGCCGAGCCCGCGCTCGTCGAGCGCGCCGGGCGGCTGCTGGCCGCCTCCCGGCCGCTGCCGGTGCTGGGGCTGCGGGCCGCGGCCTCGCAGGCGCGCGGGTTCGCCTACTTCGCGGCCAAGGTGCACCCGGACGTACGGCTGCTCGACGAGGGCGGCTCGATGCTCCCGGACCGTATCGACGCCGCCGGACGGGCCGGCGCGAGTGCGCTGCTGTGTTTCGCCCTGCCACGGCACCCCAAGGAGGTCGTCGAGGCACTGGAGTACGCGCGCTCCGTCGGCCTCACGGTGGTGACGGTCGCCGACTCGGCGTTCGCGCCGGTCGCCGTGCACAGCGATCTGCTGATCCCGGCGGCGGTCGGCACCGGCCTGGCCTTCGACACGGCGTGTGCGCCGATGCTGCTCGGACGGGTTCTGCTGGAGGCGATGTGCGACGGACTGCCGGACGCGCAGGCCCGGCTGGAGGACTTCGACGCCCGGGCGGTCGAACGCGGTCTCTTCGCCGAGTGACAACTCCGCCCGGACAAGGGGTTCTTCTCAGGCGCCCTTCAGACACGGCCGATATCCTCCGCGCCCACGGCATGGATCGGCCGTGCGGATCTCTCGGAGGGAGTACGGAAGTGGGTCGCGGGACGCAGTCGCTGGCGCGAGTGGCGGTGGTCGTGAGGGCAGGGGCGGCGCCCCTGTGGTGGCTGGGTGTTCTGGCCGCCGGGATCGGTGTGCTGCTGCCCGGTCTCACCGGCCGTCGTATCGGCCTCTTCGCGGGGGCCGCTCTGTTCCTGGTGACGGCCGCTGTCGTCGCCCTCGCACGCCGCGGTCGCTACACACTTCTCGCTTCCTGTGCCACGCGCGCGGGACGGCACGATGTGCTCCAGGACCGCCGGGTGACGCTGCGGGTGGTGCGTCGGCCCAAGAGCTGGTGGCTGCTGCTCGCCTTCCTGGCCGCTGTGGCGAGCTCGCTCGTGCTGCCGGCTGCGGGCGGGGCGGTGCTGGCGGGTGCGGGGACGGGTCTGTGGCTCAAGGCGGCGTGGCTGGGCCGCCGCGAGCGTGCCGAGGAGGCGCTGCTGTGGATGCGGACCGACTGGCTGGCCGCCGGTGCGGCGGGCAGGCCGGTCGAGGGGTTTCGCACCACCGGGATCGCGGCCGGCGACGCCGCGCCCGGAGGGGCGCGGCGCCGATAGGGCTCGGACCGGCTCAGATCTCCAGTTCGGCCTCGATCTTCTTCAGCTGGTGGCGGGCCATCGCCAGGTTCGCCCGTTCCTTGTCGAGTGCCAGATACAGGAACAGTCCGTTGGTGCCGCGGCCCTTCATCAGCCGGATCAGGTGGTACTGGGAGCCGAGCGTGATCAGGATGTCCTCGATCTCGTCCTTGAGGCCCAGGTGCTCCATCGTGCGGACCTTGGCGCGGACCACGTCGGTGTTGCCCGCCGCGGCCACGGTCAGATCGAGGTCCTTGCTGCCGCCGATGGTGCCCAGCGCCATGCCGCTGGTGTAGTCGACGAGCGCGGCGCCGATGGCGCCCTCGATGGTGGTGGCTTCCTTGAGCGCGGTCTCTGTGTTGGCCATGGCAGGCGTTCTTTCCTTCCGTCTGGTGGTTGTTCTTGCGGTGGTGCGGCCGGTCCGGGTGCTTCTGCCGGCCCGTGCGGGTGGTGGTTCCGCGGGGTTCGCGGGGGAGGCGGCCATCGCGTCAGGCGTCCTGGGATCGTTCGAGAGCGGCGTCGACCAGCGCCCCGACACGGGCACCGGCCCGACGGGCCTCGAGGTGGAGCCGGCCCACGTTGGTACGGGGCTCGGCCAGCACGGTCAGCACGGCGGAGGCGCCGGCCGCGTAGGTGGCGACATAGCCCGCCTCGCCCCGGACGAGCAGCTCCTTGAAGCCGCCCTGCCCGGTGGTCTCGGTCAGCCGCTGCGCTACCGAGAGCGCGGCCGCCGTGAGGGCGGCGACGCTCTCCGCCTCCGTGGTGTCCGCCGCCAGCACCAGGCCGTCGATGCTCGCCGCGAGCACGCCGGTCAGCTGCGGCATACGGGCGCGCAGGCGTCTGATTTCACCGAGCACCTCGGTCTCGGCCGTCATGAGCTGTCTCCTCTCGGCGCGCAGCCTCAGGGCACGCCTCATGACGCGGTGCGCGGGGCCCGGTGGGTCGTGCGGTGTGTCACAGGCTTGCCTCCAGAGCGTCGCGGAGCCGGCGTAGCAGGGCGATGTCCGGGTCGGCGGGGAATTCGGCGACCCAGGCGGGCAGCGGGGCAGGATCGGTCGTGGCCGGTCCGGACGGTGTCTCGACGAGCCCGGCCGCGGCCAGCCGCCGTACGTCGAGCAGGGTGTTGAAGGCCGGCCGGCCCATGGCCCTGGCGATGGCAGAGGGGGTACGGACACCGTCGGCGAGCGCCAGCAGCGCCCGCTGTCTGGGGGTGGCCGTCGCGCCGTATCCGGGCGGGAGGCGCCGCAGGGGCGCGGTGTCGACCTCCGGGTGGGGCCAGACGGAGTCGAGCAGCCCGCGCCGCCTGCGGGCCTCGCGGGCCACGGCCGCGGCGGGCACGGGACGCACGGTGCCGATCCAGTGGGCGACGCCGTAGCGGAAGCGGGTCGGCCCGCTGCCGGGTGCCAGCGTGAAGAACGCGGCGTCGTGGAGGGCGCCGAGGTGGCAGATCTCCAGCTCCCCGTCGGCGACCTGCCCACTGTCGACGAGGAAGCGCGCCACCTCCCTGCGCGCGCCGGCCTTGGCGACCGCCTCGTCCCAACCCGTGCGCGGGAGGCGGCCGCCCGCCGTCAGGAGGACGTCGAGACCGGGCGCGGCGGGGCTTTCGGCGTGCACGACCAGGCCGTCGGCGAGGTAGAGGGCACCGTGGTCACGGACGAGGACGCCGGTGGCCCGCTCCTGCGCGAGCCTGCCGAGCATGGGCGAGAGGGCCGTCACCGCGTCCGTCGCCGCGTCCGTCACTGGTGCGGTCATCCGAGGACCAGCCGCTCTGCGAGGTCCGCGAGGCGCAGCCGGGCGAGCGCCAGGTTGCCGGTCTCCCGGTCGAGCCAGAGGTGCAGGAACACACTGCTGTCGAACGTCGTCTCCACGAACCGCACCACGTGATACCCGGTGCGGGTGGTGACGATGAGGTCCTCGACGGGTAACCCCTTGAGGCTTTCGGGGTGGGTCTCCTCGGGAGCGAACGACGGGTACTCGGCGGCCATCCGGGCCAGTTCGGCCGTCTCCGCCGCCGTCGCCTCGTGGTCGCCGCCGGGGGTCTCCCCGACGGCGCCGAGGGCGAGCCCGCTCGTCCAGTCCACGATGGAGGCCCCACGGGCCCCCGGCACCACCATGGCCTGCAGCAGGCACTCGTCGATTCCGGGCACGCGGACTCCCCTCCCCGCCTCGGTGTGCCGCGCACGAACGCGGCAGTGACGGAAAGGTTACGCACCGTGGCGCCGGCCGGAGGGGTTTCTGGCATTTTCCAGCGGAACATGCGCGGGCCCGTTAAGGTCCGCCCCAACGTGTAGGAAGAGAGCCCCCTATGCCTTCCCTCGGTCGGCCTCCTCCTCGTGGCGCAGCTTCAGCACCGCCTTGTTGACGGCCCACAGCACGATGCCGATGGCCAACAGCACGCCGGCTCGGACGTAGACGTCCGCCGCCCGGTCGGCCATGGGGCTGGCCAGGGCGATCGCGGTGATCGCGCCGAGGACCGGCAGGATCGTCGGCGTACGGAAGTGAGCGTGCTCCACACGGTCCTTGCGCAGCACCAGCACGGCCACGTTGACCACCGCGAAGACACAGAGCAGCAGGAACGCGGTGGTGTCCCCGAGCCCCTGGATCTCGCCCGTCGACACCAGTCCGATGGCCAGCAGGGTCACGAACACGATTCCGGTGACAGGGGTGCGGCGCCTGGGGAGGACCTTGCCCATGCCGCGCGGCAGGACCTTCTCGTTGGCCAGCCCGTAGCAGAGCCGGGACGCCATCATGATGTTGATCAGCGCGGAGTTGGCGACCGCGAACAGGGCGATCAGCGCGAAGAGCCTGGGCGGGAAGTCGACTCCCCCGGCCTTGACCACCTCCAGCAGCGGGCCACTGGACTTCTCCAGCGTGCGGTAGTCGACGAGCAGCGACGAGATCAGCGCGACGAGCACATAGATGGTGCCGGTGACGGCGACACCGATGAAGATCGCGCGGGGGAAGGTGCGGAGCGGATCGCGGGTCTCCTCCACCATGTTGACCGAGTCCTCGAAGCCCACGAAGGCGAAGAACCCGAGGGCTGTCGCCCCGAGGACGCTGGTGATCAGTGCGTAGCCGGTGCCGGAGGCCTGGAACTCGCCCAGCCGGGACGGCTCTCCGTCGCCGGTGAATACGGCCCAGGCGCCGATCGACAGGATCACCAGGAGGCCGGTGAGCTCGACGGCGGTCAGTACGACGTTGGTCTTCACGGACTCGGACACACCGCGCAGTGCCAGCGCGGCGAGGGCGACGATGAAGACGATCGCGATGAGGGTGGGCGGCACGGCGTCGGTGAACTCCTGGAAGTAGTCCCCACTGAATGCCCGGGCGGCGGCGCTGGCCGAGGAGAGGCCGGAGCACATCACCATGAAGGCGACGATGAAGGTCAGGAAGGGGATCTTGAACGCCTTCTGCGTGTAGAGCGCGGCACCGGCGGCCTTCGGATACTTCCCGACCAGTTCCACGTACGACGCCGCCGTCAGGATGGCCACCACGAAGCCGATCGCGAAGGGCAGCCACAGGGCGCCGCCGACCTTGCCCGCCACCTTGCCCGTGGTGGCGTAGATGCCGGTGCCCAGGATGTCGCCGATCACGAAGAGGATCAGCAGCTTCGGCCCGATGGCCCGTTTCAGGGCCGGCTGCCGGTCCGGTGAGTCGGTGGACGTCGGTGCGGATGTGGCCATGAGACACCTCTCCCGTAGTCAGATGGGAAGGTTTCTGCCCTGCGTGAGCCCTCTGTGATGCTTGCCTGCGCCAGGCGGGCGGACCCGAGGGAGAGCCGCTGCCGTGTCAGCCGCCGCGGCGCTCCACCGCGGCGGCCACGTCGTCGAGATCCCTTGCTATCGCCTTGCGCACGGCTTTGGCGCCGAGCGGACCGAGGACCTTGGCGAGCAGGCCCATGAAGCCGCCGGGCGGCTCGGCACCGAACGTCAGCCGGACGGTCGTCGCCTTGGGACCGGCGGGGACGACGGTGAACTGGGAGACATAGTGGGTGCCTCGCGAATCGGCCTCCACCACATAACGCTCGGGGGGCTCGCACACCGTCACGTACATCTCCTCCGTGGCTGCCTTGCCCAGCATCCGCCGGGTCTCGCGCCACCGGGTGCCGACGCCGAAGCCGCCTTCGGTCAGCACCTCGACCTTCTCCACGCCGCTGAGCGTGCGCTCCCAGCCCCGGATGTCGGTCAGGGCATCCCATACGGGGCCGGGCGGCGCGAGGATCAGACGCTCGACGACAACGCTGCTGGTGGCCATGGGTCCATGGAACCATTGGGGTCGGACAATCGCCCCTGCTGAACGTTCACCGGCCGAGGCGTCCCAGCGCGCTCCTCGGCCGGCCGAGGCAGCGCTGCGCTTGTCAATCGAGCAGCGTGTCCCGTTGTGCTCCGCCGGACTCCGCGACGATCTCCTCCACGCTCTGGGCCTCCCGCACGGTGGTGAACCGCACCTCGCTGTCCTGTCCGGCCGTGAAGCCGTGCACGGCGGGCCTGGGCAGGCTGTTGTAGCCGTAGTGGTTGGAGAAGTAGTACGCGCCCGTGTCGAGCGCAGCGATCACGTCGCCCGCCTCCAGCAGCGGCAGCCGCCGCTTCTCCGCCAGCAGGTCACCGGCGAAGCAGGCCGGCCCGGCGATGTCCTGCTCGACGTCCGGACCGGCCTTGGGCACGCCCGTGACGTCGTACGCGGCGATTCGCAGCGGCCAGGACACGGGGTCGTAGACGGTGCGGGTGGCGACCTGGACGCCCGCGTGGGTGACCGCGATCGGCCGGGAACCGGCGGACTTGGCGTACTCGACCCGGGCGAGGACCGTGCCGTGCTTGGCGAGCAGCGAGCGGCCGAACTCGGTGACCAGGCCGTACCGGCCGTCGAGCAGTCCGGGGACGCGTTCCTTCAGGAGTCCGGCGTAGTCGGCGAAGGCCGGGGTGTGTTCGTCGGAGGAGAAGTTGACCGGGAGACCGCCGCCGATGTCGATCGTGTCGATCTGCTGCCGGCCGGCCGCCGCGTTGATCTCCTCGGCGAGCTCGTACAGCGCGTGGATGCCCTGTGCCATGCGCGCCAGCGCCATTCCCTGGGAGCCGGAGTGGGCGTGCAGCCGTGTCATCCAGGGGCGCTCGAGGTAGGCCCGTACGACCCGCTCCCGGGCGCCCGCGTCGTTCAGCGCCACGCCGAACTTGGACGTGGGGGTGGCCGTCGACAGCGCCCCGATCGAGCCGCCGCCGACCTGTGGATTGACCCGCAGGCCGAGCGGGGAGGCGGGCTGCCCGTCGCCGCCGCTGACGAGGGTGTCGAGGCGGCCGAGTTCCTGCCAGTTGTCGGCGTTGACGGCGATGCCCAGTTCGAGGGCTTCGCTCAGCTCGGCGACGGTCTTGGCGGGGGAGTCGAGCACGATCCGGTCCGGCGGCAGGCCGGCGGCCCGTGCCAGTGCGAGCTCACCCGGGCTCGCGACCTCCGCGCCCATTCCTTCCGCGTGGAGCAGCGCGAGGACGGGCACCAGCGGGGCGGCCTTCACGGCGAAGGCGTGCAGCACCGGCGCGTCCGTGACGGCGGCGAACGCGCCCCGCAGGGCTGCCACCGAAGAGCGGATACCCGCCACATCGAGAAGGGCGGCCACGGGCTGCTCCTCGGTGAGAAGTCCCTGTTCCACGGCCGCTCGTACGGCCACATCCCGGCGGTCGACAGTCATGGCGCCAGCCAATCACCCGGCGGGTCGCGCCGCAGCGGTTGACTACATCTATTCAGATGGCGAGTATGTGAATAGAAAACCCACATCGTTGCGAGGAGGCATCGCCATGTCAGGACCCCGCCCCGTACGGGCACCGCGCGGTACGGAACTGAGCGCCCTGGGATGGCAGCAGGAAGCCGCCCTCCGCATGCTGCAGAACAACCTCGACCCCGAGGTCGCCGAGCACCCCGACAAGCTCGTCGTCTACGGCGGCACCGGCAAGGCCGCCCGTGACTGGCGCTCCTTCGACGCGATGGTGCGCACGCTGCAGACCCTGAAGCAGGACGAGACGATGCTCGTCCAGTCCGGCCGTCCCGTCGGCGTCATGCAGACCCACGAGTGGGCGCCGCGTGTCCTCATCGCCAACTCCAACCTGGTCGGCGACTGGGCGAACTGGGAGGAGTTCCGGCGGCTGGAGCAGCTGGGTCTGACCATGTACGGCCAGATGACCGCCGGCTCCTGGATCTACATCGGCACGCAGGGCATCCTGCAGGGCACGTACGAGACGTTCGCCGCCGTCGCCGCCAAGAAGTTCGGCGGCACCCTGGCCGGCACGATCACCCTCACCGCCGGACTCGGCGGCATGGGGGGCGCCCAGCCGCTCGCCGTCACCATGAACGACGGCGTCGCCATCTGCATCGACTGCGACCCGCGCGCCATCGAGCGACGCATCGAGCACCGCTACCTGGACGTCAAGGCCGACTCCCTGGAGCACGCGCTCCAGCTCGCCGTCGAGGCCCGCGACGCCCGCCGCCCCCTCTCCATCGGCCTGCTCGGCAACGCCTCCGACCTGCTGCCCCGGATGCTCGCGGAGGGCGCGCCGATCGACATCGTGACCGACCAGACCTCGGCCCACGACCCGCTCGCCTACCTGCCGACGGGCGTCGACTTCGACGACATGGCCTCGTACGCGGCCAAGGACCCGGCCGGATTCACCACCCGCGCCCGTGAGTCGATGGCCCGCCACGTGGAGGCGATGGTCGGCTTCATGGACGCGGGTACCGAGGTGTTCGACTACGGCAATTCGATCCGCGGCGAGGCACAACTGGCGGGATACGACCGGGCGTTCGCCTTCCCCGGCTTCGTTCCGGCGTACATCAGGCCGCTGTTCTGCGAGGGAAAGGGCCCGTTCCGCTGGGCGGCGCTCTCGGGCGAGGCGTCGGACATCGCCAAGACGGACAAGGCGATCCTGGACCTCTTCCCGGAGAACGAGTCCCTGCACCGCTGGATCAAGATGGCCGGAGAGCGTGTGCACTTCCAGGGCCTTCCCGCCCGCATCTGCTGGCTCGGCTACGGCGAGCGCGATCGCGCGGGAGAACGCTTCAACGACATGGTGGCGAGCGGCGAGCTGGCAGCGCCGCTCGCGATCGGCCGCGACCACCTGGACTGCGGCTCCGTCGCCTCCCCGTACCGCGAGACCGAGGCCATGCTCGACGGCTCCGACGCGATCGCGGACTGGCCGCTGCTGAACGCGATGGTGAACGTCGCCTCGGGCGCGTCGTGGGTCTCTCTCCACCACGGTGGCGGCGTCGGCATGGGCCGCTCGATCCACGCCGGCCAGGTGTCCGTCGCGGACGGCACGAAGCTCGCGGGCGAGAAGATCCGCCGGGTCCTGACGAACGACCCGGGTATGGGCGTGATCCGCCACGTGGACGCGGGCTACGACATCGCGGAGTCGGTTGCCGACGCCAAGGGCGTACGCGTCCCGATGCGGGAGGGCGACGCGTGACCGGGTCTGCGGGCCGTCGTCCCGCAGAGCAGCGGGGGCACCGCCCGGGTGGAGCTCCGGGGGCGGGTGGGCGCGGCCCGGCGGAGCCGGCCTCGTTCCACGAGATGTGGCGCGACCTGCTCCCCATCGGCCGCCACGCGGACACCCGCGGCTACCGCCGGTTCGCGTGGACCGCCGCGGACCGGGACTGCCGCGCCTGGTTCGAGGCGCAGGCCGCAAGCCGTGGGCTCACCTGCGAGATCGACCGCAACGGCAACCAGTGGGCCTGGCTCGGCGACCCCCTCGCGGGTGACGCCGTCGTCACCGGATCGCACCTCGACTCCGTACCCGACGGCGGCGCCTTCGACGGCCCGCTCGGTGTCGTCTCGTCCTTCGCCGCGCTCGACGAACTCCGTCGCAGAGGTGCGGAGTTCACCCGGCCCCTCGCCATCACCAACTTCGGTGACGAGGAGGGCGCCCGGTTCGGGCTCGCCTGCGTCGGCTCCCGGCTCGCCGCCGGGCAGCTGACGCGGGAGAAGGCGTACGAACTCCGCGACGCGGACGGCGTCACCCTCCCGCAGGCGATGGAGGCGGCCGGTCACGACCCGGGCGCCATCGGCGCGGACCCCGAACGCCTCGCCCGCATCGGCGCGTTCGTCGAGCTGCACGTCGAGCAGGGGCGTGCGCTCGACCTGACGGGCGACGCCGTGGGCATCGCGTCCGCCATCTGGCCGCACGGCCGCTGGCGGTTCGACTTCGCCGGCGAGGCCAACCACGCCGGCACCACCCGGCTCGTCGACCGGCGCGATCCGATGCTGACGTACGCGGAGACCGTCCTCGCCGCCCGCCGCGAGGCGGAACTCGCGGGAGCAGTGGCCACGTTCGGCAAGATCTCCGTCGAGCCGAACGGCGTCAACGCGATCCCGTCCCTCGTCCGCGGCTGGCTTGACTCCCGCGCCCCCGACCTGGCGGCTCTCGACACCGTCGTCTCCGCAGTCGAGCAGGCCGCGCGGGAACGCGCGGAACGCGACGGCGTGGACCTCACGGTCGTCCGGGAGTCGTTCACGCCCGTGATCGAGTTCGAGCACGCCCTGCGCGACGAGCTGAACAAGATCCTCGGGGGCGCGGTACCCGTTCTCGGGACGGGAGCCGGACACGACGCCGGAATCCTGTCCGGCTCGATCCCGACCGCCATGCTGTTCGTACGCAACCCCACGGGTGTCTCGCACTCCCCCGCCGAATCCGCGGCCGAGGACGACTGCGTGGTCGGGGTGGTCGCACTCGCCGACGTACTGGAGGGCCTGGCGTGCAGGTGACGACGTACTGGCTGGAACACGCGTGGCTCGGCACGCACGTCGAACCGGGCGTGGCGCTGCACGTGGCCGACGGGCGCATCGCCGCCGTACGGGACGGCGCCGCAACCCCGCCGCCGGGCGCGGAGATCCTGCGCGGCCTGACGCTCCCAGGCCTCGCCAACGCCCACTCGCACGCCTTCCACCGCGCGCTGCGCGGCACGGTGCAGGTCGGCTCGGGGACGTTCTGGACGTGGCGCGAGGTGATGTACCAGGTCGCCTCGCAGCTGACACCGGAGTCGTACTTCGCGCTGGCACGCGCCGTCTACGCCGAGATGGCGCTGGCCGGGATCACGGCCGTGGGCGAATTCCACTACGTGCACCACGCGCCCGGAGGCGTCCCGTACGCCGACCCCAACGCGATGGGCGAGGCGCTGATCGCCGCGGCCGGTGAGGCCGGCATCCGGATCACACTGCTCGACACCGCGTATCTGGCCGCGGGCTTCGACCAGCCGCCCAACTACCACCAGCGGCGCTTCAGCGACGGCACGGCGGACGCGTGGGCCGAGCGGGCCGACGCGCTGAAGGACGGTGAGCACGTACGGATCGGGGCCGCGATCCACTCCGTACGGGCCGTGCCCGCGGACCAGCTGTCGACGGTCGCGTCCTGGGCCTCCGTTCGCCATGCGCCTCTGCACGTCCACCTCTCCGAGCAGACCGCGGAGAACGACGCGTGTCTCGCCGCGCACGGCTGCACGCCCACACGGCTGCTCGCCGACCACGGTGTGCTCGGCGCGCGCACCACCGGCGTCCACAACACGCACCTCACCGAGGAGGACATCGCGCTGCTCGGCGGCACGACGACGGCCACCTGCATGTGCCCGACGACCGAGCGCGACCTCGCCGACGGCATCGGCCCCGCGCCGGCCCTCCAGGCGGTGGGTTCGCCGCTGTCCCTCGGCAGCGACAGCCACGCCGTGATCGACCTTTTCGAGGAGGCGCGCGCCATGGAGCTGAACGAGCGCCTGCGCTCCCGCACCCGCGGCCACTGGACGGCGGGCGCGCTGCTCCGCGCCGCGACGGCCGACGGCCACGCCGCGCTCGGGTGGCCCGAGGCCGGCAGCCTCGAGCCCGGCGCGCTCGCCGACTTCACGACCATCGCCCTGACCAGCGTCAGGACAGCCGGGCCACCGCCGCGTCTGGGAGCTGAGACGGCGGTATTCGCAGCGTCGGCAGCGGATGTGCGCCATACGGTCGTGGGCGGCCGCCATGTCGTCCGGGACGGGGAGCACGCCGCCGTCCCGGACGTTCCCCGAGCCCTGACGGACGCGATCGCCGCACTGCACGGCTGAAGGAGACACCCCGCATCATGAACAGCGGCCCCGAGACGACGAACAACCCCCCGGCGATGCCCGCCCCCGCGACGACGAACAGCGCCGTCGCGGCGACGGCCACCGTCATCACCAACATCGCCAGCCTGGTCACCAACGACCCCTCCCTCGGTGACGGATCCCCCCTCGGACTGATCCAGGACGCGGCCGTCGTCATCGACGGCGACCGCATCGCCTGGATCGGTGAGAAGAGCAAAGCACCCGCCACTGACAATCGGGTCGACGCCGACGGCCGGGCCGTCATCCCCGGTTTCGTCGACTCGCACTCGCACCTCGTCTTCGCCGGCGACCGCACCGCCGAGTTCAACGCCCGTATGTCCGGGCAGGCGTACGCCGCCGGCGGCATCCGCACCACCGTCGCGGCGACCCGCGCCGCGTCCGACGCGGAACTCGACGCGAACGTCGCCCGCTACCTCGCGGAGGCGCTGCGCCAGGGCACCACCGTCATGGAGACCAAGTCCGGCTACGGGCTGACCGTCGAGGACGAGGCGCGGGCCCTGAGGATCGCCGCCGCGCACACCGACGAGGTCACCTACCTCGGGGCGCACATCGTGTCTCCCGACTACGCCGACGACCCCGCCGCCTACGTCGCCCTCGTGACCGGCGAGATGCTCGACGCCTGTGTCCCCTACGCCCGTTGGGTGGACGTGTTCTGCGAGAAGGGTGCGTTCGACGGGGACCAGGCCCGGGCGGTCCTCACGGCCGGCCGGGCCAAGGGCCTCACGCCCCGCGTGCACGCCAACCAGCTGACCTACGGCCCCGGCGTGCAGCTCGCCGTCGAACTGGACGCCGCGTCTGCCGACCACTGCACCCACCTCACCGACCAGGACGTCGACGCGCTCGCGAACGGCAACACGGTCGCGACGCTGCTTCCGGGCGCGGAGTTCTCCACCCGCGCCGAGTGGCCCGACGCCCGCCGGCTCCTCGACGCCGGCGCGACGGTCGCGCTGTCGACGGACTGCAACCCCGGCTCGTCGTTCACCTCGTCGATGCCCTTCTGCATCGCGCTCGCGGTGCGGGACATGGGGATGACGCCGAACGAGGCGCTCTGGTCGGCCACGGCCGGCGGCGCTGCGGCCTTGCGCCGCACGGACGTCGGCCGCCTCGGCCCCGGCGCCCGCGCCGACCTGGTGCTGCTCGACGCTCCGAGCCATGTGCACCTGGCCTATCGGCCCGGCGTCCCCCTGGTGAGCGAGGTCTGGAAGGCGGGCCGAAGGCTGCCTTAGGCGCGCCGCTCAGCCGATCTGGGCGCCCCGTTCAGCAGGTGCCGCCAGCTGCTCGGATGCTCGGCCAGGTAGTCGCGAAGACCCTGCGCCGGGTGGCCCGTCAGGCGGGGGACGGCGTCGGAGACGGCTGCCATCTCGCCGACGGCGATCGCCTCGTACGAGGTGACCCAGCCCCGCACCTCCCATTCCTGCGCGCCGTAAGCGGCCCGGGAGGCGTACGCCTGCTCCCGGGACTCCAGCTGGTAGCGGACGCTGCGGCCGGTGACCTCGCTGAGGGTCTGCGCCGCCTCCGCGAGCGAGAACGCGGTCGGACCTGTCAGGTCGTACACCACCCTGTCGTGTGTGCGGGTGCCGTCCAGCAGCACCGCCGCCGCCGCGTCCGCGATGTCGTCGTGGGCGACGGCGGCGACCCGGCCCTGGCCGCCCGGACCGCGCAGCACCCCGTCCTTGCCGGTCATCGCGGGGAGAGCGGCCAGATAGAAGTTGTCCCGCAGGAAGGTGTGGCGCACTCCGCAGGAGCGGATGTACTGCTCGGTGTGCCAGTGGTCGCGGGCGAAGGTGAACGTCGCGTCGGGCGCGGCGCCGACGAACGACACGTACACGATCCGCTCGACGCCCGCCGCGAGCGCGGCGTCCACCGCTGTGCAGTGCTCCTTCACCCGGCCCGGCGACTCGTGTGCGGAGACCAGGAACAGGGTTTCCGCCCCGTCGATCGCCCGCCGCATCGCCTCGCTGTCGCCGTACGTCGCGGGCTGCGAGGGCTGCGCGCCCGGCAGTTCGGGCAACCGCGTGGGGTCGCGGCCGATGAGCCGGGTCGGGACGTCCGCACCGGAGAGCCGGCGTGCCACCCGGCCGCCGACACGGCCGCTCGCTCCGGTGACTGCGATGAGTGGGGGCATGGCGGTGTCCTTTTCTGTGGTCCGTCCGGCGTCCCTCCCAGTGTCGTGGGCATCCGCCTGGCGGGCGGAGCGCGACATGCGACAGCGGGCGGATGCGGACCATCGGACCGATCGGCGGCCCGGGCCGCGCACGGGTGGGCGGAGCACGATGCGGCGGAGGGGTTCGGCTCGCCCGTCATCGACGTCGGCGCGGGATACGCCGCCTACGAGGAGCTGCTGCGTGCGCAGTCGCCCAGGTTCCTTCGGACCACGCTCGCCAAGGAGCGCAGGCTCGGGCGGCAGGTGGGCGACACACGGTTCGTCTTCGACGAGCGGGACCCGGCGGCGCTGCGCACCCCATCGGGTGGAAGTCGGCCCAGTACCGCAGGACAGGCCGTCGTGACCGCTTCGCACAGCGGTGGATCAGTGCCCTGGTGCGTCGTCTGCACGAGTCGCGCGCCGACGGCTGCAGCGGTGTGCTGTCGGTGCTGTACGCGGGGCGCCGGCCGGTCGCCGCACACTTCGGGTCGCGCTCACGCACCGTGCTGTCGTGCTGGTTCCCGGCGTACGAGACGGAGTTCGCCACGTACTCGCCGGGGCTCGTCCTGCACCTGCGGATGGCGGAGGCGGCGGCCCGAGAGGGCATCGGGATGGTGGACCTGGGGCGCGGCGACGCCGAGTACAAGGACGCCCTGAAGACGGGCGAGCTGCGTGTGCACGAGGGCGCGGCCCTGCGGCCGGGGGCGCGGGCAGCCCTCCCCAAGAGCCATGTGATTCCCCCCACTTGCCCCTGGTCAATGTGGACCAATCAGAACTGCCCCATCAATAACGTCGAAGGGCCCATTCCTTGACGGAATGGGCCCTTCGAAGCCGGTGCGGAGGTCCGGCGTTCACTCGTCCAGCGTCAGGCTCTTGCGCAGCCTGCCCAGGGTCCGGGCCAGCAGCCGGGAGACGTGCATCTGTGAGATCCCGAGCTCCTCGCCGATCTCCGACTGCGTCATGTTGGCGACGAACCGGAGGGAGAGGATCTTGCGGTCCCGCGGCGGCAGGCTCGCGATGACGGGCTTCAGCGACTCGATGTACTCGATGCCCTCGAGGCCGTGGTCCTCGTAGCCGATGCGGTGCGCGAGCGCGCCCTCGTTGTCGTCGTCCTCGGCCTGGGCGTCCAGGGAGCTCGCCGTGTACGCGTTGCTCGCCGCCATGCCCTCGACGACCTCGTCCCTGCCGATGTCGAGGCGCTTGGCCAGCTCGTCGAGGGTGGGGGCGCGGTCCAGCTGCTGGGAGAGCTCGTCGCCCGCCTTCGCGAGGTCCAGCCGCAGCTCCTGCAGCCGGCGCGGCACGCGCACCGACCAACTGGTGTCGCGGAAGAAGCGCTTGATCTCGCCGATGATGGTCGGCATCGCGAAGGTGGGGAACTCGACGCCGCGGCTGAGTTCGAAGCGGTCGATCGCCTTGATGAGGCCGATCGTGCCGACCTGGACGATGTCCTCCATCGGCTCGCTGCGGGTGCGGAACCGGGAGGCGGCGAACTTGACCAGCGCGAGGTTCAGTTCGACCAGGGTGTTGCGGACGTACGCGTGCTCGTGCGTGCCCTCCTCGAGGGACTCGAGACGTGCGAAGAGCGTCCTGGAGAGCTCTCGTGCGTCCAGTGCTCCCACCTCTGCGAAGGGCGGGATGTCCGGAAGGCCTGCCAGGCCCTGGAGGCCTTCGGGCTGCTCGCCGGTGGGGGTGGACAGTGTCGACGGCGCGGTGGGGGTACGCAATTCGTCGAGCCGGGGTGACATGGTCTCCTCCATCGTTCTCGGCATATGGCTGCCGAAGCCCATACATGCTGCTGCGGTGAGCGGCGCCTCCAAAGCCGGCCGTGTCGGTTGTGTCTTTACTAGCCCTACCGGTTCCGCCACGACGATGGCAAGTGGCGTATCTCCTATATGTCCGTATTGTCGATAAGTTCGGCTACCGGACCGGTCGTCGAGGGCGTAGGGTTCGACGAGCGCCGACGCTGTCCGTCGACGGTGGCGGCGCGCAGTACGCAACGGTGGACGACGCAGCTAACGACACGGCGAAAAGGGACGGCATGGACCGCGAGACGGTCGGCAGCGTGAACCGGGGCCGGCTTCAGGTCGAGGTTCGGACCGAGGGGTGCAGCGAGGTTGTGAAACCGGCGGGTGAGCTCGATCACCACACCGCCGACCTGCTGCGGGCTCCCTTGGAAGAGGCGATCGAGCAGGGGCGTGTACGCCTCGTCATCGACTGTTCACAGCTCGAGTTCTGCGACTCCACCGGACTCAATGTCCTGCTCGGCGCCCGGCTGAAGGCCGAGGCCGGCGGGGGAGCGGTCCATCTGGCCGGGATGCGTCCCGTGGTGGCGAGAGTCTTCGAGATCACCGGAGCCGAGGCGGTCTTCACCGTGCACGACTCCGTCGAAGCGGCCTTGGGCCACTGAAGGACCGCCTCCTGTTGCCCGCGTCACGCGGACCGGGGCGATCTCGTGGGTGTTGTCACGAATCGGCCGGGCAGGAGTACCCCGCAGAACGTTGAACGACCAGCACTCTGCGTACTCAGACCATGGTGAATCGGTGAATCGGTGAGGTGAAGCGCTGATGAGCACCACCCGGCAGCAACAGCCGGGCGACCTCGGCCCAGAGCCCGGCGGTGCCGGCGCGGTGCCGGCGGTGCCCGCGCCCGGGCACTCCGGTGTTTCCGGCGGTGCCGTGCGCAGCCTCGCCCTGGGTGCGGCCAGTGGCATCGTCCCCTTGGCCCGCGACTTCACGAGGCAGGCCCTCTACGACTGGGGCTGGCTCCCCGCCGCCACGGCCGACCGCCGGGCCGCCGCGGAGGACGTGCTGCTCGTCGTCTCCGAGCTGGTCACCAACGCCTGCCTGCACGCGGAGGGGCCCGAGGAACTGCGCGTCGGCTGCGACGGCAAGGTCCTGCGCCTCGAGGTCACCGACCGCGGTTCCGGGCAGCCGGCGCCGCGCACCCCGCACCGCGCCGGGCGGCCCGGCGGCCACGGGATGTTTATCGTCCAACGGCTCTGCATGGACTGGGGGGTTGCCCGATCGCCGGGCTCGCCGGGCAAGACCGTGTGGGCGGAGCTCGCCGCCCCCGCCTGAGCCACCCGTACCTCTCACCGGAGCACGCCGTCGATACGGCGTGCTCTTTGTCTTCCCTCCCCAAGGCCTCGGGCGTACCTTGAGCGCCCGATCTGATGTGTCGTCAGTTACGTGCCGGCCGAGGGGACCCGACGTGTCGTACCGGAAACGAGCAGCATGTGCGCTGGCAGCAGCGATGGCGGCCCCGGTGGTGTTGATGGCCGCCCCGGCCGCGCAGGCCACCGTCGTGGACGTCGACTACCAGTGCAAGACTCCGATCGGACCGAAGGGCGCGGTCTCGCCGATCGACATCAAGGCCGTGAAGAGCGGCGACGCGTACAAGCTCACCATGTCCTTCAAGAAGGGCGTCTCCTCCAGCCCGGTCGAACTGGGCAAGGGGGCCATGAACCCCAGCGCGGTCATCGAGCTGGGCGGCGCGGAGACCGGGAACGTGCCGGTGAGCGGGCCGCCCAACGCGGCGGCCATCCCGGCCGAGACCCCGATCAAGATCAGCGACCTGTCGGGAACGTACACCCCGAAGAAGAGCGGCAAGGTCACCTTCACCGCGGGCGTACTGACGATCAAGGCTCTCGGCACAACCACGACCTGCACCCCCAAGAACAGCCCCGGCCCGTCCCTCGAACTGGATGTCACGGCGGCGGGTGGCGGCACCGCACCGCCGGCCTCCGAACTGCCGAAAACGGGCCCGCTCGACTCCGCGACGGCACTCGGCACGCTCGGCGGAACAGTGCTGCTGACCGGGGCGGCGGGCGTCCTCTGGCTGACCCGGCGCGGCGGCCGGACCACGGGCTGAGCCGTGCGGGCCGCGCTCGCGCTCGTCCTCGCCCTCGCGGCGCCACCCGAGCCAGGCTGGCAGCCCGGGCGGGCGTACGTGTACCTGGAAGGCAGCCCCGGCATGGTGCTCGAGGACCGCGTCTCCGTGACGAACCCGGGCACGAAGGCACTCACGGTGGACCTCCGCGCCGGCCGCTCCCCGGCCTCATGGATCGCGCTTGCCGGAGAAAAGGTGACCATCCCGGCCCGTACGCGGGCGGATGTCCCCTTCACGGTGACCGTTCCCGCGAACACGCCCCCCGGCGAACAGACGGGGACGATCACGGCGTCCGCCGGCGGGCGCGACGAGCCGATCCGCATCCACCTGCGCGTGAGCGGCCCGAAGGTGCCGGCGCTCACGGTCGAGGACGTGTCCGTCTCCGGCGGCTCCGTGCACTACACCCTCGTCAACCGCGGCAACACGCCTCTGTCGCCGCGCGTGACCCTGCGCACGGACGGTCTCTTCGGCGCCCCCGTCGCCCGGCAGCCGCGTGAGCCGGCCCCACTCCCGCCGGCACAACGGGTCTCGCTGACGGAGAGGTGGGATCCTCCGGTGCTGGGCCGGGTGGATCTGCGTGTGGAGGCCACCGCGGGTGGTGGCGTGCACACGGAGTCGACGGTGTCGCAGACCTTCGTCCCCTGGCCGGCGCTGCTGCTGCTTCTGCTGCCCGCCCCCGCGGCACTGTGGCTCGGCCGCCGCCGCTCTTCGCGAGCAGGAGGCTGCTGACCATGCCGACCCCGCCCTCACCGCGCGCCGCCGCCGCTCTCGGCAGGGGGCGCCGCGGCCTCGCCGCCGCCCTGCTTGCCGCTCTCCTCCTCCTGCCTGCTGCCCCTGCCGTGAACGCCGCTGCCCCGCCCGCCCTCGCCGTGAACGCCGCCGCCCCGCCCGCCCCCGATGTGAAGCTCTCCGCCCCCCAAGCCGGCAAGGGCGGCGACATCACCGTCAGCGGCAGCGGCTGGCGCCCCCGCGCCCTCCTCATGCTGCTCGTCTGTGGCCGGTCCACCCCCGCCGAAGGCGTGATCGGCGGCACCAACTCCTGCGCCAACGCCGACGGTCGCGCCGTCACCACCGACTCCAAGGGCTCGTTCCGCAAGAAACTGCCGGTCGCCGAGCCGCCCGTGCCCTGCCCCTGCGTCGTGCACGTCGCCACCGTCACCGGCGAACAGCGATCCGTCGACGCCGAGTTCGTCGTGGCCGGACACCCCACCGCACCGCTGCCGGAGCGGGCCGGCGACGGCAGGCTCGCCGTGCTCACGGCGACCCGCCTCGAGGGCGAGTCGGGTCTCCTGGTCCTCTTCGGCGCGCCGCCCACCCGCAGGCTCGAGTTCACGGTCGGCAACCTCGGCACCGGCCCCGTCACGGACCCCGTCTTCGAAATCGGCACCGCACACGGCGTGTTCGCCCCGCAGTGGGAGGAGCAGCAGTGGCGCGGCACGATCAAGCCGGGCGAGAAGGCGCGCATCGCTCTGCCCGTCCAGCTCTCCGCCGGCGCGCACGGCGACTACTCGGTCTCGGTGAAGTACGGCACGAAGGTCCTCGCCGAGCAGCCCTGGGGGGTGCCCCGGCCGTGGGGCGTCACAGCCTTCTGGATTCTGGTCGCCCTGGTCGTACCGGCGGCCGTGTTCCGTACCGGCATGGCGGTGGTCGACAGGATCCGCCCCCCGGGCTCACGTCATGCCCGCCCCCGACGAGCCGGCGCCGCAGGCGAACCGGCCGACGGCACCGCCACGGCCACGGCCGCCGCACTGCCGTGGTTCACCCCTGACTCCGCACCGTCAGAGAACCGACCGACGACGACGAAGGGACATTCGTGAGTACGCAACGGAGGATGAGCGCGGCCGGAGTCGCGCTGATGCTCGGCGGCGCGGGGATCCTGCTGGCCGCGAGCCCCGCCCAGGCCGCCGAGGTCTCGTATGCGACGGAATGCATTCCGCCGCCCATCTCCGGCCTGCCGCCCGTGCAGGGCACCACCAAGGTGCAGATCACCGCGCCGGCGGAGGCCAAGGTCGGCGACACGATCGAGGTGGTGTGGAAGACGGTCCAGGCGGCGTCCAAGAACCCGGACGTCCTGGATCTGGCCAAGGACACCGTCAAACCGACCGGCACGATCACGCTGGGCGGCGTCTCGACGGGCGACCTGAAGATGGAGGGACCGCGCCAGAACCCGCCGATCCCGAAGAACAGCCCGATGGTGCTGCCCGACATGAAGGGCACGCTGAAACTGGAGAAGGCCGGTGAGATCACCCTGACACCGGGCGCGTACGACATCAACGTGTCGAAGCCGATCTCGACGGACACGAAGTGCGCGCCGAAGGAGCCGGTCCAGGCCGGCGCGACGATCAAGGTGACCGACGGCGGGGGAGGGACCACCAACGGCGGCACGACCAACGGCGGCACGACGTCGGGCGGTACGACGAACGGTGGCACCACCAACGGCGGCACCACGTCGTCCGGCGGCACGACCTCCGGCGGTACGACGAACGGCGGCAGCGACGGCGGGACCACCGGCGGCACCGACCCCGGCGGCCCCACCGACCACCAGGGCAAGGAGATCGAGGTCGCCTACTCCTGCAAGACACCCATCGGCGACAAGAACGCCGTCTCCCCGGTCCGCATCGACGCCAGGAAGAACGGCGGCAGTTACGACCTGACCGTGAAGTTCTCCAAGTCCGTCATGGACAGCCCGGCCGACATCCCCGCGGACTCGGTCAAGCCGTCGATGGAGGTGAAGCTGGGCGGTGCCGACAAGGGCTTCGTCCATGTCGAGGGACCGACCAACAAGGAGCCCATCAAGTCGGGCGACCCGATCGAGATCCCTGATCTCAAGGGCACGTACAAGCCGGGCGCCACCGGGAAGACGACCCTGAGCCCCGGCGTCCTCACCGTCGAGGCGCTGGGTACGACGACTACCTGCACACCCCCGGCGAACGTCCCGTTCTCCCTGGAGCTCGACACGTCGGCCCAGCCGGGCGGTGCGTCGGGGGGCTCCGGAACTGGCGGCTCCGGCGCCACGGGCGGTTCGACGACCTCGGGCGGCACGTCCGGGGGACTCGCCGAGACCGGAGCGGAGGACACCGGCGCCCTCCGCGCTCTCGCCCTGGTCGCCGGCACGGTGATCCTGCTGGGCGGCGCGGTGTTCACCTTCACACCGTGGCAGCGGCTGCGCGGCATGCGCTGACACAACGGCGAAGGGCCGCCGCACCGTACCGGTGCGGCGGCCCTTCAGGCCTCCAGGAACGTGTCAGTGCACGTCGCCCATGAGCGCGCGGATCTTGCGGCCCGCCATCATGAACGTGAGGCCCGCCGCGACCGCGACGACCGCCCACATCGAGTAGTACACGGCGTCGCCGAGCGGCTCGTTGAGCTTGGTGGTCCAGCCGTTCAGGGCGTTGCCCGTCGCGGTGGCGAGGAACCACAGACCCATGATCTGGCCGACGAACTGCTTCGGCGCCAGCTTGGTCGACAGGGACAGGCCGACGGGGGACAGGCACATCTCACCGATGGTCTGGACGAGGTAGACGCTCAGCAGCCAGAAGACGGTGACCTTGCCGGTCTCGCTGTTCGCGGCAGCGGCACCCGCCAGGCCCATGATCGCGAAGGAGCCGCCGATGAGGAGCATGGCGAGCGCGAACTTCATCGGGGTGCTGGGCTCGCGGTTGCGCTTGGCGAGCCTGACCCACAGTCCGGCGAAGATCGGCGCCAGAACGATGACCATCGCCGGGTTCACCGACTGGTACCAGGACGCCGGGAACTCCCAGCCGCCGATCATGCGGTCCGTCTTGTTGTCCGCGAACAGGGTCAGCAGCGAGCCGGACTGGTCGTAGATCATCCAGAAGAGGACGGCCGTGGCGAAGAACCACATGAACGCCTGGATCTTGGGCTTGTCCTGGGCGGTCAGAGCCGGATTGCGGTACATCGAGACGAAGTACACGACCGGCACCAGGATGCCGAGCACCGCGAGCACGTTGACGATGTGCTCGATGTCGTACGTGCCGAGCGCGATGTCGAGCACGAGCGCGGCGACGGCGACGCCGCTCCACAGCAGGACCTTGCGCAGGACGCTGCGCTTCTCCTCCGGCGTCGCCGGGGTGCCCGGCTCCTTGCCGATGTCACCGAGGTGACGGCCGCCGAAGACGTACTGCACGACGGCGAGGGTCATGCCGATACCGGCGACGGCGAAGCCGAGGTGCCAGTTGACGTTCTCACCGAGGTAGCCGACGACCAGCGGGGCGGCCATTCCACCGATGTTGATCGCCATGTAGAAGAGCGTGAAGCCCGCGTCGCGACGTGCGCTGGACTGGCCCTCGTAGAGGCCGCCCACCATGGCCGAGATGTTCGGCTTCAGCAGGCCGGTACCGGCGGCGATGAGCGCGAGGCCGGCGAAGAACGCCGTGTCCGAGGGGATCGCCAGGGTGAAGTGGCCCAGGGCGATGACAATGCCACCGACGAGCACGGCCTTGCGGGCGCCCCAGAGCCGGTCGGCGATCCAGCCGCCGGGCATGGCCGCCATGTAGACGACGGCGTTGTAGACGCCGTAGATGGAGGCGGCAAGGGCCTCACGGCCGGCCAGTGGTCCGTCGAGGACACCCGCGACCAGATAGAGAACGAGGATGCCGCGCATCCCGTACCAGGAAAAGCGCTCCCACATCTCCGTCATGAAGAGGGTGGCCATACCGCGGGGGTGGCCGAAGAAGGTCTTCTCCGAACCAGGGGTACTGGCAGAGTCCTTCGTCAGGCTGGACGCCATGGTCGATCCTTGCTCGCTCGGGACGCGGCGCTTCGTGAGCGGTACGCGCCCGGTGGGGGGAGGCCGGTACCGGCACAAGGCGCTCCACCCCGACGCCTTCGGGGTTCCTCCGCGGGCGGAGGCCGGGAACGGTCCGTGTCGGGATCCACGCCCCGGACGCTGTGTCGCACCCGGGGCCCGGCCAACAGGTCATTCGCTGTGTCAGGTCAGGCTCGAAACGGCTGAAACGGTATCGGGTCGACCTTCGTGCAGAAAACCTTCGTACAGAAAAGAGACCCTTGGTGCACATGGCAGCCAAAGGTCCCCGAGTTGCACTACGGGCGTCACACCACCATACGACACGACAGTGCGGCATATGGAAGGACTTGAGAGATGGATCACAGGTGAACGTGGAACCGTCTGCCCCGAATCGAAGGTCATAAGCAGGATCGCATCCCACACCCGCAGGGGTTGTGGATCACGCCCCGACGGCCGTGCCGCGCGGACTACCATCACCCCATGACCCGTGTACTGCTCGCCGAGGACGACGCATCCATCTCGGAACCGCTGGCCCGAGCGTTGCGCAGAGAGGGATACGAGGTCGAGGTGCGCGAGGACGGTCCCACCGCGCTCGACGCGGGTCTCGCGGGCGGTGTCGATCTTGTCGTGCTGGATCTCGGACTGCCCGGCATGGACGGTCTGGAGGTCGCCCGCCGGCTCCGTGCGGAGGGGCAGGCGATCCCGATCCTGGTGCTCACCGCACGCGCCGACGAGGTGGACACCGTCGTCGGACTGGACGCCGGCGCCGACGACTACGTGACCAAGCCGTTCCGGCTCGCCGAGCTCCTCGCCCGCGTACGGGCCCTGCTGCGGCGTGGTTCGTCCGAGCCCGTCCCCGCACCCGCCACGCACGGCGTGCGGATCGACGTCGAGTCGCACCGCGCCTGGATGGGCGACGAGGAACTCCAGCTCACCGCCAAGGAGTTCGACCTGCTGAGGGTGCTCGTCCGGGACGCCGGCCGGGTCGTCACACGCGACCAGCTGATGCGCGAGGTCTGGGACACCACCTGGTGGTCGTCGACCAAGACCCTCGACATGCACATCTCCTGGCTGCGGAAGAAGCTCGGCGACGACGCGGCGAATCCCCGTTACATCGCCACCGTGCGCGGCGTGGGCTTCCGCTTCGAGAAGTCCTGATACGTGAGGCACCATGCGCCGCCGTCTGATCACTTCCACGCTCGCCGTGGTGCTCGTCGTCATCGCCGTCTTCGGCGTCTCCCTCGTCCTGGTGGAGACCCGCACCATCAGCAGCAGCGCCCAGGAGAGCGTGGACTCCGATGCCCTGCGCCTGGTCAGCATCGTCGAGAGCCGACTGGTGGGCGGTGAGCCGGTCAATCCGGACATCCTCGCCGAGCAGGGCGACATCACCCGCTACGCCCTGATCACCATTCCGGGCCGGGGCCCCATCGAAATCGGCGAGCCCCCGTCCGGCAATGTCATCCGAGGCACCGCGGAGGGTGAGCGGAACACGACGGTCACCGTCGAGGAGTCCCGTTCCACCGTGACGCGCGAGGTCGGCAGATCCCTGCTGATCATCGGCGCGGTCGCGCTGCTCGCCGTCGTCGCTGCCGTGCTGCTCGCCGTGCGCCAGGCCAATCGGCTCGGCTCCCCACTCACCGACCTCGCGGAGACCGCGGAACGCCTCGGGTCCGGCGACCCCCGGCCCCGCCACCGCCGCTACGGCGTCCCGGAACTGGACCGGGTCGCCGATGTGCTCGACGCCAGTGCCGAGCGGATCGCCCGGATGCTCACCGCGGAGCGACGGCTCGCCGCGGACGCCTCCCACCAGCTGCGTACCCCGCTGACCGCCCTGTCGATGCGGCTGGAGGAGATCACGGTCACCGACGACCTGCCGACCGTGAAGGAGGAGGCCAGCATCGCCCTCACCCAGGTGGAGCGGCTCACCGACGTGGTCCAGCGGCTGCTGACGAACTCCCGCGACCCGCGCACGGGGTCCGCCGTCGTCTTCGACCTGGACGAGGTGGTCAAGCAGCAGCTCGAGGAGTGGCGGCCGGTGTACCGCAGTGCGGGCCGCGCCATCGTCTGCTCCGGCCGCCAGGGCATGCGGGCCGTCGGTACTCCCGGCGCCGTCGCCCAGGTGCTCGCGGCCCTGATCGAGAACTCCCTCATGCACGGAGGCGGCACCGTCGCCGTGCGTACCCGGGTCACCGGGAACCAGGCGGTGGTGGAGGTGACCGACGAGGGGCCCGGCGTGCCGGGCGACCTGGGGGCGCGCATCTTCGAGCGGACCATCAGCGGCCGCAACTCGACCGGGATCGGACTGGCCGTCGCCCGGGACCTCGCGGAGGCGGACGGCGGCCGGCTGGAGCTGCTCCAGCAGCACCCGCCCGTCTTCGCGCTCTTCCTGAGCCGAGTGGCACGCAAACGCAACGACGACGAGAAGCCGACCCTGAGGTGACGACCTCCCGCGGGGGAGGTCGTAGGAGGTACGGGCCGTCAGCGGGAGACGCGGTCGGCGGGCACCGGCTCCGGGCGGCGCTGCTCCAGGAACGATTCGGCGGTCTGCACGGCCCCCCGCGCGGGCAGCGCCCGGAAGACCCAGGTGCGGTACGACCAGAACCGGAACAGCGTCGCGACGCCGATGCCGAGGAACTTGAAGATGTTGCTCTGCAGCGGGGTGTCCCAGTCGAAGCCGTACGTCGCCGTGTACAGAACGCCGTGCTCGATGACCAGGCCCACCGCGCTGAACAGCAGGAAGAGCGTCATCTCCCTGGTCCGGCCGTTCTTGTCGCGGTCGCGGTAGGTGAAGTAGCGGAACCCGACGTAGTTGCAGGCGATGGCGACGACGGTCGCCAGAATCGACGCCCGGACAACGGGGATCTCCGTGACGTTCCGTACGAGGTTGAAGACGGCGAGATTGACCACCAGGCCGACTCCGCCGACCGCGCCGAACTTGGCGATCTCGCGCATGAGCTGGTTGAGCTGCTCGCGCAGCTTTCCGCCTCGTTCACTCATAGTGAGAGCCCAGCCTCATCGGATCGGCGACCGGCCGACAAGCGTCGACTCCGCCATGCTAACCAGCGACTCCCTGCGCCGCCTGGGAGCCCTGAGAGTGTTGTGACGTGCGATACAGAGTCCTGTCGGAACATACGGACGACAGCGGGTGTCCTCTCGGCGGATACCCTAGGAGAGTGACGTTCCCGGTAGTCGGCATGGTCGGCGGCGGTCAGCTCGCCCGCATGACCCACGAGGCGGGTATCCCCCTCGGCCTGAAATTCAAGCTCCTCAGTGACACCCCCCAGGACTCTGCGGCCCAGGTGGTGAGCGATGTCGTCGTCGGCGACTACCGCGACCTGGACACCCTCCTCGAGTTCGCGCGCGGCTGCGACGTGATCACTTTCGATCACGAGCATGTCCCCACCGAGCACCTGCGGGCCCTGGAAGCGAGTGGCGTCGTCGTCCGCCCGGGGCCCGACGCGCTGCGCCATGCCCAGGACAAGGGCGTGATGCGGGCCACGCTCACGGAGATCGGCGTGCCGTGCCCGCGGCACCGCATCGTGGCCGACCCCGCCGATGTGACCGCCTTCGCCGAGGAGGTCGGGGGCTTCCCCGTCATCCTCAAGACCGTGCGCGGCGGGTACGACGGCAAGGGTGTCTGGTTTGTCCGTGAGGAAGCCGACGCGGAGGCCCCCTTCAAGGCCGGCGTTCCCGTCCTCGCCGAGGAGAAGGTCGACTTCCGGCGCGAGCTCGCCGCGAACATCGTCCGCTCCCCGCACGGCCAGGCCGTGGCCTACCCGGTCGTCGAGTCGCAGCAGGTCGACGGCGTCTGCGACACCGTGATCGCACCCGCGCCGGACCTCGACCCCGAGCTGGCGGGCCAGGCGCAGGAACTCGCGCTGCGGATCGCCAAGGAACTCGGCGTCGTCGGCCATCTCGCCGTCGAGCTGTTCGAGACCACGGACGGATGCATCCTCGTCAACGAGCTGGCCATGCGTCCCCACAACTCCGGCCACTGGACCCAGGACGGCGCGATCACCTCGCAGTTCGCCAACCACGTCCGTGCCGTGCTGGACCTGCCGCTCGGCGACCCGCGACCGCGGGCGCGCTGGACGGTCATGTGCAATGTGCTGGGCGGCGACTACCCCGACATGTATGCGGCCTATCTGCACTGCATGGCCCGGGACCCGCAGCTCAAGATCCATATGTATGGCAAGGACGTAAAGCCCGGCCGCAAGGTGGGCCACGTCAACACATACGGCGACGACCTGGACGACGTGCTCGAGCGCGCCCGCCATGCCGCCGGCTATCTGCGAGGAACGATCACCGAATGAGTCCTGTCGTTGGCATTGTCATGGGGTCCGACTCCGACTGGCCCGTCATGGAGGCGGCAGCCCAGGCGCTCGACGAGTTCGAGATCGAGTACGAGGTCGACGTCGTCTCCGCGCACCGCATGCCGCGCGAGATGGTCGCGTACGGCGAGGAGGCCGCCGACCGCGGCCTCAAGGCGATCATCGCCGGCGCGGGGGGAGCCGCCCATCTCCCGGGCATGCTCGCCTCCGTGACCCCGCTGCCCGTCATCGGCGTCCCCGTCCCGCTGAAGTACCTCGACGGCATGGACTCCCTGCTCTCCATCGTGCAGATGCCGGCGGGCGTGCCTGTCGCCACCGTCTCCGTGGCCGGCGCCCGTAACGCCGGCTTGCTGGCGGCCCGCATCCTCGCCACGCACGACGACGAACTCCTCGCCCGTATGCGGGACTTCCAGCAGGAGCTGAACGACCAGGCAACGGAGAAGGGAAAGCGGCTGCGCGCGAAGGTCGCGGGCGCGGAGTCCTTCGGCTTCGGGAAGCCGGGCGCCGGGAAGTAACAGCCAATGGACACCCCCACCTCTGCCGCGGATCATCTGCGGCGGGCGCGCGAGCTGCTCGCCGCCCACCCCGTCGTCGACGGCCACAACGACCTCCCCTGGGCGCTGCGCGAGCACGTCCGCTACGACCTCGACCGGATGGACATCGCGGCCGACCAGAAGGGCCGGCTCCACACCGACATCCCGCGCCTGCGCAGCGGCGGCGTCGGCGCCCAGTTCTGGTCCGTGTACGTGCGCAGCACCATGGCGGGCGACGCCGCGGTCAGCGCCACGCTGGAGCAGATCGACGTCGTCGACCAGCTCCTCGAGCGCTACCCGGCCGACCTCGCGCGTGCGCTGAGTGCGGAGGACATGGAGATCGCGCGTGACGAGGGCCGTATCGCCTCGCTCATGGGCGCGGAGGGCGGGCACTCCATCAACAACTCGCTCGCCACACTGCGCGCCCTGTACGCGCTGGGCGTGCGCTACATGACGCTCACGCACAACGACAACATCGCCTGGGCGGACTCCGCGACCGACGAACCCGGCGTCGGCGGCCTCTCCGCCTTCGGACACGAGGTCGTGCGCGAGATGAACCGCATCGGCATGCTCGTCGACCTCTCCCACGTCGCGGAGACGACGATGCGCCACGCGCTCGCCACCTCCGTCGCTCCGGTGATCTTCTCGCATTCGTCGTCGCGGGCGGTCTGCGACCACCCGCGCAACATCCCCGACGACGTGCTGGCCCTGCTGCCGGCCAACGGGGGCGTGGCGATGGCGACCTTCGTGCCGAAGTTCATCCTGCCGGCGGCCGTCGAGTGGACCCGCGAGGCCGAGGAGAACATGCGCGCCCACGGACTGCATCACCTGGACACCACTCCCCAGGCGATGAAGGTCCACGAGGCGTTCGAGGTCGCGCACCCCCGGCCGACCGCCACCGCCGCCACGGTGGCCGACCACCTTGACCACATGCGCGAGGTCGCCGGCATCGACCACCTCGGCATCGGCGGCGACTTCGACGGCACGGCGTTCACCCCGGCCGGCCTCGAGGACGTCGCGGGCTACCCCAACCTGATCGCCGAACTGCTGCACCGCGGCTGGTCGGACGCGGACCTGGCCAAACTCACCTGGCAGAACGCGGTCCGCGCACTGCGCGCGGCGGAGGACACCGCCTGCGACCTCCAGTCGGGCCGCGGACCGTCGAACGCGACGATCGACGAGCTCGACGCCGTCTAGCGCGCCAGGGGTGCGTGGTTCCCGGCCGCGTACCCCGAACGCACCGCCCGCCGAGACCCCGTACTGCTCCCGTGCCACGGTTGGCGTATCGGCACACGACGGCGAACCCGGAGCAGCGCATGGCAGATCACAACGCCGCACCCGTCCCGACCGCCGTCGACGACCTCGACGCACTCGACGACCTCGACGCCCTCGAGGAAGCGGCGGACGCCGTGGTCCCGCCGCCGGACCCGGATCCCCAGCCGCCCGCCCCCGTGGACGAGCCGCAAGCACGAGCCAAGGCCCTCCTGCGCGCCCACCCCCTGATCGACGGGTACAGCGGCCTTGCCCCGGTGCTGCAGAGCATGCACTGGTGCGACCTCGAGGCCGGCGAAGGCCTGCTGGAGACGGATGTCCCGCGACTGCGGCGTGGTGGAGTCGGCGCGCAGTTCTGGTCCCTGCAGGCACCGGCCCCCACCGTCGGCGCCCCTTCGCTCGCGGCGACGCTGGAACTGATCGACCTCGTACGGGCCACGGTGAACGACTGCCCCGAGGGCCTGCGGCTGGCGCTGAGCACCGACGACCTCATGGACATCCGCAACTGCGGCCGGATCGCCGTACTCCTCGGCCCGATGGCGGGCGCCGCCCTCGGCCACTCGCTCGCGACGCTGCGCGCCGTGTACGCACTCGGCGTCCGCAGCGTCGCGCTTGCGGGCACCCGCTGGACCGAAAGCGGCGGTCTGGCGCCCTTCGGTCACGAGTTGGTCCGCGAGATGAACCGGCTCGGCGTCCTCGTGGATCTTTCCGGCTGCTCGCTCGACACCGTGCGGCGCACGCTCGCGCTCACCAAGGCCCCGGTGCTCTTCTCGCACCAGTCCGAGCCGCTGCCGGAAGACGTGCTGCGGAGCCTGCGCGCCAACCACGGGGTGTGCATGGTGATGTGCACGGCCGGGTCGCTGCCCGAGACGGCCGACCTGCTGGACCGCATCCGCGCGGCCGCCGGCCCCGAGTCCGTCGCGCTGAGCGGCGCCTACGACACCGGCGTACCGCACGCCGCGGCTCTGCAGGACATCTCCTGCGTCCCCCGGCTCATCGCGGAACTCCTGGAGCGAGGCTGGCCCGAGGCAGATATCGCAGGGCTGACCTGGTCGAACGTGGTCCGGGTGCTCCGCGACACCGAGTTCGCGGCGCGCGCGGCCCAGTCGCGCCGGATGCCCTCACGATCGGCGATCGGCGCGCCGGACCTCTGATGGCGGGGCGGCGAGACTGCGGGACGGTTCTAGCCGGCGCAGAGGCAGAACGGATGCCCGGCCGGGTCCGCGTACACGCGGAACGACCGCTTCCGGTCGTCCGCCTCCAGCGCGGTGGCACCGAGCTCCAGCACCTTCGCCTCGGCGGCGTCCATGTCGTCGACGGTCAGGTCCAGATGGAACTGCTGCGACTCCTCGGCGGAGGGCCACTTCGGGGGTACGAAACCGGGCGCCGCCTGGAACGCGAGAGTCGTGCCGGCGACTCCCTCGAGATCCACCCACTGCTGGTCGTCTTCCGCCTGGATCTTGATCTCCCCGCCCAGGATCCCGGCGTAGAACCGCGCGAGTGCGACGGGGTCGGGACAGTCGAGCACAACGGCCCCGAGCTTGGCGATAGCCATGTCTTCTCCTCGATGGTCACCATGGTAGTTACCGCTACCAGCCTCTAACGGGTAACGGTTACTGCATGCTCCCGCATAAGAGGTAACGTCGCAAGCATGAATGACAGGGCTTCCGCACCCGGCGGCCTCGCGCTGGTCGAGGCCCTGGTGAACACACTGGACATCGAGACGGGCGCGGACACCCTGGACACGCCCGAAGGCCGAGCGCGCTTCGACCTCACGGAGACGGACGTCCCCGCGGCCCGCGAGCTGCGCGAGGCTCTGCGCGCCGCCTGCCTGGCCCACGCGGGCCACGGCGTCTCCACCGTGCTCGACACGCTCCTGTCCGAGGCCCCGTTGCGTGTGGCCATCGCCGCCGACGGCTCGGCCGGCCTGCGCCTCCTCGGCCCGCCGACGCTGCTCTCGCGGATCGCCGAAGCCATCGCGGCGGCCGCCGCGGACAGCACCTGGACCCGCCTCAAGGCATGTGAAGCCCAGGACTGCCAGTGGGCGTACTACGACCGCAGCCCGGCGGGCCGCAGCCGCTGGTGCTCGATGTCCGTCTGCGGCGCCCGCGCCAAGATGCGCGCATACAGGGCCCGCCGCGCCGCATCCGGCTGACCCGGTGGGACTCCTTGGCCGTTCATCGCACGGCAGCCCCGCCAGGCGTTCGGAAAAGGGGTGTTACGCCCGCGGGCGCCCCATCGCGCGGTACGTCCACCCGGCCTCGCGCCAGGCCGCCGGGTCCAGCGCATTGCGGCCGTCGAGGATGATCGGCGACGACACGACCGTCGCCAGCTCGGCCGTGTCCAGCTCCCGGAACTCGCGCCACTCCGTCAGGTGCAGCACGACGTCCGCGGCCCGTACCGCCTCGCGCGCGGACTCCGCGTAACCGAGCGTCGGGAAGAGCCGCCGCGCGTTCTCCATGCCCTTGGGGTCGTACACCGTGACCTGGCCGCCCTGGAGATGGATCTGGCCCGCCACGTTCAGCGCCGGCGAGTCCCGGACGTCGTCCGAGTCCGGCTTGAACGTCGCGCCCAGCACCGCCACCCGCTTGCCCAGGAAGGAGCCGCCGCCGACCGCGTCCCGCGCCAACTCCACCATGTGCCCGCGACGGCGCATGTTGATGGAGTCGACCTCGCGCAGGAACGTGAGCGCCTGATCCGCGCCCAGCTCACCGGCGCGCGCCATGAAGGCGCGGATGTCCTTCGGCAGACAGCCTCCGCCGAAACCGACGCCCGCCCGCAGGAACTTCTTCCCGATCCGCTCGTCGTAGCCGATGGCCTCCGCCAGCTTCAGCACATCGCCGCCCGCGGCCTCGCACACCTCGGCCATCGCGTTGATGAACGAGATCTTGGTCGCCAGGAACGAGTTCGCCGCCGTCTTCACCAGCTCCGCGGTCGGGAAGTCGGTCACGACGAACGGCGAACCCTCGCCCACCGGCGTCGCGTACACCTCCCGCAGCAGCTTCTCCGCGCGCTCGCTGTTCACGCCGACCACGATCCGGTCGGGGTGCAGCGTGTCGTCGACCGCGAAGCCCTCGCGGAGGAACTCCGGGTTCCAGGCCAGCTCCACGTCCACACCCGCCGGGGCCGTCCTCGCGAGCATGGCGCCCAGCCGCTCCGCGGAGCCGACCGGCACGGTCGACTTGCCGACGACCAGCGCGGCGCGCTTCAGGTGCGGCGCGAGCGACGCGAAGGCGGCGTCGACGTACGACATGTCGCAGGCGTACTCGCTCTGCTTCTGCGGCGTGTTCACACACACGAAGTGGACGTCGCCGAAGTCGCCGGCCTCCTCGTACGAGGTGGTGAACCGCAGCCGTCCGCTGGAGCCCTCGATGCCTGCGACGTGCTTGCGCAGCAGGTCCTCGAGGCCGGGCTCGTACATGGGGACCTTGCCCGCCGCGAGCATCTCGATCTTCTCGGGAACGACGTCGAGGCCCAGGACCTCGAAGCCCAGCTCCGCCATGGCCGCGGCGTGTGTGGCGCCGAGGTATCCGGTGCCGATCACGGTGATCTTGAGGGCCATGGGGTGCTCCAGTACGACGCGGGCCGGGGACGTGCGGGGCCGAGCATATCCGGGGCTTTGCGGGGCACCCCACAGCACGCGTCGCCCACCGCCCCGAGCTGTCGGCAAACTCACGTATGCCTGCGCGAGGAGAGGCGTCTAAAATTCGAATACTTAACGGTAGTTAACACCTTGGGGAGTGAGAGTCTTGGCAGGATCGGCCGACTTCGATCTGTATCGCCCGTCGGAAGAGCACGACATGCTCCGTGAGACGGTCCGCTCCCTCGCCGAGGCGAAGATCGCGCCGTTCGCGGCCGCGGTGGACGAGGAAGCACGCTTCCCGCAGGAGGCCCTCGACGCGCTGGTCGCCTCCGACCTGCACGCGGTGCACGTCCCGGAGAGCTACGGCGGCGCGGGCGCCGACGCGCTCGCCACGGTCATCGTGATCGAGGAGGTGGCCCGCGTCTGCGCGTCCTCCTCCCTCATCCCGGCCGTGAACAAGCTCGGTTCGCTCCCCGTGATCCTCTCCGGCTCCGAGGAGCTGAAGAAGAAGTACCTGGGACCGCTCGCCAAGGGCGACGCGATGTTCTCGTACTGCCTCTCCGAGCCCGACGCCGGCTCCGACGCAGCCGGCATGAAGACCAAAGCGGTCCGCGACGGCGACTTCTACGTCCTCAACGGCGTGAAGCGCTGGATCACCAACGCCGGTGTCTCCGAGTACTACACGGTCATGGCCGTGACCGACCCCGAGAAGCGCTCCAAGGGGATCTCCGCCTTCGTCGTCGAGAAGTCCGACCCCGGCGTCTCCTTCGGCGCCCCGGAGAAGAAGCTCGGCATCAAGGGCTCCCCGACCCGCGAGGTCTACCTCGACAACGTCCGCATCCCCGCCGACCGCATGATCGGCGCGGAGGGCACGGGCTTCGCCACGGCGATGAAGACCCTGGACCACACCCGCATCACCATCGCGGCCCAGGCGCTGGGCATCGCCCAGGGCGCCCTCGACTACGCCAAGGGCTACGTCAAGGAGCGCAAGCAGTTCGGCAAGCCGATCGCCGACTTCCAAGGCATCCAGTTCATGCTCGCGGACATGGCGATGAAGCTCGAGGCAGCCCGCCAGCTCACCTATGCGGCCGCCGCCAAGTCCGAGCGCGGCGACGCGGATCTCACCTTCCAGGGCGCGGCGGCGAAGTGCTTCGCCTCCGACGTCGCGATGGAGGTCACCACGGATGCCGTCCAGCTGCTCGGCGGCTATGGCTACACCCGTGACTACCCCGTGGAGCGCATGATGCGCGACGCCAAGATCACGCAGATTTATGAAGGCACGAATCAGGTTCAGCGGATCGTCATGGCGAGGAACCTGCCGTAATCTCCGGCGCGTACAAGATCGCTTCGGTCAACGAGCCGGCGCCCCTGCCGTCATCGGCAAGGGCGCCGGCTCTTTTCCTGCATGCCCTCGGGGCGGCTATCCGCGGAACGCCTCCGGCCGTTGCGGCGACGCCTCGTCCAGCGCCTTGGTGACCGCCTTCACACCGCCGCGCAGCCCGTAGACCGGGGTGCCGGGCTGCTGCCGCCAGGAATCGTCCGTACCGCCCGCGTCCACCGTGTCGAAGCCGATCTCGTCGATCAGCTGCCGGACGACCGCCTTCGCCGCCTCGTCGTCTCCGGCCACGGGGATCGCGATGCGGTCGAGGTGGCCGGCGGGCAGTGCCCTGTCGACGATGTCCTGCGCATAAGTGCCGTTGAACGCCTTGATCACCGGATGCCCGATCTGCCGCTCGGTCCAGCGGCTCTCGGTCAGGCCCTCGTCCTCCACACCGGCGATCCGCCCGTCGCGTTCCCTCGGGTAGTAGTTGCCCGTGTCGATGACGGCGAGGTTCGCCGCGGCCTCCGCGAACAGCCCGGAAGGCAGGTCGGGGACGTTCTTGAACGGGATGGTCACCACCACCACGTCCGCCCCGCGGGCCGCCTCCTCCACGCGGACCGGCTTCGCCCCGGTCTCCTCGACCAGCGCGGTGAGCGTGTGCGGCCCGCGCGAGTTGGCCACGGAGACGTCGTGGCCGAGGGACGTGAGCCTGCGGGTGAGATTGCCGCCGATGTTGCCGGCGCCGATGATGCCGATCTTCATGGGATGCCCTCCGTTGCCGATGCGACATGACGTCGCACTCGCTGCAACCCCGGTTCGCACGCGACCCATTCCCGTACGTCCGGCGTGACGCCAGGACGGTGCCGCTCAAGCGAAAGGGCCCGCTGGAAACCGCCGCGTGCGGTGCGGGCCCTGCGACGTGGTCGTCACTTGTCGCTGACGGTGACCTTCTCGTCGTTCTGGATCTGCTTCACCAACTGCTGGACCTTCGTCTTGTCCCACACGAGGTTGCCGCCGTTGCTGCCCGAGGTCGGCATGTTCATCGAGGTGCCCTCGCCGTCCGTGACGCCCTTCATGGCGAAGAACATCTCGCCCAGGTCGAACAGGGACATGTCCTTGTCGACGATCAGGGTGTCCAGGCCCGCGCCCATCACGGGGTACAGCTTGAACGGGTTGAGGACCGTGCCCGGCGTCGCGGCCTGGCTGGCCATCGCGGACAGGAACTTCTGCTGGTTCTTGGTGCGCGCCAGGTCCGACTCGGCGAAGGCGTACCGGGTGCGGACGAAGGCCAGGGCCTGCTCGCCGTCGAGGGTCTGCTTGCCGGCTTCGAAGTCGGCGCCGGACTTCTTGTCCTTGAAGCCCTTCTCGATGTTCATCTCGACACCGCCGAGTGCGTCGACGATGCCCGCGAAGCCCGCGAAGCCGATCTCGGCGTAGTGGTCGATGCGCAGACCGGTGTTGTGCTCGACCGTGCGGACCAGCAGCTCGGGCCCGTCCTCCGCGTAGGCGGCGTTGAGCTTGACCCGCCGGCCGGTGCCCTGGAACGTCTTGCCGGACTCGGAGCCGACGAAGGTCGGTATCTCGACGTCCGAGTCACGCGGCAGCGACACCATGGTGTTCCCGCTGGAGCAGGCCGCGAGGATCATCATGGAGTCGGTGCGCTTGCCTTCGGCCGAGCCGGTGCGCAGCCTCTTCTTCTCCTCGGCGGACATGCCCTCACGGCTGTCCGAGCCGACGATCAGATACGTGGTGCAGTCGCCTTCCTCGGGCCGCTCGACGACCTTCGAGAGGTCGACCTCGCGCCGCACTTTGGAGTCGGCCCAGAAGTAGGTGCCGATGGACGTGGCGAGGACGGCGACGAGCAGGAGGATCGAGCCGACCTTGAATCTGCGGCGCCAGTCCGGCGCCGGGCCGGGCTGCCTGGGCGGCCGGCCCTGCGGGGGGATGCCGGCGCCTCCGCGGTCGGTCCCGCCGTAGACCTGGCCCGTGTTGTAGCCGCTGTCGTAACCGGGCTCCGCGTAGCCCTGGTCGTAACCCCGCTGCTGCTGCGGGGGAACCCCGCCGTGCTGCGGTGCGGCCGGTCGCTGGACGTGGCGCATGACGCGCGCGCCCTCGGGCTGCGCACCGGCGCTGCCGCGCCCGTAGCCGCGGCCTCTGCCGTTGCCGCCGTTGTCCGTCCGTCCATCGGGCCAGTCATTCATGCGGAACAGTGTGCAGGGCGCGGCAGCCGGTCAGACAGGGCGGGTGGGGAATCGCACCAGGGCTGTAGCGAAGCTGATGCATTTCCGCCCCGGCATATGGTGGGCGCCATGACAGATCAGGCCCCGCGCCCGGAGGACGAAATTCCGGGTAAACCCACTTCGGCATCCCGTACCACCCTCAGCCACATCATGACCGGAAGTGACACGAATCTCCTCGGCACCGTGCACGGAGGCGTGATCATGAAACTGGTGGACGACGCGGCGGGAGCCGTCGCGGGCCGGCACTCGGGCGGGCCCGCCGTCACCGCCTCGATGGACGAGATGGTGTTCCTCGAGCCGGTCAGGGTGGGCGACCTGGTCCATGTGAAGGCACAGGTCAACTGGACGGGCCGGTCCTCGATGGAGGTCGGTGTGCGCGTGCTCGCCGAGCGCTGGAACGAGTCGACGCCGGCCCAGCAGGTCGGCAGTGCCTATCTCGTCTTCGCGGCCGTGGACGCGGACGGCAAGCCCCGGCCCGTACCGCCGGTCGTTCCGGAGACCGAGCGGGACCAGCGGCGCTACCAGGAGGCGCAGATTCGGCGTACGCACCGGCTGGCCAGGCGCCGGGCGATTCGGGAGCTGCGCGAGAAGCGCGCGGCGGAGGGCATGGACGGCTGAGCCGCGACGCCCCGGGCGCCCTCCGGCCGGGCGGCTACGGACAGACCACCTGGTCGCCGGTCACGGCGCCGAACTCCCCCTGGTGCGGCGTCTGCGTCCGCACCGGTGTGACGGAGGTGAAGTCGGTCCCCGCCGTCACCTTCAGCATCGGCCCCTGGCCCTTCACCGGGCGCAGTTCCGCACCGGGCAGCGCCGCCTGGAGCGACTTCGCCGAGCGGTCCCAGCGAGGGTCGTACGTCACGTACGTGCGCTCCACCTGGCCGCCTCCGCCGTCCGCGGGGGCCCGGGTGGTGTCGAAGCCGATGGCGTCCAGGGCCTTGTCGACCTTGGTGCCGAGTCCCTTGATGCCGGTGCCGTTGTAGACCTGCACCTGGATCCGGTCGGGGGAGACGTCGACCACATCGGCCTTCTGCCGCTTCGGCCGGTGCGGCGCCAGCGGCCGGTCGTCGCGCAGCAACGCGAAGAGCTTCTCCGCTTTGGCCGTGTCCCACTTCACGGTGGAGCCGACGCCCGGGACCAGGTAGCCGACGTCGCCGACGGGTACGGACGTGAACTCGGACGACGCGGGTGAGAAGCCCCGCATGGCCCTGCCGAGAGCGAGCATCTCCTTGGTGCCGAAGCCCTTGTCGGCGCGGACCGAGCCCAGCATGGTGGAAGAGATGTGACGGAACTTCACGGGATTGAGCAGGACCCGGCTGCTGGTCGCCCGGTCGACGAGAGCGGCCAGGAAGCGCTGCTGGCGCTGCATACGGCCGAGGTCCGCGGCCCCGTCGATATGGCGTGAGCGCACATACTGCAGCGCCTGCCCGCCGGTGAGCTTGTGTGTGCCGACCGGTAGATCCAGGCCGGTGTACGTGTCCTTCATCGGCCGGGTGGTGCAGACCTCCACCCCGCCCAGCGCGTCCACGGTCTTCATGAAACTGGTGAAGTCGATCTCGAGGTAATGGTCGATCTTCACCTTGGTCATGTGCTCGACCGTCCGGACGGTCAGGCCGGGACCACCCTCCGCGTAGGCGGCGTTGAGCTTCACGGGATGCGGCTTGTGGTGCTTGCCCGTGGTGATGTCCGTGTGCTCGGGGATCTCCGCGTAACTGTCCCGGGGGAGGCTGACCACGCTGGCGCGCTCCCGGTTCCGGGAGATGTGCACGAGCATGATCGTGTCGGTGCAGTTGCAGGGCGCACCGCCGAGCCGGTACTTCTGCTTCTGCTCCGGCGTGATCTTGTCGCGGGCGTCCGTGCCGACGATGAGAACGTTCATACCGCGGCCCTCGTCCGGCCGGTTCTTCATGTCACTGAAGGGGTCGACCCGAGCGATTTCGGTGTCGAGGCTGGAGACCACGGCGTGTCCGATGCCGCCCACTCCCAGCACCAGCACCGAGAGAGTTGTCACGAACCGAGGACCCCAGCGCGGACGCCCGTCCTGGCGCGGCCGTCCTCCCTGCCGCGACGTCCGCCGCGCGGCGGGCCGTGCGGTGCCGGGCTGCGGGGCCTTACGGGGGCGGGGGCGGGGCGGTGAGGGCAAGAGGACACCTCCGCGGACGACAGGGGATTCCCCGCACCGTAGGCCGATACGATCTGTGTCCACCGGCCGCCGCGCCTCACAGTCCCCCGTTCGCGGTAACGTGGCGGACGATGAACGCCACGCCCGCTGTCTCCGTGATCATGCCGGTCCTCAACGAGGAGCGGCATCTCCGCAATTCCGTCCGTCACATCCTCGAGCAGGACTACGACGGCGAGATGGAGGTGGTGATCGCGCTCGGACCGTCCACGGACCGCACCGACGAGATCGCCGCCGAGCTGGTACGCGAGACCGCTTCCAACGAACGAGCCCGTGTCCATACGGTGCCCAACCCGACCGGTCGCACCCCGGCCGCGCTGAACGCCGCCATCAAGGCGTCGAAGCACCCGATCGTGGTGCGTGTCGACGGCCACGGCATGCTGTCGCCCAACTACATCGCGACCGCGGTTCGTCTCCTGGAGGAGACCGGCGCACAGAACGTCGGCGGCATCATGCACGCCGAGGGCGAGAACGCCTGGGAGGACGCGGTCGCGGCCGCGATGACCTCCAAGGTCGGTGTCGGCAACGCCGCGTTCCACACCGGCGGCAAGGCCGGCCCGGCGGAGACCGTGTACCTGGGCGTCTTCCGCCGGGAGGCGCTGGAGCAGCAGGGCGGCTACAACGAGGAGTTCGTCCGCGCCCAGGACTGGGAGCTGAACTTCCGGATTCGGGAAGCCGGCGGCCTGATCTGGTTCTCGCCCGAACTGAAGGTCCAGTACCGCCCGCGGCCCTCCGTGCGGGCGCTCGCCAAGCAGTACAAGGACTATGGCCGTTGGCGCCATGTCGTCGCCCGCTACCACCAGGGCTCCATCAACCTCCGCTACCTGGCTCCGCCGACGGCCCTGTGCGCCATCGCCGCCGGTGTCGTGGTGGGCGCCGCGCTGACGCCGTGGGCCTTCGTCGTCCCCGCCGGCTACCTCGCGGCGATCACCGCCGGCTCGGTGCCCGCCGGCAAGGGCCTCCCGCTGAAGGCCCGGCTGCAGATCCCGGTGGCGCTGGCCACGATGCACATGTCGTGGGGGTACGGCTTCCTGACGAGCCCGCGTTCGCTGGCGAGGAAGGTCATCGCGAGCAAGAGGCCGTCGGTCAGGGCCGCCGTCTGATACCCGCACGGACACGAGGAAGGGCCCGGTCGACGCGACCGGGCCCTTCTCCGTCCCGGGCTGCTACCAGGTGAAGCCCTCCTGCACCGGCATGCACGCCTCGTCGTTGTCGCCGCGGAGGACGTTCGCCGTGTCCGGGGTCTTGTTGTCGGGCTTGGCGTTCGACTTCGGGTAGGTGTCGCCCTTCCGCCAGTCCGCGCCGACGATCAGCTGGATGCCGGTGGCGTCCGTTGACCTCTTCACCGAACTCATGGGAATACCCAGGGACTTGGCGACCGCCTGTGCGTCGCCCTCCAGTTCGGCGTTGGAGTACAGCACGATCGTCGTCTTCTGCGGGTCGAGCGTGCTGTCGGCCTTGGCGCCGGCGAAGCCCTTGTCGGCCAGCATGTCCGTCACGGCCGTCGCCCGGCCGCGTTCGGCGATCTGCCCGTCGCCGCCGGTGCCGTTGCGCACCATGACGGCGATCTCCGCGGGGACATCGGCGGGGTCCTTGGACTCGGCTGGTTCGGCCGGGGGCTTCTTCGGCCCCTTGCCGTCCAGCGGGGTGTCCTCGCGCACCATCCGGAACAGCTTCTCGGCGTCACCCGGCATGGGCTCCACCTTGCCCTTGAAGCGGGCCTCGGGCCGCTGGCTGTAGACGTTCGGCATCGTCGTCATCGTGATGCGGGAGGTCGGGACGCTCTTGAGCTGTGTGCCCAGGTCGTACAGGTCCTTGACGGTGTTGATGCCCTTGTCGACGGTGAGCGCGTCGATGGCCGCCTCCGCGAGCTTGCGCAGCTTGTTCGGGTCGGTGAGCTTGGTGTTCCTGCGCAGCTCGCGGACCATCGAGTTCATGTACATGTGCTGACCGTGCGCACGGGCGAGGTCGGTGCCGTCGTCGAAGCCGTAGCGGGTACGCAGCCACTGCAGCGCCTGCTCGCCCTTGATCGGCGTGGTGCCCTTCTCCAGCTTCAGGCCGGAGCCCTTGCCGTCCCAGGCGCGGGAGTGGATGTTCTCCTCGACGCAGACCGGGACGCCGCCTATCGCGTCGGCCATCGAGACCACGCCCGCGAAGTCGATCATCATGAAGTGGTCGATGGTGATGCCCGTGAGTTCGTACCAGGTTGCCACCGCGCATCCCGGCCCGCCACGGCCCAGTGACTCGTTGGTGAGCGCGAGTCGGGTGGCGGGGAAGGTCTTCTTGGTGTCCGGGTCGGTGCACTCCGGGATGTCCACGAGTGTGTCCCGCGGCATGCTGATGACCGAGAGGTTGCTGCGGTCCGCGGACAGGTGCAGCAGCATCTGGACGTCGGCGAGCGGTGGCGCGCCGAACGTTTCCTTGGCGCCGCCGAGTTTCTGGTTCGCCTTCGAGTTCCGCGCGTCGGAGCCGATCAGCAGGATGTTCAGCGGTGTCTGACCGGCAGCGTTCGCCTTGTGGTCCGGCATCGCGTCGCCGAGCGTCAGGTCGTCCTTCTTGAGCTTGCTGTTCAGATGCTCGTAGTAGAGGTAACCCGCCCCGGCGGTGCCGAGCACCAGCACCGACACCGTGATCGCGATGCCGCGGAGTATCCGGCGCTTGCCGCGCTTCGCGCGCCGCCGCGGACCACCGCGCCGGTGGCCGTCGCCCGCAGCATCCGGCGCGCTGTCCTCGTCGTCCGGAGCCGTACGGCTGCCGGGGACACGCCCGGTCCCCTCGCCGTACAGCTCGTCGTCCCAGCCGAGATCGCCGGGCTCCGCAACGTGCTCCCGGGTCCCCTCCCCACGCACGCTGTTCTGTCCCACCCCTGGTTCCCCCCTGTTGTCAGGCCGGCCGCATGAGCCGTTCCTACGGCGTCACTCGGCGCACACCTTCTTGTCTGCTTCGACTCGCGTCACGTCGTCCGGCAGCTTCGCCGGACCGGTGATGGGCACCCCTGCGCCCTTGAAATCGGGGCCGAGGGTCAGCGTCATGGCTTCCAGACCTTCCGCGTCCTCGGTGCCGGGCTTCAGCGCCGCGGCGGGCAGGCCCATCAGGTCCGCGAGCTTGCGGGCCTGGTCGGCCTGGTTCGGCGCGTACTCCAGTGTTGTCCTCGAGACCTTTGCCGGGGCGTTGCCCTTGTTGGCGGACTTGATGACGCCCTCGGCGTTCTGCAGCCAGTCGAGGGTCTTCTGGGCGGAGCCGGTGGGGCCGCCGCCGTTGAAGACATCGACGCGCACATCGGAGGCCTCGGCCCTGGTGCCCTCGAGGAGTGCGTTCTGCTTGTCCTTGGCAGCCTTCTTCTGGCCCTCCACCTCGGTGAGCGACACGTCCTCGCGGACCATGGCGAACAGCGACTCGGCCTTGGCGGTGTCGAGCACGACCGTGGCCTTGACCTTCTCCGCCGGGTTGTCGACCACCGGCACGGTGGCGAAGGTCAGGTTCTTCATGTCGAACTTGCCGAGCTCCAGACCGAGATCACGGAGCTTCATGACGTCGTCGATCTTGGAGTCGACGGTCAGTGCCTTGGTGCCCGCCTCGGCCAGGCTCACCAGCTTCGTCGGGCTGGTGAGCGTGTCGTTCGACTTGAGCTTGCGCATCAGCGAACTGAGGAACTGCTGCTGGATCTTGATCCGGTCGAGGTCGCCGCCGAACCCGACCGCGTGCCGGGTGCGTACGAACGCGAGGGCCTGTTCGCCCTCGAGGGTGTGGTCACCCGCCGGGAGGTTCAGCTTGGAGTCTTTGTCCTTCAGGTCCTTCTTGAGGCAGATCGGCACGCCACCGACCGCGGAGCTCAGGGTCTTGACGGCGTTGAAGTCGGCCACCATGAAGTGGTCCGGCTTGATTCCGGTGATCTCCGTGACCGTGCGCATCGTGCAGCTCGGCGTGCGGCCCCCCTGGCCGAGGCTGATGTTGAACCGGGTGCCGGGCGATCCCGGGATGGTCTTGGTGGTCCCGTCCTCCTGCGTGGTCGGGCAGTCCGGGATGTCGGTGATCAGGTCGCGCGGGATGCTCAACGCCGTCGCGTTGGTGCGGTCCTTGGACACGTGCAGCAGCACGGTGGTGTCGGCGTGGCCCGCGCTGTTCCTGTCGCCGTAGCCCTCGTTGCCGTCGCCGGTGCGCTTGTCCGTGCCGATCAGCAGGATGTTGATGGCCCGGTCCTTGCTGAAGCCGCCGGTGCCGGCGCCGTCGTCGGGGACAGAGGTGATGTTCGAGTTGAGGTGCTCGAGGTACAGGTAACCGGCCGCGGCGGTGCCGACGAGCACGAACGCCAGGGTGCCACCCGTCCACAGCAGCGCCTTCTTCTTGCGCGTCTTGGCCTGATTGCGCTTGCGCCGGCCGGCCTGCTGCTGCGCGGCCCGGCCGCCGGAGGCGTCACCGGCGCGGCGGCTGCGCTGGCCGGGAACCTCGGGGGCCGGCGCGGCTGTACGGCGCCGGGAGCCGGAGCCGACCGACGCGGTCTGCGCCACGGCGTCGCGACGACTGCCCGCGGCTCCGGCCCCGGACTCGCGAGGGCCCGAACCTCTCGAGGACCCTCTGGAGGACGGAACCGACTGCGGTGCGGATTGGTCCAGTCGCAGTTCGTAGTTGCCGGTCTGCGGGTTGAGTACCCACTGGTCGGCGGGGTCGATCTCGTCCGCCCGCCCACGGCTTTGCGCGTCCACGGTTGCTTGAGTCCTCCGTCGGTGCCACGCGAGGCGCCTCCCCCCGAAAGGCGCTCGGTCCTTCGATCCAGCAGTGCGCGACACAGGGTCGGAAGCACCGGATCGCGTCACACTATCCGCCCAGTTCAGCGTCGAGCGACGCTCGTGACAAATTGCACGTTGCTCACAACCGGGCAATCCGCCCAATCCGTATTCACTCTCGGCTTCCGTTTGGCCATTGCTTTACTTGCACATCCCTTCAGCGGCGTTGGTGCCGGGGAACGTCGGGCTCGGGCCGTCGGTGCCGTCCGTCTCCGGCTTTCCGGCCCCCTCTCCCGCGCGGTCCGGGCCCTCCGGCTCGTCCGTCGGGACGACGGTGACCGGGAGGTCGTCGCGCAGGCTCTTGAAAAGCCGACTCGCTTCGGGCTGGACAAGCTCGTCCCGGTTCGGGTTCGCGGGGTACGGCCGGCGCGGCACGGTGAGGAACTGCACCTTTTCCGTGGGGATGCTGCGAATTGACCGGGTCAGATCGTAAAGGTCCCTGAGCGAGTCCAGACCGGCATCCGTAGTGATCGACTTCGTCGCCGCGTCGAGCACCGGATAGAGCCGCGTCGGATTGAGCAGCACGCCGTCGCTCTGCACCTTGTTGACCAACGCGCCCATGAACTGCTGCTGGCGCTCCATGCGTTCGGTGTCGCTGCCGTTGCCCAGCGTCTTGCGCGCCCGCACGAACCCGAGGGCCTGCTCGCCACGGAGCGTCTGCGGCCCCGCCGGCAGCTTGAGGCGTGCGTCCTTGTCGTCGATCGGCTCCGCGAGACACACCTCGACGCCGTCCACCGCGTCGACCATGTCCTTGAAGCCGCGGAAGTCGATCACCATGTGGTGGTCGATGCGGACCCCGGTGAACTTCTCGACCGTACGGATCGTGCAGGCCGCCCCGCCGAACTGGAACGCCCAGTTGAACTGCGCGCGCTGCTCCTTGGTGCGGCCGCCGCCCCGCTTGCCGCAACTCGGGATCGTGACCATCAGGTCGCGCGGGATCGAGATCGCCGTCGCGCTCTTATGGTCGGCCGAGATGTGCAGCAGAATCGTCGTGTCGGAGCGCTCGCTGCCGCCGGCCTCGTCGCGGCCGTACTTGCTGTTGCCCTCACCGGTGCGGGTGTCGGAGCCGAGAAGCAGGATGTTCTGGGCGTCGACGGCGACGGGGGCGGGGCGCTCCTTCTCGTACGTCTCGAGCTCGGCCGCGGCGGTGATGTCCGTGGTGATGTTGGAGTCGAGCTTGCGGTAGAACCACCAGCCGACCCCGGCGGCGGCGAGTACGACGAGCGAGGTCCCGAGCGCGGTCCAGCGCAGCCAGTACCGCGGCCTGCCGCCTTCATCGCCCGGCGCCGACCCGTCGCCCTGCCCGTTGCCGTTGCCGCTGCTGTCGGGCCTGCCGTCCTGGGTGGCGTCGGCGTCGTCGTCCGGGGCGCCCTCCGGTGCCGCGGCGCTCGCGGCGGCGCCGGCGTCGGTCTCGTCGGACGCGGCCTCGGCGGCGTCTGACGGGTCGGTGGACGCGGCGGAGTCGATTTCGGCAGCGGACCCCGCGGACCCCGCGCTCTCGTCCGCGTCAGTGGAGCCCGTGGGCTCCGACGGGCGGCCGGCCTTGTCCGTCACGTGTGCGTCCATCCTTCGTGGCGTCGGCGGCGCGCTGGGTCGCCGATCGCTGGTCTAGACGGCTGAGCCCGGCGCTTGGTTGTGCGTTGAAGCACGCTTGTCGCCGATCATCCACCGGGGCCGACCACCGGACGGGGAGGGCTCGGCCCGAGTGTGCGCCACACGAGTGGACGTCCAGGGCTTGTCACACCGGCTTGTCACACCGCCTCGTCACAGCGCCGTGCCGGTGACCCGCTCACTCTCGACGCGCTTCTCCAGGCCCTCTTGGGACAGCTCGCCCAGATTCCGGCAGAGCACCACGGACCCACCCGACGCGAGTGGCGCGAACAGCCCCGCGGAGAGGCCGTCCCAGGAGTCGTACGGCTTCCCGCTCAGCAGCCGCGACCCGGGCGCCAGACCGAGCCGCGACGCGTCCGCCCGTGCGCGGTCGACAAGTTCGGCACCGGTCAGCTCGACGTCGCCGACCACCAGCGCGGCCTCGTCCGGATCCACCGGCGCGTAAGGGGCGAACCTGTCGCCCTGGCCGGGCACCTCCACCGCGTAGTCGGCGTAACCGGCAGGCGGCGTGGGAAAGCGGCGACCGAGCGGTGCGAGGGACAGGGCGATGCGATCGCCGGTGCAGGCGAGACCGGCGTCGAACTGACCGGGGCCGGCCACCACATAGTCCGCGCCGGCCGCGTCGCCACCGACGTCCGCAACCACTCCAACGGAGGAGCAGGCCAGCAGCCACACCGCGCTCTGCCAATGCGCGGGCAACAGCAGCGCGAGCCGGTCGCCGGGCCCGGCGGACAGGTCGCCCTGGAGGAGATTGGCCGTCTTGGCCACCCAGTTGGCGAAAGTGGCGACGGACAGCTCGACCCGTTCACCGGTGGCATCGTCGTAGAAGGTGACCAAGGGGCGGGCGGGGTCCGCGGCGAGCGCGGATCGCAGCAGGTCGGCAGGGGTGCGGTCGCTGGCGTTCACCCGCGCAAGCGTACGCCGCGCCCCAGGACGGCCGCCGCCGCTGGGGTGAACGGGTCCCCCGGTCGGACCGACGGGGTGTCAATTTGTCCCGAACGGCACCGTTCGCGGGTCCGCCCCACAATTTTTGCCATGCGTGGATACCTGGCTTCATCCGTCGGAGTGGTGTGCGCGACCGCGCTCGCCATCCCGCTCTCGCTCGCTTCAGGCGCCGTCGCCGCGCCCCTGCAGGCCGCCGCGGTCCCACAAGTACCGGACGTGCCCGGCTCGACCCAGTCCCTGCCACTGAAGTCCATAGGCCAAACCCCCTCCGACCGTTCGCTCGGTACGGTGGAGCAGGGCCTGCCCCGCCAGGACGTCGACCCGTTCTCACTGGTCGGGATCGTCTGGGAGGACGCCCAAACCGAACTCGACGGCACGGTCGAGGTGCGTACTCGCGACGCCGGCACCGGCAACTGGTCCGGCTGGCAGCAGATCGAGACGCACAACTCGGAGCACGCGCCTGACCAAGGAACCTCGGAGAGCGAGGCGCGCTCGGTACGCGGCTCCACGGCTCCGCTCTGGGTCGGTGAATCGGACGGCGTGGAGGTGCGCGTACGTACCGCGGACGGCGTCTCGGGCCGGCTGCCGGACGGCCTGCGCCTCGAGCTCGTCGATCCCGGCGACGAACCGACCACCCCCGACACGCCTCCGCGAACGGACCCGGCCCCCGATCCGAGCAACGCATCGGACCCCGACCCGGGCAGCGACCCCGTCGCCGCCGGCCCCGAAACCGGCCCCGAAACCGGCCCCGAAACCGGCCCCGAAACCGGCCCCGAAACCGGCACAGGCACAGGCACAGGCACCGGCACTGGAACGGGAACCGACACCGACACCGACACCGACACCGAAACCGGCACCGGCACAGGCACCGGCACTGGAACGGGAACCGACACCGACACCACCATCGGCCGCGCCCCGCTCGGCGGTCTCGAGATCCCCGCCCTCAACCAGGCCGACACGGAGGCCGAGGCCGCGGCAGCCGGCGACCTCCTCGTGGGCGATCTCGCCGCCGGCGCCATGCCGTACATCGGCCCGCGCCCGCGCATCGTCACCCGCAAGGGGTGGGGCGCGGACGAGTCGTGGCGGGAGAAGAAGTTCGTCTACACGGGCTCGGCCAAGGCCGCGTTCGTGCACCACAGCGCAACCGGCAACAACTACACCTGCAAGGAGGCGCCCTCAGTTGTCCGCAGTATCTACCGCTACCACGTCAAGAGCAGCGGCTGGCGCGACATCGGCTACAACTTCGCCATCGACAAGTGCGGAAACATCTACGAAGGGCGCGCCGGAGGCGTGGCCAAGCCGGTGCTCGGCGCACACACCCTGGGTTTCAACACGGACAGCACGGGCATCGCCGTGCTCGGCACGTACAGTTCGTCCAATCCGCCGGAGGCCGTGGTGACCGCCGTGGCCAAGCTGACCGCGTGGAAGCTCGGGCTGAGCGGGGTCGATCCGAAGAGCAAAGTGACGCTCACATCGGCCGGGAGCGGCAAATACGCCAAGGGCAGGAAGGTCAAGCTCTACGCCATCTCCGGACACCGCGACGGCTACCTCACGGACTGTCCCGGAAACCGCCTCTACAGCAAGCTCGGCACCGCCCGATCGGCCTCGGCCAAGTACCAGGGCCGATGACCGCTTCCTGAACGGGTACGGGGCGTTCGCCGGGAATCGCAACTCATACACTGGCCGGTCGAACCAGCGACCGCGCCCCGCCCCGTCGGAATTCCAGCAGGAAGCAGAGAACGCATTGAACCAGGCCCCAGAAGCGATTCTCCTGGTCGGAGGCAAGGGCACCCGGCTGCGTCCGCTCACCGTCCGCACACCGAAGCCGATGGTTCCGGCGGCAGGAGTGCCCTTCCTCACCCACCAACTGGCGCGTGCGCGGGCGGCGGGCGTCGAGCACATCGTGCTCGCCACCTCTTATCTGGCCGAGGTCTTCGAACCGCACTTCGGAGACGGCTCGGCGCTCGGCCTCCACCTGGAGTACGTCACGGAGGACGAGCCGCTCGGCACGGGCGGGGCGATCCGCAACGTCGCCTCCCGGCTGAGGTCGGGCCCCGACGACCCGGTGCTGATCTTCAACGGCGACATCCTCACCGGACTCGACATCGAGGCCCTCGTCGCAACCCACCGCTCGTCGGGAGCGGACATCTCCCTCCACCTCACCCGGGTCGACGACCCGCGTGCCTTCGGCCTGGTGCCGACGGACGAGACCGGCCGCGTCACGGCGTTCCTGGAGAAGCCCCAGACGCCGGAGGAGATCGTCACCGACCAGATCAACGCGGGCGCCTATGTCTTCCGCCGGTCGGTCATCGACACCATCCCGGCCGGCCGGCCCGTCTCCGTCGAACGGGAGACGTTCCCCCAACTGCTGAGCTCCGGAGCGCACCTCCAGGGAATGGTCGACTCCACGTACTGGCTGGACCTCGGCACACCGCACGCCTTCGTGCGCGGCTCCGCCGACCTGGTGCTCGGCCGGGCCCCGTCCCCGGCGGTGCCGGGCCGGCGCGGTGACCGGCTGGTGCTTCCGGGCGCGTCCGTCGCGCCCGGCGCGAAGCTCACCGGCGGCACGGTGGTCTGCGAGGACGCACGCATCGGCGAGGACGCCCGTGTCGACGGCAGCACGGTCCTGGCCGGCGCGGTCGTGGAGCCGGGCGCCGTGATCTCCGACTCACTCGTCGGCGCGGGGGCGCGGGTCGGGGCACGCACGGTGCTGTCCGGCGTGGTCGTCGGCGACGGTGCGGACGTGGGCGAGGACAACGAGCTCCAGGACGGCGCGCGGGTGTGGTGCGACGCCGTGATTCCCGCAGGTGCGATCCGCTTCTCGTCCGACCAGTAGCCTGACCGCATGGCAGGTCGCTTCGAACCGGGTACGAACCGCGTCACCGTGCGCGGTGGCGCGACGCAGACGCAGGTGCCCGCCGCCGTACCGCGACAGGTCTCCCACGCCGCCCGCACTCGGCGGTGGACCCCGCCGTGGCCGCTCGACCTCGGCCTGGTCCTCGGGCCGCTGCGCCGCGGCCCGGCCGACCCGACCTTCCGCACGACGCCGGACGGCTCCGTATGGCGGACCAGCCTGACCCCCGAAGGCCCCGGCACCCTGCGCGTCGCCGTCCGCGGCGGCACCGCGGAGGCCGAGGCCTGGGGGGCGGGGGCGGAGTGGCTGCTCGACCGGCTGCCCGACCTGCTCGGCGCCTCCGACGAACCCGAGGCGTTCACCCCACACCACCGGCTGGTCGCCACCTCCCAGCACCGGAGGCCCGGCCTGCGGCTGCTGCGCACGGGGCTCGTCATGGAGTCCCTGATCCCCTCGATCCTCGAGCAGAAGATCACCACGGACGAGGCGTACCGGGCCTGGCGGTTGCTGGTCCGCAAGTACGGCGAACCGGCGCCGGGCCCCGACAAGAACCTGTACGTCATGCCCGATCCGCGCACCTGGGCGCTCATTCCCTCCTGGGAATGGCACCGTGCCGGCGTCGACAACAAGCGTGCGTCGACGATCCTGCGCGCGGTGAAGGTGGCGCGCAGGCTGGAGGAAGCGGCGACGATGGCCTCCGAACAGGCCATGGCCCGGCTGGAGCTGATCCCCGGGATCGGGCCGTGGACCTCCGCGGAGGTCATCCAGCGCAGCAACGGCGCAGCGGACGCGGTCACGGTCGGCGACCTGCATCTGCCGCGCATCGTGGGCTACGCGTTGGCGGGCGACCGCAACACGGACGACGCTGCGATGCTGTCGCTCCTGGCCCCCTACGCCGGCCACCGCCACCGCGCCGCCCGTCTCATCCTGCTCTCGGGCCGCACCCCACCGCGCCGCGAACCCAAGATGCGCAAGGTCGACATCGCCGCGTGGTGAACACGCCGCGCCTCCGGCGTGTCCAGCGGGCGCCTCGCCCTACCGCACCTCGATGAAGGACTCACCGTCCCGCGGCGGGCGTGCCTTCGGCGCGGCCGCCGCGTGACCGATCGCCACCGCACCCATCGGGTCCCACGAGGCCGGCAGCGACAATACGTCCCGCACCACCTCGCGGCAGAACATCGTCGACGACACCCACGCCGAAGCCAGCCGCTCGCCCGCCAGTGCCACAAGGAAGTTCTGCACGCCGGCGCCCGCAGCGACCACGAACATCTCGCGTTCCGCAGCGTCGCGCCGCTCGTCGCCGTATGCGTGGGAGCCGTCCATCACCAGGCAAGGCACCGCCAGATACGGCGCGTTGCGCAGGACGTCCCCGCGGCGGACCCGCTTCCCGACGGACTCCTCGGACTTGCCGTCGCGCCGAAGGTCCGCGATCCACGCGTCACGCATCGCGTCCAGCAGCCGGACGCGGGACTCCGACGACTCGAGGAGCACGAAGCGCCACGGCGTCGTGTGGTGAGGGGCCGGCGCCGTCACCGCCGCCGCGACCGCACGGCGCACCGCCCCGCCGTCCACCGGTTCGTCCGTGAACTCCCGTACGGTCCGGCGCTGCGTCACCGCCTCACGTACCGCTTCCGACGTCCCGAGCCGGAACATGTCGTCGGCAGCGCCACGCACCATCGACCGTGCGCCTTCGGTGTCATCGGCGACGACGTGGGCCAGGCCGCGCACCACCGCGACCGGCAGGCCGCTGGCCTTGCCCTTCACCAGGTCGCCGGCGGCGGCGAGTTCGTCGGCTGTGGCCACGATCGTCGCGCCGAGAGGGTTGCCGTACGTGTCGGTGCCGCCGCGCAGGTCGTCCAGGACCCGCACGCCCGCCGCGCCGATCGCGACATCGGTCAGTCCGGTCCGCCAGGGCCGTCCGAAGGTGTCGGTGACGATCACGCCGACGTCGACGCCGAGTTCGTCCCGTAGCCCTTCACGGATCGCACGCGCCGAGGCGTCCGGGTCCGCGGGGAGCAACAGCACCGTCCCGACGGGGGTGTTGGACGCGTCGACCCCGGCCGCCGCCATGACGAGGCCCTGCCGGTTCTCGACGATGCGCAGCGGGCCGCGCCGCGCCACGACCCGTACCGTCTCCGCGTCGATGGCCGCCTCGCGGTCCGTCGCCTCGACGATCCTGCCCTCGGCCTTGCTGACGATCTTCGAGGTGACAAGCAGTACGTCCCCGTCGGCCAGCCCGGGCGACGTCGCGGCGATCAGCTTGGCGATGTTGTCGCCGGGCAGGACCTCACCGAGCCCGGGCAGTGCCCAGACCCGGTACGACGCCTGGCTCACGCCCGTACCTCCTGGGCCAGGTCCAGCGCCTCACGCGCCATCTCCGCCGCCGCGTCCACGTCGGTCATCAGCAGCGGCACGGACCGGCAGCGGATGCCCGCCGCCTCGACGGCTGCCACCGCGTCCCCGTCGACCGTGTCGACGAGCCAGCCGTCGAGCAGCCCGGAGCCGTAGTGCTGGGCGACAGCGGTGGCCGTCGCCTCGACGCCCACCGCCGCGAGCACCTTGTCGGCCATGCCGCGCACAGGCGCGTTCCCGACGATGGGGGAGAGGCCGACCACCGGTACTCCCGCCTCCGCGATGGCCTCGCGTATGCCCGGCACGGCGAGGATGGTGCCGACGCTGACGACCGGGTTCGACGGAGGGAAGAGAATGATGTCGGCGGAGGCGATCGCCTCCAGCACGCCGGGTGCCGGCTTGGCCTGTTCGGCGCCGACCGGCACAACAGCCTCGGCCGCCACGGAGGCCCGCAACCGCACCCAGTACTCCTGGAAGTGGATGACCTTGCGCTCGCCGTCGATCGTCACGGCGACATGGGTCTCGACCCGGTCGTCGGACATCGGCAGGAGCCGCACGCCGGGGTTCCACCGGTCGCAGAGTGCCTCGGTGACGGCGCTGAGCGGAAAGCCGGCGCTCAGCATCTGCGTACGGACGATGTGCGTCGCGAAGTCGCGGTCGCCGAGGCCGAACCACTCGGGGCCCACTCCGTAGGCCGCGAGTTCGTTCTTGACCTGGAAGGTCTCGTCCTGACGCCCCCAGCCCTGCTCCTCGTTGATGCCACCGCCGAGGGTGTACATCACCGTGTCGAGGTCGGGGCAGACCTTCAGCCCGAACAAATGGATGTCGTCACCGGTGTTGCCGATCACCGTGACGTCCGCTTCGGGCGCTGCCTGCTTGAGACCGCGAAGGAAACGGGCGCCGCCGATACCGCCGGCCAGAACCACAATGCGCATACGGACATCCTTGCAGGTCCGTCCGACGGCTCACGGCCGCTCCTACGGATCAGGCCGGATCCGGAAGAGGGGCACTACGCGGGCTCGATCCGGGCTCCGGCGGGATCTGAGCCGGCGCTATGCGGGAACGGCGTCCGCCGTGCAGCGCGCGGCGGCGTGCATCGGCATCTCGGTGAGGCCCGGGTAGTAGACGTGCAGGCTGACGGCCGGTTCGAGGGTGTCGTTGACGACCTCGTGCACATAGCCCGGTGCGAAGACCCGCTGGGAGCCTTCCGCGAGCGACCGCTCGTCGCTCTGGGTGCGCTCGGTCAGTTCGCCCTCGAGGACGGTGAGCACACCGGAGGAGGGGCCGTGGTCGTGCAGTCCGCTGCCCTGGCCGGGAACCCAGCTGAGCAGCCAGATCTCATAGCCGGGACCGGTGCGGAGCCGGTGGTACCAGCGGGAGGTGGCGTCGTATTCGACGAGGTGCTCCCACTGCGCGCGGTCGGCGGCGATGGAGCGGGCGAGCCCGGCGAACTCGGCCACGGTGGCCGGGTGCTCAGGGGCGGGCCGGAGAAGGTGCTGGACGGCGAGGATGTCGCCGGCGATCTGGAGGTCGCTGTCGCTGTTCATGGTGCGGGGGTTCCTCGGCAGAAGTGCTGGGGTGTCGCAGAGCAGGAAAGAAGACGCGGAAGCGTCGGCTGGAGCACGTGGGCGTCAACAGCTGGAACAGCAACAGCAACAGCGAGCCTGGACAACGCTGCGGAACCCGCGGTGACGGGTCGCAAGGGGCGCTGTGGTCGCTGGCATGGGATCAAAGGTGACGTGTCGGCTCGTCCACTGTCAACCCAATGCCCGATTTGGCGGCAATGTTTCACCTTTTCCGGTTACGGCGAGCGGAGAAAGGTTTGTGCACTCGATGGCGCGGAGACATGCGGCAGCAACTCTGCTCGTAAACGCCACCGAGGCCTGAAGTGATCGGACTGTGATCCGGATCGCTTCGCCGGCTCGACCGAAACAAGATCGATGTTTGAGGCGTCTTCCCTTCCAAGGGGGGCAGGGTGCGGAGCAGGCCGCTGGCATGTGTCACCTTTTTGGTGATTTGAACACTTTCCGCATAGCCTTGGTTCCGCAGAGTGAATACCGGGCCCAATAGCAGATCTCGGCTTGACTGGCTCGGAGCCACACACTTGTAATTTCACTCGTGTCGTTCGGCCGAAATCGATCGCGGCAACATCACGGGGACGCAAAGACAGACGAGGGGCGCACATGACCGAGCTGTTCGAACAACTGCTGGTCGAGGACGCGGACGAGGAACTCGGCTGGCAGGAGCGCGCGTTGTGCGCCCAGACCGATCCCGAGTCCTTCTTCCCCGAGAAGGGTGGTTCCACCCGTGAGGCAAAGAAGGTCTGCCTCGCCTGTGAAGTCCGCTCCGAATGTCTCGAATACGCCCTCAACAACGACGAGAGATTCGGAATCTGGGGCGGCCTCTCCGAACGGGAGCGCCGGCGCCTCAAGAAGGCGGCGGTCTGAACGCCCGCATCACCGTCCGATCGCCGTCCGGTCAAACGGTACAAGCGTGTCAACTGTATACGTAACGAACGGTCCGCCGTCTGTGGGTTGTCCACAGGCGGCGGACCGCATACATGCCAGCCGTTAGTGTGGGGCCCCGTCCGTGACGCACCACTGCCCCTACAGGGCGACCCCGGCCGGAGGGCCCGTACCTCAATGTCCGCCACCACAGCCGAGTTTGTTCCGGCAGCAGCGCCCGAGTTCCCGCGGCACGTCGTCACCGCCGTGCTCGTCTCCCACGACGGCGCGCGGTGGCTCCCCGACGCCCTCGCCGGACTCATCGGCCAGGAACGCCCTGTGCAGAACGTCGTCGCGGCCGACACCGGCAGCGCCGACGACTCGGCGCAGCTGCTCACCGACGCCCTTGGCGCCGACCGCGTACTGCACCTCGCACGCCGTACCGGCTTCGGAGCCGCAGTCGACGAGGCCACCCGCACCGCCGGCGTCCTCGGCCCCGACGACCTCCCCTACCTGAAGCGGCCCAGCGGCTGGGACCCGGTGAGCAGGACCTGGCGCGACGAGACCTACGACATGCCGGAACTGCCGCACGGCGAGCCCGTCCAGTGGCTGTGGCTCCTCCACGACGACTGCGCACCCGAGTCCGACGCTCTCGCCGAGCTGCTGCGCGTCGCCGACTCCGACGCGTACGCCGCGATCGTCGGCCCCAAACTCCGCGGCTGGTACGACCGCAAGCAGCTCCTCGAGACCGGCGTCTCCATCGCCAACAGCGGACGGCGCTGGACCGGACTCGACCGCCGAGAACAGGACCAGGGCCAGCACGACCAGATCCGTTCCGTCCTGTCCGTCTCCTCCGCGGGCATGCTCGTCCGACGTGACGTCTTCGAGGAACTCGGCGGCTTCGACCGGCGACTGCCGCTCATGCGCGACGACGTCGACCTGTGCTGGCGCGCGCACTCCGCCGGGCACCGGGTCCTCGTCGCACCCGACGCCGTCGTCAGGCACGCGGAGGCCGCCGCCCGCGAGCGCCGCACCGTCGACTGCGCCGGCCGGTCCGTCGCCAGCCCGCACCGCGTCGACAAGGCCGGCGCCGTCTACACCCTGCTCACCAACACCCGCGGCGTCGCCCTGCCGTACGTACTGCTGCGCATCGTCTTCGGCACCCTGCTGCGCACCCTCGCCTACCTGGTCGGCAAAGTGCCCGGGCAGGCCGTCGACGAGGTCATGGGCCTGTTCGGCGTCCTGCTGCGCCCCGAGCGCATCCTGGCGGGACGGCGGCGCAGACGGGCCGGACGGTCGGTCGAGGCGAGCGAGCTGCGCCCCCTGTTCCCGCCACCAGGTGCGACCGTCCGCGCCACCGTCGAGCAGGTCGTCTCCAACTTCGGAGGCTCGGACGCCGACTCCGGCGGCTCCCGGCACGGCGCCGTCGAGACCGGCCCGGGCGGCGACGACGCGGACTTCCTCGAGATCGAGCAGTTCGCCAGGCTGAAGAAGATCGCCCGCAAGCCGGGCCCCCTGCTTTTCGCCCTGCTGCTCGTCGCCTCCCTCGTCGCCTGCCGCGGACTGTTCGCCGGCGGTGCGCTGGCCGGCGGCGCGCTGCTGCCGGCGCCCGCGGACATCTCCGACCTCTGGGGCCGCTACGCCGACAGCTGGCACCCGACCGGTGCCGGCGGCACCCAGACCGCGCCGCCCTACCTTGCGGTCCTGGCCGTGCTGTCCGCGCTGTTCCTCGGATCGACCGGCCTGGCGCTGACCGTGCTGCTCGTCTGCTCGGTCCCGCTCGCCGGCCTCACCGCGTACTTCGCCTCCCGCCCCATCGTCGAGTCGCGGCTGCTGCGGGCCTGGGCGAGCGTCGCGTACGCCTTCCTGCCCGCCGCCACCGGCGCGCTGGCAAGCGGGCGGCTCGGCACCGCGGTGCTCGCGATCGTGCTGCCGCTCATCGCGCGTGCGGCCGTCGCCGCCCACGGTCTGCGCCAGCGCGGAGGCGGCCGCGGCAGCTGGCGGGCCACCTGGGCGTACGCGCTGCTGCTCACCTTCGCCATGGCCTTCACGCCCGTCGTGTGGCCGATCGCGGTGGTCCTCGGCATCGCCGTTCTCGTCCTGCGGCGGGACGACATCACCGCCTACGGGCTGCGCTTCCTCGCGGCCATCGGCACGCCGGTGCTCGTCCTCGCCCCCTGGTCGCTGTCCCTGCTGACCAGCCCCTCCGCGTTCTTCCGCGAGGCGGGGCGCGAGTACGCGGGCGGCGCGGCCGGCGCGACCGACCTGCTCGGCATCAACCCCGGCGGCCCCGGGACGGTCGGCGGCCTCCTGATGATCGGCATCGTGCTGGCCGCGCTCGGCGCCCTGCTGCGCGAGGAGCGACAGTTCGCGATCCGCGGCGCCTGGACCGTCGCACTGGTCGCGCTCGTCTTCGCGGTGCTCGTCAACGGCTCCGGTGACACCGGCGCCGGCTGGGCCGGACCCGCCACACTCGTCTACGGCATCGCGCTGCTCGCCGCCGCCGTGCTCGGCGCGGAGGGCGGACGCACCCGCGTCGCCGCCCAGAGCTTCGGCTGGCGCCAGCCCGTCGCCGCCCTCGTCGCGCTGGCCGCAGCTCTCGCCCCCGTCGTCGCCGCGACCAACTGGATGCTGAGCGGCGCGGGCGGACCGCTCGAGCGGCGCGACCCGGTCCACGTGCCGGCGTTCGTCGCGGAGGAGAGCGACACCCGGGACCAGCCGCGCACCCTCGTCCTCGGAGGCAGCTCGGCGGCCAAGGTGTCCTACACGCTCGTCCGGGGCTCCGGAGGCCGTCTCGGCGACGCCGAGCTGACCGAGGCCGGAGGCGGCGACGCCCGCCTCGACAAGATCGTCGCCAACCTGGTCGCCGGTTCCGGCGCCGACCAGACCAGCCAGCTCAGCGGCTTCGCGATCCGCTACGTGCTCGTGCGCGACGGAGCGCCCCGCCAGACCAGCCGCATCCTCGACGCCACCCCCGGCCTGACCCGGCTCAGCCAGCTCGACGGCAGCGCCCTGTGGCGTGTGGACCGCCAGGTCGCCAGGGCCACGATCGTCACCGGCAAGGGTGATCCGCTGCCCGTGGCCTCCGACGCCGTGGAGGCGCACGCCGACATCCCCGACGGCGACAGCGGCCGGATCCTGCGCATCGCGGACCGTGCCGCGGAGGGCTGGCGGGCCACGCTCAACGGGACCCCGCTGAAGAAGACCACCGTGGACGGCTGGGCGCAGGGCTTCGAGCTGCCCGCCGAGGGCGGCCGCCTGGATCTCACGTATGACGACCCGGCCACGCACACGGCCTGGATCTGGGTCCAGGCGTTCCTCGCGCTCGTGCTGCTCGTCCTCGCACTGCCGGGCAGGCGGCGGGAGATCGACGACGATCTGCCGGAAGAGCCCGCCGCCGTACCGGACCAGCCGGTGTCCGGGGAGGGCCGCAGGGCACGCAGGCTGCGGGCCCAGGCGGAGGCGGAGGCGGAGTCCGCACAGGCGGATGCGGACGCGGAGGGCACCGGCCGGAGCGGGTCGCAGGAGCAGGCCCAGGAGCATCGTCCGGCCGAGCAGCAGGCACCGTATGCCGCGGTGCCGCAGCAGCAGTACGGCGAGTGGGACACGCGGTCGTACGCCGACGCCGGCTACGACCCCTCGTACGGCCAGGGGCAGTACCAGGTCGGCGGTCAGTACGACGAGGGCCGGTCCCACGGCGGGGAGCAGCAGTACGGCGACGGTCAGCAGTACGGCGACGGTCAGCAGTACAGCGAAGCGCAGCAGTACACCGACGCGCAGCAGTACGGCGGGGACCAGCAGTACAGCGACCCCCAGTACCAGCAGCCCTACCCGTCCGACCCGTACGAGACCGCTGCGTACGGCAGCGGCCAGTACCTGCCGGACGGCCAGTACCAGCAGCCTCCGCAGGACGGCCAGTACGACCCCTACGGCTACGGCGACCCGAACGGCGGCCAGTACCCAGAACCCCCGGCACAAGCCCCGGGCAGGACGCGAGGCGATTCAGAGTGAAGCGCACGACCATCTCCCTGATCGCAGTTGCCACGGCTCTCGCCGCGGTGACCGGCTTCGCCTCGCTGACGGCACCGGACGGCGGCGAGCCGGTGGCGGGCGAGGCGGCGGCACGGCTGCCCGTCGAACGTTCCAGCCTGCTCTGTCCGGCGCCGAGCAGCTCGGATCTCGCGGAGACGCAGTACACGTCGTTCACGCCGGCTGCGAAGCCCGGCGCGCATCCGGGCGCCAAGGACGGCGCGAAGGACGGCGCCGAGGCCGACTCCGCCGAACTGAAGCCGTCCTCGGCCACCTTGGCCGACCCGGACGCCGCGAAGGACGCCAAGGACGCCAAGGACGAGGACAAGAGCACAGCGGACAAGGAGAAGGACGAGGCGAAGGAATCCGCCTCCGACAAGCCCCTGCTCGCGCTCAAGGAGCCCGGCAAGCCCGTTTCCGCGGAGGAGAGCGGCGGCCAGGCTCCGGCGCTCGTCGGTACGGCCACCGGCCGCCTCGCTCCCGGATGGACCGCGCAGCAGACCACCACGGTCGCCGCGGGCGGTGGCCGCGGCCTCCTCGGCGTCAGCTGCACCGCGCCGGACACGGACTTCTGGTTCCCCGCCGCCTCGATCGACGACAAGCGCCAGGACTACGTCCACCTCACCAACCCGGACGAGGCCGCCGCCGTCGTCGACATCGAGATGTTCGGCAAGGACGGCGCGCTCAAGAGCGATGTGACCGAGGGCATCACGGTCCCGGGCGGATCGAGTGTCCCCGTCCTGCTCTCGACCCTGACCTCCGATCCGGCGCAGGACGTGACCGTCCATGTCACCACCCGTACCGGCCGGGTGGGCGCTGTCGTGCGGTCCGCGGACGAGGACAGCGGCAGCGACTGGCTCAGCGCCTCCTCCGACCCGTCCGGCACGGCCGTGTTGCCCGGTGTCCCGGCGGACGCGACCTCCGTGCAGCTGGTGGCCTTCGCCCCCGGCGACGACGACGCCGAGCTGAAGCTCCAGCTCGCGGGGGCGACCGGCACCATCACCCCGGCCGGGCACGAGACGCTTCACGTGAAGTCCGGGATGACGGCGAGCGTCGACCTCGAGAACATCACCAGGGGCGAGGCCGGGTCGCTGATCCTCAGCCCCGCCGAGAGCGGCCGGGCGACTCCGGTGGTCGCCGCGCTGCGCGTGGTGCGGGGCAAGGGTGACAAGAAGGAGATCGCCTTCATCCCGGCGAGCGCGCCGGTGGGCGAGCGCGCCTCGGTGGCCGACAACCGCGCCAAGGGGGCTCTGCTGTCGCTGACGGCACCGGCCAAGGCCGCGGAGGTGAAGGTCACGGCATCGGCCGGCACGGAGGGCGGCAGCCCGACCTCCAAGACGTACAAGGTGAAGGCCGGCACGACATTGGCCATCACCGCGCCCGTGCCGGCCGGGTTGAAGGGCTCGTACGCGCTCACGGTCGAGACGGTCGTCGGCGGTCCGGTGCACGCGTCGAGGTCGCTGGAGATCGCCGAGGACGGCATCCCGATGTTCACCGTGCAGACGATGCCGGACGACCGGGGCACTGTGGCGGTGCCGGAGGCGGAGCAGGACCTGTCGGTGCTCGACGACTGACGCGATCGGGTGTACTTCGCGCCCGGGCCGCGCCCGCGTGCTCAGGTCCGGCGGGTCGCCGTGGGGAAGCCCGGTTTTGCCCGGATCGGGCTGGAGACCCGCTCCTGCCCGGAGCGGGGTCGGGAGCCTCAGTCCTGCCCGTAGCGGGGGTCGACCGACTCGGGGGCGAGCCCCAGCAGCTCCGCCACCTGCTCGACGACGACTTCGTGAACAAGAAGTGCTCGTTCGTCGCGGTTCTTTGTCCGAATTTCGACCGGGCGACGATAGATCATGATCCGCGCGGGCCGCTCCTTGTCCGCCGGGACGGCGCTGCCCAGCGGCACCGACTCGTCGGGCGAACCCGGGACCTCCAGCACGAGGAAGTCGACGTCGGCCAGCTGCGGCCAGCGCCGCTCGAGCCGCTCCACGGAGTCCAGGACCAGGTCACGGAAGGTCTCGGCGCGGCTCGCGGCGAGCGGTACCTGCGGAGGGGCGACGGGGCCGCGCATGCCTCGCCCGTGCCGGTCACGGCGTCGGGACCTCGGCTCTGCCGGTCGGGGCGGTACAGGACTGTCCATCACTGACGCAGGGTAGCCCTCTCGGGCATTCAACGATCGCCCTGAAGCCGCAGGGCGGCAGGCATGTCACCAATTGAACATTTCCGGCCGATGTTGGGCTCGATTCGGAGGCTCTCGCGATCAGTGATCTCGATGCCGTTGACCTGATTCACCCCGACTCATGACCACGCGGCGTGTGGCCGTCGCCCATGTGGTTCTCTTTCCGTGCAGGTCAGGCCAGTTGCTCGAGCTGCCCATATGTCCGATGTCACACGGCGACACGGGGGAGTGACCTGGTGGAGAGTCGTCGCAGCCCGCTCAAGAGTGCGGTACCGTCCAACGTCGTGAGCCCTGTACGTCGCTGTTCGCGCACCGCGTGCGGCCGCCCTGCCGTCGCGACACTGACGTACGTCTATGCCGATTCGACTGCGGTCCTCGGTCCGCTCGCCACCTACGCCGAGCCCCATTGCTATGACCTGTGCGCCGAGCACAGCGAGCGGCTGACGGCGCCACGCGGCTGGGAAGTCGTACGGCTCACGGACGGCTCCGCCCCGGCCCGCCCCAGCGGCGACGATCTTGAAGCACTCGCGAACGCCGTACGCGAGGCGGCGCGCCCCCAGGGGCGTACGGCGGAGGCCGGCGGCCAGGGGGGCCGGCGCTCGGCGGACCCGATGGAGGTCGCCCGCCGCGGCCATCTGCGGGTGCTGCGCTCGCCCGACTCCTGACCACAGCCGGTCTCCGGGTTCTGTCTGTCCCTCGCTCCGATCCCTGGTTCGTCGTCCGCGCGATCGCATGGCGCATCGGGCGATGCTCCCGGCACGACGCGCATGACTCCTTATCGAGCCGGAGCACGGGCTCTTCCGGCCGGGCCGGGCGGTCGAACCCTGCCGTGCCGGTAGTTTGTGGTGACAACATGGACTTCAGAAGGGGTTGGGCCGTGGCTGTTGATCTGTCTGCGATCGTGAAGGCGTACGACGTCCGCGGGGTGGTGCCGGATCAGTGGGACGAGTCGCTGGCCGAACTGTTCGGTGCCGCCTTCGTCCAGGTGACGCGAGCGGACGCGATCGTCGTCGGTCACGACATGCGCCCTTCGTCGCCCGGCCTGTCGGGCGCTTTCGCGCGCGGCGCCGCGGCCCGGGGCGCCGACGTCACCCTCATCGGCCTCTGCTCGACCGACCAGTTGTACTTCGCCTCCGGGCACATGGGGCTGCCGGGCGCGATGTTCACCGCCTCGCACAACCCGGCGCAGTACAACGGCATCAAGATGTGCCGGGCGGGCGCGGCACCCGTCGGCCAGGACACCGGCCTGGCCGAGATCCGTGAACTCGTGGAGACCTGGTCCGAGCAGGGCGCACCGGCCCCGGCGGGGACGCCCGGCACCGTGACCGAGCGCGACACGCTGGTCGACTACGCCGCCCACCTGCTCTCCCTGGTGGATCTGTCGGCCATGCGCCCCCTGAAGGTCGTAGTGGACGCCGGCAACGGCATGGGCGGGCACACGGTCCCCACCGTCTTCGAGTCCCTGCCGCTCACCGTCGTCCCGATGTACTTCGAGCTCGACGGCACCTTCCCCAACCACGAGGCGAACCCGCTCGACCCGGCGAACATCGTCGACCTGCAGGCGCGCGTGCGTTCCGAGGGAGCGGACCTGGGCCTGGCCTTCGACGGCGACGCGGACCGCTGCTTCGTCGTCGACGAGCGGGGCGAGGGCGTCCCGCCCTCGGCGATCACCGCGCTCGTCGCCTCACGTGAGCTGGCCAAGCACCCCGGCGGCACGGTGATCCACAACCTGATCACCTCGTGGTCGGTCCCGGAGGTCGTGCGCGAGAACGGCGGCACCCCGGTGCGCACCAGGGTGGGGCACTCCTTCATCAAGGAGGAGATGGCCCGCACCGGCGCGATCTTCGGCGGTGAGCACTCGGCGCACTACTACTTCCGCGACTTCTGGAACGCGGACACGGGCATGCTCGCGGCTCTCCACGTGCTCGCGGCGCTGGGCTCCCAGGACGGGACGCTGTCCGACCTGGTGGCGCAGTACGACCGGTACGCGGCCTCAGGAGAGATCAACTCCCAGGTCGAGGACCAGGCCGGCCGCGCGGCGGCGGTGAAGGCGGCGTTCGCCTCCCGGCAGGACGTGACGGCCGACGAACTCGACGGGCTCACGGTGTCGGCCGCCGACTGGTGGTTCAACCTGCGCGCCTCGAACACGGAGCCGCTGCTGCGGCTGAACGTGGAGGCGCGCGACGAGGCGACGATGGGCAAGGTCCGCGACGAGGTCCTGGCGCTGGTGCGCGCCTGAGTTCGCCCGAACGGGTGGGGACGTTCAGCCCCCACCCGTGCACACCCCGCCCTCGCGCGACCGCGTCCGGCGGGTGCCTCCAGAACGAGCCGCACGCCGCCCCCCGGCGGTAGGCTGACGACGCCTGAACCGCTTGACCGTCACCGCATGTCCGACGCGATCGCAACCGCTCCGTTTGATGTGTGACATGCCCGAAGGGACACCGCTGTTATGCCGCTCGAAGCCGGCCTCCTGGAGATCCTCGCCTGCCCGGCCTGCCGCGCCCCGCTCGACGACCGCACGGCAGCCGAAACACCCGAGCTGATCTGCACCGGCCAGGGCTGCGGCCTTGCCTACCCGGTCAGGGACGGCATCCCGGTGCTCCTCGTGGACGAGGCGCGCCGCCCCGCCTAGGCGGAGGCAGTACGGGACGGATCCGTCCCGTACCACCGCACAGACTCCCCGCACGCGTACGGCGATCGGAGACCCACCCTCATGCTCGACGAGTCGCTCCTCGACGCTCCGGAAGCCCTCGCCCGCGCCGACCGCAGAGGTCTTCTGCGCGGCGCGGCCGAGGCAGGGGCACGGGTGCGTACCGCAGCCCGGCACGCCGACGAAGCCGGCATCGCCGAGCTCACCCCGGAGGGCCGCCCGCGCGCCGTCCTCGTCGCCGGCCCCGGCACCGCCGCGCTCGGAGTCGCGGACCTGATCGGCGCCCTGGCCGGCGCCTCCGCACCCGTCATCGCCTTGCGCCCCACCGGTGTCGCGCATGCGGCAGGCGCCCTGCGCTGGGCTCTGCCCGGCTGGGCGGGCTCGCTCGACCTGCTGCTCCTGATCACCACCGACGGCAGCGAACCGGGGCTCGCGCTGCTCGCGGAGCAGGCCTACCGGCGTGGCTGCACCGTCGTCGCCGTCTCTCCGCAGCGCTCACCGCTGGCGGAGGCGGTGGACGGGGTGCACGGCCTGGTCGTCCCCATGGCCACCGCGCCGTACGAGACGTACGAGGAGGTGCAGGCGGCCGCGCCCGGCGTGCTGTGGGCGCTCTTCACGCCACTTCTCGCGCTCCTCGACCGCGTGGGTCTGATCGAGGCGCCGCCGGAGACGGTCGCCAAGGTCGCCGACCGTCTCGACCACACGGCGGAACGGTGCGGACCCGCCATCGCGACGTACAGCAACCCGGCCAAGACGCTCGCCGCCGACCTGGCCGACAGCCTGCCGCTCATCTGGACCGAAGGCCCGGGGGCCGCCCCGGCGGGCCGTCGCTTCGCCGCGGTCCTCGCCGAACTCGCGGGGCGCCCCGCGCTCGCCGCCGAACTGCCGGAGGCGCTGCCGGCCCACGGCGTCCTCCTGGTGGGCGACTTCGCGGCAGGCGCCGACCCCGACGACTTCTTCCGCGACCGGGTCGACGAGCCGCAGGCGCTGCGGGCCCGTGTCGTACTGCTGCGCGACCGGCCGATCGGCGGCCTCACCGCGGCGCCCGCCGCGCGTGAGCTCGCGCTCAGCCATGACACGCCGATCAGCGAACTCGAACCGGAGGACGGCTCCCAGCTCGAGTCGATCGCCGAGCTGCTCACCATCACCGACTTCGCCGCGGTGTACCTGGCCCTCGCGTCCTCGGGCAACCACCAGACGTAGACGCGTCGCGGTCTCCACACCGCAGCAGCGCCTCGCCGGCAGGCCCCGCATCACGACACACCCGCACCACGACGTAACGATGAAGGACCAAGGAAGATCATGGATCGCCTCGCCAACACCGTGCGCCCCTACGCCTGGGGGTCCACGACCGCCATTCCGGAGCTGCTCGGCGTCGCCCCGACGGGCGAGCCGCAGGCCGAGATGTGGATGGGGGCCCACCCGGGAGCGCCGTCCCGTGTGACCCGCGGCGGCACGGCCGAGCAGCCGCTGTCCGAAGTCATCGCCGCCGCCCCCGAACGGGAACTCGGCGAGGCGGCCGTCGCCAAGTTCGGTCCGCGTCTGCCGTTCCTCCTCAAGATCCTGGCCGCCGGCGCCCCGCTCTCCCTCCAGGTGCACCCCGATCTCGCCCAGGCGAGGGACGGCTACGGCGCGGAGGAAAGCGCCGGCGTCCCCATCGACGCACCGCACCGCAACTACAAGGACGCCAACCACAAGCCCGAACTGATCTGCGCGCTCACGCCGTTCGACGGTCTGTGCGGCTTCCGCGCGCCCGCGGAGTCGGCCGAACTGCTCGCCGGTCTCGACGTCGACTCACTCAAGCCGTACGTCGACCTGCTGCACGCCCACCCGGAGGAGGGCGCCCTCCGCGAGGTGCTGACTGCCGTACTGACCGCGGACCGCGAGGAGATGGCGCACACGGTCGCCGAGGCCGTGGCGGCCGCCGAGCGGCTCGGCGGCGATTACGCGCCGTACGCGACACTCGCCCACCACTACCCCGGCGACCCCGGTGTCATCGCGGCGATGCTGCTCAACCACGTCCGACTGCAGCCCGGCGAGGCCATGTTCCTCAGCGCCGGCGTCCCGCACGCCTATCTCGACGGCCTCGGCGTCGAGATCATGGCCAACTCCGACAACGTGCTGCGCTGCGGGCTGACCCCCAAACACGTGGACGTCCCCGAACTCCTGCGCATCGTCCGGTTCGAGGCGAGCGAGCCCGGCATTCTGCGCCCCGAGGTCTCCCCGTCCGGTGAGGAGGTCTACGACACTCCTGTCGAGGAGTTCCGGCTGTCGCGCTACGTGCTGGCGCCGGACGCCGAGCCCTGTGACGTCACCGCGCCCACGCCGCAGATCCTGCTCTGCACGGCGGGCAGCGTCACCGCCGGCGAACTGACGCTTGCGCCCGGCGACTCGGCGTTCGTGCCCGCAGGGGAGAAAGCGGAGATCTCGGGCACGGGCGGAGGTCCCGGAACCGTCTTCCGCGCAACAGTGGTGGCCTGAGTCGGCACCGCCGGCGGGTGCTGCAACAATGGCGCACCGCAAAGACCGGGCAAAGGACCGGTCGGCGTACGTACGAAGGGACATCCGGCAAACATGAGCGCGTCAGGCGGTACCAAGGCGATCGTGGCGGCACTCGCCGCCAACCTCGCAATCGCGGTGGCCAAGTTCGTGGCGTTCCTGTTCAGCGGTTCGTCGTCGATGCTTGCGGAGAGCGTCCACTCGCTGGCGGACTCGGGCAACCAGGGACTGCTGCTCCTGGGCGGAAAGAAGGCCCAGCGCGAGGCGACGCCGCAGCATCCCTTCGGATACGGGCGCGAGCGCTACATCTACGCGTTCCTCGTCTCCATCGTGCTCTTCTCCGTCGGTGGCATGTTCGCCATCTACGAGGGCTACGAGAAGATCAAGCACCCCCACGAGATCGAGGCCTGGTACTGGCCGGTGGGCGTCCTGGTCTTCGCGATCATCGCGGAGACGTTCTCCTTCCGCACCGCCATCAAGGAGTCCAACCTCCTGCGCGGCGACCTCAGCTGGACGCAGTTCGTGCGCCGCGCCAAGGCCCCCGAGCTTCCGGTCGTCCTCCTCGAGGACCTGGGTGCGCTGGTCGGCCTGATCCTCGCCCTCGGCGGTGTCAGCCTGGCGCTGGGCACCGGCAACGGCGTCTGGGACGGCATCGGCACCCTGTGCATCGGTGTCCTGCTGATCGCGATCGCGATCGTCCTGGCCGCGGAGACCAAGTCGCTGCTGCTCGGCGAGGCCGCGGGCATCGACGACATCGAGAAGATCAAGGCCGCGACGGTCGACGGCGAGACGGTCACCCGCATCATCCACATGCGGACGCTCCACCTCGGCCCCGAGGAGCTGCTGGTCGCGGCGAAGATCGCTGTCGAACGGCACGAGACCGCGGACGAGGTCGCGAACGCGATCGATGCCGCGGAGGCCCGCATCCGCGAAGCCGTGCCGATCGCGCGAGTGATCTACCTCGAGCCGGACATCTACAACGAGTCGGCGACCGCCGCGGGTGCAGAATCCGCCAAGTCCCCGGGCGGCGACGGCCACTGACCCCGAGGCGTGAGAGCGCGTGGCAAGGCCCCGGATCGTGGTGGTCCGGGCCTTGCCCGTTCACCCCGGGGTGCGGGGTGGGGAAAGGCCGCCCGCACGGCGCAGAACCGCGGGGCGCCGCGGAGACGATGCACGGCGCCCGCACCCTACGGGGACGGATCAGGGGCAAGATCCCGAGGCCCGAGGCCCGGGTGGTCCCGGTGGGCTACCGGATCTCGCGCAGCACGCTGAGGACCGCGGCCTCATCCGCAGCCGCGGTCAGGCGCTCACGGAACTCCGTGTCCATGAGCTTGCGCGACAGCATGGCGAGAATGCGCAGGTGTTCGTCGCCCGCGGCGGCCTCCGGAACCGTGATCATGAAGATCAGCTTGGCCTTGGTGCCGTCGAGCGACCCCCACTCGACGCCCTCCGACGACCGCGCGAAGCCGACGATCGGCGACGTGACGGCATCGGTCTTGGCATGGGGGATGGCGATCTCCTCGCCGAGCCCCGTCGTGCCCTGCTCCTCGCGCGCGAACGCGGCCTGCACCAGCGCCTCGGGGTCGGCGACCTTGCCGGTGGTGGCGAGCATCGCGGCCATCTCGCGGATGGCGGCGTCCTTGTCGGCTGCCTCGAGCCGCACCTTGACGGTCTCCGCGGTCAGATGGCCGGACAGGACCTCGTCCGCAGGTTCCGCCTCGGCCGCCGCTGCTGGGGCGGCGGGCGCCGTCGTCCTGACGGCCCCGCCTTCCAAGACGTTCGGGCCGCTTGTGGACGCCGAACCAGCACCCGCCGTCTCGGGCACCAGGGCCGCGGCTCCGGCCCGGGCTCCGGCGCCTGCTGGGGTCTCGGGTCCTGCCGTGGCCCTGGCTGCGACACGCGCCGGGACGAGAACAGGGGCGGTGTCACGGGTGCCGCGCTCGTTGATACCGATCAGTGCGTTGGTGGTGATCGCGGTGACCACCGTGCCGGCAGCGACCGCCAGGAAGAACATCGGCACTCCACCGATCGCGCCAAGGAGCGCCACGATCGGGCCACCGTGCGGTACGGCGTCCTCGACCCCGGCCATGCCAGCGATGGCACCGGCGACGGCGCCGCCCAGCATGTTCGCCGGAATGACCTGCGCGGGACGGGCGGCGGCGAAGGGGATCGCGCCTTCGGAGATGCCGAACATGCCCATGAAGAGCGCGGCCACACCGGTCTCGCGCTCCTGCTCCGAGTACAGCTTGCGGCGGATCAGCGTCGCGAGGCCCTGGCCCAGCGGCATGACGGGGATGGCGGCCGCGCACATGCCCATCACGGTCTGGTTGCCGGTGGCGATGAGCCCCGCTCCGAACAGGAACGCGGTCTTGTTGACCGGCCCGCCCATGTCGAACGCGATCATGAGGCCGAGAAGCGCACCGAGCAGGATCGCGCTGGTGCCTGTCATACCGCTGAGCCAGTCGGTGAGGTGGGTGAAGATCCACGAGATGGGCTCGCCGATGACATAGATGAAGAACAGACTCAGCGCTGTCGTCGCCACGATCGGGATCACGATGATCGGCATGATCGGCTGGGCGAACCTGGGGACCTTGGCCTTCTTGATCCACAGGACCAGATATCCGGCGAGGAAACCGGTGACGATGGCTCCGATGAATCCGGCGCCCGCCTCGGAGTCGTAGAACTCTCCGTGCCCGGCGATCCAGCCGCCGATCATGCCCGGTACCAGGGCGGGACGGTCCGCGATGGCGTAGGCGATGTAGCCCGACAGGATCGGGATCATCAGCTCGAAGCCGACGACACCGACCGCGTTCACATGGGCCCAGAAGGTGCCTTCCGGGATGACGTAGCCCTTGGCGGTGGCGTCACCGCCGAGCGCCAGCGAGATGGCGATGAGCAACCCGCCCACGACCACGAACGGGATCATGTACGAGACGCCGTTCATCAACGCCTTGTAGACGACGCTGCGTTCCTTGCCTCCGCCGCCACCCGTAGGAGTCCAGGACGCTCCCGCCCGGGCCCCGTCTCCGGCGTCCGTACGGTGCACAGGCGCGCTCCGCACCCGCTTGATCAGTTGCTCGGGGTGACGGATGCCCTCTGCCACGCCGACGGCGAGGACACGCTTGCCCTCGAAGCGGCTGCGGTCGACGTCCTTGTCCGCGGCGATGATGACGCCGTCCGCCTCTCTGACATCGTTGTCAGAGAACACATTCTCGGCGCCGATGGACCCTTGCGTCTCCACCTTCATCTCGATGCAGAGCTCCTCTGCGGCCTGTGCCAGCTTCTCCGCGGCCATATACGTGTGGGCGATGCCTGTCGGACAGGCGGTCACCGCGAGCAGCTTCAACTTCCGCTGCCCGCTCGCCGGACTGGTCACATGGTTCTCCTTACGCTCGTCCTGCGATGGTTGCGCTGGTGCGGACGCCCCCGGTCCCGCAGCAGGATGTCGCAGCATCGTGCAACAGATTCCGGCAACGGCCAAAGCTCCTGTCACGCTGCTTCTCCCCGCCACGGCCCCTGCAAACTGGCCGGAACCCGCTCAGGGGCGGCTGGGGTCGGCTGGGCCGATCGGTGTAGATTCGTAACCGGTCAGACGTCGCTGCTGATGGCGGTCGGGCGGTCCCTTTGCGGACCGGCCGAGGGAGAGAGGGCCTCCGACGGACTGTCCTGTGGACTCCCGGGCATTCGTATGCCCTGGCCGCCGCAGAGCCAGCCGTAACCCACCCCTCGACCCGAACCACGAGGAGCAGCTCGCATGTCGACTGTCGCCAATGGCCAGGACTTCAAGGTCGCCGACCTTTCCCTCGCCGCCTTCGGCCGCAAGGAGATCACCCTCGCCGAGCACGAGATGCCCGGCCTGATGTCGATCCGCAAGGAGTACGCCGCCGCTCAGCCGCTCGCCGGCGCGCGCATCACCGGCTCCCTGCACATGACCGTGCAGACCGCCGTGCTCATCGAGACCCTGGTCGCACTGGGCGCCGAGGTGCGCTGGGCATCGTGCAACATCTTCTCCACCCAGGACCACGCCGCCGCCGCCATCGCAGTCGGCCCGAACGGCACCGTTGACGACCCGCAGGGCGTCCCCGTCTTCGCCTGGAAGGGCGAGACGCTCGAGGAGTACTGGTGGTGCACCGAGCAGGCCCTGACCTGGCCGAACACCCCCACCGGCGGCCCGAACATGATCCTCGACGACGGTGGTGACGCCACCCTCCTGGTCCACAAGGGCGTCGAGTTCGAGAAGGCGGGCACGGCTCCCGACCCCGCCACGGCGGACAGCGAGGAGTTCGGCTACATCCTGCGCCTGCTCAACCGCACTCTCACCGAGAACCCGCAGAAGTGGACGCAGCTGTCCTCCGAGATCCGTGGTGTGACGGAGGAGACCACGACCGGTGTCCACCGTCTGTACGAGATGCACCGTGACGGGACGCTGCTGTTCCCGGCGATCAATGTGAACGACGCGGTCACGAAGTCGAAGTTCGACAACAAGTACGGGTGCCGGCATTCGCTGATCGACGGCATCAACCGTGCCACCGATGTGCTGATCGGCGGCAAGACGGCGGTCGTGTGCGGGTACGGCGATGTGGGCAAGGGCTGCGCGGAGTCGCTGCGCGGCCAGGGCGCGCGGGTGATCATCACGGAGATCGACCCGATCTGCGCGCTGCAGGCGGCGATGGACGGCTACCAGGTGAC
>NZ_JBIWFV010000004.1:552222-668057 GCF_044763255.1 Streptomyces sp. NPDC096176 | reverse complement strand
CAGGTGCTCCAGCGTGCGGCTGGACAGATCGATCGATGACGGGTAGACAAGCACGCGAAGCTCCTGGCGGACACGGGTGCTCTTGGTCGAGAACCCGTCTACCAGGAGCTTCGTCGTTCCGTACAACCCAAGCCCACCAACGCCCCCGCACTGCAGTCAGGTTGGAAAGGGCTCACCGGCTCGGTCCACGTCGCAGAATCGTCCGGGTCGCATCCCGTCTCCTGCCAGCAAATGGCACGGCACTCAGCCGCCACGTCGGCAGGGAAGGCTTTGTCCACCCTGATGAACCCGTTGTCAACGAACTCCTTCACCTGCGTTACGGAAAGTCCTCTACTGGACATGCCCGTCCTTCTCGATGGAAGTAACTACCCTGAAAGGAAAGCGGGTTGGTCGTGTCGCGGCGAATCAATTTCAGACGCCATGGCGAATCCCGTCATCCGTCACGCAGCGGGTGGCCTCAGCAAGGCCCGAGGTGAAGCAACTCTGTGGCGGAGCACCATCGGACGCTGGCAGGCTGCCTCCGTGAAGCAAAACGAGGTGCTGCTAATCGGTGGGCGTGCCGGCGTCGGCAAGACAACGGTCGGGTGGGAGGTCTCCGCCCAGCTGCGCGCCGCGGACATTGCCCACGTCGTCGTAGAAGGAGACTGCCTGGGGCAGGTGCATCCAGCTCCGGAGGGCGATCCGCGCCGCTCCGCAATCGTCGAGCGAAACCTTGCCACTATATGGACGAACTATGCAGAACTTGGGTATAGGCGACTTATCTACACGAATCCCCTCAGCGTGCTGTCCGATGCCGTATGCATGTTCGAGCGCGTGATGGGGCCGGATGTGCGGCTCGTGCGAGTCCTACTCACCGCCACCGACGCCACTGCCGGCGAACGGTTGGCGGGCCGGGAGCTCGGCTCGGAGCTCGAAAAGGAGATTGAGAGCAGCGCCTACAAGGCACGGCTACTGGACGAGCAAGCACCTGCGGACATCGCGCGGGTAGCGACCGACAGCCGGTCCGTCGTGGACATCGCGCGCCAGGTAGTGGCCACCACCGGATGGATCAGCCCAGTCCCGTACGAGGAACCCGTCGCGCAGGGGCAATGCCTTCCTCCACTGTGAGGGGATGCCGAACATCAACACTCCGCGCCTCCAGTACAGCTCCACGGCCGTACGCCCGCGCTGGGACGACCTCCCCCAGGACATCCGTCGGCTCATCTCCCGGCGCCTGGGTGGTGTAGTGGATGCAGGGCCGAGCGCCGGAAGCGGGTTCACCAGCGGCTTCGCCGCTGTGCTCCGCGGAGCTGGCGAGCCCGAGTTCGTCAAGGCAGTCAACGCCAACGACAACGCGGTGATCGCCGACAGCTACCAGCGCGAGGCGTTGATCAACCAGGCCCTGCCGATCGAGGTTCCGGTACCCCGCCTGCGGTGGACCGAGGAGACGGAAGACGGATGGATCATCCTTGGCTTCGACGCCATCGAGGGCGGCCGCATGCCAGCCGCTCCCTGGAAGCCTGACGAGCTTGCCTCGACCCTCGACGCCTGCACGATCAAGGCCGAGGCGCTCTCCACGCCCTCGGCGGCACTCCAAAAGGTCGGGCTCAAGCCGATCGGTGAAGGCAGTGACTTCGCGGACTGGCGTGACCTCACCGGCGGCGCCACCAGCCCGAGCATCCTGCCGGAATGGGTACCCACCGACAGGCTCGACGCCCTGGCCGAACTGGAAACCCACTGGCGACAAGCCGTGGCCGGCGATGCAGTCCTCCACCATGACCTACGTCAGGACAACGTCCTGATCGACACGGGAGGCGCTGCCTGGATCTGCGACTGGAACTGGCCCTGCCTCGCAGCGAGCTGGTTCGACCTCGTGCTGCTCCTGGCCACCGCACACGCCGACGGCCACGACGCCACCACCCTCTTCGAGGAACACCCCACCGGCCGTGGAGTCGACGGAGAACAGCTCGACGCGGCTCTGGCCGCCCTCGCGGGCTTCTTTATCGTCTCCGGCGCGCAGCCCCCGGCGGACTGGTCGCCCCACATTCGCCAGCACCAGACCTGGTGCGGCGAGGTCACTATGCGCTGGCTGGCAGCGCGGCGCGACTGGAAGCTCTGATCGGAAGACGTTCGCTGACAACCGCCGAGCCCGGGTTGTCAGCTCCTCCCTCCAGTCGATCTTTCACGGCTGCTGGACGCTCGAAGGGTTCCGTTCTTGGTCCCGTCCGAAGAGAGGCAGAGGTCCATGACTCACCTGATCGAACCACCCCACACCGGTGACGCCGCAGCGATCAGTCAGATCCAACTGAAAGCCTGGCTCCAGACATACCACAACAAAGAGGCTGGGATCGACGAGGCGTGGATCAGAGACCACCGTGGCTCCACGACCACCGCTGAGGGCATTGCCCAGTGGCGGCGGTTCATTCAGGAAGCGAGCAACCAGCCAGACAGGCTCTTCTGCCGTGCCGTTCGCTCCACGGCAGAGATCGTCGGGCTCATGTGCGGCCGCAGAGACGAGTGGGTCACTCCCGGACCCATGTACCTGCTGAACGAAGCGCAAGGCCACGGCACCGGAAGCCAGCTGATGAGCGAGTTCCTCGACTGAGCGGGAAGATCACGGGCCACTTGCCCACCTGAAGACACAGAATCAGCCATCGGGGCGCGACCCTCCACGGTAGTGCCGCTGGGCCGCCTACGGTGCCGATGGGCCTACACCGCAGCCTGTCCCACCCGTCACGGAGTTCCACTGCGCCGATACCCGGCCCACAACCGTCCGCCAGCCCGAGCCAGGACATCGTCAACGACGCCGACAAGGGCTTCGGTCTGCCCATCCAATGCCCCACGGACAGCATGGTGCAGGCGGGCATTGAATCCAGGTGCTGCGGCCTCGAGGCGGCGTGCCAGCCACTTCCCGCAGCCACCCCATGCCCCGCCGAGGGCCAGCGCGAGTTCACCTGTCCGCCTCGCCAGCTCTGAGGCGATGAACAGCAGCTCACCCTGATCGGTGCTTCCAGCGAGATCGTCCAGGAGATCCGTGATCGCATAGCGGAAGTCCTCGATCTCCTCTGCTGCCATCGCAGGTGGACCCGCGAGAGCCAGTTTTCTGGCTTCAGCAGCCAGACGCTCGCCGAGCCCATCCACGTCGCAGAGCAGCTCCCCGTCCGCACACATCCACAGAAGTGGGGACCGGCGCTTGCGTGTTTCCCGGTCTACGAATGCGTGCCAGGTCTCTTCGGTGTGTACGAAGAGCTCTACGGGCCAGTCGCCGTACTGGAGGCTTTGTCTGTACGGAGCCGGCAGACCGTGCAACAGCACCACGATGTCCAGGTCGGACAAGGCCGTGCGGTGCTCCGTCAGCACGCTGCCTCCCAGAAATGCCGCTCGAGCGGCAGGATGACGTTCCTCTACGACGGCGCGGGCAACGACAACCGGATCCATGCAGCCACTATCGGCATCCAGAACGCGTCACGCATGTGGTTTCTTCAGTCACTCGGGCGAGCCGTCGTGCGCCATGTCTCAGCCTTTCGTACGCATCGGCTGGTCACAGAAACCGTCCACAGGCTGTGGATGTGCGCTGGCCTGCCCCATCGTCGACTACTCCTTGTGGGGGCGAGCTGTTGTCCGTTGCCTCCTGTGACCGTTGATCGCGTCGAGACCGCTCGGGCAGACGCGAATGACGGACAAGGCGCTGCTTCGTCTCACCGCGACAGTAGAGAGATCAAGTGCGCACACGGCTTGCGCCACGCCATGCCTGCACCAGGGCCTTAACCGAGGCGAACCGGTCAGCAGGATCGCTGGCAGTGGCACGCTCGATGACCTTCAGCTGCGGCGGCGAACCGCGCCATTCCTGCTCATCATCGCCGGCATCCAGCAGCAGACGCAGCGCCCGGCCGAGCACGAACACGGTCGTTCGGATATCGATGGTCGAGCCCCTGATGAACTCCTCAGGGGCCATGAAACGCCTCGACCCCGGCAGTCGATCGGCCTCCAGAATGAACGGACCCGGCCGATACTCGTCCAAGTCACACAGCACCAGGCGGTCGAATTCGACGTCGTACAGCAGGCAGCCGTCGTAGAAATCGACGGCGACGAGCCCCGCTCGCTCGACGGCCAGGTGTGCATCGAGGATTTGTTCAAGAGCCCGGAGGATGACCGGGACAGGGAGCCTGCGGAATCGGGCCATCGGACTGTCAGGAGCAGCACGGCCACCGTGGCGGGACACGGTCGGGTGGTACAGAACTTCGCCATCCACCCACGGATAGACGAGAGCCAGTCCACCAGTGACGTCGAAGGAGTGCTGGAGAGGCACGATCAGCGGATGCTCGACCGCAGCATGGACCTCGATAGCACGGCGCAGCGAAGCGGCAGCCTCCGGCACAGTCGCACCCTTCACGAACCACCGCTCGTCGCCAACAGCGACCCCGTAGGAAACACAGCCGGAGTCCTGCTCCCGGAAGATCCGGAAGACGGTACCCACCTCTTCCAGATAGGTCTCCAGTACATCGACGGACTCAGCACTCAGCAGTGGGTGCGATGGCATAGCGCACCATCCTGCCAGCCCGGACGCACGCGCGCTCCCTCAACAAGACCGCGGCGACTACAGCGTCCAGCAACAGCATGACGATTCAGCCGCTTCCGACGCCGCGTCGTGGGACGGCCGTGGCTGCGAGGGCTCACGTACGGAAGGAGACGTGCGGGCAACGAAAGGGGGGACCTGACGGGTCCGAATCCCGTAGATCGCGGCAAGAAGGGATCAAAGATCCACTTGATCACCGAGTGGACCGGTCTGCCCCTCTCCATCGGGATCTCCGCCGTGAACACCCACGACAGCCAGGGACTGGAACCTCTCGTGCCGGGTATCCCGCCCATCCGCTCGAGGCGCGGGCCGCGTCGGCCCGCCAAGCTGCATGCCGACAAGGGGTACGACTACGACCATCTGCGACGGTGGCTGCGTTCGCGGCACATCACACCACGCATTGCCCGCAAAGGCATCGAGACCTCTCAGCGGCTGGGCCGGCATCGCTGGGGACCGTGGAGCGCACGGACGGCTTGGCTGGCCGGGTGCCGCCGCCTGCACCGCCGCTACGAGCGTAAGGCCGCACACTTCCTGGCCTTCGCCGGCATCGCCGCTGCTCTGATCTGCTATCGCCGTCTTGGCCAGGTAGAGGGCCCACCGGGCCTTCTATATCCCGTTGCAGTGAGCCGTTCTACGGGACAATCATGACCGTCATGGAGCGGCCGAGGCAGATCGTCGAGTGTGGAGACTTCGCTCTGCGACGCTGGCAGAGACAGAGCGACTTCGATCCGGTGTTCAGGTTGATCGAGGAGTCTCTGGACCACCTGCGCCCGTGGATGCCGTGGGTCGCCCGCCACAGCGAGGAGAGCACCCGAGACTTCCTCGCGAAGTCCGACTCGAAGTGGGACAGCGGTGACGCGTACAACTACGCCATCACCAGGGACGGCACGCTCATCGGCATGTGTTCGACCTACCGCGGGGCCGGACCTCAGGGCTGGAGCATGGGGTACTGGCTGCACCCTGCCGCCACCGGCCAGGGCATCGCCACGAGAGCGACGGCGGCCATGGTGACCGAGGCATTCGCCTTGCCGAACGTGCAGTACCTGGAAATCGCGCACGACCTGGCCAACATCTCCAGCGGCGCCATACCACGCCGGTTGGGCTTCACCGAAGCCCGGCGTGAACAAGTAACGCCGCCCGCAGCTCCCTCAGACTGTGGGATCGACGTGATCTGGCGGCTGAACCGCCCTACGTCGCCCGTTAACGGCACTCCCTCCCCCTGAACATCTGAACCGGCCGAGCTCAACTCCTGTCGCTTCGGTCCCAAAGGAGGCGACCTCTAAGCCGTGCCCTCGCTGATCCGGGGGAACAGTGGGTTCGCGGGAGGAAGGATCCCGTTGATCGCCGCACACTGATCGGCGACGCGGGCGGCAGCAGCGGGGAGCGCGACCACGGCTCCTGGTACTACAGCTTCGAACTCCCAACCGGCCCTGGCGGCAAGCGCAGGCGAGCCAAGAAGGGCGGCTACCGCACGCAAAAGCAAGCCGCCGACGCAGCGAAAGAGGTCTGGGAAGCCGCACAAGACGGCATCGATGTCCTCTCCGACGAGACCGTGGCCGACTACCTGCGCCGCTGGATCGCGACCCGGGTAGACCTGAAACGGTCCACCCGCCTCGGCTACGAGGACTACATCGAGCGCGTCTTCAACCCCGCAATCGGCCACATCAAGCTCCGCGACCTTCGCACCCGCCAGATACAGGAAATGTTCGAAGCCATCTGGGCACGCAACGAACAGCACGCGAAGAACATCGACGCAGCGGGGGCGGCACTGGCTGTCGAGCGGACCACCCACCAGAAGTGGCGCCAAGCGGCCAAGCCGCAGCGCCGGGAGCTGCGACAGGCTTGGAACAAGGCCAAGGAAGCACTACGCGAAGCCAGGAAGAAGCCCCGCCACATCACCGGAGCAGGCACACAGCTGCGGATGAACAACACGCTCAGCGCCGCTCTCGACGACGCAGTGAAAGCCCGCTTGATCCCGCAGAACTGGACCAAGGACGTGGTCCTGCCGAGCTACCGCAAGCCCAAGCCGCACGTCTGGACACCCGAACGCGTCGAAGCGTGGCGGAAGACCGGTAAGAAGCCCGGCAAGGTCATGGTCTGGACGCCCGAGCAGACCGGGCAGTTCCTCGACGCCGTAGCCGAGCACCGCCTCTACCTCATGTTCCACCTCATGGTCTTCCGGGGAGTACGCCGCGGCGAGGCATGCGGCCTGCCCTGGAGCGAAGTCAACCTCGATGCAGGCGTAGTGCACATCAGCGAGCAACTGGTCGCGCTGTCCTACGAGGTGTGGGAGGACACACCCAAGAGCGACAGCGGCGCCCGCACCGTCTCGCTGGACTCCCAGACGCTCGAGCTGCTCCGACTCTGGAAGGAGCGCCAGCAGGAGGAGCGCAAGGAATGGGAAGAACATCAGCAGGCTAAGCGCAGGAACGGGGAGCAGCCGAAGATCTGGCATGACACTGGCCGGGTCTTCACTTGGGAGGACGGTCGGGCCTACCACCCCGAGTACCTGCGTCAGGTCTTCGACCGCCTCCTGAGCAAGCATGGCCTTCCCCCGATCCGACTGCACGACCTGCGCCACTGCGCTGCCACGCTGTCGCTGGCGGCCGGCGTCCACATGAAAGCGATCCAGGCGATGCTCGGGCACTCGTCGTACCAGCTCACCGCGGATACCTACACCTCCGTACTCCCGCAGTTCGAGAAGGCGCAGGCTGAGGCCCCGGTGCAACTGGTGCCACGCAAGACCACGGCCCAGCAGCCGAGTGGGGAAACCGATGTTCCCGAGGACGTTCCCGATGAGGCGGCTGCCTGACGCCATGTTCCCAGGACGTTCCCAGCACACATGAAAACAGCCCCTCGGAAGATCATTCCGAGGGGCTGTTCGAATTATTTTGCCTGGTCAAGCGTTGGTGGGCGCGGACGGTTTCGAACCGCCGACATCTGCTTTGTAAGAGCAGCGCTCTACCCCTGAGCTACGCACCCGTGGATGAAGCAACAGCGTACATGGCGCACACCGCCCAGATCCAAACCGTTCCCGGCCCCCGTGAGGACGTCCCCCGTGCCTTACGTTCCCGTGCCCTACGTCCCCCGTGCCCTCCGCCCCCGCTGTCGTACGTCCCGGCCCCGCTGTCGTACGTCCCGTGGCGTCCATCCCCCGTCCCGCACTGGGGACAGCCCCACCAGCGAGACGGTAGGCGTCCGCATCGATATGGCGGGGCGGGCCTCGTACCGTAAGGGCATCACGCAGAGTTATCAGGGGGAACGATCGCCATGCCAAGCCGACTCCGTCGTCATCACCGTCGCGCGGTCCGGACCGTCGTCGCCGCTTCCGGGGCCGTGCTGCTCGGGTTCGGGCCGGCCGGGTGCGGGAGTGCGGATGCGAGTGGGGCGCCCGTCGAGGAGAAGTCGTTCAGGCTCAGCGGGAAGACTCTGACCATCGACTCCGACAACTCGGACATCACGCTTGTGCCGGCCGACGTCGAGGAGGTGGAGGTGACCCGGCAGGTGGACGGGTGGGTATTTCTCGGGGAGGGGCCCGAGGCCGTCTGGAAGATGGAGGGCGCAACCCTCACGCTCAAGGTGGACTGCGACGCCGTCGCCGGCGACTGCGTCGCCCGGCACACCGTGAAGGTGCCGCGGGGGACGGCCGTGACCGTGGAAGACGACAACGGGAAGGTGACCGCGAGCGGGTTCGACACGGCGCTGAAGCTCCGGTCGGACAACGGCGCGATCGAGGTCACCGACTCCAGCGGTCCGCTCCGGCTGGACAGTGAGAACGGCAGTGTCGTCGCACAGCGCGTGACCGGGAAGAGTGTCGTGGCCACGTCGGACAACGGGTCCGTGCGGCTCGAGCCGGCCGGGGTGCCCGACCGGGTGGAGGCCGTGAGCGACAACGGGTGGATCGAGATCGCGCTGCCGGGCGCCGGGGCGCCGTACGCCGTGGCCGCCGAGAGCGACAATGGGGACGTGGACGTCACCGTCCCGACCGACGACGGCAGCCGCCACATCGTCAAGGCCCGCAGCGACAACGGGAAAATCGTGGTGTGCAGCGCGAACTGACAGGCCCGTGTGTTCGTCCTTTCCTGGTGGGAGAATTGACCGGACCGGGACCGGGCAAGGCGGACACAGCACGGGAGAGGCATGTGACGGCAAGAAACGCACGGCCGCACCACAAGGCACGAGCGAACGCCGTCAGGGATGTGCGGGAAAACGCCCGGGTCGCGCTCGCGCTGATGCTGCTCCCGCTGCCGCTGCTCGCCGCCGCCGCGGCCGTCGCACTGCCCGCCGCCTTCGCGAGCGGGGGAACACGCCGCTGGTTCGGCGGGCGGGGCGAGAGTCAGCGGGCGGATGCGCAGGCCGCGAAGGACGCCGCGGCCGCGGCGTTCTACGAGCTGGACACCGCGCAGCGCGACCTGCGGATCTCGATCGAGACGATCACGGCGGTGGACGGTTCGCCGGGCGCCCGGCGCGCCGTCGATGACTTCGCCGCCCTCGGGCGGCGCATCGACGAGGTCAGTCACGCCTACATCACCGCGGTCGACGCGCACGACCTGGACCGGGACGACCTGGATGCGTCGGTGGCCGCGCAGGCGCGGGCGCAGTTGAACCGCGCCAAGGACGAGCTGGTGCGGGTCAAGGGGGAGCTCGACCGGTTCGAGCAGGGGCTCGGGCCGCTGCTCGACAAGGCGGAGACGCAGCTGGCGCGGCTCGCCCCGGCCGTCGAGCGGGCGCGGCAGGCGCTCATTGCCGCGAGCGATGCTCTCGATTCGGTGCGCAGCTCCGGCCTGAGAGCGGACGATCTCGCCGCCCGCCTCGCCGCCCTCGCCCCTGAGCTGACGAAGCTCAACGAGGGCGCGGGCAGACACGGCGTCCCCGAGACACTGCAGCGCGCCGACCGTGTGCTGCGCGACGCCGAAGCCGTACGCACAGAAGCCGAACGCCTTCCGCAGCGCGCCGCCGAGATCGACAAGCGTCTCGTGTCGCTCCGCACCCGCGCGCAGGCGCTGACCACCCGGTCCACTCAGGTCGAGCCGGTGCTCAGCGAGCTGCGTCGGCGCTTCACGGTCGCCTGCTGGCAGGACCTGCAGCCCGTTCCCGAACAGGCGGCGCGCGGTGTCCACCAGGCCGAGGAGAAGCTGAAGGAGGCCGGCAAGGCACGTGAGGAGCAACGCTGGCCGGACGCCACCGCCCTGCTCGCCACCGTCCGCGCACTGCTGAACGCCACGGACGAGGCCGTGTCCGCGGCCCGCGACCGTCTCCAGCGGCTGGATGCCGTGGCCAAGGACCCGCAGCACGAGATCGAGCGGACCCGTTTCGCGATCCGCGACGCCCAGCGTCTCGCCATGGCCGGGCGCAACACGCCCGACCCGCGCCACGCCCGGCCCCTGGACGACTCCGTGGCGCGGCTGGACCGGGCGGTCGCCGGGCTCGAGGGGCGGCATCCCGACTACTGGCACTTCCTCACGGAGACCGAGGCGGTACGCCGCACGGTCGCGCGGGTTGTCGAGCAGATCCGCGAGGAGCGGGGCACCGGCGGCGCTTGACCTGACTGCGTTTGTACCGGTTCGCCCCCGGGCGGATCCTGGGAAGGACCCGGGCGGATCCTGGGAAGGACCCGGGCCGCCCCGGGCAACGCCGGAGTCCGGCCGCCCCCGGGGCGAACCCCGGCCCCGGGGCACCACGGGAGTCGGTGTACGCGCCCGTACGAAGGAGGCCGGACATGGCCGCACACGTACTGCACTCGAGGAGAACCGGCCGGAGCAGCCGCCCGCGCATCAAGCTCGACGAACATCTGCCTATGGACCACCGCCTCAGCCGTTTCTACCGGGTCGGTGCCGGGCTGATGGGCCTGGTACTGGTCGCGTTCGGCGTCCTCGGTCTCATCAACCGCATCGGCTTCTTCGACACCCGCGGCGACACCGTCGCGGGCCTCAACACCAACGGCGCGCTGAGCGTCCTGTCCATCGCCGTCGGACTGCTGCTCTTCGTCGGCATGGTGATCGGCGGCAACATCGCCTCGACGCTGAACATGGTGCTGGGCATTCTCTTCATCCTCAGCGGGTTCGTGAATCTCGCTCTGCTCGACCGCAGCTTCAACCCGCTCGCCTTCCGCATCCAGAACGTGATGTTCAGCTTCGTGGTGGGCGTCATGCTGATGTTCTTCGGCATGTACGGGCGCGTCAGCGCGACCCTGCCGCACGACAACCCGTACTGGAGAGCCCGCCACCCCGAGGAGGCCGAGTCGGAGCGGCGCGCCGCGCGCCGCCGCGCCGAGCTCGCCGCGCGACAGCAGGCCGCCCTCGGCATGACAACCAGTCCGGGCGTCGTAACCGGTCAGGGCGCGACAACCGGTCCCGGCGCTACCAGTACCAGCCCTGCCGCCGGTCCGGGCGCGACGACCGCCGCGCGCTCGACGACCGAGACCGGCAGCCGGGCAACCCGGCGCGGCCTGCTCTCCCGTATGACACGTCGGCGCCGCTAGCCTGACGCCATGCCTCGTTATGAATTCCGCTGCCGGACCTGCGGCGACACCTTCGAAGTGAACCGCCCCATGGCCGAGTCCTCCGCCCCCGCGAACTGCCCGGAGGGACACGACGACACCGTCAAGTTGCTCTCGGCGGTCGCCGTCGGCGGCACGAAGTCGGCCCCCGCGCCCACCGGCGGCGGGGGCGGTGGGGGCGGTGGGGGCGGCTGCTGTGGTGGCGGCTGCTGCGGCTGACGCACCACCCGCCCGTATCGTGCCGCGGGGGTGCCGGCGGGCCCACCCGCCCGCACGCCCGCAGCGGGCCCGCCCGTCACGAGCCGAGGTAGCGCAGCACCGCGAGCACCCGTCGCGAGTAGCCCGTCGTGCCCGTCAGCTCGAGCTTGTCGAAGATCGCGTTGATGTGTTTCTCGACCGCGCTCTGCGAGACGGGCAGATGACCCGCGATGGTCGCGTTGGTGTGGCCCTCCGCCATCTCCGCCAGGACGTCCCGCTCCCGCACCGTCAGCCGCGACAGCGGGTCGGTGCGGGTGCTGCGGGCCAGGAGCTGCCGTACGACCTCGGGGTCGAACGCCGCCCGCCCCCTGCCGACGCGTTCCAGCGCGTCGAGGAATTCCTCCACCTGCACGACCCGGTCCTTGAGCAGGTAGCCCACGCCCCCGTCGTCGGACGCGAGCAGTTCTGTCGCGTACCGCTTCTCGACGTACTGGGACAGCACCAGCACCCCCACCTCGGGTCGGCGCCGCCGGATGTCCAGGGCGGCGCGCAGGCCCTCGTCGGTGTGGGTGGGCGGCATGCGTACGTCGGCGATGACGACGTCCGGCGGGGACGCGTCCACGGCCGCGAGGAGCTGCTCGGCGTCGCGACCGCGGCGAGCACCTCGTGCCCCTCCTCGGCGAGCAGCCGCACCAGGCCCTCGCGCAGCAGGGTGGAGTCCTCGGCAAGGATTACGCGCACGGCAGCTCCGCGGTGATCGCAGTGGGTCCGCCGGCCGGGCCGTCCACCCGGAACCGGCCGTCGAGTGCGGCGATCCGGCTCGCCAGGCCGGTCAGTCCGCCGCCCACCGGGTCGGCGCCGCCAACCCCGTCGTCCTCGACGCGGAGTGCGAGTGTCGCGCCGTCGCTGTGCAGCGCGACCGCGATGCGGGTGGCTCCCGAGTGCTTCACGACATTGGTGACGGCCTCGGAGACGACGAAGTACGCGACGGTCTTGACCTGCCGGGAGACAGGAGCCTCCTCACCCTCGTACCGCAGGTGCACGGGCAGCGGGGTGCGTTCGGCAACGGACTCCAGGGCGGCACGCAGCCCGGCCTCGTCGAGCACGGTCGGGTAGATGCGCCAGGCGACCTCACGCAGTTCGGCGAGGGCGCGGCGGCTCTCCTCCTGGGCCTGGAGCAGAAGTTGGTCGGCCCGTTCCGCGTCCCTGCTGCGGCGGGCGCGGCCGACGAGCATGCCGAGTGCGACGAGGCGCTGCTGCACTCCGTCGTGGAGGTCGCGTTCGATACGACGGCGTTCCTCGTCGACGGCGTTCATCATCTGGGTGCGGGTGGTGGCGAGTTGGGTGATGCGCCGTTCCGCCTTCAGGGTGGCTTCAGGTGCGGTTTCCTAGGTTCAGGGCATGAGCAGCAGCATGCGCAGTGGGACGGGCGGCGGGACGAGCGGCGGCATCGAAGGCTGGGTCAACGGCCTCATGGACGCTCTGGGGGCGCCGGGGGCGGGTATCGCCATCGCTCTGGAGAACCTCTTCCCTCCCCTGCCCAGCGAGGTGATCCTGCCGCTGGCGGGTTTCGCGGCGAGCACCGGGCAGATGTGCCTGGTCGCCGTACTGCTGTGGACGACGGCCGGTTCGGTGATCGGTGCTCTCGCCCTCTACGGCATCGGGGCGCTGCTGGGCCGGGACCGTACGGTCGCCATGGCGGCCAGGCTGCCGCTGCTGAAGGTCTCGGACATCGAGCGCACGGAGGGGTGGTTCGCCCGGCACGGCGCGAAGGCGGTGTTCTTCGGGCGGATGATCCCGGTCTTCCGGTCCCTCATCTCCGTGCCGGCCGGGGTGGAGCGGATGCCGCTGCCGCTCTTCCTGACGCTCACCACCCTCGGCAGCGCGATCTGGAACGCGGTCTTCGTCCTCGCCGGTTACGCACTGGGCGAGAGGTGGGAGGAGGTGACCGGCTGTGTCTCCGCGTACTCGAAGGTGGTGCTCGTCGTCGCCGTGCTCGCGGTGCTGGTGTTCGTCGCCGTCCGGCTATTCAGGCGGCGAGCCGGGGCGACGCGGCTGAAGCACCCGCCGACCGGCCCCGTTCACGACGCGGCTGAAGCACCCGCCGAGCCCGGGACGGACGCGGCTGAGCCGCCCCCGGCCCGGGTGCGCGAACCCGGGACGGCCCCCGCCACGACTGCAACGCCCCTCAGACAGGCGGCCGGACGACGACCGACCTGATGCCCTGCCGTTCCCGCCCGAACCGGCGCGACTCCTGCCGCAGCAGGCGCAGGATCTCCTCGCCGGCCGCCACGCCCATCTGCGGCAGCGCCACGACGTGCGGCGCGCGCCAGTCGGCCTCCGCGAGCTCGCCGTGGCCCGGCCGCCAGGCCAGGTCGGCGGCGAGCAGCAGGTCCGCGTCGAGGAGCGAGTCGCCCGCCGCCAGCGTCAGCCGCGCTCCGGTACGGAGCGCGACTTCGCGCACCGCTGCGCTCTTGGTGAGCGGTTTCGGCACGGCGTAGACCTTGCGTCCCTGGAGGGAGACGGTCCAGCCGCGGACCTCCGCCCACGCGCCGAGCTCTGCGACCCAGCCGTCGGGCAGCAGCGACCGCTCGACGACGAGGTAGGCGAAGAGGTCCTCCGCGACGCGTTCCTTGCGCAGCCAGGCCGGGTCGGCGGTGTCGCGGAGGTGCGCCCGGATCTCCGCGAGGGGTGCGCACTCCGCGGCGAGCCGCGCCGCGACCGACTCGCGCCAGTCGCGGTCGCTGATGCCGTCGACGAGCAGATGCCCGCCGTTGGCGCAGATCGCGTACTTGGGCGGCAGGCCGGGCAGGCTGATGCGCTGGTACTGCTTGCGGGTGCGGGTCGTCGTGGGGACGAAGACGGTGTCCTGGGCGAGCTTGGTCAGCAGCCCGGCGGCACGCTCGGTCATGTACGACAGGGGCTTGTGCTCGTGCACTTCGACGCACAGCAGCCGCGGTGCGACCGCGTCGGGCATGCCGAGACCCAGGGCCGCGTTCGAGTAGATGAGCGTACGGTCGAGGTCGCTGGCGACGAGCACGGTCACTGCGTCACCGCCCTGCCGTCGGCGCCCGTGGCCCCGCGTGTGTACTTGGGGTGGATCAACCCGACGCAGCTGTAAGGGAGTTCGTCGACCTCCTCGACGGGTACGCCACGCTGCTCCGCCAGGAGCCGTACGTGGTCGAGGTCGGCGCCGGCGCCGCGGCTCGCGAGGATCTTCCAGGGGACCCGGCGCAGCAGGACCCGCGTGGTCTCGCCGACGCCCGGCTTGACGAGGTTGACGTCGTGGATGCCGTACTCCTCGCTGATCCGCTCGACGGCGCCCCAGCCCTCCCAGGTGGGGGTGCGGTCGGCGGACAGCAGTTCCTTCACGTCGGCGTCGACGGCGGCGGTGACCTCGTCGAAGTGGGCGGCGACGGTGTCGAGGAAGTGGCCGGAGACGTCGGAGCCGGCGAGCTCGCGGTAGAACTTCGCGCCGTGGAAGTCGTCGGGGCCGACCAGGTCGGCACGCAGGACCGTGCGGGATATCAGGCCGGAGACCGTGGAGTTGAGGCAGGCGGAGGGGATCAGGAAGTCCTCACGTGTGCCGTATGTGCGCACACAGCCGCCCGGGTCGGCGAGGACGGCGATCTCCGGGTCGAAGCCGGGGAAGTCCCGCAGGGCTTCGGCGAGTTCGCGGGTGATGGCGCCCTTGCCGGTCCAGCCGTCGAGGAAGACGACGTCGGCCGGGTCGTGGTTCTCGGCGAGCCAGCGCAGTGCGTTGGCGTCGATACCGCGGCCGCGCACGATGGACACGGCGTAGTGCGGCAGGTCCAGGCCGTGCCGGTGCCGGGCCCAGCGCCGCATCAGCACGCCCACGGGGGTGCCGGCGCGGGCAAGCGAGACGAGCACGGGGCGCGGTGTCCGCTCGGCGAGAACGGTGTCGGTGACGGTGCCGACGGCGCGGGCGATGCGGGCGGCGGAGGCTGTGAGCGCGGCCTCGAACAGCTGCTGGTACTGCTCGCTCGGCTGGTACTCGACGGGCAGCGACTCGGCGTAGTGCGCGCCGCCGCTCTGGATGGCCTCCTCGCGCTCCTCCGTGGGCGCTTCGAGCTCCACGTCAGAGAGGTCCTGGAGCAGCCAGCCGACCTCCTCCGGCGCGTAGGAGGAGAAGTCCGGTCCGCGGAGCGGCTGGGGCAGCATGGAGGGCCTTTCAGGTCCTTCGGATACGTCACCGTGGGGTACGTAGCTGGGCACGACGGCGAGCACGACGTGCGGGGTGTGGGCGGCGAGCTGCGCCAGCAGGCCGTCCGGGGCGTGCAGGTGCGCGGTGTCGGCGACCGAGTCGACGACGGCGACGACCGCGTCGAAGCCGCCGCCCGCCACGTTGTAGGCGTAGCGGTCGCCCTGGCCGTCCGCCGGGTCGTCGTGGGCGGGGAAGACGAGCCGGGTGCGTATCGCGTAGCCGGGGTCGTCGACGGCGAGGACGGGCGAGCGGGTGGTGGTGGAGTACCGCACCTCCGGCACGGTCCCGGCCCGCTCCAGGGCGAGGGCAAGGCGCAGGGGCGCGTACATCAGTTCCTCGCAGCCGAGGACCAGGACGCGGCGTGCGTCGCCGACGGCCTCGGCGACCCGGGCCGTCATACCGGGCAGCGCGGCCTCCAGCGCGACCCGGTGGGCCGGGGAGAAGCCGTGCCGGCCCCCGTCGGGGACGCCTGCGGGCCAGTCCAGGACCACCCGGACATGGCGGGGGTCCGCGGCCGGGGGCGTGTCCTTCACCGCGGGCTCGTGCCGTGCGACGAGGTCTCGGCCCTTCGCCAGGACGCCGTCCGGGAGGCTCACCGTGCCGGAGGCCATGGTCACCAGATCGACGCGGGCGCCTATCTCCTCGGCGAAGGTCTCCAGGCGGCCCAGATCCGCCTCGGAACGCATGTCGACCAGTGCCACGACCACGTACCGCTCGCGCGGGTGGCGCTCGTGGAGATCGCGGACGGTGTTGAGGACGGTGTTGCCCGTGGAGAACTCGTCGTCGACGAGCACCAGCGGGCCCGAGCCCGCCAGCAGCTTCGGGTCCTCGGGCAGCAGCAGGTGCGAGGTGGCGTGCGAGTGGGACTCCTCGAAGCCGCCCGCGGGGGCCACCCCGTCGACCGGGCGGCGGGTGGAGTGCAGATACGGCACGAGGCCGATGCCGTCGGCGACGCAGTGGCCGAGCCCCGTCGCCGTCTCCGCGTATCCGAGGACGACCGCGCGGGCGGCCTCCTCGGGGCCGAGCAGATCGCGCACGCGCAGTCCGAGCGCGTACGCGTGCCCGTACACCGCCCCGGGGCTCTGCGGCACATGCTTGCCCAGCACGTTCGACACCAGGAGGTGGGCGCGTTTGGGGTTGCGGCGCAGGGCGAGGCCCAGTAGCTCGCGGAGCCGCTCGTCACCGTCGAGCCCGACTCCGAGCCGCTCGGCGACCCAGCTTCCCGACCACACCACGTTCTCTTCACCTCTCGTCGTCATCAGTCCGCCAGCCCGGCCGCGAGCAGTTCCACGAACCCGACGTCCTCCTTGGCGACGCCGAACACCTCGGCCCGCAGCAGGGTCCGCTCGGCCCAGGCCCGGTGCGGCTTCACTTCGTTCATCTTGTTCGTGTACGCGGAGCGCAGCACTCCGCCGCCGCCGCGCTCCGGGCGCAGGATGTCCTGGGCGTCACTGAACTCCTCGTGGCTGACCACGGACAGTGCGTGCACCGGCAGCACGTGGGAGGGGTGGATGCAGGTCTTGCCGAGCAGACCGTTGGCACGGTCCAGCTCGATCTCGCGGAGCAGGCCGTCGAGGTCGTGCTCGATGAGGGCGGTACGGAGCTCCTCCGCCCGGCCCTCGAGGAACGGGCTGCGGCGCAGCTGCGGCTTGAACATGCGCTCCTGGGACCTGAAGTACTCCCACACCGGGCCGGTGATGGTGAAGCCGGTCCCGTCGGACCGGCCGAGCACATTGACCACGTCGGCGATGACGGACGTGACGATCCGTACGTCGTAGGCCGTCATGTCGGGCGAGCGTCGCAGCCCGTACGCGGAGCAGAAGTCGGTGACGCCGAGGCGCAGGGCGAGGACCCGGTCGCGGTACTTGGCGACGGTGCGGGCGATGCCGCTCAGCGCCTCGGTCCTGGTCTCCAGGTGGAGCAGCTCGGGCGACTCGAGGACGGGCATCGCGAAGAGCCGCCGGCCGCTGTCGGCCTCCGCGGTCGCGAGCGCCTCGAGGAACGGGGCGCCTCGCTCCTCGGTGAACTTCGGAAGTACGAATCCGGACAACAGGCGTCCCGCCTGCCCCAGGCGTCCCACGAGGTCCGGAATCTGCTCCGCGTTGCGGACGCGGATGAACAGGAGCGGCGCTTCGGCGCCGCGCGCTTCGAGGTCCGCGAACTGCCGGACGAGGTTCGCCTCCGCGTCCTCCACATCGGCGTCGTCGATGGAATCCTCCAGGCAGAGCACCATGGAGACGACACCGCGCCCGGCCTGCTTGAGCACGTCGTCGGCCAGCTTCGGCCGGGTCGCCGGGCTGTAGAGCGTGGCGCCCAGGGCAGCCGCCAGTGTCCGTGCGGGTGAGTCCGCGCCGAAGCCGCACGGCTCCTGGTGGAACAACCGCTCACGGACAGCGGGCGCAATGTGCCCGAAATGACGCATATACAGTCCCCCGTATGCCGCTTCGACCCTCACACCATGTGGCCGGTAATAGTACGTAAGCACAGGTGTCAAGAGTTCCCCAAGTGCATGAAATCCAGGTAACTCGTCCGTTTCTCGCCCCTGCCCTGCGGATGGCCGCCCGAGGCGCGCCGGCGCCGGGAACTGGGCCCCGCGTTGTCCCTTCCCCCCTCGGGCAGGCAGGATGACGGACATGACGCACGCGATGCTGAAGGGCTCGAACGTCCCTCTTGAAGCCACGGCCGTACGGGCCGTGCTGCGCTGGACGCCGGGCGCGGGGGTGCCGGATGTCGACGCCTCCGCCCTGCTGCTCGGCGCCGACGGCCGCGTGCGCTCCGACGAGGACTTCGTCTTCTACAACCAGCCGCGCCATCCGTCCGGCCTGGTGCGGCGGCTGCCGAAGAAACGTGTCGCGGAGCATCTGACCGACACCGTGGAGGCCGACCTGGCGGCGCTGGACCCGTCGGTCGACCAGGTCGTCATCGCGGCGTCGTCGGACGGCGCCACCTTCGAGCACGTACGTGACCTGCGGATACTGCTCCACGACGCCGCAACACCGGACGGCGGCGAACCGCTGGCCGTCTTCGACGTGAAGCCCGAGACCGGCGAGGAAACGGCGATCATCTGCGGCGAGCTCTACCGGCGCGGCGACGGATGGAAGTTCCGTGCGGTGGCCCAGGGCTATCCGACCGGGCTGGTGGGGCTCGCGACCGCGTTCGGCATCTCGGTGGACGAGGCGGCTGGAGAGCCGGACGAGTCGGCGCACTCCGCCGCGCCGCAGCCGCAGCCGGCGTACGGCTACCCTCCGTCGGACGTGACCCAGCCCGCGCCAGCGCCTGCTTACGCACCGGCGCCGCAGCCGGCCTACGGCTACCCGCAACCGGCCGCAGCGGCGGCGTACGCGCCGGACCCGGCGTTCCGGCTGCCGCCGATGGGCCCGCAGTTCCAGCGCCCGTAGGGCCCCTCGTTTGGATCGTGCCGGGCTCGCGGCCTCTGGCACCGCGCCTCGCCGACAGCACCGAAGCCGCCCGGCGCGTCCCTCCCGCGAGGGGCGCACGCCTGGGCCTCCGGAGCCCGGGCCGGCACCGACGCGCAGCCCGCCCAGGGGCTACGCGCGGGTCTGCGACTTGTAGCCGCGCCCCCACTGCAGCCCCCACCCGTACAGACGGTCGAGCTCCGCCTGGAAGCCGTACACGAACTTCACCTCGCGCCGCACCGTCAGATCGCCCTTGCTGTTCTCGACGGAGAACACGGCGCACGAGCGGGCCTGCGGGGCCCGCTCGTCGAGTTCGATCTCGACGCGCGGCCCGTTGCTCGGGTAGAGCGTGACGTGCGCGTGGGTGCGGTCGAAGGCCGGGGTCTGGTCGTAGATGTAGACGAAGAACAGCAGCCGCTTGATCGACTCCCGGTGGTCGAGATTGACGAAGATCGTCTCGCCGGAGGGTGCGCCGAACCGGTCGTCGCCGCTGAGCTTCACGAACGGCGGCCCGTTCAGGTCGCCGAAGAAGCTCCCGAGGGGCTGCACCACACCCTTGCTGCCGTCGGTCAGCTCGTACAGGCAGCCGAGGTCGAGGTCGACGTTGACCACGCCCTGGGTATGGGCCTGGACCACATCCGGCTGGAAGAGCTTCATCGGGTTCCGCAGCAGCCTGCCGCTCTGCCGCGAGCGCCCCTCGATGTCGGAGGTGCGCATCCGCCAGGACAGGTTGACGCGCAGGTTGCCGCTGGCCGCGCCCTGTTTGGTGAGCGAGACGGTCGGGTTGCGCTTGGTCAGCTCGATGGAGTTGGTCGCGGAGCTGCCCGAGTCGAACTGCGCCGCCCTGCCCCGCCACAGGTTGTCCCAGATGGCCATGCCCCACCCCTTGTCGTCACTGGTCGCCCGGTGCCCCACACACACGCGAGCGGGGCGGCCGGGAGCACCCGGCCGCCCCGCAAGGAAGCGTTCCTCACTGGTGGGGGTGTCACACCCCGGAGGAGACCTCAGCCTTGTCCCCCGGTCCCCCGGGCTTTCCCTCTGCCGCCTCCAGCGCCTTGTTGCGGCGCAGGGACGACCAGAACGAGGCGGCGATCAGCAAGACACCGACGAGGCCGGTGATGATCTCGTGGATCTCGTGCTGGATGGTGACGAGCAGGATGACCGCCAGCGCACCGATCGCGTAGTGGGCGCCGTGCTCGAGGTAGACGTAGTCGTCGAGGGTGCCCTGGCGGACCAGGTAGACCGTGAGCGACCGGACGTACATCGCGCCGATACCGAGGCCGAGCGCCATCCAGAAGATGTGGTTGGTGATGGCGAACGCGCCGATGACGCCGTCGAACGAGAACGACGCGTCAAGCACCTCGAGGTACAGGAACAGGAAGAACGCCGCCTTGCCGGCCAGGCCGACCGCGGAGACGGGCTTGCCTTCCTTCTTGGCCTGCTCCTCCTCCTCGTGCTCGCGCTCCTCCTCTTCCTCAAGCTTGTCCTCGAAGTACCCGGAGAGACCGCCGACAACGAGGTAGGTGATCAGACCGGCGACGCCGGAGAGGAGCACCGTGGCCGACTTGTCGGCGTGGCCGGTGCTGGTATGGGCTTGGGTGGCGAAGGTGACGGCGCTGATCAGCAGGATGATCAGGGCGATGCAGACCGACAGCATGTCGACCTTGCCGAGCTTGGCCAGCGGCCGCTCCAGCCAGGCCAGCCACTTGTGCTCCCGCTCCTCGAAGACGAAGTCGAGGAAGATCATGAGCAGGAACATGCCACCGAACGCAGCGATGGCCGCGTGCGCGTCGGTGACCAGGGCCTCGTACTGGGCCGGCTGGTCCAAGGCCAGCTGGACCGCTTCGATCGGTCCGACCTTGGCGCTGATGGCGACGATCACGACGGGGAAGACCAGTCGCATACCGAAGACGGCGATCAGAATGCCGATCGTCAGGAAGATCTTCTGCCAGAAGGCGTTCATCTTCTTGAGGATCCCGGCGTTGACGACCGCGTTGTCGAACGACAGCGAGATCTCGAGGATCGACAGGATCAGTACGACCCCGAACGCTTCCCAGCCCCACTGCCAGGCGGCGAATGCGAGGCCGAGCGCCGTGACGGCAAACGACCAGCCGAAGGTTTTCAGAACCACTGGCTACCCAATCGTGTAATTGTCCCCCGGGCGAAGCCTGGGGGAGGTTCTCCCCCGCGCCGCACGCGGCTTTACGAAACGTTGACCCCGAAGTCTAGAGCGATGCCCCTCAGCCCTGACGCGTACCCCTGCCCCACGGCTCGGAACTTCCACTCGCCGCCGTAGCGGTAGAGCTCGCCGAAGATCATCGCGGTCTCGGTGGAGGCGTCCTCGCTGAGGTCGTAGCGCGCCAGCTCTTGGCCGTCCGCCTGGTTGACGACGCGGATGAAGGCGTTGCTGACCTGGCCGAAGGTCTGACCGCGGTTGTCGGCGTCGTGGATGGAGACCGGAAAGACGATCTTGTCGACGTTGGCCGGGACCTTGACGAGGTCCACCAGGAGCGACTCGTCGTCGCCGTCGCCCTCGCCGGTGAGGTTGTCACCGGTGTGCTCGACGGAGCCCTCGGGACTCTTGAGCTGGTTGTAGAAGACGAACCACTCGTCGCCGAGCACCCGCCCGTTCTGGCAGAGCAGCGCGCTGGCGTCGAGGTCGAAGGGCGCTCCGGTGGTGGAGCGCGCGTCCCAGCCGAGCCCTACGAGCACCTGAGTGAGATTGGGTGCGGCCTTGGAGAGGGAGACATTGCCTCCCTTGGCGAGCGTGACGCCCATGATGGTGAGTCCTCCCCTGGTGGCTTTGCTGCCGTCTGCAGCGGATCTTCAGGCACGTCCGGCGCCGCACGTAGGAGTGCGGCGCCGGACGTGGAGAGTGCTGCCTGGCTCAGACGTTCACACCGAAGTCCTGCGCGATGCCGCGCAGGCCCGAGGCGTAACCCTGGCCGATGGCACGGAACTTCCACTCCGCGCCGTTGCGGTACAGCTCGCCGAAGACCATGGCGGTCTCGGTCGAGGCGTCCTCGCTCAGGTCGTAGCGGGCGAGCTCGTTGTTGTCGGCCTGGTCGACGACGCGGATGAAGGCGTTGCGCACCTGGCCGAAGGACTGCTGGCGGCTCTCGGCCTCGTAGATCGAGACCGGGAAGACGATCTTGTCGACGTCGGCGGGGACCGCGGCCAGGTTGACCTTGATCTGCTCGTCGTCGCCCTCGCCCTCACCGGTGAGGTTGTCACCGGTGTGCTCCACAGAGCCGTCGACGCTCTTGAGGTTGTTGAAGAAGACGAAGTTGCCGTCGTTGGTGACCTTGCCCTCGGCGTTGGTCAGCAGGGCGCTGGCGTCGAGGTCGAAGTCGGTGCCGGTGGTGGTGCGGACGTCCCAGCCCAGGCCCACGGTGACCGCTGTCAGATTCGGCGCGGCCTTGGTCAGCGAGACGTTGCCGCCCTTGCTGAGGCTGACTCCCACGAGTCCCTCCATTGGTTTTCAGGGGCAGCGCCCCCGTCGTGCGTTGGCTATCGGATCAACGAAGGGATCCTAGTGACCGGTTCCCACTCGCAGTGCTATTTCAGGGGGATGCCTGCTGAAACCCTCGCGGGGGGATCAGAGGGCGTCCAGCGCCTTGACGTAGTCGTTCAGATCGCGGGCGTCGGGCAGGCCGTTGACGACGCTCCATCGCACGACGCCCTCCTTGTCGATGATGAACGTGCCGCGCACCGCGCAGCCCTTCTCCTCGTCGAAGACGCCGTAGGCGCGCGACGTCTCGCCGTGCGGCCAGAAGTCGGACAGCAGCGGGTACTCGAGGGCTTCCTGCTCGCCGAAGACGCGCAGGGTGTGGATCGAGTCGTTGGAAACGGCGAGCAGCTGGGTGTCGTCGTTGACGAACTTCGGCAGCTCGTCGCGCAGGGCGCACAGCTCGCCGGTGCACACGCCGGTGAAGGCGAAGGGATAGAAGAGGAGCACGACGTTCTTCTCGCCGACGTAGTCGGAGAGGGCCACGGTGCGGCCGTGGTTGTCCTTGAGCTCGAACTCCGGCGCCTTGTCGCCGACCTCGATCGCCATGGGGAGCGCATCCCTTCGTCAATTCGTCAGCCGGCCTTCCGTGGGGCCGGTCCAGTGAAGACCAGCCTACGCAGAAGGCCCCCGCCGACCTGTGTCGGCGGGGGCCTGGTGCCTGCTCTTCGCGGCTCGGCGGCTCAGCGCTTCCCCGTCTTGGCCCCCTTGGGGGTGACCAGCCGACTGCCACTCCAGTCCTTGCCGGCGGTGATGCTCTTGGTCTGGGAGAGACCCGCGGTCTGAGCGGCCTCGTTGATGTCGCTGGGCTCGACATAGCCGTCACGGCCGGTCTTGGGGGTCATCAGCCAGACGACCCCGCCCTCGTCGATCAGACCGATGGCGTCCACCAGTGCGTCGGTGAGGTCCCCGTCCTCGTCGCGGAACCACAGCACGACGACGTCGGCGACGTCGTCGTAGTCCTCGTCGACGAGTTCCTGGCCGGTAACGGCCTCGATGCCCTCACGGAGCTCCTGCTCGACGTCGTCGTCGTAGCCGATCTCCTGGACCACTTGTCCGGGCTCGAACCCCAGCCTCGCTGCCGGGTTGGTCCGCTCCTCCGCGTGGTCCGCGGTCGCGCTCACGGCTTGCCTCCTGATCGTTTTCGGAAATGCTTCGGCCGCGCGCGTACGCGCGGCATTGGCCGTAGTCCACACGGGCGGGGCGGATCGCGCAAGTACCCGGCCGCCCGGACCGCCGAAACGGTGACGTTTGCGGCCGTCTCGGCGCAACTCCAGGCAAGCTCGAGGCCCCACCGCGATGGTGGCTACTCACTTCGGCCGCCTACGCGGCATTCCTACCCTTTCACATCTCAATCGGAACCGAACGACCGAACGAAGCGCATGACCGGGTCGGGCGTAAGGTTGCGATTTGGTCCGGCCCTCACCCGCGGTTCGGACCGGATGTCTCGGAGAACAAGGGTTACCTCTCAGTAGAGATGACGTAGGCCCTCCCGCGGTACACGATGGGAGGCGGTGCGACAGCTTTGCCGACCCAGTACCCCCGAACAGCGAAGGAACAGCGTGGCTTCCGGATCCGATCGCAAGCCGATCATCATTGGCGGCCTTCCCAGCCAGGTCCCGGACTTCGATCCCGAGGAGACCCAGGAGTGGCTGGACTCCCTCGACGCCGCCGTCGACGAGCGGGGCCGGGAGCGGGCCCGCTATCTCATGCTGCGCCTGATCGAGCGGGCGCGCGAGAAGCGCGTGGCCGTGCCCGAGATGCGCAGCACGGACTACGTCAACACCATCGCGACCAAGGACGAGCCGTTCTTCCCCGGCAACGAGGAGATCGAGCGCAGGATCCTCAACGCGACCCGGTGGAACGCCGCGGTGATGGTCTCCCGGGCGCAGCGCCCCGGCATCGGCGTCGGCGGCCACATCGCCACCTTCGCCTCCTCGGCCTCGCTCTACGACGTGGGCTTCAACCACTTCTTCCGCGGCAAGGACGACGGCAAGGGGGGCGACCAGATCTTCTTCCAGGGGCACGCCTCCCCCGGCATCTACGCCCGCGCCTTTCTGCTGGACCGGCTGAGCGAGCAGCAGCTGGACGGCTTCCGCCAGGAGAAGTCGAAGGAGCCGTACGGGCTGTCCAGCTACCCGCACCCGCGGTCGATGCCGGACTTCTGGGAGTTCCCGACGGTCTCCATGGGCCTCGGCCCGCTGGGCGCGATCTACCAGGCGCGCATGAACCGCTACATGGAGGCGCGCGGCATCGCGGACACCTCCGAGTCGCATGTGTGGGCCTACCTGGGTGACGGCGAGATGGACGAGCCGGAGTCGCTCGGTCAGCTGTCCATCGCCGCGCGAGAGGGCCTGGACAACCTGACCTTCGTGGTCAACTGCAACCTGCAGCGCCTCGACGGCCCGGTCCGCGGCAACGGAAAGATCATCCAGGAGCTGGAGTCGCAGTTCCGCGGCGCCGGCTGGAACGTCATCAAGCTGGTGTGGGACCGCTCCTGGGACCCGCTGCTCGCCCAGGACCGCGACGGGGTGCTGGTCAACAAGCTGAACACCACGCCCGACGGGCAGTTCCAGACGTACGCCACGGAGACCGGTGCGTACATCCGACAGCACTTCTTCGGCGGCGACCAGCGGCTGCGCGCCATGGTCGAGAACATGACCGACGAGCAGATCCTGCACCTGGGCCGCGGCGGTCACGACCACCGCAAGGTCTTCGCGGCCTACACGGCGGCCAAGGCACACAAGGGCCAGCCGACGGTGATCCTCGCGCAGACGATCAAGGGCTGGACGCTGGGCCCGAACTTCGAGGGCCGCAACGCCACGCACCAGATGAAGAAGCTGACGGTCGACGACCTGAAGCGCTTCCGCGACCGGCTGCACATCCCGATCACGGACCAGCAGCTCGAGTCCGGGGCTCCGCCGTACTACCACCCGGGCCGCGACTCCGAAGAGATCCAGTACATGCACGACCACCGCAAGGCCTGCGGCGGTTATGTGCCGACCCGGATCGTGCGGGCGGAGCCGCTGGAGCTCCCCGACGAAAAGACGTACGCGGCTGTGAAGAAGGGTTCGGGACAGCAGTCGATCGCCACCACCATGGCGTTCGTCCGGCTGCTGAAGGACCTCATGCGGGACAAGGAGATCGGCAAGCGGTTCGTGCTGATCGCGCCCGACGAGTACCGCACCTTCGGTATGGACTCGTTCTTCCCGAGTGCGAAGATCTACAACCCGCTGGGGCAGCAGTACGAGGCCGTGGACCGCGACCTGCTGCTCGCGTACAAGGAGTCGCCGACCGGTCAGATGCTGCACGACGGCATCTCGGAGGCCGGCTGCACGGCCTCGCTGATCGCCGCGGGTTCCGCGTACGCCACGCACGGCGAGCCGCTGATCCCGGTGTACGTCTTCTACTCGATGTTCGGCTTCCAGCGGACCGGCGACCAGTTCTGGCAGATGGCCGACCAGCTGGCGCGCGGCTTCGTGCTCGGCGCGACCGCCGGCCGTACGACGCTGACCGGCGAGGGCCTGCAGCACGCGGACGGCCACTCGCAGCTGCTGGCCTCGACGAACCCGGCCTGTGTCGCCTACGACCCGGCGTTCGGCTTCGAGATCGCGCACATCGTCAAGGACGGTCTGCGCCGGATGTACGGCCCCGAGGCCGAGGACGTCTTCTACTACCTCACCGTCTACAACGAGCCGATCCAGCACCCCGCGGAGCCGGCCGACGTGGACGCCGAGGGCATCCTGCGGGGCATTTACCGCTTCAAGCAGGGCGAGCAGGGCGCCATCCCGGCGCAGATCATGGCGTCGGGCGTGGCCGTGCCGTGGGCCGTCGAGGCACAGCGGATCCTCGCTGAGGACTGGAACGTGCGCGCCGACGTGTGGTCCGCGACGTCGTGGAACGAGCTGCGCCGCGAGGCGGTCGAGGTGGAGCGGCACAATCTGCTGCACCCCGAGGAGGAGCAGCGCGTGCCGTACGTGACACGCAAGCTGTCCGGGTCGCAGGGCCCGTTCGTCGCGGTCTCCGACTGGATGCGTTCGGTGCCCGATCAGATCTCCCGCTGGGTGCCCGGCACCTACCAGTCGCTGGGCGCGGACGGCTTCGGCTTCGCGGACACCCGCGGCGCAGCCCGCCGTTTCTTCCACATCGACGCCCAGTCGATCGTGCTGGCGGTGCTCACCGAGCTGGCGCGCGAGGGGAAGGTCGACCGCAGTGTGCTCAAGCAGGCGGTGGACCGCTACCAGCTGCTCGACGTGGCGTCGGCGGACCCGGGCCCGGCCGGCGGCGACGCATAGCATCACAGCCCGGTGAACGGCGGCGGACCCGCGGGGGTCCGCCGCCGTGCCGTTTCCCTACGATGCCTGGCATGAAGCAGCAAACCGCCCAGGTCCGCTGGGAACAGCGCATGCAGTCGCCCCTGCTGGCGCTGGCTCTCGTCTTCGCTGTCGCCTACGCGGTCCCGATCGTCGCGCCGGGCGCCCCTGGCGCGGTGCACACCGCGTGCCAGGGGGCGGAGTGGGTGGTGTGGGGGACGTTCGCCGCGGACTATCTCGTACGGCTGGCGTTGGCGCCCGGCAAGTGGCTGTTCGTGCGCAGCCACCCGCTGGACCTGCTGGCGGTGCTGCTGCCCTTGGTACAGCCGCTGCGGCTGCTGCGGCTGGTGTCCACGCTGATGCTGGTGGGCCGGCGGGCCAGGATGGCGCCGCAGATCACGCTGACGACCTACGTCGGCGGATCGGTGGTGGGGCTGATGATGTTCGGCTCGCTGGCGGTGCTGCACGTGGAGCGGGACGCACCCGACGGGAACATAAAGACGCTGGGCGACGCGGTGTGGTGGTCCTTCACCACGATGACGACGGTCGGCTACGGCGACCACGCGCCGACGACGGGCCTCGGGCGGCTGCTCGCGGTCGGGCTGATGATCTCCGGGATCGCGCTGCTCGGTGTCGTGACGGCCAACATCGCGGCGTGGTTCATCTCCCGCTTCGAACGGGACGACGCCGAGGAGCGGCGGCAGACGGCGCTGCTTGAGGCTCTGACCGTGGAGGTGCGGACGCTGCGGGCGGAGGTGGCCCGGCTGTCGGGCACGGGGGCTCCCGCGCCCGTCCCCGAGGTGCCGGCGCAGGACGCCGGCTCTCCCAGCCCTTAGCTCACCCAGACCCTGAGGGCCCTCACCCGGTACGGGGACCTGGGCCGGCTGCTGCTCAGCCCGTCAGGGCGACCACCGCCGGACCACCGCCGCGCCGCCGGCTCGACATCGAGGATCCGCGTCGTGGAGCAGGTCGGCGGGAGGGTGCGCCGGCTCTCGTCGAGCGGATGGAACACCTTCCCGTCGACGCACTGCGGCCGGGTCGGTTCCGTTTCCGGAGCCGACCCGGCCGCATGTGTTCTACGGGTGCAGCACCACCTTCGTGTAGCCCTCGATCCGCTTGTCGAACTTGTCGTACGCGGACGGCGCCTGCCCCAAGGGCAGTTCATGCGAGACGACGAAGCTCGGCTTCGCCCGGCCCTCGATGATCATGTCGCGCAGGTACCGGTTGTAGCGCTTCACGTTGCACTGTCCCGTACCCATCCGCAGGCCCTTCTCGAAGAGCTTGCCGATCGCGACGAGGAGCATGCCGTGCTTGGCCTGCTCGTCGGGGCCCCCCGGGTCGGAGGGGACGTAGAGTCCGGGCACGCCGAGTGCTCCAGTGGGCCGAACCGTGCCGACGAGCGAGTTCAGAACCGTCGCCGGTTCCTCGCGATCGGTGCCGTGCGCCATCGCCTGATAGCCGACAGCGTCGACTCCCTTGTCCGTGCCGACGCCGTCGGTCTGCTCCTTGATCTGCTCCACGGGGTCGCCCTCGGCGAAGTTGATGGGAACAGCGCCGATCTCCCGTGCCTTCTCCAGCCGCTCGGGAACCCGGTCCACGACGAACACCTTCTTCGCGCCGCGGAGCAGGGCCGAGTAGGCGGCCATGAGCCCGACCGGCCCGCCTCCGTACACGGCGACACTCTCGCCCGGGCGAACCTGCGCGAGTTCACAGCCGTGGTACCCGGTGGGGAAGATGTCGGCGAGCAGGATGAAATCGGTTTCGTTTTCCTTTCCTGCCGGTAGCTTCAGGCAGTTGAAGTCGGCATAGGGAACACGCAGGTATTCCGCCTGCCCTCCCGGCCATGGCCCCATGGCGACGTAGCCGTAAGCGCCGCCCGCAAAACCGGGATTGACGGTCTGACAGAATCCGGTGTAACCCTCGACGCAATTGACGCAGAATCCGCAGGCGACGTTGAAGGGCATGACCACACGGTCGCCCTCCTTGAGCGAGGTCACGCCCTGGCCGACGTCCTCGACGACACCCATGTTCTCGTGGCCGAAGACTATGCCGGGCTCGGCCGCGGTACGCCCTTCGTACATGTGCAGGTCGGAGCCGCAGATCGCTGTCGAGCTGACCCGTACGACCACGTCGTTGGGGTGCTGGATCCTTGGCTTCTCGACGTCTTCGACCGCCACGGTGAACGGTCCCTTGTACACGACGGCCTTCATGGCTGCCACCTCCGGTCGGCGATGCCCGCTGGGGTTTCCGCCCCCGTCCCGCTGTACGCGTGACCCACCTCTCATGATTCTCCGGCCTACGCCGACGAACAAGCCGGTAGCCTCGACAGGAATATCCGCCCGGATATGGCGCCGCTGAATGAAAAGGGAGGGTAAAGGAAATGGCAGCACAAAGGCTCGGGACCCTGCTCGTCCCCGTACCCGGACTGTCCGGCACGACGTACCCCCCCGGCACCACGGTGACTGTGCGCGGGCGTGGCGCGACTGTCGACGCATTCGTCGACGGTGACTGGCTGCCGCTGTCGTGGTGGGAGTTCTCCGACGGCCTCCGCGAGGATCTCGCCACCGACCGCTGACGGCGGCCTACGGGCACGGGCCGCTGCCCCGCCGGTGGCCGGGTACCCCGGCGCGGGATGACGGCGGAACCCTCGTGCCTCGGCGCCGCGGAAGCGCCCGCAACCCCCTCACCGGAAACGATCCGCCGGGGATCGCCCGTCGTGCTGTCGAGCCAGTACTCCAGAACGACGTCGGACACCGTCCCGCCGCGGCAGCCGCGCCGGGGCAGAAGCCGCCGTCGGCGGTGGTCCGTCGCCCTGCGCGCATCGCGATGCGCTCCATCACCGCGTGGTTCATCTCCCGCTTCGACGGGACGACTCCGAGGGGCGGCGGCAGACGCCGCTGCTTGCGGCCCTGACCGTGGAGGTGCGGACGCTGCGGGCGGAGGCGGCCCGGCTGTCGGGGACGGGGGCTCCCGCGCCCGTGCCCGCGGAGCCGGCGCAGGACGCCGGCTCTCCCGGCCCTCAGCTCTCCCAGACCTTGAAGGCCCTCACCCGGTACGGGGACCTGGGCACCCAGGTGCCGCTGCCGGGGTAGGTCTCGAACTCGCCCGTCTCCGCGCACTCCACCGACTGGTACGTGGTGACGGGCCGGCCGGTGCGGTTGGCGAGCGCCTGCGCCGAGGTGCCCGCCGCCAGGCGGACACAGCTCTCGATGTCGGTGCCGGCGAGCTCATGGGTGCTGCGTGCGCCCCGGAAGTCGTTCTCCGCCCACAGGCACAGCTCGCCGGCCGCGCACGCCCCGAGCAGGGGCGCCGGCGCGGCGTGGGAGGTCTGCGGCGGGTGGAGCAGCAGTGGTACGAGTGCGGTCGCGGCCAGGGCGACGGCGAGAGATGTCGTGCGCATATGGATCAACCCCGTGCGGTGACTGATGGATCGACCGCAGCCTGACCTGACGCGACGGACGTCCGGAAGACCGGCGGGCGAAGATCATCCGGATGGGGGACAGCCCCGCCGGGAGCGCCCGGCGGGGCTGTCGCAGTCATGCGGTCGACGTCAGATGTGGGCCGCGCCCGCACCGGCCTCCGCGTTGTCGCCGCGCTTGGTCAGCATCGCGACCAGGGCGGCGACGCCCGCCACGACGCCCGCGACGGTGAAGGCCAGGCCCATGCCGGACATGAACGTGTCGTGGATGACGTCACCGATCTTGGTGGCGAGGTCCGGGGTCATGCCGGGGGCCTTGGCGAGCTCCTCGGGAACGGCGCCGAACTCGGCGGCCTCCTCGAGCCTCGGGTCCGGCGGAACCGGGATGCCCGCGGCCTGCCAGTTGTCCGAGAACTCGGCGCTGACCTTGGAGGACATCACCGCGCCGAGCACGGCCGTGCCGAGCGCGCCGCCGACCTGCATCGCGGCCTGCTGGAGGCCGCCTGCCACGCCGGAGAGCTCCAGCGGGGCGTTGCCGACGATGACCTCGGTGGCGCCGACCATGACCGGGGCGAGGCCGAGTCCGAGGAGGCCGAACCACAGAGAGACGGTGAGCGTGCTCGTGCTCTCGGTGAGGGTGGTCATCCCGAACATCGCGACCGCGGTGCAGACCATGCCGCCGACGAGCGGCACGCGCGGTCCGAACTTGGTGATCAGCACACCCGCCAGCGGCGATGAGACGATCATCATGGCGGTCAGCGGCAGCAGCCGCAGTCCGCTGTCCACGGGGCTGAGGCCCTGGACGCCCTGCAGGAAGAACGTCACGAAGAACAGCCCGCCCATGAAGGCGAACGCCATCAGCACCATCAGCACGGCGCCGGCGGAGAGCGGGATCGAGCGGAACATGCCGAGCGGGATGAGCGGTTCCTTGACGCGCGTCTCCCAGAAGGCGAACAGGGCGAAGAGGACGATCGCGCCGCCCAGGCACATCCAGGTGTTGAAGCCGCCCCAGCCCCAGGACTCCCCCGCCTTGATGAGGCCGTAGACCAGCGCACCCATCGCGGCCGACAGCAGGACGATGCCCGGGATGTCGAACGAGCGCGGCGCGTTCTCCGCTCGGTGGTCCTTGAGGATCAGCAGGCCGAAGACGAGCGCGACGACACCGACCGGCACGTTGATGAAGAACACCGACTGCCAGCTGACGTGCTCGACCAGCACACCGCCGAGGATCGGGCCGCCCGCCGTGGAGGCGCCGATGACCATGCCCCAGATGCCGATCGCCATGTTCAGCTTCTCGGCGGGGAAGGTGGCGCGCAGCAGGCCGAGCGCGGCCGGCATGAGCAGAGCGCCGAAAAGGCCCTGGAGCACGCGGAAGACGATGACGAGGGCGATGGAGTCGGCCAGACCGATGGCCGCGGACGCGGCGGCGAAGCCGGCGATACCGATCAGGAAGGTCTGTCGGTGCCCGAAGCGGTCACCGAGCTTGCCCGCCGTGATCAGCGAGACGGCGAGGGCGAGCAGATAGCCGTTGGTGATCCACTGGACCTCGGAGAGCGACGCACCGAGGTCCTTCTGGATCGCGGGGTTGGCGATCGCGACGATCGTGCCGTCCAGCGCGACCATCATCACGCCGATGGCCACGGAGAACAGGGTCAGCCAGGGGTGGCCGCGAAGCCCCTTGACCGGTGCCGGAGCGGAGTCCTGGGGATCTCTCGGCGCCTTTTGGACGGTGGTCTGACTAGTCATGCAATGAGATTAATGTCAGCGACTGACAATTGACAAACGGGTTCACTAGTCGCTGACTGACAGTTGCCCAGGCGATAATCTGAGCAGGTCAGAGCGTGGAAATGAGGACGATGACGTGACGGTCGAACCGACCGGACTGCGTGCCCGCAAGAAGCAGCGCACCCGCGATGCGCTGGTGCGCGTCGCCCTCGAGTTGTTCACCACCCAGGGGTACGAACGGACGACGGTCGACGAGATCGCCGACGCGGTCGAGGTCTCCCAGCGCACCTTCTTCCGGTACTTCGCCTCCAAGGAGGAGGTCGCCCTCGCCGTCCAGGAGATCATGGAGTCGCACTACGTCGCGGCCCTGCGCCGCCGGCCCACACAGGAAGGGCCCTTCGACGCGCTGCGCAACGCGGTGTTCGCGTCCTGGGACTCCATCGGGGAGGCCGTCGAGGAGATCGTCCCGGTCGATCTCCACATGCGCAGCTTCCAGATGATCGAGTCGACTCCCGCGCTGCTCGCCGCCCATATGCGCCGCTCCACGGAGATGGAGGAGGCGCTGGCCCGGCTCATCGCCGACCGTGAGGGACTCGACGTCGACACCGATCCCAGGCCACGGGTCGTGGTGGCGGCGTTCAGCGGGGTGATGCGAGTCACAGGGCGGCTGTGGGGGCAGAGCGGGGACCCCACCCTGGAGGCGATCCGCTCGCTCACGGAGACGTACCTCGACCAGATAGGACCGGCGCTCGCGCAGAGCTGGCGTACACCGGACGGGTCCTGACGCACCGGAACCCGGCGTATCGCGCAAGGGGGCCGCACGCCCCCCGGCGCGTCGGACTGTCGCCACCGTGCGCGCCGATGTGACCCCCGCCACGGTCGCCAAGGTGCCAACGAGGGCCGCACGCAGGGCGGATGCGCCGGAGCGTGCGCCTCGGGCGCACTGAACGTCACCCTCCTCCCCGCCAATTCCTCTTCCGACACGTGATCTGCCTCACGCTCTTCGCGTGGCCCCGCACCCTTCTCCTAGGGTGTCCCGCAGTGACTTCCTTCGACCCCTCCCCCACCCCGACCGTTTGGCGCGCCCTACTGGCCCTCGCAGTGGTGTTCGTGATGCTGACAGCCACCGGCTGGACCGCGGTACGACACGAGCGCGGGCCTCGCGACGCCCTCGCCGCCGAGCTGGCGGGCTGGAACCAGGCCCGGATCGGCGCACGCGAGCTGCCCGGCCTCGACACGCCGCCGCACCGCCTCGCCGCCTTCTTCGAGTCGCTCGGCAGCGCCCGCAGCGCCCGTATCGCCGACGAGTACCCGCACGTCGTCGGCAACCTCAACGGCGCGCCCGTCGCACTGCGCTACAGCGCCAACCGCAAGGCGCTGTCCGCGTCCCTCGCCCATGAGCGCAAGCGGGTGGCGGACGCCGGCCTGACGGCGGCAGGCCACCACCAGGCCGTGCGGCGGATGCACCGGTTCGAGGCGCTCATGAGTCCCGAACGGCAGATCCTCGCCTTCGACCCGTCCGGCTCGGGACGGGTGGCCGAGGTCTTCGGCGACCTCGACAAGGCGCAGCGGGTCTCGGTGATCGTGCCCGGGGTCGACACCAATCTGCTGACCTTCCAAAGGACCGCCCGCAAGTACAGCGCGCCGGTCGGCATGGCCCAGTCCCTGTACGCAGCGCAGCGGGCCGCCGCGCCCCGTCTCCGTACGGCCGTCATCGCCTGGGCCGACTACACGACTCCGGTCGGGGTCGGGATGGAGTCCGCCATCGGGCGGCTCGCCGCGAACGGGGCCGTGCGGTTGGTCTCGTTGACCGACGCGCTGCCCGGTCGGTCCAAGGTTTCGCTGTTCTGCCACAGCTACGGCTCCGTGGTGTGCGGGGTCGCCGCCCGCCAACTGCCCGCGCGCGTCGCCGACGTCGCCGTGGCCGGCAGCCCCGGCATGCGGGCCGAGAACGTCGCCGACCTGCACTCCAGCGCGCGGGTATGGGCGATGCGCGACGCCGACGACTGGATCGAGGACGTCCCCCACATGGAAGTCGGCGGGCTCGGCCACGGCGAGGACCCGGTGACTCCCGCGTTCGGCGCGCGAGTCCTGTCGGCGGCGGGCGCCGTCGGCCATACCGGCTATTTCGAGCCGGGAACCGAAAGCGTCCGCAACTTCGCCCACATAGGCGTGGGCGCCTACGCCAACCTGAGCTGCGCAGGCGACGGTGACACGTGCCGCAGTGGTATTTCCGGTGCCTGAGCGGGCGGACGCGCGTAGATCGCGCCGAAAAGGGGTTGCCGCCGAGGGGCGACGTGTGGGCGCGAGCCGCATACGATGAGGCACATGGGTGATGTGCTGGCCGGAATTCAAGCCACCTGGGAGTTCGACACCGACTCCGTGCTCATCCGCTTCGAACGGGGGATCCGCACGCCGAAGCTCCTGTCCTCGTTGCGCGAACGCCGCATTCCGCACGAGGCGTTGGCATCGGTGACGCTCTCCCCGGGCAAGCGCGGCACGGTGGTGCTGCACGCTGTCCCCAGACCCGGCGCGGATCCGCTGATGGAGGCGGCCGCCGGGCAACTCAAGGAAGGGTGCGACCCGTACCGGCTGGTGCTGCCGGCGGAGCGCGAGACGCTCGCCGAGTACTACGTCGACGAACTGCGCGCCGTGCTGCAACCGGACGCCGACCAGCCCTCCGACCGCTATCTGGTCAGCGCGCCACAGGCCCCGCTGGGCTTCAAGGCGTATGACGGCAAGGCGTCCTTCGACGGCGCGAACGTGGCGTTCCGCTGGTTCTGGACGGGGGCCTCGTCCGCCAAGTGGAAGGCCGGCGACCAGAGTTTCCCGGTGTCGGAGTTGAGCGGCGTCGAATGGCGCTCGCCCGAGGTCTTCGAGGGGTACTTGCGACTGCTGCGCCGAGGCGCGGACGGCACGCAGGACGCCGGCCAGGCGGACCAGGACCCGGCCGCGGTCGTCTTCGGACTCGGGTACGGGCCGGTGCACGAGTCGCTGCCGTTCGCGGCGGCGGTGCTCGAGTCCGTCCGCAGCCGGACCCAGACCCCCGCCCCTGCCCTCACGGCCCCGTCGGCCCGCCGCGACCCGGCGGACATCGCGGACCGGATACGGCACTTGGGGGATCTGCACCTGGCCGGGCTGGTGACGGACGAGGAATTCACCAAGAAGAAGGCGGAGTTGCTGGCGGAGCTGTGAGGGGGTGGGGCGGGGCCACCTCCCCGTGACGCCCCTTCCCGCCGCCGGACGAGCCGACCTCGCAGCACCGGGGCCGACGCCCCCGGATGTGATGTCGGACCACGGTATGACGTGCGACGACCCCCGGAGTACGACGCGCGGCCCCGCGCCCCCGCCTACCCTGAAGCAGTCATGCCGCAGTCACCCACCCCCCTCCGCTCCCGCGCCCTGGACGCCGCACGGCGCAGCGGGCGGCTGGTCGTCGCCGAGCTCGGGACGCCTTCCGCGTCCACCGCGCCCCTCTTCGGCGAGGCCGGGGCCCGGTGGTTGAGGCTGATGCCGTACGCGGTCGTGTTCGTGTTCGTCGTCACGCTGCTGCCCGTCACGGCGTCCGTGCTGACCCAGGACTACCGGTTGGGCGGCGCCGTCGCCGGCGCTCTCGCCACCGCGCAGACCGCGCCGCTGCTGCTCGCCGTGACACGGCCGCTGCAGGCCTGGTGGATCGTCCTCGCCGCGGACGTCGCAGGCGGCTTCGCCCTGATGGGCGCCGGCACAGCCGGCAGGTCATGGCCGTGGACCCCGGTCGTCGTGGTCAACCTGTCGGCGATGACGATCCTGTGCTGGCACCAGACGGCGATGCTGGCGGCCGCCGTCCCGGCGTCCTTCGCCGGTGCGGTCCCGGGCCTCACCACGCCGCCCGACACCCTGGACTGGATCCTGTGCAGGACGGCCTGGCTCCCGCTCTTCGCCGCCCTCCTCGTACTGCTCGGCCGCTACGCCCGACTACTGGAGTCACCATGGCCCCGAAGGGCCGGCCGAGCGGTCCGAGTGGGAGCGGGCGTGCTGGCGGCGGCGTTCACGTTGTACGCGGTGGGATGGGCATGAGCGCCCATCTCTCCCGGACGCGGGGTTCGGGGCAGCGCCCCGACAAGACCGACCACTTCCAGCCCCGCCGGACGAGGGCAACTCAAGCCCCGCCGGCGATTGAGGCGCAGGGCACCCGGGGGCAGCGCCCCCGGCCGAGCAACGCCCCCCGCCCCCCGGCCACGCGCTACTCGCGCACCGTCGACGTCGACGACATGTCCGGATACCGGTCCCCCGCCACCCGCCCGCCGATCGGCTCCAGCACCGCCAGCTCCTCCTCCGTCAGGACGACCCGCGTCGCCGCCACGTTCTCCCGCAGCCGCGCGGCCTTCCGCGTCCCCGGGATCGGAACGACCGTCAGGCCGTGTACGTCCGCCCGCTGTTGCACCCACGCCAGCGCCACCTGCGCCGCGCTCACGCCGTGCGCCGCCGCGATCTTGTGGACGGGCTCCAGCAGCGCCGCGTTCGTCCGGGCGTTCTCGCCGGTGAAGCGCGGCTGGTGGCGGCGGAAGTCGTTCTGCGTCAGGTCCTTGCCCGCGTCCGTGAACGCGCCCGTGAGGAAGCCCCGGCCCAGCGGCGAGTACGGCACCAGCGCGACACCGAGTTCGGCCGCCGCGCCGACCGCGCTGCGTTCGACGTCCCGGCTGAACAGGGACCACTCCGACTGAAGGGCCGCGATCGGGTGCACGGCGTGCGCTTCGCGCAGTTCCGTGCCGGTGACCTCGCTCAGCCCCAGGTGCTTGACGAGGCCGCGTTCGACCAGCTCCGCCATCGCGCCGACGGACTCGGCGAGCGGCACGGCCGGGTCGCGCCGGTGCATGTAGTAGAGGTCGATCACGTCGACGCCGAGCCGGCGCAGACTCGCCTCGACCGCCGTGCGGATGTACGCGGCGTCGTTGCGCACCGCCCGGTAGTGGGGGTCGTCGCTGCGCACTATGGCGAACTTCGTGGCGAGCGTGATCTCGTCACGGTGGGCGGCGACGAACGGCGCGACGAACTCCTCGTTGGCGCCGCGCCCGTAGACGTCCGCCGTGTCGAAGAGCGTGACGCCTTCGGCGAGCGCGACCTCGAGGGTGTCCCTGGCCGCGGCCTCGTCGGTGTCGCCGTAGAACTCGCTCATGCCCATGCAGCCCAGGCCCTGGACTCCTACGAGCGGTCCGCCCGTGCCGAGACGTGCCTGTGGGATCTTGCTGTTGCTCATCACTGGGGGTCAGACCCTCTCCGACGCCGTGCGGGCGTCCGCGTAGAACTCGATCTTGTGGTCCAGTACGGCCAGCGTGTCCTGGAGTTCGGCGATCCGCTCGAGGACGTCGCGGCGGGTGCGCTGCAGCAGTTCCGCGCGCGCCTCGAAGGTGGACTCGCCCTCCCGGACCATCTCGGCGTACGTGACCATGTCGGCGACGGGCATCCCGGTCAGCCGCAGTTTGCCGACGAAGGCGAGCCAGTCCAGGTCGCGGTTGCTGAACCGCCGTTGGCCGGTGTGCGATCGGTCGATGTGCGGCATCAGTCCGATGCGTTCGTACCAGCGCAGGGTGTGCGCGGTGAGTCCGGTGAAGGCGGCGACCTCGCTGATCGTGTAGCGGTCCTGTCCGTCGGGACGTGGGTGGGCGCGAGGTGCTGCCGCGCAGAGATCGGTCCGTGCCGGGGTGCTCTCGATCACCGTCATGACCTCAACGCTAAAACCTTAAAGTGCACTCCAAGCAAGCAGAATCGGGTGGCGTTCTCGACGCGGTCCGAATCAGCCTGCTCCACCATGACTGCTCCCCGCCGCGCCGTGCCCGCAGATGCCGAGGAGCTCGTCCGCCTGCGCAAGGTCATGCTGGACTCGATCACCGGGTCGGACCCCGACGTCAGTTGGCAGCCGGCGGCGGTGGCAACGCTGCGCGACCGGCTCGCCGACCCCGACAGCACGCTCACCGCCTATGTCGTCGACCGGCCCGGCGGCGGGCTCGCGGCATGCGCGGTGGGCACCGTCGAGTACCGGCTCAGCGGGCCGGGCTCCCCGGACGGCGCCTGCGGCTACGTCTTCAGCGTCGCCACGGACCGGGACATGCGCCGCCGCGGGTACTCGCGGGGGTGCCTGGAGGGGCTGCTCGACTGGTTCCGCGAGCGGGGCGTCCGCAAGGTCGACCTGCGGACCTCCTCGGAGGGGGAATCGCTGTACACCTCGCTGGGATTCGTCCGCACCCCGGACCCGGCGATGCGGCTCAGCCTCTGACGCTTTCCCGCACCCCGGACCCGGCGATGCTGCTCAGCCTCCAGGGTCTTTCGTTGAGATCAGGCCGGATCAGCGAGCGTGCGTGCCGGGACCCGCGAGCCCGGCATGGTCCGAACGAGAGGCCCTGGCACTCTCCCCTACCGTTTAGGCTCGTACGCATGCAGAGCCTGGCGATGATCGAGAACTGGCCGGTACCGACCGCGGCGGCCGCCGTCGTACGAGCGGACGGCACGGTCGCCGGCTCGTACGGTCCGACCGGCCACCGCTTCCCCCTCGCCTCCGTCACCAAGCCGCTCGCGGCCTACGCGGCGCTCGTCGCGTACGAGGAGGGGGCGATCGAGCTCGACGAGCCGGCCGGCCCCGAGGGCTCCACGGTCCGGCATCTGCTCGCCCACACTTCCGGTCTCGCCTTCGACGAGCACCGCGCCGTGGCCGCGCCCGGCACCCGCCGGCTGTACTCGAACGCGGGCTTCGAGGTGCTCGGTGACCACATCGCCAAGGCGACCGACATCCCCTTCTCCGACTACCTCCGCCAGGCCGTGCTGGAGCCGCTCGGTATGACGGCGACGACCCTCGACGGCTCCCCCGCCAAGGACGGCGTCTCCACCGTCGACGACCTGGTGCGGTTCGCGGCCGAGGTGCAGGCGCCGCGGCTGCTGGACGCCCGTACGGTCCTCGAGGCCATGTCCATCGTGCACCCGGGGCTGTCCGGGATACTGCCGGGCTACGGGAACCAGAAGCCGAACGACTGGGGTCTCGGTTTCGAGATCCGCGACGCCAAGTCCCCGCACTGGACGGGTTCTTCGTCCTCGCCGCGCACCTTCGGCCACTTCGGCCAGTCCGGCACGTTCCTGTGGATCGACCCGGACGCCCGGGCGGCGTGCGTGGCGCTGACCGACCGGGATTTCGGGCCGTGGGCGGTCGAGGCGTGGCCGCCGTTCACTGACTCGGTGTTGTCCCAGCTGCGGGGCTGACCGCCGGCGGCGGGACGACCTGGTCGGCCGTGGTCGTCGGCGCCGCGGCGGACCGGGCGTCGCAGTACGCCGGTGTGAGGGCGCCGTCCACGCCCGTGAGCCTGACCTGGATGGTGCCCTGCGCGCTCTCGGCGTACGCGATCGTGCAGACGAGCTGACGTTTCGCGAGGTCGGGCATACCGGCCAGTCGGGCCGGCACGAAGGCCTCCGCGACGCCTCCGGACACGGTGATCTTCTTCATGACGGTCGGCGCGGGCATCCCGGCCGCGTTGCGCAGCCCGGCCCGCCGTTCGGCCTCGTTGGGGCCGGCCAGCAGCGCGGCGACGACCTTCTCGGTCGCCGGGCGGACCGGTACGGCCGCCTCTGACCGGGTGTATCCGCCGCCGAGGCCGCTGTCGAATGCGCCGCCCTCGTTCTCGACGATGCGCGGCACGGGTGACAGCACGCCGTCCGGCGACAGGAAGAAGAGCAGCATCCGCACCTCGCGCGCGGGCAGCACGTCGATCGTCGCAGGTCCGCCGGCCTCGATGACGTCCGTCTCCTGGATGCCGATGCCGCACGCGGTGAGGGGCAGCAGCGCCGCGAGCACGGCGGCCGTGCGCAGGGTCCTTCTCATGCTGTCGCCTCCTCGGCGTCGGGGACGCCCATGAGCGGCATCTCGACCGTGAACACGGCCCCGCCGTGCGGCCCGTTGGCGGCCCGGACGGTGCCGCCGTGCAGTCGTACGTTCTCCTGGGTGATCGCGAGCCCGAGTCCGCTGCCCGCCGACCGCGTACGGGCGGCGTCGGCCTTGTAGAACCGGTCGAAGATGTGCGGCAGCACCTCGGGCCGGATGCCGGACCCGCTGTCGGCGACCTCGGTGACGAGCATGACCTCGCTGACGGACATCCGCACGCTGACGGACATCCGCACGGTGACGGGCTCGGCCCCGTGGCGCAGGGCGTTGCCGACGAGGTTGGCGACAACGACGTCGAAGCGGCGCGGGTCGAGGCGGACGCGGATGCCGTCGGGCAGGTCGGTGCGGACGCGGCCGTCCCAGTGCCGGTTGTGCAGGGTCTTGCGGACGGTCTCCGCGGCGTCCACCTCGTCGGTGTTCAGTTCGGCGGCGCGCGCGTCGAAGCGCGAGATCTCCATCAGGTCCTCGACGAGGTCGGCGAGTTTGCCGGTCTCGGTGCTGATGAGCCGCACCGCGCGGGCGGTGTCCGGGTCGAGGCCGTCCGCGTCCTCGTCGAGGACCTCGGTGACGGCGAGCATCCCGGCGAGCGGGGTGCGCAGTTCGTGCGAGACGTCGGAGGCGAAGCGGCGGGCCCGGGCCTCGGCCTGCTGGAGTTCGTCGACGGACCGTTCGAGTTCGCCCGCCGATTCGTTGAACGTCCGTGCCAGATCGGCGAGTTCGTCGCGTCCCCGGACCTTGATCCGGGTGTCGAACCTGCCGTTGCCCATGGATTGGGCCGCGCCCCGAAGTTCGCGTACGGGACGCAGGACGCTGCGCGCGGCAAGCAGGGCGGGCACGAGGGCGACAGCGAGTCCGGGCAGGGCGCCGTCGCGGGCGGCGGTGAGGAGGGCGTCGACGTTGGCCTCTTCGTCGGTCATCCGCATCACGGCGAACAGGACGAGCCCACTGGGCAGCGAGGTGGTGTCCCCGGTCTTGACGGCGACGGGCATGGCGATGGTCAGATACGGGATCCCGTCGCGGACGACCCGTTCGAAGCTGCCGTGCGAGGAGGTGAGCGCGGTGCGGCGCAGTTCGGGGGTGATGACGGTGGAGGTCGGGTTCTGACCGGAGGAGACACGCAGCGAGCCGTATTCGGCGAAGACGACCCACGGGTGGGGCTTTGACTTGCTCGCTATCACGAACAGCAGCTCGCGGAGCGACTGCGGGTCGACGGGCAGCCCGGTGCCGAGCCCCTCGACCTGCTCACGGAAGGAGACGACGGCGGTGTCCTGCGCGCTGGCGAGCACGGCGCTGCGCGCCTCGCGGTAGGTGAGCGCGGCGGTCGTCGCGGCACTGACGAAGGCCACCAGCAGGAACGCGAGCACCAGGCGGGTGCGCAGCCCGAAGGGCGTGACCCGCCGGAGCCGGGCGCGGGCGGTCGTCACAGCGGCCCGAAGCGGTAGCCGAAGCCCCGCAGGGTCTGTATGTAGCGCGGGCTGCCCGGGGTGTCCTCGATCTTGTTGCGCAGCCGCCGTACGCAGGCGTCCACCAGCCGTGCGTCGCCGTGGTAGCTGTGCTCCCACACGTGCTCCAGCAGCTGCTGGCGGCTGAACACCTGCTCCGGCGCGGCCGACAGGTGCAGCAGCAGTTTCATCTCGGAGGGCGCGAGGGCGAGCCGCTCGCCGTTCTTCGCGACGGCGAGGCCGGCTCGGTCGATGGCGAGTTCGCCGTGGAACTCGACGGCGGGCCGTCCGGCGCCGGGCACCTCGAGCCTGCGCAGCACGGCGCGGATGCGGGCCTCGATGACCTCGGTGCGGGCCGGTTTGACGATGTAGTCGTCGGCGCCCGCCTCGAGGCCGATGACCACGTCGAAGTCGTCGCCGCGGGCCGTGAGCATGATGATCGGCAGCTGGCTGTCCTCCCGCACCCGGCGGCAGACCTGCACTCCGTTCATGCCGGGCAGCATCAGGTCCAGCAGCAGCAGGTCGGGCCGGTACTCGCGGAGCGCGGCGAGCCCGGCCTCACCGGTGGCGGCGGTCCGCACCTCGTGGCCGCGTCGGCGCAGCCCTAGCTCGACCCCTTCGCGCACGGAGGGGTCGTCTTCGATGAGGAGCACGCGAGGCATGTGCGCAGTATCCCTGGAGGTCGGAGGTGGACCGTCGTCAGGACCGGCCACGGCGGAGGCGGGCGGTCGCGCCGCGGACGAGGGAGTCGACCTCGGCGAGCCGGAGGGGGCGGGCGAGGAGCACGAAGACGGCGGCGATCACGAGCACCCCCGCCGCGGTCGCCGCCGGCGCTCCGGCCGGGGCCGTCCAGCGGGCGGCGAGGTGTCCGAGCAGCGTCGCCGGCACGGCGGCGAGCAGCAGCCGCGCCTGCGCGGCTGCGGTGGCGGAACGCCACAGGCGGCCGGACGCGCCGGGGCTCGGGTGCGCGCCGGCGCCGGTCGCCGGGTCGCCCGGCAGGGCGGCCTCCGGCGCCACCGCGCGCTGCGCGAGGCGGCGGTGGAGCACCAGGGCCGTGACGGCCCAGCCGGCCCACAGGGCCAGCGAGTACGCCCCGGCGATGCCGGTCACCGCCCAGCGGGCGGGGAGGACCAGGTAGGCGGTCACGGACAGGCCCGCGTTGAGGCCCGCGATCACCAGGTTGAGGAGGAAGGGCGTGCGGGTGTCGGACAGGGCGTAGAAGGTGCGGGAGAGGGCGTACTGCCCGGAGAAGGCGATCAGGCCGGGTGCGAACGCCATCAGCGTGCTCGCCATGACGGCGATGTCCTTCGCGTCCGTCTCGCCGTACTGGAAGACCAGCGCCATCACGGGCTGCGCGAGTGCCAGCAGCACGCACGCCGCGGGGACGACGGCCGCGGCGCTGTTGCGCAGGGCGTACGACACGTCGCGCCGTATCCCGGCCGTGTCGCCGTCGGCCGCCGCCGCGCTCATCCGGGGCATCAGCGCGGTCACCAGCGATACGGTGATGATGCCGTGCGGCACGGCCCAGAGCAGATAGGCGTTGTTGTACGCGCTGAACCCGGCGCCGCCGTCGACGCCTTGCGCGTGCGCGCTGAGGCCGGCCGCCGTGGCCAGCCGGGTCGTGACCCAGTAGGCGGCCTGGTTGGTGAGCACCAGCAGCACCAGCCAGCCCGCCGAGCGCAGCGGCCTGGTGAGCCCGCTGCCGCGCCAGTCGAAGCGGGGCCGGAAGCGGAAGCGGGCCGCGCGCAGCGCGGGCAGCAGGGCGAGGGCCTGGACGGCGATGCCCGTGGTGGTGCCCCAGCCGAGCAGAGCGGTCTCGGCGGCGGTGAGCGCGCCGCCGTCGCCGGTTGCGAGATACAGGCCGAAGACGGCGATGACGACCACGTTGTTGAGGACGGGCGTCCACATCATCGCGCCGAAGCGGCCGCGGGCGTTGAGGACCTGGCCGAGCAGAGTGAACAGGCCGAGGAAGAAGATCTGCGGCAGGCAGTAGCGGGCGAAGGCGACCGTCATGGCCGCCTGTTCGCCCGTGTAGTCGGTGTACGCGTCGACGATCGCCGGTGCCGCCCAGACCGCGGCGGCGGTGATCGCCAGCAGCGCGACGACGCAGACGGTCAGCAGCCGGTCCGTGTAGGCGGCGCCGCCGTCCTCGTGCTGCTTGGCTGCTTTGACGAGCTCGGGCACGAAGACGGCGTTGAGCGCGCCGCCGAGGAGCAGCATGTAGACGATGGTGGGTACGGAGTTGCCGACGGCGTATCCGTCGGCGGTCAGGCCGAGCCCGAGTGCGGCGGCGACGACGGCGGACCGCACGAACCCGGTCGCCCGGGAGACGACGGACCCGGCGGCCATGATCGCGCCGCTCCGCAGCACGGACGGGCTCCTGGCCGGTGCCGCCTCGCCGGACTTCGCACCGGACGCCGCCGTCGTTGTGCTCCCCGCACTCATCGGCGCACTCATCGGCGCGCCAGATATGTCTGGAATGCGCGATACAGCGCGTGGTTGGCCGTGCCGTCCAACGGTCTCTCCCATTCCCCCAGGGTCTCGACGACCTCGCCTCCGGTACCGAGCTTCCAGCGCAGCAGCCCGTACGGCCGGTCGTCGGGGTCGAGGGTGGAGGGTACTCCGCGCATGTCGTAGACGTCTGCGCCGAGTGCGTGGGCGTCGAGCATCATCCGCCACTGGAGCAGGTTGGACGGGCGGACCTCGCGACGGTGGTCGGCGGAGGCACCCGTCTGGTACCAGACGCGGCGACCCACGCGGACCATGGTGTGCGCGGCGAGTATCTCGCCCTCGTGGCGGGCCAGGTAGAGCTGCATCCGGCCCGGCTCCTCCGCGTTGAGGGCCACGTACTGGCGCTCGTAGTAGGCGAGCGACCGACCGAGCCGAAAGCCGTCGCGCTCCTCCGTGATCCGCAGCAGCCGGTAGAACTCGGGGATCTCGGCCGCGCTGCCGACGACGACCTCGACCCCGGACTTCTGCGCACGGCGGACGTTGCGCCGCCACTCCTGGTTGAGCCCGGCCCACAGGTCGTCCGTGGTGCGTCCGGCGAGCGGGACCCGGAAGACGTGGCGCGGTTGCGCGTCCCCGTCCTCCTCTCCGCCGCACCGCGACCAGCCCCGCGCCCGCAGCCGCTCCGCGACCGCCGTGCCCAAGGGGTCCACCTCGCTCGCAAGGACGTCGGCCAGCCGCCGGCCGGGCCCTGTCGCCGCCTTGAGCCGGGCAGCGCTCCAGCGGCGGTAGGCGGGCGAGGGCCCGATCCGCACGGCGAACGCACCGGCGGCGCGCAGATGCCGCAGCAGCGGATCGAGCCAGCTGTCGACGTCCGGGGCCGCCCAGTCGGCGACCGGCCCTTCCGGCAGATACGCGAAGTACTTCCGCGTGCCGGGCAGTTGCCGCAGGAGGACGAGCGCGACACCCGACAGCCTGCCGGACGCCGGGTCCGGCCCCCACCCGAGGAGCTGGGCGCGCCAGCCCCCCTTGACCTGCGCCCAGGACGGGCACTGAAGAAAGCCCGCACCGAGGTCCGCCCCCGTACGGGACGCCAGGAACGCGTGGTACGCGGCGGCGGTTATGGGCCCCAGCGGGGTTTCCTGGCCGCGGGCGGCCGTCACGAGCAGCGCTGACACGGTGTGAGCCTCTCTCTGGGGAATGCCGAGGATGTTCACAGGCGTCCGTGACCGCTCCGCGCGGCGAATGTGACCGGACGACGACCGTTCCCCTGCAGTCGCCGTCACATGGCCGCAGCACCGCTCACCTGCGGTTCCTCCGCTCTACAGTCGCCGGTACATCCACTACTCGTGACGGGGGAATCCGTTGAGCCACATACGTGTGCGCAGAGCGGCGGTCGCGGTGCTACTGGCGCCGCTCGCCGCCTGTTCGTCCGGATCCGGCATACCGGCCGCGGACGCCAAGGGCGGCGGTACGAGGGCGGCCGAGGACCGCCCCGCGACCGTGACCGTGACACCGAAGGGCAAGGGCGTGAAGGCCGGTGAGACGGTGAAGGTCACCGCGGCGGGCGGCACCCTCACCTCGGTCGCCGTCGCCGACGCCAAGGGCCGCACACTCGGAGGCAAGGTCGCTGCGGACGGAACGAGTTGGACCTCCGCACGCAAGGCGGCACCCGGCGCCTCGTACACGGTCACCGCCACGACCACCACGAAGGCCGGCACGAAGCGCACCACCAAGTCCGGCTTCACCACCGCCGAGGCCGACAAGGTCAACAAGGTCGACTGGCGGCCCGGCACGGGCACGACCGTCGGCGTCGCCCAGCCGATCTCCCTCGTCTTCGACAACCCGGTCGCCGACAAGGCCGAGGTCGAGAAGCAGCTGAAGATCACCACGTCCGTCGCCACGGAGGGCTCCTGGGGCTGGATCAAGGACTGGTCCGGCCGCGACCGGATCGACTGGCGGCCCAAGGAGTACTGGAAGCCCGGCACGAAGGTCACGCTGACCGCCGAGCTGAACGGCACGGACTCCGGCGACGGCGGCTGGTTCGTCCGTGACTACGCGACGACGTTCACGATCGGCGCGGGCCAGGTCGTCAAGGTCGACCTCGACCGCAAGCAACTCACCCTGGACCGCGACGGCCGCACCGTACGGACCATTCCCGTCTCCGGCGGCACCCCCGGCGGCGACAAGCGCTCGTGGCGCGGCACGACGGTCCTCATGTCGAAGGAGGGGACCATCAACATGAACTCCGAGACGGTCGGCCTCGCGGACGCCTACGACAAGATGGTCGATTACTCGATGCGCCTGACCTGGTCGGGCATGTACGCCCACGCGGCGCCCTGGAACAACAACTGGATGGGCAGGGCCAACAGGAGCTCCGGCTGCATCGGCATGAGCGACGCGAACGCCGCCTGGTTCTACGCCCAGGTCCGGCCGGGCGACCCGTTCGAGATCACCGGCAAGGACACCAAGGGCGTCCCGGCCCCCGGCAACGGCTTCGGCGAGTGGAACCTGTCCTGGGACGAGTGGAAGACGAAGAGCGCGCTGCGCTGACGGCCTCACCGGCGGGGTGCGGGCGGCGCGCCGAACCAGGCACCGCCCGCCTGCTCACCGACCGCCCTCACCCTTGGCGAGGCACTCGAACCAGACCGTCTTGCCGCGCCCCCCGGGGTGCGGTTCCACACCCCACGAGTCGCTGACCGCCTCGACGAGCAGCAAGCCCCGTCCGCCGGCGGCCAGTTCGCCACACACGGACGGTCGGGGCAGTCGCGGACAACCGTCCGACACCTCGACGCGTACGCCCTCGCCCTGGAGCAGCATCAGCGTCTGACAACGCCGGCCCGGAACATGCCGCACGACGTTCGCGACCAGCTCGGTCAGCGCCAACTCGGCGGCGTCGGCCACCTCCAGCAGCTCCCAGCTCGTGAGGTACGCGCGCAGAATGCGGCGCAGATGCCGAGCCGAATGCTCGCCGACGGCGAACTCGGCGCGGTAGCCGGACTGCTGGTCAGTTACGTGATTCATGCCACCAGCGTGCGACCCGCTGACTACGCTGTGCTACTGAACGAACCGAACGCCGCGAGGCGTTGCAGGCCGGAGGTGCCGCCGTGGCCAACATCCAGTCACTCGACCCCAGCGCGTCGCCGCTCGACTACTACGGCTGGGAACTGCGCCGCCAGCGCGAGGCCAGCGGCCTCAGACAGGGCCAGCTGGGCGACATCATCTTCTGCACGGGCTCACTGATCGGCCAGATCGAGACGACGAAGAAGGTCCCGACGCGCGACTTCTCCGAGCGCGTGGACGCGGCCCTCGGCACGGACGGCGTCTTCTCCCGCCTGATCGGCCTGGTGCTGCGCAGCCAACTGCCCAACTGGTTCCAGCCGTATGCGGAGATGGAGGCGAAGGCGGCGTACATCTCCACGTACCAGGCGCAGTTGGTGTACGGGCTGTTGCAGACAGAGGAGTACGCGCGGGCGGTGCTGACAGCTGGCAAGCCCGTGGACTTGGACGGGCTGCTGGCAGCCCGAATGGAACGCCAGCGCATCCTGGAGCGTGAGCAGCCACCCCTGGCCTGGGCGGTTCTGGACGAGGCGGTGCTGCTGCGCCCCATCGGGGGCGCCGACGTCATGTACAGACAACTGGTGCGCCTGTTGGAGTTCACCAACCATCGCTGGATGCGCATCCAGGTGCTGCCGCTGTCTGCCGGCGAACACCCCGGGCTTGCGGGGGCGTTCAACATCCTGCGCTTCGAGGACCACCCGGACGTCTTCTACACGGAGGACATGATGTCCGGCCATATGACGGCCAACCCGGAGACCATCAGAGAAGCCAACCTCCATTACGCTCACTTGCAAGCAGCCGCCCTCTCCTTAAGGGACTCGGCGGCGCTGATCGCCCGCGTGATGGAGGAACGCTATGGAGACCAGCCTGAGCAGCGCACAGTGGCGTAAGTCCAGCTACAGCGGTTCCAGCGGCGGCGACTGCGTCGAGTGCACCGTCACCGGCGGCGCCACCTGGCGCACCTCCACCTACAGCGGCCCAAACGGCGGCGACTGCGTCGAGGTGGCCGACGGCTGCCCCACCGCGGCTGTCCCCGTCCGGGACAGCAAGAACCCCGACGGCCCGGTCATCACCATCAGCGCAAACGCCTGGCGGTCGTTCGTGAACGGCCTCCGGTAACTCCCCGGGCTCACGGCGCATCGCGCCGGAACGTGGCCCGGTAGGCGCTCGGTCGCCGGCCGGTGTGCCGGGCGAAGAGGGTGGTGAAGGTACCGGGATCCCGGTATCCGACCGTCGCGGCGATGGCGGCCACCGTCCGGTCCGTGGTCTCCAGGAGGTGGCGGGCGCGGCGGACGCGCGACGACTGCAGGTGTCCGAGGGGGCTGAGACCGGTCTCGGCCGCGAATCGCCGCAGTAGCGTGCGCGAGCTGACGTCGAACGCGTCCGCCAGCGCGGCGAGGTCGTACGGCGTGGCAAGGTGCTGGTCGAGGTACCGCATGACCCTGCGGGAGAACTCATGTCCGGGCTGAGGCAGTAGCCGCGCGTCGACGTACGGCGTCTGGGACGACCGCGCGTCGTCGACGAGCGCCACCCGCGCGGTGGTCCGCGCCACGCGGGCCCCACTGTGCCGGCGGATCAGTTGCAGCGCGAAGTCGTACATGGCACTGAAGGCGGCGGTCGTCGTCACACCCCGGTCGGTGACGACGAGGCGCTCGGGCCGGACGTCGGTGTCCGGGCAGCGCCGGGCCAGTTCGTCGGCGAACAGCCATGCCGTCGTGGCCCGGCGCCCCGCCAGCAGGCCGGCCTCGGCGAGCAGGAAGGCTCCGACACAGATCGAGACGACGGCGCGGCCCTCGGCCGCGTGCGCGCGGATCGCGGCGACCTCGGGGGCGAGTGCGGCAAGTCTTGCGTCCAGGTCGAGGCGGCCCGGCACGAGCTCGAACCCCGGCACGACGAGGACGTCGACCTCACGCAGCGGAGAGACGGCCAGCGCCGCACCGCCCGATGCCGCAACCCTGCGACGCGGCGACAGGACCGACACCTCGTATCCGGCGCCGTCCGGCCCGGCGACGTGCGTGGCCATGGTCAACAGGTCGGGGACCCCGAACACTTCGGACGCGAAACAGCCCGGATAGGCCAGAACTCCGACCCGCAGCGCGCTCACGCCTGCCCCCTCCCTCTGCTGGGTGTGGCGAGATTACCCGCACACCTGGCGATCCGGCCCATCCCCCGCACCGGCGCATCGGGCCACGCTGTCGCCATGACTGCTGGCGATGGACACGACGGACACCGCGACGACCCGATCGCGGACTTCTCCCGATGGCTCGTGGACGTGGAGGGGGTGGTGAAGACGGTGTACGTGGCGGGTTCGGGTCCCGCCGTCGTGCTGATGCCGGAGATGCCCGGCATCAGCCCCGACGTACTGCGGCTGGCCCGCTGGGTGCGGGACGCCGGCTTCACCGTCCACATCCCCTCGCTCTTCGGGACCGACGGCGCGTACCCCACCGTCGCGGAGAACGAGAAGGTCGTCCGCCGTGCCTGCGTCAGCGCCGAGTTCCGCGCGTTCGCCGGGGGTGGCACCAGCCCTGTCACAGCGTGGCTGCGCGAGCTCGCGCGCAGGGCCCACGCCCAATGCGGTGGCCCGGGAGTCGGTGCGATCGGCCTGTGCTTCACCGGGAACTTCGCCCTCACCATGGCGCTGGAGCCGGCCGTCGTCGCACCGGTCCTGGGTCACCCTTCGCTGCCGCTGGACGACCCCGCCGGGCTCGAGATCGGCGACGAGGACGCACGTGCAGTCCGCGAGCGCGTCACACGGGACGGCCTGAAGGTTCTCGCCTACCGCTTCGACAACGACCGCTGGTGCACCGACCGTCGCTTCGCCGCCTACCGGGCACTCCTCGGCGACGCCTTCGACGGCCGCGTCCTGCCGGGCAGTGCAGCGAACACCGCCCCGCCGCCGTTCTTCCGGGACATGGTCGGCACACCACACAGTGTGGTCACCGCCCACTTCGTCGACGAGGACGGACATCCCACGGTGACGGCCAGGGACGAGATCCTCTCCTTCCTGACCGACCGCCTGCTCCCCGCCGAGCGCTGTGAGGATCAGGCCCGGTCCTGAGCCGCCGTGGGCGCCCAGGAAACGAGACCGAGGGCGGTACCCGTGGAAGACCGGATGCCGCCCTCGGTGGTACTGCTCAGCGGTCAGTTCGCACGCGGCATGAACTGGAGAGTGCCGTCATCGACAACGGACTCGTTGTACCCGAATCTCTCGCCCAGCTCGCGGTACCGGAGGTGCTGCGACTCGCTGATCGGAACCAAGTACGCCTTGAGGACCCGCAGGAACAGCCTGAACCCGAGGTCGGGGTCGACCTCGGTGACCACCCGTTCCAGCGACGGGACCACTTCCGGAACCCCGTAGTAGGGGTGACCGGCGGTGGCGCGGTCCAACTCCGGTGCGAGAGCTCGCACCTCGGCGAGGACGGCGTCCTTCAGTTCCGGGTCCCACGCGGGTGCCTGCGGGTGGGCAACGGATCGCGGTTCGTCCCGGCGGATGCGTTCCTCGCAGACGTCCACGATCTGGCGGAGCCAGTCGCGTCCGTCCATCCATCGCGCATCCGGGACGAATTCCATGCCGACGGCCGCACACCACAGGATGTCGATCACCCTGGTGGGCAGCGGTGAGTCCAACAGCCCGGCGGCGTCCTCGAGGAGGGTGGATGCGTAAGCACCCTCGCCCCAGTCGGCGGCCAGCACGACGATCTCCAGCGGGGTGTGTTCGCCGGCCCAGGGGCTGCCGAACCACTTGGTGAGGCCGCTGAAGCCGAAATCGATCCAGACGTCCTTGCGCTCCATTACCAGGTCACTCTCACTCCGGGTGCGACGTGTAGACCATGTACCCAGGCTTGTGCTTGGACCTCTTCAGGGTGATGGAGACCCAGTTCCCGGCCGGACGCGCGTGCGCGACGCCGGTGGTCGGGTAGAGGGTTCCCAGCGAACCCGGGGTGTCCAGCTGGATTCTGAACGACTTGAGGTGCAGGGCGTTCTCCGAATCCTTGGGAGTGTTCTTCATCCACGTTTCCAGCTCGGACCGGTGGGTGGAGTACCACTTCGCGAAGGCCGCGTCCACGGAGGCCTGGGCCGTTGCGAGGTCCGTCCAGACACCGGTCACACCACGGTGCCTGGGGTTCCTCGCGAGGTCGTCGATGGCCTTCTGAACCGCGTCCTGCGGGCTGATGGTCACATGGTCCCTGATCGTGTGTGCACCCCGGTCGCCCTCGTGCAGCGTGAGGTTCAGGCAGTTGTGGACGAGTACGTCGTCCGGCCGCTGCCCCTTCGTGCGCACGAAGAACGTGTGCAGGTCGTCGACAGTGAGGTCGTAGACCGTGCGTGGAGCCAGGCCCGAGCGGTCACGGAGGGCCGTCAGCGCGCGGACGGAGCCGTCCGGGGTGCGCAGACGGTCACCGACGCTCAGATCGGAGACGAGCGTCCAGCCACGGCCGACGACGTAGAACTTGTGACCCGCGGTGCTGGTCAGCGTGCCGCCGCCGGCGATGGTGAGGTCGACCAGCCGCTCGGTGTCGTGCTGGAAGGTGTCGGTGACCTGCCGGGCCCGCAGCCTGCCGGATGCCGGGTCCGCGGCCTGGACGAGGTCACCCACGCCCACCTGGCTGATGGGCCGGTGTGAACCGTCCGCCATCAGCACGGGGGTCGCGGCGGGGAAGCTGTTGCGCGTGCAGGCCGTGAACGCGTCCTCGTAGACGTTCACCGAGCGTTCGAGCATGGCGAGGGTCGCGGGGTCCAGGTCGAGGGCCTTGAGCGCCTTGAACGCGTCACGGACACCGACGCCGGTCTTCATGGCGGCGTCCAGGGCGCGGATTCCCTCGAAGACCTTGCCGAACGCCTTGCCGGGGATGAAGTTGGACGCGGCCCAGGCGCAGCCGCTGGCGCTGCCGTGCCAGCAGTCGACGAAGTCCTGGACCAGGACCGCCTTGATGAGCTTGTAGGTGAGGGTCTGCTGGATCAGCTCCAGCTTGGAGAAGTACCTGGTGACGTCCTTCTTCAGACCCGGGATGCGCTTGCTCTCGATGAGAAGCGTGTCTTGCGGCGAGCAGGCGTCGGCACCGGCCGTCGTGTCGGGGTTGGTGCAGAGGAAGAAGTCGACCACCGCGCTGAAGGTGACCGTGAACGTGGTGGTGCAGCCTTCGAAACCGACGGTGATCACGCAGGGTTCATGCTGCTTGGCGTCAGTGATCTCGATGGTGTCCTCGTCGACGACGTACCACGTGCCGCCGACTCCGGTGCCCGCACCGGTGGAGACCTGCTTGTTCGCGGCGTTGCGTGCCGCTTCCTCCGCTGCCTTCTGCGCCTCCTTCGCGTACTTCAGTGCGTCCTTGGCGGCCTGCTCGGCCTCGGTGGCGGCGGTGGCGGCGCGGTCGGCGGCTGCGCGTGCCTCCTTGGCAGACTGCTCGGCCGCGGTTGCGGCGTCGCGTGCGGCCTGGGCGTCGAGGGCGGCCTGGTCGGCGGAGTCACGGGCGTCCTTGGCGTAGCCCTCGGCACGGCCTGCGGCCTTGTCGGCCGCGGCGGCGTCGGCGGTGGCCTGGCGGTCGTACTCGATCGTGCGGGCCAGTGACGCCGATGCCTTGGCGGCGGCTGCGGCGGCGCCGGCGGCGTAGCCCAGAGCCTCCTTGGAGTACGTGCGGGCGGTCGCGGCGTGGCCGGCGGCGTTGGCCGCGTGCTGGTAGGCGATCTTGGCGTCGCCGGATGCCTGGTCGGCGATGTTCTTCGCCGCGGCGGCCTCGGCCTGTGCGTTTGTGGCGTGGGCGTCGGCGACGGCCTTCTGCTGTTCGGCGATCGACTTCGACGCCTGCCCGGTCAGCACGACCAGGCTCGCGGCCGAGTCGGTAGTGACGTACGGGGAGCCGAGCTGGATCGCGTCGTTGGCGGGCTTGGCGACCTGCGCGGCGGCGTTCCCGGCGTCGACGGCGGCCTGCGCCGTGACGTGAGCGAAGCCCGCCGCTTTCGCCGCCGCGGCCAGCGCCTTGACGACCTCCTTGCTCGCCTCGTCCGCGTGGGACTTGGCGGCCTTCGCCTCCTTCTCGGCCTCGTCCGCGAGCTTGACAGCTGTGTTGGCCTCGGAGGCTGCGTGCTGGGAGGCGTCGATGGCATCGGCCGCAGCGCTCGTCGCGGTCTTGACGGCGGCGTCGGCCTTCAGCTTGGCCGCCTGGGCGGCGTCCGCGTTCGAACGGGCCCGCTTGGCCGCCGCCTCGGCACGGGTCGCCGCGGCATCTGCCTCGGCCGCCGCCTCGGTCGCGGCATCCGCCGCGGTGCGGGCACGGCCGGCCGCCGCTTCGGCGTCGTTCGCGTGCGCGTTCGCCGCGTCCGCTGCCGCCCTGGACTCCTTGGCGTTGCTGTCGGACTCGTGAGCCTCGGCGAACGCCTCCTTCGCGTGCGCCTTGGCACGGGCCGCGTCGGCCTTCTGCGCGGCGTCCCACGCGTCGTCCCGCAGATCGCGGGCCTTGTCACGGGCCTTGACCGCGCCATTCTTCTTCTCGACCGCGGTCGCCTCGGCCGCTTCGGCCTTCTCCTTGGCGTCCTTGGCGTTCGCCGCCTCGGCCTGCGCGGTCTGCTTGTGCTGATTGGCCTCGGCCTGCTTGGCCGCCGCGGTGTCCTTCTCCGCCTTGGCCGTCTTCTCCTCGGCCTCGGCCGCAAGCCGCTTGGCGTGCGCGTCGGCGGCGGCCGCCTTCGCGTCGGCTTCCGCCTTCAGCGTGACCGCGAGCTTGGCCTCGGCCGTCTCCTTGTCCTTCTTGGCGTTGTCCCGGTGCAGCTTGGCCGCGTCCGCCGCCGCCTTCGCCTGCAACTCCGCCTTGTGAGCGGCCTCTTTACGGAACTCCGCGTTCACCTGCGCGGCCTGAGCCAGCGCGCGCTGGGCGATGGTCTTGCTGTCACCGGCGGCGGCACGGGTGGCGGCCTCGGCGGTCTCGCCGGCCTTCACCATCGCCGTCAGCGCGGCCACGGAACCCTTGGTGACCTGTGCCTTCTGCTGACCGACGAGAAGACCACGACCCCGCGGCGCACCAGCGGCATCCGCGATACCGTACGCGGCCTGTTCGGCGGCGTCCGACGTGGTGGCCGACTTCTTGGCGTTCTCCAGCTGGGTCTTGAGCGCGGCCAGGTGCTTCTTCGCCGCCGCCTGGGCGTCGGCGATGCTCTTCTTCGCCCGGTCGAACTGCGCCTTCTCCGGGTACGAAAGGCTGTCGGTGCCCTTGTGGCCGGACGGCTTGATCAGGAACTTCTGCGCACTGGCGTCCTTGCAGTCCCACAGCCGCGCGTCCGTGCTCTTGGTGAACGCGCTCAGGTCCAGGCACTTGCCCGTGGACACGCTCTTCAGAGGCGAGGTGGCACGGACGTCGCCCTGCCACGACTGGCCCTTGGACTCGTAGCAGTCCGAGATCTGGATCTTCGTGCCGCTCGCCGACGCGTTCCCCGCCACGTCCAGGCACTTCTGCGAACCGACGTTGCGCAGGTGGAGGTCGTCCTCACTGCCCTCGAGCGTCCACTGCTGGGCAGCGCCGCCGTTGCAGGTGTAGATCTGGACCGGCGTGCCGTTGGTCTTGCCGCCGCCCTGAACGTCCAGGCAGCTGCCCCTGGCGCCAGGCACCTCGATCGTCACATGGCTGTCGCCGATCCAGCCCACACCGCCCGCGGTCCAGTAGTCCTGCCAGCGGGTGTGGTAGTCCGCGAGCCACGACTGCCCGACGATCTGCCCCAGGGTGAAGGTGCCGTCCTGCAGCGCCTTCGTGGCAGTCGCGCCGGCCGCGAGAATCTGCTGCCGCTGCGTGGCCTGCGAGGCGATCTCCTGCTGCCACTCGGAGGACGCCTGCGCCACCTCCTTGCCGAGAACGCGGTTCGGGTCGATCGGGTCGTGCCACGCACACGACGCGAAGCGGGCCTTCAGGTCCTCGACCGCGATGCGGGACTCCGGCGTGCCCGGGGCCGGTGCCGTGCGGGGGAAGCCGCCGGAGGCGAGGAAGATCCGGGCGTCATCGGCGAACACCCTGGGAACGAAGAACTGGTTGGGTTCGACCTTCCCCGAGTTCTTCTTCCACAGTTCCCACGCCTCCCGTTCCTTCGGCGTCCCGCCTGTGGTGTACAGCGGGTCGCCGATCGCGAGCGCGGCGGCTTTCGTCTTGTCGTCAGCGGTGGGCGACGGGTCCCAGAACGGGTTGAGAACCCCCAACTCCGGACTGGAGTACGACTGCCACAGCCACGACAGCAGCCCGATCCGGTCGTAGATCTTGTTCGCGTCGCGCGGTTCGCCGGGGTAGGACTCCAGGCCGCTTGTGGCACTCGACCACGCGTACCCCTGCTTCTGGACCTTGTCGACCCATTGATCCTTGCTGTCGCTGTCCGCTCTGTAGGCCTGATGCAGCGGAGTCTTGTCGCTGAAGATGTCCCGTTCGAGCTTCTCGTGAAGCTGATCGGGCGGCAGCGCGAGGGCCTCCCGTGCAAGGGCGAACATGCTGGGTCCGCCCGTGCGCAGGGCTTCGCCGGCCAGGCACTGGTCCTCACGCAGCCGTTCGGCCGCCTTGGTGTCATAGCCGTCGTACGAATCAGCCACCAGGTCCACGGGCAGTTCGGCATTCCGGCCGAGCGACCCGGGCTGGACGGCCATGCCACCGAGGACGGCCAAGGCGACGACGGACGTGACGGCTGAGGTGAGCGTTGCGGAGATTCGTGATCTGGGTGGGAACAAGCCCGGTCTGAGACGCAAAGGAGCATCCTTCGTAGCGAACGAGGGCAGGCGGGGGTGACCGCCCCGAGAGGCGGTGGCGAAACGCGCGGGTCAGCCCTCTGACCCGGCGCGGGAACAGGGGCAGCAGGCAGCAGCGGCCGAGCAGGCGTTCACAGCGAGCCGGTATCGCGGCATGACGAACCATCCCTCCCCCACAGCGGCACCGATCCCCCGGCCGCCGAATGACGTGCGCGCGTCATGGCCAGGTGGTCTAGGTCCGCCCATGAGCGCGGCGCTCACCTTAGACACGGGCCAACTGGTTCTGGCAAGCACTGACTTCGGCATCCGGGCCGCGGAACGGGAAAACCCCTTGCGTGCTCCCGTGCGGCTCGAGACGCCTGAACTCCCCGCTCAAACCGGGCCTTACATGTGTGAGATGTGTAAGGAAGACGTGTAGACAGCGATGGTTCTCTGTCATAAATTGACCGGAAGTCGCGTACTCATCGGTAGCCGGGCCGATGCTCCGTCCCGCGTCATCACCGGCACGGGGGCATGAAATGCCGCCCCGTGCCCAAGACTTGGCACGCAGCAGCCCCGCGATGCGATACATAGAGGCGCTACTCCCGCGCGGGGGACGCCGAGTCGATCCCGAACAACTGTGCAGTCTTTTCCCTGAGCCGCCGGTCTCCTGCGGTGACGAATACAAGCAGGGCGGCGGCACGTACCACCGCATCGCCTACGGCGAGGCCGACAACGCGGTCCTGATCAGCACCCTGGGCCCGTTCGCCACGGGGCGCCGCTGCGGCTCCTCCCGCGACGCCCTCGAAGCCGCCGGCTTCCGCTGGATCGACGACACGACCAGCGGCATCACGGTCACCGACCTGTGCGTCTACTACGTCGGCGACCGGAACCCTCTGAGTGTCGGGACGCTGCTGTTCTCCTCGCAGGACTGACCCGTGGCCCGGAGCCGCTCACCGGCTCATCTCCCACAGCAGCACCTCCGCCGTCCCCTCAGCCGTCAGCTCCAGGCCGTCCGCGTCCGTGATCCGCGCCGCGTCTCCCGGCCCCAACGCGGCCTCGCCCAGGCGTATCTGGCCGCGCACCACGTGGGCGTACACGAACGCCGCGTCCGGCACGGCCGTCCGCTCGTCGGCCGCGAGCCGCCGCACGTGGAGCATCGCGCCCGCCTCGGGCAGGGCGTAGGGCGTGGAGTCGGCTATGCCGCGCACGATCTCGTACGACGGCTCCCCGCCCGGCTCCAGCGGGGCGAGCCACATCTGCACGAAGACCAGCGGCACGTCCGCGTCGTTGCGCTCCACATGCCGCACCCCGCCCGCCGAGCTGAGGCGCTGGACGTCGCCGGGGCCGACGACGGTGGCGTGCCCGGCCGAGTCGCGGTGGGTGAGTTCGCCCTCGACGACCCAGGTGACGATCTCGGTGTGGCTGTGCGGGTGCTCGTCGAAGCCGGCGCCCGGAGCGAGGCGCTCCTCGTTGCAGGCGAGGATCGTGCCGAAGCGCAGATTGTCCGGATCGTAGTGGCGCCCGAAGGAGAAGGCGTGCAGGGACTCGATGCCGGCCGCGGGGTCGCCGCCGCTGTAGCGCTCGCCGGCGCGCCGAACGGAAATCACGCCCCCACCGTAGCCGGGAGCCGGCAGGTGTCGGCGCGATGAAGAAGAACCCGGCACTCAGCCCCCGCGTCCTGATAAGGCACTCTTGTCCCGTGCCCGAACCTGCAGCGAACTCCTCCCACCCGCACTCCGCGACCCTGCGCCGCCTCGAGCAGTCCGCCGGCCGGCTCGCCGCGAACGCCATCGCCCGCATGGACGAGTCACTGCCCTGGTACCGGGCGATGCCACCGGAGAACCGGTCGTGGATCGGACTGGTCGCCCAGGCCGGTATCGCGGCGTTCACCGAGTGGTTCCGGCATCCGGAGACCCCGCAGGCGATCTCGACCGACGTCTTCGGCACGGCCCCGCGGGAGCTGACCCGGGCCATCACCTTGCGCCAGACCGTCGAGATGGTGCGCACCACCATCGAGGTCATGGAGACGGCGATCGAGGAGGTCGCCGCTCCCGGCGACGAGTCCGTCCTGCGCGAGGCGCTGCTCGTCTACGCACGGGAGATCGCCTTCGCCACCGCCCAGGTGTACGCCCAGGCCGCCGAGGCCCGCGGCGCCTGGGACGCCCGGCTCGAGTCGCTCGTGGTGAACGCGGTGCTGTCCGGCGAGGCCGACGAGGGCGCCGTCTCCCGTGCCGCGGCACTCGGCTGGAACTCGCCCGAGTACGTGTGTGTGATCCTCGGCACCGCACCGGACGGCGACAGCGAGTTGACCGTCGAGGCCATCCGCCGTGCCGCGCGGCACGCCAAGCTCCAAGTGCTGACCGGAGTGCTCGGCGACCGGCTCGTCGTCATCGCCGGAGGCAGCGACAACCCGCTCCATGTCGCCAAGGCCCTCATCGGCCCCTACGCGGCGGGGCCCGTCGTCGCCGGCCCGATCGTGCCCGACCTGCTGGCCGCGACCCGGTCCGCGCAGGCCGCCGCGGCGGGGCTCAAGGCGTGTTCCGCGTGGCAGGACGCGCCGCGGCCGGTACTCGCGGACGATCTGCTGCCGGAACGCGCCATCGCCTCCGACCCTGCGGCGCGTGAGCAGTTGGTGGAGGAGATCTACAGACCACTGGAAGAGGCCGGGTCGGCTCTGCTGGAAACTCTGAGTGTCTATCTGGAGCAGGCGAGCAGCCTCGAAGGCGCGGCACGCATGCTGTTCGTTCACCCCAACACCGTGCGCTACCGGCTCCGACGTGTGACAGACGTCACCGGCTGGTCACCCTCCGATGTACGCTCCGCCTTCACACTGCGAATCGCCCTCATCCTCGGGCGTCTGGCCGACGGAGATGCCCAGCTCTAGACTTTTGTGGAACACCGACAATTCCCCTGACGGTTCTTCGTCCCTGTCCTCACGGGCGGGGGAAGCCGTCCACAAGAGAGAGTGTGAGGGTGCTCGTACTCGTCGCTCCCGGCCAAGGCGCTCAGACGCCCGGCTTCCTGACTCCCTGGCTCGACCTTCCCGGCGCCGCCGCCCGCATCGCGGAGTGGTCCGACGCCATCGGGCTCGACCTTGCCCACTACGGCACGAAGGCCGACGCGGACGAGATCCGCGACACCGCGGTCGCCCAACCGCTGCTCGTCGCCGCCGGACTGCTGTCCGCGGCCGCCCTCGGCGAGGTGAATCCCGGCGCGGTCGCCGGCCACAGCGTCGGCGAGATCACGGCCGCCGCGTTCGCCGGTGTCATCGACGACACCTCCGCGCTGCGACTCGTTCGCGCCCGTGGCCTCGCGATGGCCGAGGCGGCCGCGATCACCGAGACCGGCATGTCGGCCATCCTGGGCGGCGAGGCGGAGACGGTCGTCGCGCACCTCGAGAAGCTCGGTCTGACCCCGGCGAACGTCAACGGCGCCGGCCAGATCGTCGCCGCCGGCACCGCCGAACAGCTCGCCGCGCTCGCGGAGGACAAGCCGGAAGGCGTCCGCCGCGTGCTGCCGCTGCAGGTGGCCGGAGCGTTCCACACGCACCACATGGCGCCCGCGGTCGCGAAGCTCGAGGAGGCCGCCAAGGCCCTCTCGGTCTCCGCCCCGGCCGTCCCGTACGTTTCGAACAAGGACGGGCAGATCGTCGCCGACGGCGCCGACGTCATCTCCCGTCTGGTGGGTCAGGTCGCCAACCCGGTCCGCTGGGACCTGTGCATGGAGACCTTCAAGAAGCAGGGCGTCACCGCCCTGGTCGAGGTCTGCCCCGGCGGTACTCTCACGGGCCTGGCCAAGCGTGCCCTGCCGGGCGTCGCGACGCTGGCGCTGAAGACCCCCGACGACCTCGACGCGGCCCGCACGCTGCTCGCCGAGCACACTGCCTGAAGGAGCCGTAGAGCATGTCGAAGATCAAGCCCAGCAAGGGCGCCCCGTACGCACGCATCCTGGGTGTCGGCGGCTACCGTCCGACCCGGGTCGTGCCCAACGAGGTGATCCTCGAGAAGATCGACTCGTCGGACGAGTGGATCCGCTCCCGCTCCGGTATCGCCACCCGTCACTGGGCCTCCCCCGAGGAGACCGTGACCGCGATGTCGGTCGAGGCCTCCGGCAAGGCGATCGCCGATGCCGGGATCGCCGCCGAACAGATCGGCGCCGTCATCGTCTCCACCGTCTCGCACTTCAAGCAGACCCCGGCCGTGGCCACCGAGATCGCAGACAAGGTCGGCGCCGGCAAGCCGGCCGCGTTCGACATCTCCGCCGGCTGCGCGGGTTTCGGCTACGGCCTGACCCTCGCCAAGGGAATGATCGTCGAGGGCTCCGCGGAGTACGTGCTTGTCATCGGCGTCGAGCGGCTGAGCGACCTGACCGACCTCGAAGACCGCGCCACGGCCTTCCTGTTCGGTGACGGCGCGGGCGCGGTCGTCGTCGGCCCCTCGGACGAGCCGCACATCGGCCCCACGGTCTGGGGTTCCGAGGGCGACAAGTCCGAGACCATCAAGCAGACCGTGCCGTGGAACGACTTCCACCTCGGCGACGTCTCGAAGCTGCCGCTCAACGAGCGTGGCGAGGTCAAGTTCCCCGCCATCACGCAGGAGGGCCAGGCGGTGTTCCGCTGGGCCGTCTTCGAGATGGCGAAGGTCGCGCAGCAGGCGCTCGACGCCGCCGGCATCAGCGTGGCCGACCTGGACGTCTTCATCCCGCACCAGGCCAATATGCGGATCATCGACTCGATGGTGAAGACCCTGAAGCTGCCGGAGCACGTCACGGTCGCCCGTGACGTGGAGACCACCGGCAACACATCGGCCGCCTCGATCCCGCTCGCGATGGAGCGGCTCCTGGCGACCGGACAGGCGAAGAGCGGCGACACCGCGCTCGTCATCGGCTTCGGGGCGGGTCTCGTCTACGCCGCGACGGTCGTTACCCTCCCCTAGGCACCGTACGGATCTTCCGGACGGCTGCTGCCACACCCTCTGATAACCACCGAAGGAGCGCCAACATGGCCGCCACGCAGGAAGAGATCGTTGCCGGTCTCGCCGAGATCGTCAACGAGATCGCCGGTATCCCGGTCGAGGACGTCCAGCTGGACAAGTCCTTCACCGACGACCTGGACGTCGACTCGCTGTCCATGGTCGAGGTCGTCGTCGCCGCCGAAGAGCGCTTCGACGTCAAGATCCCGGACGAGGACGTCAAGAACCTGAAGACCGTCGGCGACGCCGCGTCCTACATCGCCAAGCACCAGGACTGAGTCTCACGTCGCGTTTGTCGCCACCCTCCGGTGGCGCCGTGAAAATTCAGCACCCTCTACACGTGGAGAAAGAATTCCTGTGAACTCGACCAATCGCACCGTGGTCGTCACCGGTATCGGCGCAACCACACCGTTGGGTGGCGACAGCGCATCGACTTGGGAAGGTCTGATCGCCGGGCGTTCCGGCGTGAAGCTGCTCGAGGGTGAGCGCTTCGCCGATCTTCCGGTGAAGATCGCGGCGACCGCCGCGGTCGACCCGGGCGAGGTTCTGCCGCGCCCGCTGGCCCGCCGGCTGGACCGCTCCGCGCAGTTCGCGCTGATCGCGGCCCGCGAGGCATGGGCCGATGCCGGCTACACCGCCCCGGCCGGAGAGGACGAGTCCGTCGCCCCGGCGCGCCTGGGCACGGTCATCGCCTCCGGCATCGGTGGCGTAACGACTCTTCTCGACCAGTACGACGTGCTCAAGGACAAGGGCGTACGCCGCGTGTCCCCGCACACCGTGCCCATGCTGATGCCGAACGGCCCTTCCGCCAACGTCGGCCTCGAGGTGAACGCCCAGGCGGGCGTGCACACCCCGGTCTCCGCGTGCGCTTCCGGCGCCGAAGCGATCGGCTACGCCGTCGAGATGATCCGCACCGGCCGTGCCGACGTGGTCGTCGCGGGCGGCACGGAAGCGGCGATCCACCCGCTGCCGATCGCGGCCTTCGCCAACATGATGGCGATGTCCAAGAACAACGACGAGCCCGCGAAGGCCTCGCGCCCCTACGACACGGCCCGCGACGGCTTCGTCCTCGGCGAGGGCGCCGGCGTCGTGATCCTGGAGTCGGCCGAACACGCCGCCGCGCGCGGCGCGAAGGTCTACTGCGAGGTCCTGGGCCAGGGCCTGTCCGCGGACAGCCACCACATCGCACAGCCGGAGCCGACGGGCCGCGGAATCGCGGCGGCGCTGCGGAACCTGCTGGAGACCACGGACCTCAAGCCGTCCGAGGTCGTCCACCTCAACGCACATGCGACGTCCACGCCGCAGGGCGACGTCGCCGAGATCAAGGCACTGCGGTCGGTCCTCGGGGACGAGCTCGACCACGTGGCGGTCTCCGCCACGAAGTCGATGACGGGTCACCTGCTGGGCGGCGCGGGCGGCATCGAGACGGTGGCGACGGTGCTGGCACTCCACCACCGCACGGCCCCGCCGACGATCAACGTCGACGACCTGGACGAGACGGTCGACGCGGACATCGTCCGCGACGAGCCGCGTGGTCTGCCGGAGGGCACGATCGCGGCGATCAACAACTCGTTCGGCTTCGGCGGCCACAACGTGGTGCTGGCGTTCCGCACGGTCTGAATTCTCCACGGCGGCTTGGGCCCGCGCCCCCTGGTGGGGCGCGGGCCTCTGCTTACTCCCCCACCCCGCCCCTCCCGCGGACCACTCACAGCCACGGGGCCACCCTCAGCCCCGTCGGCGCTTGCGGCACGGGGGCATCTTCAGCCCCGCCGGCGCTTGCGGCACGGGGGCACCTTCAGCCCCGCCGGCGATTGAGGCGCGGGGTTCGGGGCAGCACCCCGACAAGACCGGCGGCACGCCTGACAGGTGGCACCTTCAGCCCCGCCGGCGATTGAGGCGCGGGGTTCGGGGCAGCGCCCCGCCAAGGCTGGCAAGCTCCGCGTCGCCGGCCTCCGAGGCCCACATCCAGCCCCGCCGGCGATTGAGGCGCGGGGTTCGGGGCAGCACCCCGACAAGACCGGCGAGTTCAAGCCCCGCCGGCGATTGAGGCGCGGGGTTCGGGGCAGCGCCCCGAATAGGACGGCGTCACACCACCTGGTGGAGCCACCGCACCGGCGCTCCCTCCCCCGCATACCGGAAAGGCTCCAGCTCGTCGTCCCACGGCTTCCCCAGCAGCTTCGCGATCTCCGCCTCCAGATCCGTCTCGCCCTGCGCGGACCGCGCCAGCGCCGCCCGCAGGCGGTCCTCGGGGATCAGGATGTCGCCGTGCATGCCGGTGACCGCGTGGAAGATGCCGAGGTCCGGCGTGGCGCTGTAGCGCTCGCCCTCCGCCGTCGCGCACGGCTCCGCTGTCACTTCGAAGCGCAGCAGATGCCAGCCGCGCAGCGCGGACGCCAGCTTGGAGGCGGTGCCCACCTCGCCCTGCCAGGAGAACTCGGCTCTCCAGGTGCCCGGCGACGCGGGCTGTCGGATCCAGTCCAGCTGGACCCGTACGCCGAGCACGCCCGCGACCGCCCATTCGACGTGCGGGCAGAGCGCGCGCGGTGCGGAGTGAACGTACAGAACGCCACGTGTCGTCACCGGGACCTCCAGTGTGGGACGAGGTTCGCCTTCCCAGCGGCCTCAGTAAACAGCATCGGGAACAAGTCTCCACAAAAGGGACGGCATGTGACGTGATGTAATTTACTGGCGCCGGTGGGCGAGGTGGACCCTCTGGGTCGACGTGGCAAAAGTTACCGTGCGAGACGCGCCGAGGGGTGACGTACTGTCGGTCCTGGGGCCCGTACGCACCAAGGTTTCACTCGGCAGGAGGGCGGATGCGGGGATTGTGGAGGGGGAAGTGACGTTGCGACGACGCAATCGGACGTTCCGGGCGCGTACCGCCGCGGTCGCCGCGCTTGCCGCCGCCGCCCTGGCGGCGGGTGCTCTTGCGGCATGTGACGTGGCGTCAGGGACTTCAGGTCAGCGCCCCCCGGGGAAGTCCTCGCGCCCCTCCCCCAGTCCGACCCCGACCCCGGTGTGGGACCGCAGCCCCCGTTCGCTCGCCGCGGTCGGCGACTCGATCACCCGAGGCTTTGACGCCTGCCAGGTGCTGACGGACTGTCCGGAAGTCTCGTGGGCCACCGGCTCGGACGCCACGGTGAACAGCCTGGCCACGCGGCTGCTCGGCGCGTCGGCGGCGCAGCGCAGCTGGAACTACGCCCGTTCCGGCGCCGACGTGGCGGACCTGCCGGAACAGATGGCGCAGGCCGCGGCCCACAAACCGGAGCTGGTCACGGTCATGGTCGGCGCGAACGACGCCTGCGCGGACACCGTGGACCGGATGACACCGGTGGAGGACTTCCGCGCGTCGTTCGAGAAGTCGATGGCCCGGCTCAGGCGGGACGCCCCCAAGGCGCAGGTGTACGTCACCAGCGTGCCGGACCTCAAGCGCTTGTGGGCGACGGGTCGTGACGATCCGTTGGGTGCCCAGATATGGAAGCTGGGTATCTGCGCCTCGATGCTCGGCGACGCGCAGGACGAGAGCCCACGGGCGCAGCAGCGCCGGGACACGGTCCAGCAGCGGGTCGTCGCGTACAACGGGGTGCTGAAGGACGTGTGCGCGAAGGACGAGCGCTGCCGGTACGACGGCGGGGCCGTCTTCGACTTCCGCTTCACCGGTGATCAGTTGAGCCGCTGGGACTGGTTCCATCCCAGCAGGAACGGCCAGCAGCGGCTGGCGGAGATCGCATACGGCCACGTCACAGCCGCGGAGGCGCCCCGGGCCGGGGAGTAGGGCCCCGCGATCCAGGGGTCCCGCCGGGCGGGCCGACACCCGGTTCCACCGCACGCGCGGGAGGCGGCGGCGACTACCTCTCCAACGAGATCGCCTACCGTGCCACGCTGCTGCGCGACCGCCTCGGCCTGGACATTCCCGGTGGCCATGTGCACACGCCGGTGCTGCAGTTCGGCGCGGGGAACACCACGGAGATCACCGACCCGGAGTTCGTACGCAACCGGCTGGACATCATCGCCCAGGTGCGGACGATCATCTCCGTGGCGGCCGGCAGCGGTGGGCCCGCATGATGGGCGCATGAGAATCGCGGCGGGCCAGTTCACATCCGTACCGGGCGACATCGAGGCGAACGTCCGGAGCATGCAATCTCTGGTGCACGCGGCGGCCGGGCGGGGCGCCCGCCTGGTCTCCTTCTGCGAACTGGCCGCCACCGGTTACGACCTGGGGCTGATCGCCGAAAGGCCCGACCTGTGGCTGGCCGAGGACGATCCACGTCTGGAGCCGCTGCGGGAGGCGTGCCGTACGACGTCGACAGCCGCACTGGTCGGCTGCGCCGCCCGCACGGCCGGCCCCCGGCCCACGATCACGGCGCTCGTGATCGGCCCGGACGGCGAACCGTTCGCCCGCTACGACAAGACGCACCTGTACGGCGAGGAACTGGACGTCTTCACCGCCGGCACCGAGGAGGGCCGCTTCGTCCTCGACGGCGTCCGGTTCGCCGTGGCGATCTGCTACGACAACCGGTTCCCGGAGGTCGCCCAGCGGGCGAAGGCCGACGGCTGCCACGTGTACGTGGCGAGTTCGGTGCTGGAGGCGGACAACGACTCGTTCCGACAGGTCTATCCGGTCCGCGCCGCCGACCACGGCCTGCCGGTGCTGCTCGCCAACGCGGTGGGCCCGTGCAGCGTCGGCGACTGCCGGGGCGGCAGCGCGGTCTGGGGCCCGGACGGCGCCCTCCTCACCACGGCGGGCCCGGACGCCCCGGGCCTCGCGGTGGCCGACGTCATGGCCGTGCAGGCTTAGGACCTCCCTGCGACAGGGAGTGGGCTCCCTGTCGCGGGGAGGTCGTCAGTCCGCCTTGCGGAAGGTGTGCGGTCCCGGCCGGGTGGGCTCCGCGGCCGGCTCCCCGTCCTCGGGCCGGACCAGGTCGCGAACCATGAGCGTCGCGCCCGCCACCGCGCCCGGCATCAGGAAGACCGCGACGAACGGGACGAGGAAGGCCAGCGTCAGCGGTATGCCGAAGCCGAGAGCAAGCAGCCGACGGCCTCTCAGCAACGCCAGCCGCTCCTTCAGTTCGACGCCGCGCCGCTGGAGGGCCACCGCCGTCAGCTCCTCCGCCAGGAAGAAGCCGGAGACGCAGAACCCGACCACCGGGACCACCGTCTGGCCGACGACCGGGATGAAGCCGCAGGCGAAGAGCAGCACGCCGTAGAAGACCACGCGCAGCACGATCCGCAGCGAGTCCCTCGCGGAGATCCACAGCTCACGCCAGAGCGGCAGTCCCGAATGGGGCACCTCGCCGCCCTCGGAGCGGTCGACCTGCTCGGAGAGGTTCTCGTAGAAGGGCTGGCCGACCAGGAGCGTCACGGCGGTGAACGTGATCACCGCGAGGAACAGCCCGAAGACGAAGAGCAGCGCCGTCAGCGTGCCACGGAAGAGGTCGAGCCACGGCGAGGACCAGTCGTCGGCGAACGGCGTCGCCCAGGCGGTCAGGTCGTCGGCGCCGTAGACGAGTCCGCCGAGCGCCGCCGTGTACAGCACCAGGGTCACCAGTCCGGGCAGCAGACCGAAGCCGAACCAGCGGCCGTGCCCGGCGACCCAGCGCTGTCCCTTCATCAAGTAGCCGAAGCCCACCCCAAGATCACGCATACGCACACCCTATCGGGGCGCCTCTTGTTGTTCGGCAGTGGAACCGGTAGACCCTGCTTACTGATCACCACGCACTGCACCACGCACTGATTCATCGTGCCGAATCGTTCCGACACCCGGAGGCTCGCACCGCATGGGCTCACGCCGACCCGCTCTGATCACCGCCGCGCTGACCGCCGCTCTCGCCGGCGCTTTACTTGCCCCGCTCCCCGGAGCCGCCGCGGCTCCCGCCCAGGACCAGCCGCAGCCGCATCCCGTACGAGAAGGGGGCGCACGTGATGCCGCGTCGGCTGCCGGGGCGCCTCTGTCCGCCGCCGCCGAGGCGCTCAGCCGCTCCAGGCCCGCCCCCGAGCTCACCCGCGAGGGCGGGTATCCGCGCCGGACGGTGCTGGACACACCGCCGGAGAACCAGGCCGACAAGTCGATAAAACTGGGGCTCGCGCCGTACCACTCGCTCGCTCCTCGCCTCAACGACCTGCAGCGACTGGGCAACCGGGTCAGCGTCGAGGTCGCCGGCCACTCGGCCGGCGGGCACGAGCTGTACCTCGTCACCGTCACCGCGCCCGAGAGCGCGGGGCAGGCGCGCGAGCAGGAGCGGATGCGGGAGCGCATCGAGAACGCCCCGGCGGCCGCCGCGAGGGACCGGCGCATCAAGTCGGCGTACAAGACACCCGTGTTCATCAACAACAACATCCACGGCAATGAGTGGGAGGGCACGGACGCGGCCCTGAAGCTCATCGAGGAGCTGGCGCAGGCCAAGGACGCGCGGACCGCGGACCTGCTCGCGAAGAGCCGCGTCTACCTCAATGTGACGGCCAACCCGGACGGCCGGATCGCGGGAACCCGCGCCAACGCCGGCGGCTTCGACCTCAACCGCGACTTCATCACCGCGACCCAGCCCGAGACCCGCGCCATCCGGCGGATCGCCATCGACAAGCAGCCGGCCGTCATGCTCGACCTGCACGGCTACGTCAACGGCACGCTGATCGAGCCGACGACACCGCCGCACGGCGAGAACTACGAGTACGACCTCTTCCTGAAGAACGCGTACGCCAACGCACTCGGCATGGAGAAGGGCGTCAACGGGCTCGGATACACCGAGGAGAAGGACGGTGTGCGGCCGGCGGTGATCCCGTTCCGGGACCAGGAAGAGGGCTGGGACGACTGGCCGCCCATCTTCACCCCGCAGTACATGCCCTTCCAGGGGGCCGTCGCCTCGCACACCATCGAGTTCCCGATGACCGTCAACAACACCGCGTACAACACGCTGCCGGTCGAGGAGCTGCGGCGCAGGGCGGCCATCAACACCGACATCGCCGGCGCGGCCATGCGGGCGACGCTCGACCACACGTACACGCACCGCGCCGCGGTGCTCGCCGACCAGATCGAAACTTTCCGGCGGGGCGCGGCGGGCGAGGCGCAGCGGCCGGTGTCGCCGGAGACCGTTCCCGGGGTGCCGGGCATCGGTCCGGAGGACGTGTACACCGCGAAGTTCCCGCGGGCGTACGTCATCCCCGCCGGGCGCGCCCAGCGGTCGGCCACCGCGGCGGCCCGGCTGGTCGACCATCTGGTCGCCAACGACGTCCGCGTGGGGCGGGCGCTCAGCCCGTTCCGGCTCGCGGGACGTTCCTACCCCGCCGGGTCGTACGTCGTCGACATGCACCAGCCCAAGCGCGGTATCGCCAACGTCATCCTGGCGGACGGCCGGGACATCAGCGCGGACGTGGCCGCGATGTACGACATCTCCGGCTGGAGCCTCGGTCTGCTGTGGGGCGCCGACGTGCGCGCGGTCGAGTCGGGCGAGCTGCGGGTCCGCACCCGCACGGTCCACGCCGCCGCGCCCACCGGGTACGTCGCCCCGCACGGTGATCTGCGGCTGCGCCTCGACGACCCGAAGGAGCTCGCGGCCCTCAACTCTCTGCAGAAGCAGGGCGTCGGGGTGCGTCGGGCGAAGGACGGCTCGGCGATCGTGCCCGGCTCCGCCCGTGACCGGGCCCGCGTCCTCGCGGACCGGCTCGGGGTCGCGTTCCACGCCACGAAGGAGAAGGGCGGCGGGGCACTGCAGCGGGCCAGGGTGGCCGCGGCCGTCACGGCGGGCGAGCTGCTCGCGCTGCGCGAGATGGGCTTCGACGTGGAGCCGGTCTCCACGGCCGTGCTCAACGCGGGCTTCGACTGGTCGAAGGCGGATGTGCTGTACGTGTCGTCCGGGCTGGACCACGCGAAGCTGACGCCCGAGGCCCGCGCCGCGTTCGAGAAGAGCGGCGTCGGCGTAGTGGGCCTCGGCGCGCAGGGGGCGGCCTTCAACAACGCTGCGGCACTGCTCGACGTGACCGCGGTGGAGGGCAACGGCGACGGCAACGGCGTGGTGCGGGTGACCAACGCGGGCGGCGCCATCACCGGCGGCGCCCCGGCGCACACGTTCGTCTACTCGCCGCTGTGGTTCACCGGCCTCGGCAGCGGGGTGCGGGTGGAGCAGTCGTACGGAACGGTCGACCCGCTGGTGTCCGGCCACTGGCGTGCCACGGACAAGGGCACGGGTGGCCCGGGTGACGCGGCGGGCCGGGCGTCGATCGTCTCCGGCACGTCACGGGCTGGGACGCCGGTGGCGCTGTTCGGCACGGAGCCGCTGTTCCGGTCCCACCCGAAGGGCGTCTTCGCGCAGATCGGCCGGGCGCTGCTGACCCGCTGACCCGCGGCTCATGCGAACGAGGGCCGCACCCCGCGCGGGGTGCGGCCCTCGTCGTGTCCTGCTCGTCAGACCGCGAGCTCGACCGTGATGTTGCCGCGGGTCGCCTTGGAGTACGGGCAGACCTGGTGGGCCTTCTCGAGAAGGTCCTTCGCGGTGGCGGCGTCCACGTTCGGGATGCTCGCGGAGATCTTGACGATGATGCCGAAGCCGTCGTCGTTCTTGCCGATGCCGACCTCGGCGGTGACGGTCGAGCCGGAGATGTCCGCCTTCTCCTGGCGGGCCACGACACCGAGCGCGCCCTGGAAGCAGGCGCTGTAACCGGCGGCGAACAGCTGCTCCGGGTTGGTGCCGGCGCCACTGCCGCCCATCTCCTTCGGCGGGTTGACGACGACGTCGAGCATGCCGTCGGACGTGGCGACGCGGCCGTCACGGCCGTTCTCCGCGGTGGCGACAGCGGTGTACAGCACGTCGGACTGCTGAATGGACATGGAGACTTCCTCCTGCTGATTCGCCGCGACTCGCGCCCACGATCGCGACGGCTGAGGAAGAGCCTAACGGGTCGCCTACCGGGCCAGAGAAACGATCATCTTTCCGGTGTTCTCGCCGCGGAGAAGCCCGGCGAAGGCCTGGTACCCGTTCTCGATGCCCTCGACGACGGTCTCGTTGTACTTGAGCTCGCCGGAGGCGATCCAGCCGGCCACGTCCTGCACGAACTGCGTCTGGAGCGCGGCGTGGTCGCTCACCAGCATGCCCTGCAGACGCAGCCGCTTGCCGATGACGAGGGCGAGGTTGCGCGGGCCGGGGGTCGGCTCGGTGTTGTTGTACTGCGCGATCATCCCGCAGATGGTCGCGCGGCCGCCCACGTTGAACGACGAGATGGCGGCCTCGAGGTGATCACCGCCGACGTTGTCGAAGTAGACGTCGATGCCGTCGGGGGCGGCGTCCCTCAGCTGGTCGGCGACGGGGCCGTTCTTGTAGTTGAACGCCGCGTCGAAGCCGTACTCCTCGACGAGGAGCTTGACCTTCTCGTCCGAGCCGGCCGAGCCGATGACGCGCGAGGCGCCCTTGATACGGGCCATCTGGCCGACCTGGCTGCCGACGGCGCCCGCGGCACCGGAGACGAAGACGGCGTCGCCCTCCTTGAAGGACGCGACGTCGAAGAGCCCCGCGTAGGCGGTGAGGCCCGGCATGCCCAGCACGCCGAGGTACGCGGAAAGCGGGGCGAGGGAGGCGTCGACCTTCGTCGCGTGCTTGGCGGGCACGCTCGCATACTCCCGCCAGCCGAGGCCGTGCAGCACATGATCGCCGACCGCGAAGCCCTCGGCGTTCGACGCGATGACCTCGCCGACCGCGCCGCCGTCCATGGGGCGGTCGAGCTGGAAGGGCGGGGTGTACGACTTCACGTCGTTCATCCGGCCCCTCATGTACGGGTCGACGGAGAAGTGCAGGTTGCGCACGAGGACGCGGCCCTCCTCCGGCTCGGCGACCGGCGCCTCTCGCAGCGCGAAGTCCTCTGCCTTGGGCCAGCCGTGCGGGCGGGCGACGAGGTGCCATTCACGGCCGGACGCGGGAAGTGCGGACATGCTGCGTGCCTCCTAGAAAAGCTTCAGTACCTGAAACAACCATGCGCCTGAATATTTCACGTTGTCAAGTAAATCGGTATCCTGATGCCATGGCCACCCAGCGAACAGACCCTGTGACCCTTGAGGTCGTCGAGCTCATCGGCGCCGTCGTGTCCCGCTACCACGCGGAATACGAGCAGGCCGCCACCGAGCACACCCTCACCGGGGCACAGGCCCGCGTCCTGGCGCTGCTGGCCATGGAGAGCACGCCGATGCGCCGCATAGCGCAGAAGCTGAAGTGCGAGCCGTCGAACGTCACGGGGATCGTGGACCGCCTGGAGGCACGCGGCCTCGTCGAGCGCCGCCCGGACCCGGGCGACCGCAGGGTGAAGCTGGCTGCGGCCACACAGAAAGGCCGCGACACCGCCCGAAGGCTGCGGGAGTCGCTGGACTTCGCACGCGAGCCCCTGGCACAGCTGACCGCGGCGGAACGCACGGTGCTGCGGGACCTGCTCCAGCGAATGCTGGGCGAGGACACGGCCGACCGGACGGCGGCCACGCAGGACGCGCCTTAGAGGACACGCACCCCAGACGCGCGGAAGCGCGTCACGCCTCAGGCACGTGTCGCGCCTTGGGCGGGCCCGCCCCTGGTCCGCCCGGCAAACCCTAGACGCACCAGAACAGCCAGCGTTCGCACGTCTCCGTCGGCGTCGGCTCCGGAGGTGGCGGCGGGTTCTCCTGATTCGGCGGATCGTCGCCGCCAGGGTCCGTGGGCGGCTCGCCGGTGCTACTGGGGCTCGATTCGTCCGGCCGGTCGTCCGGGGACGACGCGGACGGGGAGCCGCCGTCGGCCGGCTCCGAGTCCGACGGCTTCGCGCCGTCGCCCTCCCCGTCGCCGTCGCCGTCGCCGTCGCCGTCGGCAGCTTCGCCGCCCGAGCCCTCGCCCTTGCCCTTGCCCTTGCCTGACGTGCCGGGACGCGGGGAGCCGGACTTCGTGACAGCGGGCTCCTTCACCTGGTCCGGCACGTCGTTCGACTCGTCGGAGGCCGTCGGCTCCGGGGTCTGTGACTCGACGATCGGCTCTTCCCGCACGGCCGTCGCCGCGCCGTCGTCGCCCGATCCTTCGATGGCCAGCTCGGCGAGGCTCAGCGCCCCCGCCGCCAGCACCAGCCCCAGTATTCCGAGCAGCACCTTGCGGCCGCGCCGCTTCCGGGCACGGCGTCCCGCAGGCTTGCGCCGCTGCGGCGCGGCCTGTCGGCGCGAACGGCGCGGCCCGGGCCTGTCCGCGGGCTCGGGCTCCACGTCCAGTTCGTAGACGTGGTCCGGCTCGGGAGCGCTGGGGCTGTGGTGACGGAGCTCCTCGACCGGTGTTCCACACCCGGCACAGGCCAGGGCGCCGTTGAGGTGCCGTCCGCACGGGTGGCAGTAATCCATGGCGCCCGCAGATTATTCGGCTGCGGTGTGCTTACGGTGGGCCGCCCTGTGTAGATCCTGTGTGGAAAGCAGCCTTCCGCGGCGAGTCGACTCGCCACGGTTGACGCCTGCCGGCGGGCAGGATGTCGGTCATGAACCCTGACGCCCGCTTCGGCCCGCTCGACTTCCAACTGGTGCTTCTGCGGCGGATGGCCGACTTCCAGCCGGACCTCGTCGAGGACGCCCGCCGTCGGCTGGGTGCCTCGCTCACACAGATGCGCGAGGCCAACCGGCGGTGGCAGGCGATGGTGCGTTCCCCGAGGTCACGGGGCGCGCTGGGGCGCTACCGCGCGGTCCTCGGCAAGCCCGTCTCTGTGCAGCGGCGGCGGATCGGCGACCTGGAATGCGACGCCCATCTGTGGCCGGTGCCGCTCTGGCCCGACCTGCGCTTCGAGGTGCTCGCCGCGGACGACGGCGCGGTGTGGAACGAGTGGCTGGTACGCGCTCCGGGCACGGCCGGGCCCGACCTGCGCACGCCGGCCGATCTGGCCCCGTGGTCGTGCACCGTGGACGAGGTGGCGAAGGCGTTCCCGCCCGCGCGTCCTATGGAGGGTTCGGCGCCGACCCGATGGCGGCTGGAGTTCACCCTCCCCGACGGTGAGACGCGCGTCGCGGAATTCACCTGGGGCCTGCTGCAACGACTCACGGACTGATCTGGCGGCCCGTCAGGTCGGGCGCTCCCCTACCCCCCGACCGGCGCATCCCAGCGCGCGCTCGGCCCGCGGTGATCGCACGATGCGAACAAGTACCGCACTCGGGAGGACCCGCCGTGACCGTCAGCCTTGAGCAGTTGCGCCGTTGCCATGTAGCCGTCGACCTGGGAGCCGCCAGAACGCGCGTCTTCGTGAAGGGCCTCGGACTCGTCGTCGACGAACCGAGCGTCGCCGCCGTGAACACCCGCACCGGGGCGCTGATCGCGGTCGGCTCCCTGGCCGAGAAGATGACCGGCCGCACACCCGACTACATCCGGGTCGCCCGCCCTGTCTCCGGCGGCACCGTCGTCGACATCGACATGGCCCAGCGGATGCTCCGCCACCTGCTCGGCGAGAAGCTCCGGCGCCAGCTGCGCCGCAAGCCCCGGCTGCGTGCCGCCGCCAGCACCCCGCACGACAGCGACCCGCTCGCGCAGCGCGCCACCGTGGAAACTCTGGTGGGTCTCGGCGCCCGCCGTGTCGAACTGGTCGACACCCTGATCGCGGCGGCCGTCGGCTGCGGCCTCCCGGTGGAGGAGCCCAGCGGTGCCATGATCATGGTGTGCGGCGCTGCGACGACGCAGATCGCGGTCCTGTCCATGGGCTCGATCGTCACCGCCGCCCGCATCCCCATCGGCGGCAACGCCATCGACAACGCGGTGATCCAGCATCTGCGCCACCAGCACGAGTTGATGCTGCCCAGCCAGTCCGTGCGCCCGCTCCAGGTCACCCTGCACGGCAACGGCCTCACCCAGCAGGGCCCGTCCGTGACGGAGATCCACGGCCGGGACGTCGCCACCGGCCTCGCCCGTTCCGTCCGTGTCGACACCGCTGCCGTCCGGCAGGCGATCCACACACCGCTCACCTCGGTGCTCGACGGCATCGGCAGGGTGCTGCGGGACTGCCCGCCCGACCTCGTCGCCGACCTCGTCGACCGCGGCATCATGTTGGTCGGCGGCAGCGCGCTGCTTCCCGGCCTCGACCAGATGCTGCGGGACGCGACCGGAATGACCGTCACCATCGCGGAGCGGCCGGACACATGCACCGTGCTTGGCCTCGGCGCCATGCTCGAGGGCCGGATCCAGCCCCTGGAACTCGCCCCGGTGGCCGAAGAACTGGACTGAGCCGGCCGGGTAGGCCCAAGCGGTGAACGCCGACGCCGGCCGGGACACGGCCGGCCCCGGGAACGGAACCCCCCGGGGTCGCGGCGCTTCTCGAGGCGGTGATCGGCGTCGGCACCGACCTCGATCTGCACGCCACCCTCCAACGCATCGTCGACACCGCCGCCGAGCTGACCGGCGTCCGGTACGCCGCGCTCGGTGTGCTCGAGCCCGCCGCGAGCAGCTCGCCGTCTACGAGGACCGCGACCCGATCGCCCGGGATCTGCACGACCTGGTCGTCCAGCGGCTGCTCGCCACCGAGACGATGCTGGAGTCGACACGCCGTCGAGCCGGGGCCGGCGCACCGGACGCGCTGCTGGGCCGCGCCGTCGACGAGCTCGACTCGACCATCCAGGAGGTGCGGACCACGATCTTCGCCCTGCAGCAGCCGCCGGCCGACGCGACGACGACGTTCAGGGGCCGGGTGCTGCACGAGACCCGGGGCGCGGCGGCGCCGCTCGGCTTCTCCCCGTCGGTGCACTTCAGCGGGGCCGTGGACTCGCCGGTGCGCGAGCCTGTGGGCGGCGAGCTGCTGACCGCCCTGCGCGGCGCGCCGGCCGCAGCCCGTCGGCGGCGCGAGGTCTCCTCGATCACCGTGCACGTCGACGCGACGGCACAGCCGGCGGACGGTCGCCAGGGCGTACGGCTCACGGTCACGGACGGCGGCCTGTCCGACGACGACGGGGAGCGTGGCACGACCCTGACCTGGCACCGGCCGCTGTAGGGCGTCCCGAGCCGGGCGGACGGACAGGGCCGGCATCGCCGGTAAATGAGTCGCGCGGTTGCGGAGCGAAGGCCGACAGTGGTGCGCCATGAGCGAGCTGTGGACGACGGCGACCGCGGGTGCGGTGGCCGGACTGGGTGTGGCCGTGCCGGTCGGCGCGATCGGCGTGCTGCTGGTCCAGCAGGGCATGCGCGACCGGCGCGGAGCGGTGGCCGCGGCGTCGGCCGTGGCGGTCGTCGACATGGCGTACGCGGCGGTGGCCACGGCGCTCGGCCCGCTGATCGCGTCCGCGCTGACCGGCGTGGAGGCGTGGGTGCGTCTCGCGTCGGCGATGGTCCTCGTGGCCATCGCGGCCCACGGTCTGCTGTCCTCGCGCACCAAGGTGCTCCCCGCCGAAGCAGACCTCGGCGCGGCCACGGGCGCCGATGGCGGACCCCTCCGGATCTTCACGCGCTTTGCCGCCCTGACCCTCATCAACCCCACGACCGCTCTTTACTTCGCCGCGCTCACCACCGCCCAGGGCGCCGCCCTCCGCGGCAGTGCCGCGGGAGCCGTCTTCGTCGGCGGAGTGTTCGCGGCCTCGCTGGTGTGGCAGCAGCTGCTGGTCGCGGCCGGTGGTTTCGCCGGTGCCCGGATCTCCGACCGGGCGCGCGCCTGGACCTTCCGCGTCGGCTACGGCCTCGTCGCCGTGTACGCCGTGAAGATCGCGCTGCCGCTCCCCTAGCGAGGGCCTGCGACCGCATCGGCCGTCGCGACGAACCGCTCCGCCCGATCCGCGGCGCGAAGGACTCGTTTTCGATCGGCTTCATACTGCCGCCCGACCCGGCCCTGGCAGGCTGGGTGTACGCGTACGGGCGGACACGCACCGTCCGGCCGACGGCCTGACGAGGGCGGACGACGCCTTCCGGCAGCGCGCCGGCGTGCGCCGAGGGCGGGAGCGCGACAATGACGCCTCCGCACGCGACACGAGGAGGACCAGGCGTGAGTTCGCTCTTTCCGGCGTTGGATGCCGCGGCCCCCGGCTCCGGCCGCATCGCCCTTCGGTTCGGGGAACGCTCCGTGACGTACGGGCAGCTGAACGGCGCGGCCGGCGCCCTCGCGGCACGGATCGCGGAGGCCGGGAGGGTCGCCCTGTGGGCCGCGCCGACGCTCGAGACGGCGGTGGGCGCGGTGGCGGCGCTGCTGGCCGGCGTACCGGTCGTGCCGCTCAACCCGAAGACCGGCGAGCGGGAGCTGGCGCACATCCTCACCGACAGCGCGCCGACCCTGGTACTCGCCGGCCCCGACGACGAACTGCCCTCACAGCTACGCTCGTTGGAGCGCGTCGACATCCCCGTCACGGGCCCGGCGGGCGCGCTGCCGCCGGAGGCGGGGGCCGGTTCCCCCGCGATGATCGTCTACACCTCGGGCACGACGGGCCCGCCCAAGGGCGCGGTGCTGCCGCGCCGCGCGATCGCCGTCACGCTGGACGCGCTGCAGGACGCCTGGCAGTGGAGCGCCGACGACGTCCTGGTGCACGCACTGCCCCTGTTCCATGTGCACGGGCTCATCCTGGGGATCCTCGGCCCGCTGCGCCGCGGCGGCGAGGTGCGACACCTGGGACGTTTCACACCGGAGGGCGTGACGAGGGAGCTGAGCTCCGGCGGCACGATGCTCTTCGGCGTGCCCACGATGTACCACCGGCTGGCCGAAGCGCTGCCCGAGGACGCGGAGTTGACGAAGGCGCTGGCCGGAGCGCGGCTGCTGGTGTCGGGCTCCGCGGCCCTGCCGCTGCCCGACCACGCGCGCATCGCCGCCGCGACCGGCCGCCGGGTCGTCGAGCGGTACGGGATGACGGAGACTCTGATGAACACCAGCGTCCGCGCGGACGGCGAGGGCCGGCCGGGCACGGTCGGAGTGCCTCTGCGCGGGGTGGAGCTGCGGCTCGTGGAGGAGGACGGCACGGAGATCACCGCGCGGGACGGCGAGACGATCGGCGAGATCCAGGTACGCGGCGACAACCTGTTCACGGAGTACCTGAACCGTCCCGACGCGACGGCCGCGGCCTTCGACGGAGACTGGTTCCGCACGGGGGACATGGCCGTGCGCGAGGCGGACGGTCATGTGCGCATCGTCGGCAGGAAGGCCACCGACCTGATCAAGAGCGGCGGCTACAAGATCGGGGCGGGCGAGATCGAGAACGTGCTGCTGGACCATCCGGCCGTGCGCGAGGCGGCGGTGACCGGCGAGGCCGACGCCGACCTCGGCGAGCGGGTGGTCGCCTGGATCGTGGCGGCGGACCCGCAGTCCCCGCCGACCGAGGAGGAGCTGGCGGACCATGTCACCGCCCAGCTCGCGCCGCACAAGCGGCCGCGGACTGTCCGGTTCCTCGACGTCCTGCCGCGCAACGACATGGGCAAGATCATGAAGCGGGCGCTCCATGGCTGAGCGTCTGTCCGCCGAGCGTCTGTCCGCCCGCGAGGCGATCGCCCTGGTCTGCGACGGGTTCACGGAGCAGGAGCTCGCCGAGCTGCCGGCCACCGGGGACGGGCCGCTCGACTGGGAGGGCTACGGCGCTCAGCGGGCCCGCGCGTCACGGCGGACGGGCTCCGCGGAGTCCGTGGTCTACGGCACGGCCCTGCTCGGCCGCACCGAATGCGTTCTGATCTCCTTCGAGTTCGGCTTCCTGGGCGGTTCACTCAGCGGGCGGGCCGGGGACCGGCTGGAGGCCGCGTACACCCTGGCCCGTGAGCGCCGGCTGCCGCTCGTTTCGCTGATCGCGACGGGCGGCAGCCGGATGCAGGAGGGGATGGTCGCGCTGACGCAGCTGCAGCGGGTGGCCCGAGCGTCCGCGCTGCTGCGTGAGGCGCGGCTCGCGCACATCGCCGTGCTCCGCGACCCGACGACGGGCGGCGGCTGGGCCACCCTCGGGGCGGGTGCGGACGTCATCCTGGCCCTGCCCGGCGCCCAGGTCGGCTTCGCGGGCTCCCGCGTGCGCCCGGCGGACGCGGACCCGTCGGCGTACACGGCCGAGGGCCAGCTCGCGTCGGGCCAGGTCGACGCGGTCGTACGCCCGGAGGCGTTGCGCGACACCCTGGCGTTCTGGGCCGCGGCGCTCGCACCCGGCGCGGCGGCCGGGGAGGCCGCCCCGCCGCCGCGGGCGCTCGGCGGGGGCGGGGAGCTTCCGCGCAGCGGGTGGGACGCCGTACGGCAGGCACGTGAGCCGGGGCGGCCGCGGGCCGCGGCGTATCTCGACGACTACTTCACGCGCCGCGAGCCGCTGCGCGGGGACAGGTGCGGCGGTGACGACCCGGGCATGCTGTGCGGTGTGGGTCTGCGGGACGGGCGGCCGGTGGCGTACGCGGCCCAGCGCGGGACGGCGACCACGCCCGCCGGTTACCGCACGGCCGCCCGCGTCGTACGGCTCGCCGACCGGCTGGGGCTCCCCGTGCTGACGCTCATCGACACGCCGGGCGCCGCCAACGGCGCCGAGGCCGAGCGCTGCGGCGCGGGCGCGGCGATCGCGGAGCTGTTCACGGCCGTGGCCGCCGCCCGTACCCCGCTGACGAGCCTGCTCATCGGCGAGGGCGGCTCCGGGGGCGCCCTGGCGCTCGCCGCTCCCGGCAACACCTGGGCCGCTCCGGGCAGTTACTTCTCCGTCATCGCGCCGGAGCTGGCCGCGGCGATCCTCAAGCGTTCCCCGGAGCAGGTGCCGCACACCGCGGACCAATTGCGGCTGCGGCCTCAGGACCTGGTGGACCTGGGTGTCGTACGGGGCATCGTGGGCCCCGAGTAGCGGCGCGGCACGAAGAAGGGGCCCGGTACGGCGACCGCCGTACCGGGCCCCGACGGCGGGCTACTTCACGCCCACCGCGCGGATGATCTCCTGCTTCACCGAGCCGCCACGGTCGTCCATGGCGGAGGCACGCACCGAGAGGTACTGCGCGTCCCGCGGGATGCGGACCGTGCCCTCCCAGGCCGCCGACTTCCCGCGCACGCCGTCGAGTTCGACAGCGTGCCAGGTCTTGCCGTCGTCGAACGAGACCTCCAGCGCGCCACCACTGATCCTCCCGGTCTTCTCGGCGCCCTCGACGTACTCCGCGAAGATCCCGAAGTCCAGGCGCTTCCCGCCGCGGACGTCACCGCTCAGGTCGGTGTCGACGTCGAAGCCGAGGTTGAGCATCGGGAGGACGGTGTGCCGGCCGACCGGAGTCTCCCCGGAGCGGAACGTCCACTCGGAGTGGCCCTTCGTCGCCAGGCGCCAGCGCTCCGCGTCCAGCGTGGTGTCGGTGACGACCCGGTACGTCTTCTCGGCCGGGTCGGCGTCCCAGGCGTACGCGCCCGAGCTCATCTTGCGGTCGACCAGCTCCCCGTCCGCGTACACCTCGGTGAACTGGGTCATCGACTCCTCGCTCCACACGTCGCCGAAGCCGGTGTGGTCGGGTCCGCCGTCACCCCAGCCGGGGGTGTTGAACGCCAGGTTGTTGCCCGCGCGGGTCTGCCCCCAGCCGAGACCGGTGCCCAGCCACGGGTGCAGTACGGGCTTGAACCAGTTGAGCTCGGAACGGGTGCCGCCCTTGTACGAGGGAGTGCCGCTGCGCTGCTCGATGGCGCCGGGGCCGCTGCTCATGGACTCGTGCCAGCGCTGGCCGGGGCCGGTGCTGACGTAGTCGGTGCGCTCGACGGGGAACGCGATCTTCTCCTGGAAGCCGAAGCCGACCCGGAAGGTGTCGGTGATCGAGTAGCGGAACTCGCCGCCGTCGGCCGGCTTCGCGGCATGGAACCTGCTGTCCAGCACGGCCAGTTCACCCCTGCCGGGCCGGTAGGTGAGGTCACGGTCCGGCACCGCGCCGGGGTGCCCCTGCGACAGGTCGTACACGTAGGGCGTGTACTGCGTGCCGGTCAGCTCGAGACGCTGGTGGTGGCGGGCCGCCCCCGCGAGGCGCGCCCCGTCCGCGGCGTTGACGGTGGCGACGTGCAGCGTCCGGTCCTCGTACGCCTCCGTGCCGAACCAGGCCATCAGCCGGCCGGGCGCGTCGTCGGTGACGAACAGCGCCTTGGCGCCCGCGTCCTGGGCGTTCTGCGCAAGCTGCGCCGGGCTGAGTTCGCCGGTGCGGCGTACGACGACCGCCTTGCCGCGGACGCTTCGGCCCGCGTAGTCGGCGGGGGTGCCGGCGCCGGCGTCGACGACGTCCAGTCGCTGCTTTCCGTCGAGGACGGCTGCGCCTGCCTGCAGGACGGCCTCGCCGAGCAGCCGGCCGCCCGCGGTGACGTCGAGCATCGGCTTGCCGAGCCGCCAGACGGTCCGGTATTCGAACGTGCCGGTGGTGGGCTTGCGGGTGGGCGCGGCGAAGATACTGTCGTACAGCGGCGGCACCTGCAGGGCGCCCCCGTAAGAGACGCCGTTCGCGTCCCGGTCGAACTCCATCAGCAGCTGCCGGGTCTCGGTCCGCCTGCCGACATCGGCCTTGATCTCCCGCAGTTCCCGGGCGTCGAGAGTGATCTCGCGGTCCCGGTCGAGCGTGATCTCGGGGTCGGTGAGGAAGCCGAGGCCGAGGGAGTCCTTGCCCTTGCTGCCCGGTACGTCGAGGAACGACGAGACGGTGTACGTGCCGGGGAGCAGCCGCAGTTCCAGGGTGCCGGACTCGCCGACCGCCGCCGGGAACGGGTCATTACCCTCCTGGAGCTTCTGCACACCGATGTGGGCCGCGGTCGGGGCGCCGTCACGGCCCTTGACGTGCACGGTGAGGGTGTAGCGCTCCTCCTCCTTGACCAGTCCGACGGCGGTGTGGGCGACGATCCGGTCGCCGTCCCTTGCCACGACACGGCCGGAGGTGTTGCCGACGGGCGCGTTCGTGCCGTCGCCGGTGACGGTGGTCCGCGCGGTGCCGTGCGCGGGGACGGTGAGCGTGTCGTCGGCGAGTGACACGACGCCCGCCGAAATGCCCTCCACGGCCAGGTCGAGGGTGACCGGCGCGTCGGAGTGGTTGGTGTACGTGACGGTCCTGGTGACCGGCTTGTTGTCCTCGTACGGCCAGCCGAAAAAGCCGAGGCCGGCCGAGCCGGTCGCGGTGACCGTGGCGTCGACGGCCGCGGGGACGTCGACCCGGCCCGCGCCGAGCGCGTACGCCGACGCGTCGAGGCCCATGGACGTCGACATCAGCGCGTCCTTGAGCTGCTGCCCGGTCCAGTCGGGGTGCTTCTCCGCGAGGAGGGCGGCGACGCCCGCGACATGCGGGGTGGCCATGGAGGTGCCGCTCATCGTGGTGTACGGGCCGTCGCCGTCGGTGAGCCGAGAACGGGCGGCGAGGATGTCCACGCCGGGCGCGGACAGGTCGGGCTTGAGGGCGTTGTCGCCGAAACGGGGGCCCTGGCTGGTGAAGTAGGCGGCCTCGTCGGCGGAGTCGACGGCGCCGACGGTGAGGGCTGCGTCCGCGACGCCGGGCGAGCCGATGGAACCGGGGACTCCACGGTTGCCCGCGGCGACGACGAACAGGGCGCCGGTCTCCTCGGAGAGCGTGTTGACGGCCTGGGCCATCGGGTCGGTGCCGTCGGAGGCCTCCTGCGAACCGAGGCTCATCGACACGACCTTGGCGTCGATGTCCTTGGCCGCCCACTCCATGCCGGCGATGATCTGCGACTCGCTTCCGCTGCCCTCGTCGCTGAGCACCTTGCCGATGGCGATGCCGGCGCCGGGGGCGACGCCCTTCTCCTTGCCGTCCGACGCCGCGCCGCTGCCGCCGACGGTGGACGAGACATGGGTGCCGTGTCCGTTGCGGTCGGCGACCTCCTCGCCCTCGATGAAACTCTTCGTCTCGGTGAGGCGGCTCTCGAGGTCGGGGTGCTCCGCGTCCACCCCGGTGTCGAGGACGGCGACCTTGACGCCCTTGCCGGTGAGCCCGGCCTCCCAGGCCTTCGGGGTGCCTATCTGGGCGTTCGAGTCGGCCATGGCGGCCCGCACCCGCCCGTCGAGCCACACCTTGGTCACGCCGGCTCCGAACGCGGAGCGGGACTTCGAGGAGGTGACGGCCCGCCAGAACTCCCCGGACGCCGCCGCCTCCACGGCCGCGCCGTTGATGCTCGGCAGGGCGCGGACGGTCTCCGCTCCGCGGGTGGCGGCCTTCTTCGCGCCGTTCGCGTAGCCGACGATGAGCGGCAGCCCGTCCTCACCGTCGAGCCCCTGCTCGATCAGTCCGGTGACGTCGAAGAGCCGCTCGTCGAGCACGCCCGAGTTCAGGTAGGGCCGCGCCTCGTCGGGCACGACGGTGACCCGGCCGTCCGAGATCTCGCTGCGCACGGCGCCGACGGCGCCCGACGGGCGCTGCACGGTCACCGCCTTCCGCTCGCCGCCGAGGTCGGTGACGGTCACCTTGTCGCCGGTGACGAGCGTGACGGTGTGCGCGGCCTGGGCGGTCCTCGCCGCGGCGGTGCCCGCTTGACTGCTCGCCGCGGGCGGGACCGGATCGCGGTCCGCGCCGGCGGCGACGGCCTGTCCCGCCGGGAGCAGAACGAGCGTCAACCCGGCGGCCATCAGCCGGGCTCCGCGTCTCGCGGGTGCTCTGGTGGTCATGGATGCCTCTCCTCGGGGCGTCCGGTGGACGGGGGTGGCTCCGGACGCTGCGAAGAGTTTCGACGCGATCAAGCTGCCTGCGAACCGAACGGCACTGGCGGGTACGCGCCATGGCGGCCACCCGCCACGGCCGCGCCCATGCCGGCGCCGCACGGCCGCGCGTCCTACGGGCGGCGGGGCACCGGGGCGCATAGCGTGCGAAGGAGAGAACCGACGTGCAGGAAGGCTTGGACACCATGGCAGCGCACCCCGAAGGAACGCCCTGCTGGGCGGACGCGACGTTCCCCGACGTGGAGGGCGCGAAGCGCTTCTACGGCGAGCTGTTCGGCTGGACCTTCGACGAGGGCTCGCCCGAGTTCGGCGGCTACACCCAGGCGCTCTCCGGCGGCAGGCCGGTGGCCGCCGTCGTCCCGCAGATGCCCGGGGCGGGCGGGCCCCCGTCCTGGAATCTGTACTTCGCCTCGTCCGACATCGCCACCACCGCCGAGAAGATCCGCGACAACGGCGGCGCCCTGCTGATGGATCCGATGCCGGTCGCCGATCTCGGCACCATGGTCACGGCGGAGGAGCCCAGCGGCGTGTTCTTCAGCGTCTGGCAGCCGGGCAGCCACACGGGCTTCGAGCGGACCGGCGAGCCCGGCGCCTACTGCTGGGCGGAGGTCACCACCAGGGACGTGGAGAAGGCCGACCACTTCTTCCCCGCCGTCTTTCCCTACGAGGCGAAGCGGATGCAGCACGAGACGGTCGACTTCAGCCTGTGGCATGTCGGCGGCGAGCCCGTCGTCGGCCGGCTGAAGATGACCGAGGACTTCCCGGCGGACGTCCATCCGTACGTCAACGTGTACTTCGGCGTCGAGGACTGCGACGCGGCCGTGGCGACGGTCACCAGGCTGGGCGGAAAGCTGCACTGGGGGCCGAGGGACAGCCCCTTCGGCCGGTTCGCGTCGGTCGCCGACCAGCAGGGCGCCACGTTCTCCGTCATCGACATCGGCACGACCGCCGGCGAGATGCCTCAGTTCACCTGACCCCTCCGCGCTCCGGTGCCGTGACCTCCGTGTGCGCGCCGGCCGGGATCCGGCTGACCACGGCCGCCACCACCGGCGGGTGGCTGTGCCGTTCCCCCTGGTCGGGAGGAGTGTCGTCGGCCCGCCGCACGCTGCCCTCCGACATGCCTCCGGGCCCGCCCTCCCGGTTGCCGTCCTGCGCGCCGTGCCCTGGCCCCGCCCCCGCGCCGGGTTTCGCGGCGTCCGGGGCGTGCCTGCCCGGGACGTCCGACGTCGCTCCGCCGCCACGGCCTGCCTCCGGGCGCGGGCACACCTCGGGGACGCAGTCGCGGCCCGCGGCGGGCGGCGGGCCGTTCACCTCTTCCGCGTAGGGCGCGGCCCCCTCGGCGCCCGACTGCTGCTGCGGCCCCATGGGCGCGATGTCGGTCCGCCAGACCTGGGCGGACGAGTCGTCGCGGACCTTGACCACCACGGAGGTCTCCGGGTCCCCGGACGCGGGCACCATCGCCAGCCGGTCGTTCCACCGCGGGATGACCTGGCCCTGGAGGGTCAGGTCGTAGCGGACGTCGACGGCGTCGGGGGCCGTCCGGCGTGTGCAGGTGTCCACGACAACGATGCCATCGAGCCCGCGGGAGTTCAGACAGAGCGCGGGCGCGGCGGAGCTGCGGAGCAGACCGTCGACCTCGTACACCCACTTCTGCGTGGGCGCCGACGAGCAGGACGCCATCGTCGCCTCGGATCCGGCCTTCGGCTCACGGTCGACCATGTCGAGACAGAGGCCCGTCTCGACATTGCGCAGGCGGGTGTTGAGCGGCCCGGCAGGATGGTGTGCCGCGGTCGTCGACGGTTCGGGCGCCGGGGCCGACGGCACCGGCGTCCCCATGCCGGAGGCGGGAGGGGCGGTACCGGTGACGGCGCCGCTGGGCACGGACGGAACCGCCTGGTGCTTGTCCTCCTCCCAGAGCGCCGACACGAGGCTGATGACAAGCAGTCCGGTAACGGCTGCCGCAGCTCCGACGGCCAGCGCCCCCGGCGCTACACCCACGGCCGCCAGGCGCTTGCCCCGCAGGGCGATGCTGCGCAGGGTGCCGGGCCGCCCGCTCCGCGAGTGCCGGCCGGACCCGCGCGGCGCGCCGGTCCCGTCTCCTCCGCCGCCCTGGGTGCGGGCCTTGCGCCGCCGTCCCGGCCGCGACTCGAGGTACGCCTGGGCCGCGCCGCCGAGCAACGCCTCCGCGAGCAGCACGCCCAGGCGACCGCCGGTCTGCCGGAGCTGGTCGGCGGCGAACCGGCAGTAGGAGCATTCGGACAGATGCACCTGGATGTCCGGGATCAGCGCACCGCCGCGACGCAGCGAGATGTCCAGGAGCCGGTTGTAGTGCCGGCATTCCCCGGTCGGCGCGTGCTCCCGGTGGACCCGCACACAGGTCAGCCGGAACTGTTCGCGCGCCTGAACGAGTTGGTCGGTCGCGACGCGGGGATCAATTCCCAGCAAACCGGCCGGTATGGATATGCCCTCGACCTCGACCTCGGCGTGCCAGAGCAGCACCTGCGCGGCCATCGGCATTGCGTGGAATGCGCGGGAGACCAACTGCCTCTTTTCCTGGGGGCCTTCCGGATTCACGAGTCCGGTCAGCACCGTGGCGACGCGCTGGTCACCGGCCCAGGCCTTGGATATATGACGGGCGGTCACCAGAAGGTGGGGCCGTACGGCGCTCACAGAGCCGTTGCGGGTCAGATTTTCCAGCACCTGCGTAAATGCGGCCGTGGTGAGCATGGAGGCAGTTTTGTTCGAGACCGCACACATCGAGGCGTAGTCGAACACGGGCTGCCAGTGCCGGGCGAGCAGCGCGGCCACCGGATGAACCTCCTGGACCCCGCCACCGGCGTGCAGCGCGGCGGCAAGCTCCTCGTCGGAGACCCCTGGTGCGTGACCGGGCTGCGAGGGAGGGATGGTTCCGGGCGTGCGGGGTTGCTGCATTGACGTCTTTCCATCCATGGCAATGCGGTGGGGGGCTGCTGCGTACGGATCGAAAGGGAGTGCACCGATTGGTACATACCTTCGAGTCGGCGGCTTCGTGCCCTTTTGGAGCCAGCCGCCGGCAGGCAATTCGAACGGTTGAGCAAAGCAGTGCTGTTCGGAAGTCAGGAGGCTCACCCTTACACAACCCCCCTGCCAGTAACAAGAGTTCCGGAACGGCGACCATTCACAACGAGCCGGTCAAGACACCTTCCGGGGCATGGACACCGCTTTCTGGAACTTGAGTAAGTACAACAATGAAGAAGCATTGCGACGGCGGTGGTTGACGGCTGGGGCAATTGAGTCCTGCGTAGGCGCCGGGAGTGGTCGGCCGTGATCCTCGGCGGAGCGGGACCGGGACCGGTCGACAGCCGGCCGCGTGGGGCGACCGGAAGCTGGACGGCGGCCGATACCCTGCGAAAACCGACCGATGCCAATGAAAGGAGCATTCTGTGTCATCTCGCCTCAACCCCTACATCAGCTTCGCCGGCAACGCACGGGAGGCCATGGAGTTCTACAAGAGCGTCCTCGGCGGCAACCTGAAACTGAACACCTTCGGCGAAATCGGCGGCGCCCAGCCCGGGCACGAAGACAAGATCATGCACGCCATGCTCGAGACCGACCGCGGTTATACGCTGATGGGCGCCGACACCCCTCCCGGCATGGAACACAAGCCGGGCAACAACTTCTCCGTGAGCCTGAGCGGCGACGACAACGCGGAACTGCGCGGCTACTGGGACAAGCTCTCGGCCGACGGCACGGTGCACGTCCCGCTGGAGAAGCAGAAGTGGGGAGACAACTTCGGCATGTGCGCGGACCGGTTCGGTGTCACCTGGATGGTCGACATCGTCGAGAACCAGGGCTGACGGCGCCGCGCAGGGATCCACTGGGGCGTCCCGCCCCACCGGCGGGACGCCCCAGTGGATCCCCGCACAGCAGTCGCTCCCGGCGGCCTGCGGATTACCCCAGGAAGCCCGAAGATTTGGCCACGCCGAGGCTCAGTCATAGTTCTGCCCCGCCGCCTTTGAAAAGGGCTGCAAAGTGGATCTTTTGGCCCGACGATCTTGATGATCGCCATCATGGCATTGGCGTTCTTTGTTGCTGATCCGGCAGCCCGGGTTCTCGTCCGCAGGATCGGTAGCCGACTGTTTCAGCTGCTGCCGTACATGGCTTTCACTGTCAGCAGCTCTTACGCGACCGCCATAGTCGGGCCGTCGTCGTTGTGGCCGCTGTGGCCCTTGATCGTTTTCTCCTGGACTCTGCCTGTGCTTATTTGCGGCGCGGCCTTGGCCTGCGGCCACACGAGCAGGCGCCGACTCCGTAGCCGGTGACGGTGGTGCCGGGCGGATGTGTGTTGCCGACTGCCGCTGGGCGCCCGACGGTCCGCCGTCGTCGTGCGGTTGGGCGAAGCCGGCAGGGGCTCTCGCCCTCACCTCACATTCCTCTTGGTCGGGAGCTCAGTCCGCGAGATCGGCCTTGCCGAACAGGACCGCATAGCCGGAGGGGAGCTGGCTGAGGATCTGGTTCAGTTCGCCACCGGTCACAGCGTCGGCGACGGTGCTCAGGACCGCGCCGGCGTCCCATTCCGCGGTACGCGGCCGGGCACCGGTGCGCTGCGCGACCCGGCGGTAGAACTCTTGGATCCCGAAGCTCTCGGCCTGCTGCGGCGTGGCGTCGGCCAGGTGTCGCCCGAGCGGGCCGGGCAGTTGGGAGGCGAGGTCCTTGACTTCTCCAGGACTGATCCGTTGGGCCAGTACGTCCAGGACGTCTGTGGTGACTTTCGCGGCCTCGTCCGGGCTGCCGTATTCGCCCCTCTCGCGAACGCGGGCGAGAAATTCGTCGTACTTCATCGCTACCTCGACTGTGTTGGTCGCGTGGCTGGTCGTCGGACCATCCGATCCGGTGGTGCATCTGTGCCCCGATCATCGCTGTACATGGGTTTCGCCGCCCGGCCGGTCGGGTCCGTCCGTTGGCGCGTAGACGTCGTTCGGAAGGCGTCGGGTACGGGACTCCCGGACTGCTTCACGCAAGGCGCGGCGGAAGCGGCCGGGGCCCCAGGACCGGCCGTCGACGGCCCGTTCGAGGTTCTCGCGGCAGGTGGGGCCGGTCTCTTGGAGGGCGTGGGTGACCTGTTCGATCTCGTCGTCGAGGTGTCGTTCGGCCGTGGCGGAAGTGCGGCTTGCGGTGCCTGCGGTACCGACCATTCCCGGCGAGTAGAGGGTGCTGCCCGATCCGGTGCCCGGGCGGTAGCGACGGGCTCCGGCGCGCTCCCGCTCCCGGCGGCGGGCGGTGCGGTCGGCGATCCGCAGCTCCCGCTCGCGTGCTGCCTGCCGGACGTGAGCCGGTCGGCGGCGATCTCGCATGTCTTGTGGTGCGGGTTCGCCGCGCCAGGCTGCGTCGGCCTCCTCCGCGGTGAGCGGCCGGGCGATGTTCTCCAAGGACTGCTGTTCGGCCCTGACACCGAAGAGGAGCTCGGCAACTCCGCCCAGCGCCATGGCTGCCGCTCCGACGAGGAAGCCGACGGCCACCAGGCCGGCATCGCCACTGTGAATGAAGTGGCCGAACAGCAGCGGGCCGGTGATTCCGCCCACGGCCGTGCCGACCGCGAAGAACAGCGAGATGGACAGGGCCCGGGTCTCCATGGGGAAGACCTCACTCACCGTCAGGTACGCCGAGCTCGCTCCCGCGGAGGCCACGAAGAAGGTCAGCGACACCAGCAGGAAGAACGACCATGCCGTCAGGGAGCCGTTGATCAGCAGGACGGCGAGGACGACTGCCACGAGGGCCGAGCCGAAGTAGGTGCCCGAAATCATCGGTTTCCTGCCGACGGTGTCGAACAGGCGGCCGAGGAGGAGCGGTCCGAGGAAGTTGGCGAGCGCGAAGAGGGCCAGGAAGTACGGGACCGAGCCGGAGCCGACGTCGAAGAAACCGCTCAGGATCGTGCCCAGGTCGAAGACGATCGCGTTGTACAGGAAGGCCTGTCCGATGAAGAGGGCCAGCCCCAGCACGGCGCGCCGCGGGTACCGCTGCAGGGTCACGCGGGCGATTTCCGTGAACGGGATGACGTCGCGCTGCCGGACGGTGACGGCCTCCTCCGGTTCCGGCAGCGTGAGGCCGGTCTCCTCGCGGATCTCGGCCTCGATCCGGTCGACGATGCGTTCGGCCTCCGCCTCGCGCCCGTGGATGAACAACCAGCGTGGGCTCTCCGGCACGTGGCGGCGGACCACCATGATGCCGAGGCCCAGGACGCCGCCGAGGCCGAAGGCCAGCCGCCAGCCGAGGTCGGCCGCCAGCAGACTCTCGTTGAGCAGCAGCACGGCGGCCAGGCTGCCGAGCGCCGCACCGACCCAGTAGCTGCCGTTGATGGCCAGGTCCACCCGTCCGCGGTTGCGGGCCGGAATCAGCTCGTCGATGGCCGAGTTGATCGCGGCGTACTCTCCGCCGATGCCCATACCGGTGATGAAGCGGGCGAGGTAGAGGTACCAGGCGTCCTGGGCGAACGCGGTCGCGACGGTGGCGAGGATGTAGATGGCCAGCGTGAGCAGGAACAGCTTCTTACGGCCGTAGCGGTCGGTGAGTCTTCCGAAGAGGAGAGCGCCGCAACATGCGCCTGCCACGTAGATGGCGGCGGCGGTTCCGATGTCGGCGCTCGTGAGATGGATGCCGCTGTCCGGCTCGGTCATCCGCGAGGCGACGGCGCCGACGATCGTCACTTCGAGCCCGTCGAGAATCCAGACGGTTCCCAGGCCGACGATGATCCGCCAGTGGAATCGGGACCACGGCAGCCGGTCGATCCGGGCAGGGACCTTGGTGGTGACGACGTTGGGGTCGGCGGCGGTGGTCATGCCATGCCTCCTCGTCCGCGACATGGGCTGTTGCCTGACGAGGGACAGAAAACAGGCCGGACCGGCCAGGTCCCTCTAGGGTGGTGTTCCGTGCTGCGCTGCCACCTGCTGGGACACCGTTTTCGTTTCCTGACCGAGGGCGAGACGATGCTCTGGCGCTGCGCCCGTGGGTGCGGAACGGAAGGCAGCAAGCGTTATCCGACGGCCGAGGACGCCGAGCGTTACGCCCGGGCATTCGACCGTGAGGACCAGGCGGACCTGGGCCGACGAGCACCGCTGGGGCTGCTCCCCCTGCGGTTGCTGCCCGCCTGGCGTCTGCGGCGCCGATAGGCAGTCGCGTGACCTCGTTCAAGGCCCTCACCTCGGGCTGTCGAGCCTGACAGGTCCGGCCGCGGTGCCGGGTTGGTGTCCGGCACCGCCTGGCCGTGCCGGGTTGGTGTCCGGCACCGCCTGGCCGGCGTCTCAGCCGCTGCTCTCGCTCCGTTCGCTCGTCTCGCTGATCTCGATGTGCCGGGGCTTGGCCACCTCGGCCTTGGGGACGGTGATCGAGAGCACCCCTTCCGACATCTGCGCCTTGATCTTGTCGGTGTCCACTTCTCCCGGCAGCCGCATCCGGTACTCGAAGGCCCCGGTGCGGCGGGTGTTGCGGCGCAGGATGCCTTTGCGTTCCTTCTCCTTGATCTCTCCGGTCACCACCAGCTCCTGGCCATGGGCCTCGACATCGACGTCCTTGCTCTTGACGCCGGGGAGTTCGATCTCGACGTGGAACGCGTCGTCGGACTCCGTGACATCCGCCATGGGCGTCCACGCCGCCACGGGTGCCGCGCTGCTCACCGTCGATTCGATCAGTCCGCTCATCTCGTTCAGCAGTTGGTCGAATTCGGCCAGGGGGTTGTGTGCCCAGCCGATGGTCCTCTGTTGCATTCCGCCACCGGGGTGGCGCCGGACGGGCGTTGCCATGCCCATCGCCTCCTTCTCCTTCTCGCGTGATCTTTTCGCCCGCCCTGTTTCAGGCGAGGCGTGCGGACTCCTTGGGCCGGATGTGCGGGGAGTTCGGTGGGGCCGTGCGGCCCAGGTACCGGTGCACGAAGTGGATGCTCATCGCACCCTCGCCCACCGCGCGAGCCACCCGTTTCACCGAGCCGCCACGGACGGCCCCGGCGGCGAAGACTCCCGGCAGGCTGGTCTCCAGCGTCAGGCAGTCGCGGCCCTGGCTCTGCCACAGTTCGAGAGCGCAGCAGGCCTGGACCTCGGCCCCGGAGAGCACGAAGCCGCGGGCGTCGATGACGAGCGTGCCGGACGACCACCCGGGTGAGGGTCGGCGCCGGTGAAGACGAACCGGGCCCGGACGTCGCTCCGATGGTGTTCTCCCTTATGGTGGTCGACCACGTGGCCGCCGCCGGCCGTCGCCTCGACCAGGTTCGTGCCGAGGCCCTCGGGGGCGGCGTTCACCGTGGCGGCGAGACCGGCCGGGCCGACGCCGACCCAAGCGTTCCGCCTCGGCGTACGTGTGGTGCGAGGCAAAACTTCGACGGTGCTCATCCATGCTCGCCCTCTCCGGGACAGCGCGAGCGCCGTCCGTTTCACGATGACCACTCCAGAGTCGCGGCGCGCCGGGGCAGCAGCCTGCCCCTGCGGTATCCAAATCCCCATCGGCTCTCGCCCTGACAGCGCAGAACAACCAGATATGGGTGAACAGGAGTGGGTCGATGCGTGAGCCGGGAGACCGTGCACGCGCGGCCGGCAGCGTCCGTCGCCGAGCTCGGGCGCCAACGGACCGTCCACGAGGTATTCGGCGAGGCCCGCGGCCGGCATCGGCGGCGTTGCGGGCATCGCCAGGGCCGTCCACGGGCTCACGGGCGCTGCGCTCCGTCGCCGTCGCCGTCGCCGTCGAGGACCGATTGGGCAACCTGCTCGTCCGGACAGGCCAAGGACAGTCCAAGTTCTCGCCGGCGCTGAAGGCCGCCTCGAAGCCCCAGGCCCGGGCGTCGTCCTCACCGCGGTAGTGGTCGAAGCAGGCGTAGCGTTCGCGGGCCCGGGCAGCGGCGGCGGGGTCGACTCGCTCCAGGTATGAGATCACCTCGTCGACGGACCGGTAGAGGCTGTACAAGTGGCCCGTCCCGGTACTGCTCGAGCAGACGGGCCAGGACCCGTCCTGCATCCTTCCGGTCTCGAAACAGTCGATCAGGCATTCGCAGCCTCCTACGCGCCGGACGAACCCGCACTACTCACGCCAGTGCGTCCAGCATTCCGTGCAAATGCGCCACGGCGAATTCTATGTCGGTGTACTTGTTCTGGCCGGCGCGTGACTCCGCGGAAAGGATTCCACAGCGGTGCACTTTCTCGAAGTCGCCGTAGGGGAACTTGTACCGTCCTTTGTCGTCCGCGTCCTGTTCGTCGTCCACGCCGAGGTACCACTTCTGGTATTCGGCGAGGCCACGCTCCTCCAGAAAGCGGTTCTCCTCCTTGGCGGAGGGCCGGTGCTCGCTCCAGGCGTCCCGGTCGTCGATGACCGCCCGGTGCTCCTTGACCAGCTTCTTCGCATGCTCGAAGGCCTGCTTGTTCAGCTTTACCATGACAAGTCGACACCTCCCGCGTCGTGCCGTACTGCAAGCACGCTGAATTCCCCTCCGGCCGATTCTGCACGGCCGAAAGAGCGTCGCCCGGGCCACCGAGTGTAAATCTCGGCGAATACCCGCAGTTTCTCCTGGCAGGTGAAAAGCGTGCCGCTTCATTCGTCCTGGCATGCGCAGGCGGGGCATGGCGCCCTCTGCGACACTTGACTGGGTGATCGCCCGTCGATGAGGAGGCGAGAGGCATGACCGTCATGGGGGTTTCCACATTCGAACGATTCTTCCGCAAGGCCGCGAGTCTCGACGTGGACAAGGAAGACCTGAAGCGTTACAGCGACTTCGTGGACGACAAGCTCTACGATCTCCTGATCGTCGCGCAGGCCGCGGCCAAGGCGAACGGCCGGGACACCGTCGAACCGTGGGACCTGCCGATCACCAAGGGGCTCCAGGAGAGCATCCACCGGTTCCGGCGGTTGGACCAGGAAGTCGAGCTCAAGCCCATCCTCGAGCAGCTGGCCAAGCACCCCCCGCTCGACCGGGCGCCGACCGAGGAGACAGAGGCGCGATTCCCGGAGATCCTCGGTGGGTTGAGCGTGGCTCTCGCCGAGACGTTCAGGATCGTCTTCCCGGACCTCAAGAACCCTCAGACCAAGCACTGGGAGACCGTCACGGAGATCTTCAACCTACTGCTGTAGACCCAACCCGCGACTCCGATCTCCTCGGCATGAGCACCCTTCGCCACCCGCGGCCTGGATGACGCGGTCAACGCAGCCGCGAAGTGAGAGGTTTCGAACTCTACGCAGCGAATTGCCTTACCGACGTAGCGAGCTTTGGGCCACTGCGCCCGGGGTGAAGTCGAGTGGCTTTGCGCCGGCCGGCTACCGTTCCTCAAAGAGTACGAAGCGGTTGAGCGGGGCCCGTTGCACGGGGTCGGTGGACGTCCTGACTATCTGGTCGGGCGGCGCCTTGAACGGTTGATCGCCTCGTGGCGCCTGTACGGCACGGATACCTCGCTGGACGTGTGGCTGATCGATAGCACAGAGGTCGCCATCCACGTGACAGCCGGGTCAGACAGTTGAACCCCGGTAGAGCATGATTGGATCATTTTTCGCGTTCGTCATGCATGCCGGGCAGGAGTTCGGCGAGTTCACGCTCGATATTCTTGGCTTCGGCCGCGCCGATGCGCTCGAGAATCGCATAAGCATTCCGATAATGATCGATCGCGACCACGGTCTCGCCTTCGTAGTGGGCGTGGCGACCGATCCCGGCGAGCGCGAGGGCTTCTTCGAACGGACTGTTGAGGGAGCGCGCCAGAGAGAGTGCCGACTCGTGATGTTCAAAGGCCTGGGTGTGCCGGCCCGAAGCGAACAACAACTTCCCGATCTCGTTGAGGCCGGCGGCTTCCCCGAGGCTGTTCTCCAGCTCGCGATAGAGGGTCAGCGACTGGTCAAGGAGTTCGGCCGCCAGAGTAAGATCGCCGGTACGGACGTGCGCGGAGCCGAGGGCCCAGAGCACATCCGCCTCGCCGAGGGGGCTGTCCACGCATCGGCACACGACCAGGGCTTCATCCAGGTACTTCACCGCCGCGTCATATTCCTCGGCGGACAAAAGTGTGACGCCCAAGTTGTAGAGTGCCTCCGACTCGTTAAATCGACTGCCCATCTCGCGGAAGACGGTCAGGGCCTCTGATTGCGCCTCGGCGGCGGCCTCATACCTGCCGGTGATACACCACACGGCCCCCAGCCAGTTCTGGGCTTCCGCCACGCCTATGCGATTGCCAAGATCACGGTGAAGAGCCATCGCCTTCTCGAGCGCGTCGGCCGCCACCGGGTAGTCATCGAGAAGCCAACGGACGAGGCCCAGATGATGCAAAACATTGGCCTGTCCAAGCAGATTCTCCACATCGCGGTAGAGCTTCAACGCCTGCTCCAGCAACTGCGACGCGCCCGGATAGTCGGACTGCCAGTACCGTACGATTCCGAGATGGGTGAGGGCGTCAGCCTGCCCCTCCTGGTCGCCCAGATGGCGATACAGCGAAAGTGATCGCTCCAGGGCCTGTGTGGAAACTTCATGTTCGTTGGTCAGCTTATGGATGATGCCCAGATGGCAGAGAGCGGCCGCCTGCCCGGAGAGAGCATTGACATCACGGTAGAGCCCGAGCGCACAGTTCACCGCTTCACGTGCCTGCGGATAGTCACCACTCAGGTACTGCACGGTCGCCAGTCGGATGAGGGCACCTGCCTGTTCGGGCGGGTCGGCACTGCGCTGCGCTGCCGCCGTCGCGGCGCGGTGGATCTCGATGGCCCGGTCCCAGGGGCCTGCCTGCTGGAGATACCTGGCCATCGCCTCGGCAAATCGCACGACCCTCGGATGCTGACCGTGCTGGATGGTGCGCTGAGCACAGGCCAGAAGGTTTGTGCGTTCGCTCTCCATCCACTTCAACGCTTCGGTGCGGGTCGCCAGATCGGGACAGCTTGACACTCCGGAGATGGACGGGATTCCCGTCCGGAGGGCGTGACTCAGCTGCCGGTCAGCGAGAGAGGCGGTTCGCTGGTAGTAGTCGAAAAGACGGTCCATTGCCTCTTCAGTGCTGGCCTCCCCGTCCGCGTCGGCGAGAGCGCGGGTGTAGTCACGAATCAGATCGTGCATGCGATAGCGGCCATGGCGCAGCTCGTCGATCAAGTGGTCGTCGTACAGGGCGGCCAGATGACGGCGGGCTTGCCTCCGAGGGACGCCGACCAGCACCGCTGCGGCCCAGTCGTCGATTTCCTCCCCCGGATGCAAGCCCAACCGTCGGAAGAAGAGCTGCCGATCGTCCGGGAGGTCCTGGTAGGACAGTTCGAATGTCGCGGCCACTGCGCTGTCCTCCGCTCGCAGTTCATCGAGCCTGGTCTGCGCATCCGCCATGTCCTCGATGAGATCTCCGAGCAGCCACGAAGGATGGTGACGGAGCCTGCCAGCCAGTATGGAGACGGCCAAAGGAAGGCAGCCGCAGAGACGTACGAGAGCGTCGGCGGCGGCCTCCTCGCACGAGACGTCCCGGTCCGACAGTGTGCTCAGCAAGTTAATGGCTTCGTCGGGCGCGAGAGTGCCGAGCGAGATCGAGACCGCCCCGTCCAGGGCGCTGAGCCGCCGTCGACTGGTCACGAGGATCAGGCAGTTATCGGTGCCGGGGAGCAACGGCTCGACCTGATGGTGGCCAGCCGCGTTATCCAGAATGAGCAGGACCCGCTTGCCGGCGAGCCGGTCGCGCCACATCGCGGCACGAGCGTCCAACCCGGCAGGGATGTACTGCGCAGCCACCCCGACGATGCTCAACAGCGAGCCGAGCACGTCGACCGGCTCGACCGGAAGTTGTCCTGCGCTATGGGCGTGCAGGTTCACGAACAGCTTCCCGTCAGGGAAGGCATCAGCCAGCAGATGTGCTGCTCGGACCGCGAAGGCGGTCTTTCCCACCCCTGGCATTCCATCGATCGCATAAACCGGAAGCGGCCCTTTGGACGCCGACTCGTGGCGCACGGCGTCGACGAGCTTCTGCAACTCCCCGTCACGGCCCTCGAATGCAAACGTATCCCGCGGGAGTGTATTGGTGACTGAGGCGGGCGCTACCGGCAGGCTTTCGTAGATGTACTGGTCGCCGACCGCCTGGTAGATCCGGCCGCCATCGTCGGCGCCCGCCCGCAGGCTCACCTCCGGCTGGTCCTGTCCGCCCCTCCCGCCGTTCACCGTTCGGTGATGTGCTGATCGCGTCCTGCCTGGTAGACCCGGCCGTGGCCACGCGCAGTGGCCCTCAACTCGATGGAGGTGACCCGTTCCCGTTCCTCGGGAGTCAGCTGCGGCGTGAGCGTGTCGTCCAACAGTCGGCGCAGCTCAGGCGCCAGCTCCGGGTTGGCACGCACCAGTTGCTGCATGCGCAGCCGCCACACCCCCGCAAGCGCCTCCTCGGTCGCGTCGTCGCCTTCCTCGCGCGCCGCCAGCACCTCGGTCCGGGCCTGCGCCAAGTCGGCCTGCACCATCTCTGACTGATCAAGGCGACCACGTCGCCACAGCGCAACGACGCCCGCACGGGCGTGTTGCCAGGCGTCGGTGGCCATCGCCCCTACCAGCGCCGTTCCAGCCGCCACCACAACCGGGTCCATCGCACCCCCCACAATCACCAGGCAGGCTCCTTGCCCCCAGACGCACAGTACCCAGCGATGCCCGATGGGCTGCCACATTCGAGGCATTGGTGTCTGTCAAATGAACGGCTCTGTCTCTTGATCATGGAATGGTTGTCGCGGGCCGTGCCTTTCCGGCCGTTACCAGCGTTGCTGGGGTGACGCGTGCACTGGTCTGACGTCGACGTCGGACCTGCGCCGTCCGCGGCCCCGATTCCCGCCCACCTACGTGATCGGCGGCATCCCGGACGCCCCGCCGTAGACCCCGACCCGACCGCCCCCGACCGGAACCTCCGGACGCTGTTGGTCGATTCCGCCCCGCTGGATCTCACCCAGCGGGGCGGAGTGCTGCGAAGGGTGGATACGAGTGCGGGCGTGGGGTCTGCCGGTGAGCCAGGCATCGATGCGGGCGAGGTGGGTGGCAGCTCCGGTGAAGTGGTGTTGCAGCGGGGTTTTGGCGAGGCCGCAGTAGCGGGATCCGCGCAGGCCGAAGGCCCCGACGCCTTGGGAGATGGTGCCCTCGACCCCAGCACGGTGCCCGTAGCGTCGTCGCCATGGCGCGGTGTCCTGTTCGATTCGAGCCTGTTGGAAGATCTCGTACTCGGCCGTGGGGCGGAAGGTGAGTGCGCGTCCCTTGAGTGAGTCGGTGCACGACGTCCTCAGCTCGCACGGGCCGCACGCTCCGGCCGAAACGTGACCCGGGTCACGGCGGCGCCCCGGTGGCTGGTGGTCGCCTGCACGACCTGCGCCCCCTCGCTGCCACCCTGTCCCTGCTCGCCGGTACCGGCATCACGGTGGTCCAGGAGAAGCTGGGACACTCCTCGCGCCAGATCACCTCCGTCACCTACACCAGCGTGCTGCCCGAGATCATGGCCTGGACGGCTGGGTGCTGCCGACGGGCCTACTACCCGCAGCGGCCAGGACCACCCGCCGGGCTCCGAAGCGGCGTCGGAAGGCGGCGTGAGGGCGCTTCTGTCCACTGAATCGTCCCCGCGTCCACTACGTGTCCACTGGATCTTGGTCTGAACGAATGAACGGGGGCCACCACCCTGGAGTGGCGACCCCCGTTCTCGCGTCTCCGCAGGTAGAAACGGTTCTCTGGGAGCACCTTGGGGTGGGGCGGGTGGGACTCGAACCCACGGCCGACGGATTATGAGTCCGCTGCTCTAACCGGCTGAGCTACCGCCCCTAACGGCGCGTCGCGCACATTTGTGCGCGCCGTCTGCCGCAGCATAGCCGGTCATACGATCTCCTGCTCCGCATGGTCGGCAACGCTCAATCATCAGGACTGCGCTGCCGCTCGCGCGGTTCCGGATGTTGCCTGGAGCACACCGAACGAGCCGCGAGAGGGACGAACGAGTGCCGCGGGAGGTGATGGGCGGGCAATGAAAAAGGGCCCAAGAGGGCCCTCTTCCGATCTGCTCCCCCGGCTGGACTCGAACCAGCAACCCTCCGGTTAACAGCCGAATGCTCTGCCAATTGAGCTACAGGGGATCGCGCTCCCCCGACTGGACTCGAACCAGTAACCTGCCGGTTAACAGCCGGCTGCTCTGCCAATTGAGCTACAGGGGATTGCTGCGTATGCACCGAACGTACCTACCCGGGGCTTCCCAGGGGGCGTTCGCTCGCTGCGACACATACATTAGCGCAAGCAGGGGGGTGCTCCGCCAATCGGTATGGCGCCGGGTGATCACGGGCGCCGACGGGTAGGCGGGCAGCACCGACGCAACGGAAGGGTGTCACCCATGCGGTACAAGCTCACGTTCGTCGCCGGACTGGCCGTCGGCTTCGTGCTCGGGGCACGGGCCGGGCGCGAGCGCTACGAACAGCTCAAGAAGTCCGCGCGGCAGATCTCGCAGAACCCGGCGGTGCGCAACGTGGCCGAGTCCGCCGCTCACAACGGTCGCGAGGCGGCGGGCAAGGCCTTCCATGCGGTCAGCGACAAGGTCGGCGACCGCATGCCGGACTCCGTGGCCGAGCGGGTGCGGGCCCTCAAGGAGCGGGGCTCCGGCGCCGAAGACGACTGGGGAACCACAAACACCTGAACATGAACGGCCCGGCCACATCGTGCGACGGTCGGGGTCCACAGGACGCGCCGCAGTCGGTGACGTCACGCAGGCCACGGCCCGTGTGACGTCACCGACTGCTGGCGTACGGCAGAATTCCGGCCATGGGGATAGTCGCCGGGTTGGACAGTTCATCGGGGTTCACGCGCATCGTTGTCTGCGACGCGGACACGGGCGCCGTACTGCGCCAGGGGTACGCGCCGCACCCCCTCGAACCCAAGGCCACCGAGATCGATCCGCAGGCCTGGCTGCTCTCGCTCGGGGAGGCCGCCACCGGCGGCCTCCTCGAGGGAGTGCAGGCCATCGGCGTCTCTGCGCAGCAGGACGGCCTGATCATGCTGGACGCACAGGGCGGCATCGTGCGCCCCGCGCTGGTCGGCAACGACAAGCGCGCGCAGGTCGCCGCGGCCGATCTCATCGACGCGCTCGGCGGCCGGCAGGCCTGGGCCGAGGCCGTCGGTTCCGTGCCGCAGTCGTCGCAGCCCGTGGCGAAGCTGCGGTGGCTGGCGCGGACCGAGCCCGACGCCGCGCGGCGTGTCGCCTTCGTCATGCAGGCGCACGACTGGCTGGTGTGGCAGCTGCTGGGGCGGCCGGCCCGCAGGACCACGGACCGCGGCGGCGCCTCGGGTACCGGTTACTGGTCGGCGGGCACGGGCGCCTACCGCCCCGACCTCGTCGAACTCGCGCTCGGGCAGCAGTGCGCGCTGCCCGAGGTGCTCGGCCCGGCGGAGGCCGCGGGCACCACACCCGAGGGGCTGCTGATCTCCGCGGGCACCGGCGAGACCATGGCGGCGGCCTTCGGTCTCGGAGTGGGCGTCGGCGACGCGGTCGTGTCGCTCGGCGCGTCCGGTTCGGTGATGGCCGTGCACCACGAGGCGCTGGCCGACCAGAGCGGAATGATCACCTCGTTCGCCGACGCCACCGGGATGCATCTGCCGGTCGTGCACACGCTCAACGCCGTGCGGGCGCTGCGCGGGACGGCCGAGCTGCTGGGTCTGGCCGATCTCCAGGAGCTCTCCGCGCTTGCGACGAAGTCGACGCCCGGTTCGTCCGGACTGGTGCTGCTGCCGTATCTGGAGGGCGAACGGACACCGCAGCTGCCGCACACCGCGGGCACGCTGACCGGACTGCGGCGCGAGTCGATGAAGCCGGAACATCTGGCACGGGCGTCCTTCGAGGGCATGCTCTGCTCGCTCGCGGACGCGATGGACGTGCTGCGCGAGCGCGGCGTCGAGGTGCGCCGGGTGTTCCTGCTGGGGGCGGCCGCGGAGCTGCCCGCCGTGCAGGCGCTCGCCCCGGCGATCTTCGGTGCACAGGTCGTCGTGCCGCAGCCGGCGGACTACGCGGCGCTCGGCGCGGCGCGTCAGGCCGCGTGGGCGCTGGGCGCCGCGCAGGGCACACTGTCGCCGCAGGCGCCGCCGGCCTGGCAGGGCGCGGCGGCCCAGGTGCTCGAGCCGGGCGAGGAGCTGGCGGTCGGTCAGGCGGTGCGCCAGCAGTACGGGGCGACGCGGGACCAGATCCATCCGGGGGCGTTCTCCGCCGCGCCGTGAGGGGTGGGCCCGCTCCGGTCTCGCTGGAGCTGCGGTCCGGACACACGGAAGGTGCGGTCATACAAGCTGTTCTTGACCGGGGCTTGGGGAAAACTCGTGGGGTTTACCGACCGGGTGTCGGAAGATGGGTGACCCCTGATCTTTGCCGAGCCCGAGAGACAGCGCGTGCTGATACGACTGCTGCGGACCTATCTCAGTCCGTACAAGAGACCCCTCGCCATCCTGGTGGCGCTGCAACTGCTGCAGACCAGCGCCACCCTTTATCTGCCCACCCTCAACGCCGACATCATTGACAACGGTGTCGTGAAGGGGGACTCCGGCTACATCCTGGCCCTCGGCGCCCTCATGATCGGTATCAGCGTCGTCCAGGTGCTCTGCAACATCGGGGCCGTCTTCTACGGAGCACGGACGGCGGCCGCGCTCGGCCGCGACGTCCGGGCCGACGTCTTCGGCCGGGTGCAGAGCTTCTCCGCACGTGAGGTCGGCCACTTCGGGGCGCCGTCGCTCATCACCCGCACCACCAACGACGTCCAGCAGGTCCAGATGCTGGTGCTGATGGCGTTCACGCTGATGGTGTCGGCACCGATCATGTGCGTCGGAGGCATCGTGATGGCGCTGGGCCAGGACGTGCCGCTCTCGGCAGTGCTGCTTGCGGTCGTCCCGGTCCTCGGCATCTGCGTCTCGCTGATCGTGAAGAAGATGCGGCCGCTGTTCCGCACCATGCAGGAACGGCTCGACACCGTGAACCGCGTACTGCGCGAGCAGATCACCGGCAACCGCGTGATCCGCGCCTTCGTGCGCGACGGGTACGAGAAGAAGCGCTTCCGCGGGGCCAACGAGGACCTGACCGATGTGTCGATGTCCACCGGCCGGCTGATGGCGCTGATGTTCCCGACGGTGATGACGGTCGTGAACATCTCCTCCGTCGCCGTCATCTGGTTCGGCGCGCACCGCATCGACAGCGGCGCCATACAGATCGGTGCGCTGACGGCGTTCCTCGCCTATCTGATGCAGATCGTGATGGCCGTGATGATGGCCACCTTCATGTTCATGATGGTGCCGCGTGCCGAGGTGTGCGCCGAGCGCATCCAGGAGGTGCTGGACACCGATTCGAGCGTCGTCCCGCCGACCGCTCCCGTGCGGGAGCTGCGCGGCCGCGGCCGGCTGGAGGTGCGCGGCGTCGACTTCCGCTACCCGGGCGCCGAGGAGTCGGTGCTGCACGGCATCGACCTGGTGGCGCGCCCCGGCGAGACCACCGCGATCATCGGCTCGACGGGCAGCGGCAAGTCGACGCTGCTCGGGCTCGTGCCGCGGCTGTTCGACGTGACGGGCGGCGAGGTTCTCGTCAACGGGGTCGACGTGCGGGAGCTGGACCCGGCGCTGACGGCGAGGACCGTCGGGCTCGTGCCGCAGAAGCCGTACCTCTTCTCCGGGACGGTGGCGACCAACCTGCGCTACGGGAAGCCGGACGCGAGCGACCAGGAGCTGTGGGCGGCGCTCGAAGTCGCCCAGGCCGCCGACTTCGTACGCGCCCTGGAGGGCGGACTGAACGCGCCCATCGCCCAGGGCGGAACGAACGTCTCCGGGGGGCAGCGCCAACGGCTCGCCATCGCGCGGACGCTGGTGCAGCGGCCCGAGATCTACCTGTTCGACGACTCCTTCTCCGCGCTCGACTATGCGACGGACGCGGCGCTGCGCGGTGCGCTCGCCCGCGAGACCGCGGAGTCCACGGTGGTGATCGTCGCCCAGCGTGTGTCGACGATCCGCGACGCGGACCGGATCCTGGTCCTGGACGCGGGGCAGGTCGTGGGTGCGGGCAGCCATCACGAGCTGATGGAGAGCAATGAGACGTACCGAGAGATCGTGCTCTCGCAGCTGACGGAGGCTGAGGCCGCATGAGCGGGCCGGGTGGACGCATGATGACGGGGCCCGTCGAGCGATCGATGGACTTCAAGGGCTCGGGCAAGCGGCTGCTGCGGCAGCTCGCGCCGGAGCGGGCGACGCTGTGGGTGATGCTCGCGGCCGGTGTGCTGAGCGTCGCCTTCGCGGTGGTCGGACCGAAGATCCTGGGCGTGGCGACCGACCTGATCTTCGCGGGCGTCGTCGGCCGGCAGATGCCGGAGGGCGTCTCGAAGGACCAGGCCCTCGACGACATGCGGCGAAGCGGCGACGACGGCCTCGCGGACATGCTCTCCCGCGTGGACTTCACGCCGGGCGAAGGCATCGACTTCACCGCCGTGGGGAACGTCCTGCTGCTGGCGCTGACGGTGTTCGTGGCTGCCGGGCTGACGATGCTCGTGGCGACGCGGCTGTCGATCAAGGTGATCAACCGGACTGTTTACCGCATGCGGGAGGACGTGCAGGCGAAGCTGTCGCGGCTGCCGCTGTCGTACTTCGACAAGGCCAAGCGCGGCGAGGTGCTCAGCCGGGCCACCAACGACCTCGACAACATCTCGCAGACCTTGCAGCAGACGATGGGTCAGCTGATCAACTCACTGCTCACGATCGTCGGCGTGCTGGCGATGATGTTCTGGATCTCCCCGCTGCTGGCGCTGGTCGCACTGGTGACGGTGCCGCTGTCGGTGTTCGTCGCGGCGAAGGTCGGCAAGCGGTCGCAGCCGCAGTTCGTGGCGCAGTGGAAGTCGACCGGCGCGCTCAACGCCCATATCGAGGAGATGTACACCGGCCACTCACTGGTGAAGGTCTTCGGGCGCCAGGAGGAGTCGGCGAAGGGGTTCGCGGAGCAGAACGACGCGCTGTACGAGGCATCGTTCAAGGCGCAGTTCAACAGCGGAATGATGCAGCCGCTGATGTTCTTCATCTCCAACCTCAACTATGTCCTGGTGGCGGTCGTCGGCGGTCTGCGGGTCGCGTCGGGCTCCCTGTCCATCGGTGACGTGCAGGCCTTCATCCAGTACTCGCGACAGTTCTCGATGCCGCTGACGCAGGTCGCGTCGATGGCGAACCTGGTGCAGTCGGGTGTCGCGTCGGCCGAGCGGATCTTCGAACTGCTCGACGCGGAGGAGCAGGAGGCGGACGCGCCGTCCGCCGAGCGGCCCGAGCGGTCGGAACCGTCCCGGGGGCGGGTCTCGCTGGAGAACGTGGCCTTCCGCTACGAGCCCGACAAGCCGCTCATCGAGGACCTGTCGCTGAAGGTCGAGCCGGGACACACCGTCGCGATCGTCGGCCCGACCGGCGCGGGCAAGACCACGCTCGTCAATCTGCTGATGCGGTTCTACGAGGTGACCGGCGGGCGGATCTCCCTGGACGGCGTGGACATCGCCCAGATGTCCCGGGAGGACCTGCGTTCGGGCATAGGGATGGTGCTGCAGGACACCTGGCTCTTCGGCGGCACGATCGCGGAGAACATCGCCTACGGCGCTTCGCGGGAGGTGAGCCGCGAGGAGATCGAGGAGGCGGCACGGGCCGCGCATGCCGATCGGTTCATCCGTACGCTGCCCGACGGCTACGACACCGTGATCGACGACGAGGGCGCGGGCGTCAGCGCCGGCGAGAAGCAACTCATCACCATCGCACGGGCGTTCCTGTCCGATCCGGTGATCCTGGTCCTGGACGAGGCGACGAGCTCGGTCGACACCCGTACGGAGGTGCTGATCCAGAAGGCGATGGCGCGTCTGGCGCACGGGCGGACGAGCTTTGTCATCGCCCACCGGCTCTCCACCATCCGGGACGCCGACGTGATCCTGGTGATGGAGGACGGCTCGATCGTCGAGCAGGGCACGCACGAGGAGCTGCTGGCGTCCGGCGGGGCGTACGCGCGGCTGTACTCGGCACAGTTCGCCCAAGCCGTGGTCGAAGTGGACTGAGTCGTCCGGCCCTTCGGGGTCGCATCGAACGGGCTCGCACCACCCTGCGCGGCGGTGCGGGCCCGTTCCGTGTGCGGGTCAGTCCAGATAGCCGCGGAGCTGATCCGCGAAGGCGTGGTCGCGGAGCTTGCTGAGGGTCTTGGACTCGATCTGGCGGATGCGTTCGCGGGTCACGCCGAAGAGGCGGCCTATCTCCTCGAGGGTGCGCGGGCGGCCGTCGTCGAGACCGTAGCGGAGCTGGACCACTTTGCGTTCGCGCTCGCCGAGCGTGGACAGCACCGCTTCCAGGTGCTGGCGCAGCAGCAGGAACGCGGCGGACTCGACGGGGGACGTCGCGTCGCCGTCCTCGATGAGGTCGCCGAGCGCCACGTCGTCCTCCTCGCCCACCGGGGCGTGCAGGGACACCGGTTCCTGCGCGAGCCGCAGCACCTCGCTGACCCGCTCAGAGGTCAGTTCCAGGTGTGCGGCCACCTCCTCCGGGGTCGGCTCGTGGCCCCGCTCCTGGAGCATGCGGCGCTGGACCCGCACCACGCGATTGATCAGTTCGACGACGTGGACAGGCACGCGGATCGTGCGGGCCTGGTCCGCGAGCGCGCGGGACATGGCCTGGCGGATCCACCACGTCGCGTACGTGGAGAACTTGTAGCCGCGGGCGTAGTCGAACTTCTCGACTGCCCTGATCAGGCCCAGGTTTCCCTCCTGCACCAGGTCGAGCATCGTCAGGCCGCGGCCCACGTACCGCTTGGCCACGGAGACCACGAGGCGGAGATTGGCCTCGATGAGACGGCGCTTCGCCATCCGGCCCATGACGACGAGCCGGTCGAGGTCGACGGCCAGTTGGGAGTCCGGGTCGGGCGTGGTCGCGAGACGCTCCTCCGCGAAGAGGCCGGCTTCCACCCGGCGGGCGAGCTCGACCTCCTCGGCCGCCGTGAGCAGCGGGATGCGTCCGATCTCCCGCAGGTACTGGCGGAAGAGGTCGGAGGACGGGCCACCGGAGTCGGTGGTGCCCCTCCGTGCGGGCCGGGGCGGCTCCGGTAGCTCTACCAACTCTTCGTTCACGCTCCCCGGCACGGCGTCGGGGTGCCCGGCGGGCAGGCCCTGCGTGGGCACCTGCCCGGCAACGGCAACGGCCTCGTCGGTGAGGGTCTGGGTCTGCACGGGGCGACCTCCAGGGTGATCGCTGCCGGTCGGGGGGCGGGGGCTACTCCGAGGGCTCAGGCACCGCCAACCAGTGTGGGGTACGACACATCTCCGCCACGAGGGGCGTGCGGTGACTTTTTGAGACCCGTGCGTGACCGGCCGGTTACCCGTATGTCCCCGTTCGGGGACTCGCTGCTGGTCGCGGACGTACGGGAGGGGCGGATGCGGTCGAGCGGCACCAGTTCGCCGCCCACGGAAGACGGCCGCCAGGGTCAGCCCCGGCGCGGTCTCGGGGAGTTCACCGAGGTGACGAGGGCGTAGTCGAAGGAGATCGGGTCCCCCTCCTCGTCCGTCGGGTACGCGAAGCCGCTCTCGTTCGACAGGGAACCCTTGAGGTCGGGAAGCGTTCCACGCCGTCGTCGTTCTGCTCGACCGTGCGGCCCCGTTCCCCGAGGCGCTCCGGTGCGCTACAGCGCCGCCGCGCCCTGGTTGCGCAGTGACTGGGCGTACTGCTGGAGCACCCACAGTTCGTTCGCCACCGCGGCATAGCGCTCCGGGTCCGCGTTGGTGGCCAGGCGGGCCATCGTGCCCTGGACGTCGCGGATACGGCGGTCGACCGCGCGCAGGCGGACCTGGACGAGCTGGACGCCCGCGTACATCTCGTCGACCGTGCGCGAGTGCACCGCTTCCACGGCGAGCTCGGTGACCAGCGCCCGGACGGTGTCGTTGGGCGCGGCGTCGCGGACGCGGGCGAGGTAGCCGGAGGTGTCGTGCGTGCCCTGCTCGGCGCCGCCCGCCTCCTCGATGGTCTGGCGCACCGCCGCGTACGGCGGGGCCGTGAACTCGTCGACACCGTAGGCGTCGAACGCCGGGGAGACCAACTCGGGGTGCTGGAGGGCGAGTTTGAGCAGCTCACGCTCGGTGCGGTGGGCCGGGCTGCGCAGGTTGATCGCCGGGCCGGACACCGCCGCCGGGGGCTGCGCCGGGGTCTCGTACGGCCGAGGCCTGCCCGGCCGGTCCTGGCCGCGGCCGCCACCGACACCCGCGCCGCCGCGCTCACGGGCCCAACGGGCCAGCTGGGCCACCCGCTTGACCACGAACTGGGTGTCCATGATCCCGAGAATGCCGGCGAGCTGGACCGCCGACTCGTGCTGGATCGCGACGTTCTTGATGCCGGCGACGATCGGGGCGGCCTCGTCGAGAGCCGCGGCGCGGCCCGCGGGTGTCTCCAGGTTGTGCCGGGCGACCATGTGCCGGATGGCGAACTCGAAGAGCGGGGTGCGCGATTCGACGAGCTTCATCACCGAGTCGTCGCCCTCCGCGAGGCGCAGCTCGCAGGGGTCCATACCGCCGGGGGTGATCGCGATGGAGGTCTCCGCGGCGAACTTCTGGTCGTCCTCGAAGGCGCGCAGGGCCGCCTTCTGCCCGGCCGCGTCGCCGTCGAAGGTGAAGATGACCTCCGCGGTCGCGTTGTCCATCAGCAGCCGGCGCAGGATCTTGATGTGGTCGCCGCCGAACGCCGTGCCACAGGTGGCGATGGCGGTGGTGACGCCCGCGAGGTGGCAGGCCATGACGTCCGTGTAACCCTCGACGACGACGGCCTTGGTGGTGCGGGCGATCTCCTTCTTGGCGAGGTCGATGCCGTACAGCACCTGCGACTTCTTGTAGATCGCGGTCTCTGGGGTGTTCAGGTACTTCGGGCCGTTGTCGTCGTCGCGGAGCTTGCGGGCGCCGAAACCGACGACCTCGCCGGTGATGTCCCGGATGGGCCACATGAGTCGACCGCGGAAGCGGTCGATGGGGCCGCGGCGGCCCTCCTGCGAGATGCCGGAGAGCAGCAGCTCCTTGTCGCTGAAGCCCTTGCCGCGCAGATAACGCGTGAGGTGGTCCCAGCCGGCCGGGCTGTAGCCCACACCGAAGTGCTGGGCGGCGGCCTGGTCGAAGCCTCGCTCGGCGAGGAACTTCCGGCCGATCTCCGCCTCCGGGCTGTCCAGCTGCTCCACATAGAACTGGGCGGCGATCTTGTGGGCCTCGACCAGCCTGATCCGCTCGCCGCGCTGGTGGGTCGGGTTGTAACCGCCCTCCTCGTAACGCAGGGTGATGCCTGCCTGGGCGGCGAGGCGCTCGACCGTCTCGGAGAACGAGAGGTGGTCGATCTTCATCACGAAGGCGATGGTGTCGCCGCCCTCCTGGCAGCCGAAGCAGTGGAAGAGACCCTTGCTCGGGCTGACCTGGAAGGAGGGGGACTTCTCGTCGTGGAAGGGGCACAGGCCCTTCAGGTTTCCACCGCCGGCGCTGCGCAGCTGGAGGTACTCGGAAACGACGGCGTCGATCGGGACCGCGTCCCGGACCGCCTTCACGTCGTCATCGTTGATCCTGCCTGCCACGCGTGAATTCTACGGTGGTGCGGCGACACTCCGGTCAGCCGGCGAGATCGGTGAGCGGCACGCTCGGATTGCCCAGGGCCTGGAGGTCCACGGGCGCCCCGGAACGGACCAGCTGCTGGATCGGCGCGGTGACGTCCCACACGTTGACGTTCATCCCGGCCAGCACCCGGCGGTCCTTGAGCCAGAACGCGATGAACTCCCGCTTGCCCACGTCGCCGCGGAGCACCACCTGGTCGTAGGAGCCGGGCGGGGCCCAGCCCGAGTACTCCATCCCCAGGTCGTACTGGTCGGAGAAGAAGTAGGGGACGCGGTCGTAGGAGATGTCCTGGCCGAGCATGGCGCGGGCGGCGGCCGGGCCGCCGTTCAGCGCGTTCGCCCAGTGCTCGACGCGCAGCCGGGCCCCGATCAGCGGATGCCGGGCGGCGGCGACGTCGCCCGCGGCGTAGATGTCGGGGTCGGAGGTGCGCAGGCTCTCGTCGACGGCGATGCCGCCCCCGTGTGCCCGGTCGGCGAGCGCCAGGCCCGCGGCCTCGGCGAGCGCGGTGCGCGGAGCGGCGCCGATCGCGGCAAGGATCTCGTGGGCCGGGTGCTCCTCGCCGTCGTCGGTGCGGGCGGCGAGGACCATGCCGTCCTGCCCGGTGATCTCGGTGAGTCGGGCGCCGAAGTGGAAGCGGACGCCGTGCTCGCGGTGGAGTTCGGTGTAGAACTGGCCGAGCTCGGGGCCGATGACCTGGTGGAGGGGGGTCGCCTCCGGTTCGATGATCGTGACCTCAGCGCCGTATCCGCGGGCGGCCGCCGCGACCTCCAGGCCGATCCAGCCGGCACCCGCGATGAGCAGGTGGCCGTTGTCGCGGCCGAGCGCGCCGAGCACGTGCCGCAGCCGCTCGCCGTGGGCGAGGCGGCGCAGATGGTGGACGCCGGCCAGGTCGGTGCCGGGGATGTCCAGACGGCGGGGCTCGGCGCCCGTGACGAGCAGCAGCTTGTCGTACTGCAGGACGGTGCCGTCGCCGAGGCGCACGGAGTGCGCGTCGCGGTCGATGGAGACGACCATCTGTCCGAGGTGCAGTTCGATGTCGGCCTGGGCGTACCAGCCGGGCTCGTGGACGAAGACGCTGTCGCGCTCGTCCTTGCCGACCAGATACCCCTTGGACAGGGGTGGCCGTTCGTACGGGTGGTCGCGCTCGTCGCCGATGAGGATCACTCGTCCGGTGAACCCCTCGGCACGGAGGGTCTCGGCGGCTTTGGCTCCCGCCAGCCCACCACCGACGATGACGAATGTCCGATGTGCGTCGACCACGTGATGCCTCCTCGTTACTTCTCCGCAGCGCAGCCTTCAGCGAGCGTCCCGCACGGAGCGAGACGGCGGAAGAGGGAGTACCCCCTCGGGCGTGTCAAACCGGACGAATCGCTGGGCGCCCTGTTCGCAGCGCCGTACGACGCCGTTTCTCGACTCCGTGCTCAGCGCCGGGCCGTGAGACGGGCGTGCAGGGTGCGGGCGGAGGCGTCGGTGAGATTCGCGATCTGGTCGACGATCACCCGCTTGCGCGCCCGGTCGTCCGCCGCCGTCTCGAACATCGCGCGGAACTGGGGCTCCAGACCCTCCGGCGCACGGGCCGTGAGCGCCTGCGCCAGCTCGGCGAGCACGATGCGCTGGTCGGCGCGGAGCGCCTCCTGCTCGGCGCGCTGCATCACATAGCGGTCGGCGACGGCCTTCAGCACGGCGCACTCGTTGCGGGTGGAGCGCGGGACGACCAGCTCCGCCGCGTACCGGGTCAGACTGCCGGCGCCGTACGCCTGCCGGGTCGCGCCCTCCGCGGCGAGCGCGAACCGGCCGATGAGCTGGCTGGTGGCGTCCTTCAGCCGCGCCTGGGCGACCGCGGAGCCGTCGTAGTGATGCGGCCACCACACCTGGTCGACGAGCCGGTCGAGCGCCTCGGACAGCTCCTGCGGGTCGGTGTCCTCGGGTACGTATCTGCCGATGGCCACCGACCAGATGCCGCCGCGCTCCGTCTCCGAGTCGAGGCAGTTGGGGTCGATGTGCCCGGCGTGCAGGCCGTCCTCGAAGTCGTGCACCGAATAGGCGACGTCGTCGGACCAGTCCATCACCTGGGCCTCGAGGCACTTGCGGTACGCGGGGGCACCGGCACGCGCCCACTCGAAGACCGGCAGGTCGTCCTCGTAGACCCCGAACTTCGCCGAACCGGGCTCGGTGGGGTGACCGCCGCGCGGCCAGGGGTACTTGGTCGCGGCGTCGAGCGTGGCCCGGGTGAGGTTCAGTCCTACGCTGACGGGCTCGCCCGACTCCGTGTGCACGAAGCGCTTCGGCTCGATCCGGGTGAGCAGGCGGAGGGACTGGGCGTTGCCCTCGAAGCCGCCGCAGTCCCGCGCGAACTCGTTGAGCGCCTGCTCACCGTTGTGGCCGAACGGCGGGTGGCCCATGTCGTGCGCGAGGCACGCCGCCTCGACGAGATCCGGGTCGCAGCCGAGGGCCGCGCCCAGCTCACGCCCGACCTGGGCGCACTCCAGGGAGTGCGTCAGCCGGGTACGGGGGCTGGCGTCCCAGGCGTGGCTGCGGGTGCCGGGTGTCACCACCTGGGTCTTGCCCGCGAGGCGTCGCAGCGCGGAGGAGTGCAGTACGCGTGCCCGGTCGCGCTGGAACGCCGTGCGGCCCGGGCGCTTGTCCGGCTCGACCGCCCAGCGTTCTGCGGCCGCGTCGTCGTAGCCGGTGGAAGGGCCGGAGCCCGTTCCGGTGGCCGGGCCGGTGCCGGTGTCCCGGCCGGTGTGTGCGGTGCTGGTGGTGCCGTCCATGCACCGAAGGTAACCGGAGCGGCCGACAGTCGGGGTCTACGCGGCGGACAGTTCCAGCCGTCGGACGGTCCGCGTCGTGCCGGGCAGGGCGCGCGCCTCGTCGTAGCGGTGCAGCAGCAGCCTGGCGACGGCAGGGTGCGTGCCCAGCGGCTCCGCGGCGATCCAGGGAGCGGCGGCGGCGCTGCGGGTGGAGAACAGCCCTGGCGCGGTGAAGTAAGAGGCGACCGCGATCCGGTGACGGCCGCGGGCGGTCAGCGCGCGGATCGCGGCCGGGACGGTGGGTGCGAGGGCGGAGGCGTACGCGGCGACGACCGGTACGCCGCCGAGCCGCTCGCCGAGCAACTCCGCCATGCGCCGGGTGTCCTCCGCGGACTCCCGGTCGCGCGAGCCGGCCGACGCGAGAACGACGCCCGCGCTGCGGCTCGTGCCGTCCTCGGCGCTCCAGCCCGCCTCCGCCAGGCGGGAGAGGAGCGCCTCCACGAGGTAGGGGTGCGGGCCCAGCGGACGGGCGATGCGGATGTCAACGCCGGCCAGACGCGCGGCGGCCTGCGGAATGTCGTGCTTGACGTGGTGGCCGCGGCTCAGCAGAAGCGGCACGAGCACGGCGGGGCGGTGCGCCAGCCCGGCGAGGGTGTCGGACAGCAGCGGCTCGTTCAGCTCGATGTGGCCGAGACGGACATCGAGCCCTGGCCGGAGTTCGCGGACACGGTCGAGGAGCGCGGTGACGGTCACCAGGGCACGCGGGTCACGGCTGCCGTGGGCGACGGCGACGAGCGCGGGCCCGTTCTCGTCAGTGGTGCGGGGGGCGTGGGTGGGGCGGCTGCGGGGCATGCGTGGCGGGTTCCGTTCAGTCGGACGTGACTCAGCTGGGTGCCGAGCTGAGCGGTGATACGCGTGAGCATCTCGACGGCGGTGTCGAAGTGCGGGGCGGTGTCGGCGGCGTCCACGACTGCGCCGGAGGCGGCGCTGGGGAGGGGCGGGGACTCACGAAGGTGTTCCGGCTCCGTCATGCACCGATGGTGCCGGGCGGAGGTTGCGAGGTTGTTGCGTGAGGGTGACGGGTCTTTGCCGGGGCCTCACGGACGGGGCGAGCCACGGGGGCGTCTTCCGCGCCGGGGATGCCCCGTCCGTCCATCCGGGGCTCCGCCCCGAACCCCCCGCGCGTCAGAGGCGAGGCTGGTTTCCAGCCTGTCCGGAGGGTGCACGGGGTCCGGGTCGAAGCCCGCCACGCGGCGGGGCCGCACTTCGGTACAGCGGGACGGGGCGGGGTGGAGGAAACGCCTCCGCAGGGCTACCGCGCCAGCCAGACCCGCAGCGGCCCCGTCGGCACGCACCCCGCCGCCCGCGCCGCCGCAAGTGCGTCGCCGCTCTCGTAGCCCACGACCGGAAGCCCCGGCCACTCCCGTGCCACGGCCGACAGGCAGCCTGCCCACGCCGCGCCGAGGTCGTGGTCCGTCGTGAAGAGGTTGGACACGCCCGCCGCTGCCCCTCCCCCGCTCACGCTCACCACCGAGCCCGCCACCACGCTTCCGGCCGCTCGGCCCGTGAGGAAGGCGGCTTCGGGGGCGGCGAGCAGTTCCGTGCGGAACAGGTGCGCGAGGCCCTCGTCGGCGTCCCAGGCCTCCGCCCATTCGGCCAGTTCGGCGGGGGTGGCGACGCGAGTCCATTCGACGCCCTCGGGAGTCGCGGGCGCCGGCAGGTCCGCGGGCCGGTGCAGCCACTGCGCCTCGAAGAGGACGTCGAACCCCGCCGCGGACAGGTCCAACGACGCGAAACTGTCCTTGACCGAGCAGCCGGGGGCGGTCGGATCGACCCCGCCCAGGATGTCGTCCGCCGTGGCGTCCGCCGCCAGTGTCACCGCGTCGGGGTAGAGCATCGGCGTGCGGCGGGCGTTGGTCCAGGCGCGGGCGCCGAACGTGCCGGGGAGACCGTGTGCCCGGCACATGGCCTCGCACCACTCGGCGTTGTTGCGGGCGGCGGTCTTCGCCCTCTCGTCGATCACGGGCTGATCCTCGCAACAGGGGAGGCGAGAAGGCGAACCGTTTTTCTTCGTCCGTCGTCTGACTCGGCGTGAGAGCAACGAAGAAGCGGCGACGCGTCGTGCAGGCGGTGATGCTCGGCTGCGTGCTCGGGCTCGTGCCCATGACGTGGATGCACGCTGTCGCCGACGGCCGGATCCGTACGGTGGCCGAGGCCCCGGCCGAGGACGTCGCCCTCGTCTTCGGCGCCGGGCTGTGGCAGGACCGGCCGTCCCCGTACCTCGCCCACCGGCTTGACGCCGCCGCCGAGCTGTACCGGACCGGCAAGGTCGATGTGGTGCTGGTCACCGGCGACAACAGCCGGGTGGAGTACGACGAGCCGGACGCCATGCGGACGTATCTGACGGAGCGCGGTGTGCCGGACGACCGGATCGTCAGCGACTACGCCGGGTTCGACACCTGGGACTCGTGCGTACGGGCGAAGAAGATCTTCGGGGTGGAGCGGGCCCTGCTCGTCACGCAGGGCTTCCACGTCCGCCGGGCCGTCGCGCTGTGCCGGTCGGCCGGTGTCGACTCGTACGGCGTCGGGGTCGCGGAACCACATGACGCGACCTGGTACTACGGCGGGGCGCGCGAGATGTTCGCGGCGGGAAAGGCATCGCTGGACGCCGTGTTCCGGCCGGATCCGCGGTTCCTGGGCGCTCAGGAACCGGGCGTTCGGGACGCCCTCGCGGACGCGCGGCGCTGACAGGCAGCTCTGACACGCCGACGGCGCGCGGCCCCGCCCGCTCGCATCCGCATCCCCGGCACGCAAAAGTGAGCGGTATGAGAAAAGACGCGGCAACGCTGCTGACGCGGCACACCGAGGCGCTCGCCCTCTTCACCGACCGGGTGCACGCCGTGCGCGACGACCAGTGGGACGAACCGACCCCGTGCACCGAGTGGTCGGTGCGCGATCTCGTCAATCACCTCACCGCGGAACAGCTGTGGGTGCCCGATCTGGTGACGGAGCAGGCCACCATCGAGGACATCGGTGACGCGTACGACGGCGACGTCCTCGGCGAACATCCCCGCCGTACCTGGGACGCGGCCGCCCGCGCCGCCCACAAGGCGTTCTCGGCACAGGGAGCGCTCGAGGGGACCGTCCAGCTCTCGTACGGGGAGACACCGACCACGGCGTACTGCGCGCAGATGATCAGCGACGCGGTGGTGCACGCCTGGGACCTGTCGCGCGGGATCGGCGCGGAGGAGCGGCTTCCGGACGCGCTGGTGGCCTTCACCCTGGAGGAGGTCGCCCCCTACGCGGCGGAGCTGTCGAAGTCCGGGCTCTTCGCCCCGCCGATCGAGCCGCCGCCGGGGGACGACCCACAGTCCAGACTGCTGGCGATGCTGGGCCGCCGCGCCTGACGACGGCCGAAGGCCGACGGGCAGACCGGCGAGCGGCAGCCCACGCCCGACGGCCGGCCGCGGCTCCTCACGCCGTCGCGGGCCGGTCGCGGAGCGGGGCGTACCTCTTCCGTAATGTGCCGCGACCGCTCGCGTAACACGGATGTTCCACGCTGGCGTCATGCGCGACGAGACCACCCCGACCCACTGCCCCTACTGCGCCCTGCAGTGCGGCATGAATCTGCGCCGCGGAGCCGTTTCCGGTCCCGCCGCCGAGCCGGTCGTCGAGGTGGCGGAGCGCCCCGACTTCCCCGTCAACCGGGGCGCCCTGTGCGGCAAGGGCCGTACGTCGCCCGCCCTGCTCTCCTCCCGGGTGCGCCTGACCGGGCCGCTCGTCAGAAGCCACGCCACAGGCCGGCTCGAGCCGGCCACCTGGGAGGAGGCACTGCGTACGATCGCCGACGGGCTGCGGCGTACGACGGATGTGTACGGCGCCGACGCGGTGGGCGTCTTCGGCGGCGGCGGGCTGACCAACGAGAAGGCCTACACGCTCGGGAAGTTCGCCCGGGTCGTGCTCGGCACCTCGCAGATCGACTACAACGGCCGTTTCTGCATGTCGTCGGCGGCGGCGGCGCACAACAAGGCGTTCGGCCTCGACCGCGGACTGCCGTTCCCGCTCGAGGACATCCCGAAGACCGGCTGTGTCGTCCTCGTCGGCTCCAACCTCGCGGAGACGATGCCTCCCGCGCTGCGCTATCTCACCGAACTGAAGGAGAACGGCGGCACGCTGATCGTCGTCGACCCCCGGCGTACGAAGACGGCGGAGCAGGCCGATCTCCATCTGGCGCCGCGCCCCGGCACCGATCTGGCGCTCGCGCTGGGCCTGCTGCACGAAGTGGTGGCCCAGGGGCGCACCGACGAGGAGTTCATCGCGGAGCGTACGAGCGGCTGGGCCGACGCCAGGGCCGCCGCGATGGCGCACTGGCCGGAGCTGGTCGAGCGGATCACCGGCGTGGGCGTGCCCCAGCTGCGCGAAGCGGTGCGGCTGTTCTGCGACGCGCCGTCCGCGATGGTGCTGACGGCCCGCGGCCCCGAGCAGCACTCCAAGGGCACGGACACCGTGAGCGCGTGGATCAACCTGTGTCTGGCGACCGGCCGGGCGGGCCGTCCGCTGTCCGGCTACGGCTGTCTGACCGGGCAGGGCAACGGCCAGGGCGGCCGCGAGCACGGCCAGAAGGCCGACCAGCTGCCGGGTTACCGCAAGTTGGACGACCCCGCGGCGCGGGCCCATGTGGCGGGTGTGTGGGGCGTCGACCCCCAGTCGCTGCCCGGTCCGGGACGCAGTGCGTACGAGCTGCTGGACGCGCTGGGCGGGGAGGTGAAGTCGCTGCTGCTGATGGGCTCGAACCCGGTCGTCTCCGCGCCGCGCGCCGCGCACATCGAGGGGCGGCTCAAGTCGCTGGACTTCCTGGCCGTCGCGGACGTGGTGCTCTCGGAGACGGCGGCGCTCGCGGACGTGGTGCTGCCGGTGACCCAGTGGGCGGAGGAGACCGGCACGACGACCAATCTGGAGGGCCGGGTGCTGCTGCGCCGCAAGGCGCTCGACGCCCCGGAGGGGGTGCGCAGCGATCTCGAGGTGCTGAGCGCTCTCGCGGCGCTGCTCGGGCACGAGAAGGGCTTCCCGGCCGACCCGGAGGAGGTCTTCGAGGAGCTGCGGCGCGCGTCCGCGGGCGGCCCGGCGGACTACTCGGGCATCACGTACCGCAGGATCGCCGACGAGAACGGCGTGTTCTGGCCCTGCCCGGAAGGGGAGGACCCCAAGGCGGCCGGCGTGCACCCTGGGACGCCGCGTCTGTTCCTCGACCGGTTCGCCACCCCCGACGGACGGGCGAGGTTCGTCTCCGTGGGGCACCGGCCGGCCGCCGAGGAGCCCGACGCCGAGTATCCGGTGCTGCTGACGACCGGCCGGGTGGTCGCCCAGTACCAGTCGGGGGCGCAGACAAGGCGGGTGGACGAGCTGAACACCGCCGCGCCCGGGGCGTTCGTCGAGCTGCATCCGCAGCTGGCGGAACGCCTCGGTGTCCGGGAGGGCGAGCCGGTCGCCGTGGTGTCCCGGCGCGGCCGGGCGAGCGGGTCGGCGCGGATCACCACCGGGATCCGGCCGGACACGGTGTTCATGCCGTTCCACTGGCCGGGCGAGGGCCGGGTCAACACGGTGACGAACCCGGCACTCGACCCGACCTCCCGCATGCCGGAGTTCAAGGTGTGCGCGGTGCGGGTGGAGTCGGTGAGCCGGGCAGCCGCTCAGTGACCGCTTCGTGCCAGTCCCCGCCCTCGACGGGGGTCCCGCGGGCCCGCAGCTCGCGGGCCACCCGTTCGGCGGCGACGTAGACCCAGGCCCGGACCTCCGTGCCGTCCTCGAGGACGACATCGCGGACCACCCGCACGTACAGGTTGTCCGGGTGGCCGGGCCGGCCGGTGTACTCCTCGATCCGGTCCAGTGCCAACAGCAGTCGCCGGTACTCCTCGGGGGCCGCCGTCACCGCCTCCCCGGCGACGCTGACCGGGCCGCCCCGGTCGTCGACGGCATACGGATGGCCGGGGCCCTCGTAGAGCCGCGCGCCCGGCAGCACGGCCGGCCGCTCCGCTGTCGTACGGCCCCGCAGGAACAGGTCGTGGTTGCGTTCGCCCGGCCGCAGGGTGCCGTAGACGAAGAACGGAAGCCGGTCCCGCATGTTCACCGGGCCACCGTCTCCGCCCGCACCCAGGCCGCGTACGCCGCGTTCCCGCGCACCACCGGAGTGGCGATGATCTCCGGGGTCTCGTAGTCGTGGGCGGCGGTCAGATGGGCCTCGAGGGCGCCGTAGCAGGCCGGGGTCGTCTTGAAGAGGACCTGCCACTCCTCCGCGGTCTCGATGGCGTTCTGCCAGTGGTAGACCGAGGTCACCGGCGCGGAGATCTGCGCGCACGCGGCCAACCGGGCCTCGACCGCGTCCCGCGCGAGCTTCTGTGCCTTGTCCGCGCTGTCGGTCGTGGTCATCACGGTGAGCAGCGGCGGCGCGGCGGGGGTCTGTTCCACGGCACGGGCTCCTTCTCGGTCGTCGGCTCGGTCATCGGCTCGTATGCGGTGGCGGGGGGGGGGGGGGGGGGCCCCCCCCCCCCCCCCCCCCCCCCCCCCCACACCCCCCCCCCCCCCCCCCCCCCCCCCCGCGCGCGCCCCCCCCCCCG